>DATAYZ010000141.1:0-44826 GCA_036272295.1 Steroidobacteraceae bacterium
TAGCGGTCCTCGCCGATGAACTTGAGAGGATCGACTTGGTTGCCGTTCTTCAGAACCTCGAAATGGAGGTGGGGGCCGGTGGAGCGGCCCGTCGATCCGAGGAGGGCGAGCTCCTGTCCTTTACGGACCATGTCGCCCTGCTTCACCAGCAAGCGCTCGTTGTGACAGTAGCGTGTCGCGAGCCCATTGCCGTGATTGATCTCCACCATCTCGCCGAATCCGGTGCGCTCGCCGGCGAAGGTCACGAGGCCCGCGGCGACCGAGATCACCTTCGTACCCTCGGGTCCGGCAAAATCGACGCCCTTGTGGACCGCGCTGTACCCGGTGAAGGGATCCGCCCGGTGACCGAAGTAGGAGGAGATCCACCCTTCCTCCACCGGCCGGCCCTCGGGGTACACCTGCTTGTTGAGCTCGCGGGTCAGAATCAGGTTCTCGAGCACGCCGAGTTGCTGCTCGCGGCTCGACAACTGGCTCTGCAGGTCATCCACCATGGCGGTCAGATTGGGAACCTGGGCCGGTTGACCGTCGGCGCCGCTCTCGGCGCCTCCGAGCGGCGGGGGGTTGGTGAAGTCGAACTCGCCATTGTCGAGCTTGGCCATATGCGTCAAGCGCTTGCCGAGCGCATTGACCCGGATGACGTTGGCATTCATTTGTCCGACGCGCAGGGCCAGTGCGTTCACCTTTTCCTGGAGCGTGCGCTTCAGCTCCTCGAGCTGAGTCTGCTGGCGCATCAACTCCGCCGACCAGCTTCCGAGCTGATTGATGGGATTGCCCGCGCCATGACGGCTGCCGAGGCCGACGCCGATCGAGAATGCGCCGCCAATGACCGCGACGACGAGCAACGCGGCGGCGCCGATCACGAGCGGGTGACGCAGGTCGAATTGTTTGACTCGTCCGGATTTCCGGCCGACGAAAATGACGTTCATGCCAATGATTCTTCCAACGCTTCGATCGTGAACTGGCGCATACGTCCTCTCTCGGAAGATGAGACCATGCCCCGCGTGGAGGGGCTAGACTATGCAGAAAATTGACGTAAAACAAGGATTTCCGCACGATTTTCAGCAAGGTTTTCACCCGAATCGATGTCGGAATTTTGGACAAAATGCAAAAACCTAGAAGTGTCAGTGACTTATTGTCACGAACTGGAAACAAAGTTAATGCGCTGAAGGCGCGCGCGAAATCGCGGGCTCGGACGGCCGATCTGGTGCGCGCCGAGCTCCCTCCGGAGCTCGCCCGAGCCGTCTCCGGAGCCGAAATAGAGGGCGGCCGATTGACGATCGGCGTGACCGGCGCCGTGTGGGCTTCGCGCCTGCGCTACTGCACGGACACCCTGCAGAAGCAGGTGGGCCTGGCGGCCGGAGAGGACATTCGCAGCGTGCGCATCCGGGTGGTACCCGGCGCTTGAGGGCCGCTGCGCTTCACCGGGGCCTCGGTGCCGGTCAGCCCCGTGCGCTCGGGACCCTGGCGCTGTTCTCGATCTGTCTTTTGACCTGGCAGCTCGCGCATCCCTACCGCGGCATCTTTCACGATGCGGGCCTCTACGTTTTGCAGGGACTTGCCCCCAGCCAGCCGGCTCTGCGGCATGACGTCTTTCTCGATCTCGGCTCTCAGGACCGCTATAGCGCGTTTGCTCCCCTGTTCGGGCTGACCAGCCGCCTGGGCGGCCTCGCCTCGTCGGCCCCGCTGAGCCCCGAGGCCACCGCGGCCGTGCTGACTCTGCTCTCTCAACTGGCATTCTTCACGGCGGCCGGGACGCTCGCGCGAGTCTTGAATCGAGCGGGCTCGGCGCTCCTGGCGCTGGCGGTTTTGATCGCCGTGCCCGGCGAGTACGGCGCGGATCGAATCTTTGCGTGCGTCGAGCCCTTCGTGACGGCGCGGATGGCCGGCGAGGCGCTCACCTTGGCGGGCATTGCGGCGGCGCTGACCCATCGCCGCCTGGCGGCATCGGCATTGATGGTGCTCGCCCTGGCCCTGCATCCCATCATGGCGGCGGCCGGACTCGTCACCCTGTTCTTCTTATATGTGGGCGCGCCTCGTCCGGGCATCGCGGCCGGCGTGATCGGCGGCGCGCTCCTGATGCCCGCGGTACTGGCCGGCTCGCTCCCCGCCGGCGGCTGGGGACGCTTCGATCCTCATTGGCTCGCGCTCGTCGAAAGCCGCAGCCCGTACCTGTTCCTATCGAGCTGGCGCCTGGAGGACTGGAGCCGCCTCGCGGTGGTGCTCGGAACGCTCTCGGTCGGCGCACTGGGCGTGCCGTCCGTGCGGGTGACCGCCATCTGTCGCGCGGTCCTGCTCACCGTGGCGGCGGGCCTTACTCTCGCCTACGTCGGCTGCGACCGGCTGCACCTCGTCGCCATGGCCCGGCTGCAGCCATGGCGCTGGCAGTGGCTCGGCACCGCTATTGCGGCATTGCTTCTGCCGGCGATCCTGGCCGCGCGCTGGCGCGCCGACGGCGCCGGCCGCGCGTCCGCGCTGCTGCTCGCCGCCGGCTGGATATTCGGCGCCAACGAATCCGCGCTCGGCGCGCTGCTCATGCTGCTCGTGATCTCGGTGTCCGCACGCTGGCTGCGCCCGGCGGAGCTGCGGCTCGTCACGCTCGGTTCCTGGGCCATGCTGATTCTCGCCGCCCTGTGGCGGGTGAGCTCGAACCTGCAGTTCACCGAGACGCACTACCTCGATTCGGATCTGCCGATCTGGCTCAAGGATGCGACGAGCCTTTGCACCGATGGGTCGTTGCCGGTTGCCGTCGCGCTCCTGATCGGAGCGATGGCGCGCGGTCGCCGCACGTATCCGGCGCTTGCCGCGCTCACGGCGCTCGCCGCGGCGGGCATGCTGCTGATCTTGCCGCACAGCTGGTCGCTGTGGACCCGACGCGAATACCCGCCGCGGCTTGCGGCCGAGCTCGAGCCGTGGCGGCGCATCGTCGCTCCGACCGCCCAGGTGTTCTGGCCGGAATCACCGCCCGCCGCGTGGGTGCTGCTCGACCGCCCGCAATACCTCTCCGTCCTCCAGACCTCGGGCATGGTCTACTCGCGCGCCGCCGCCTTCGAGCTCGAGCGGCGCGCGCGCGCGCTCGATTCCGTCATACCCGCGCGGATGTTCCTCGGGTGGGACGCCGGTGGAACCAGCATCGCGCTCTCCGCCGCGCAGCTCGAGGCGTTGTGCGGCCTCGGGGCCTTCGAGTTCCTGGTGACCAGCGTGGATCTCGGCCGCGAGCCGCGGGCGTCCGTCGCCGTCGGCCAGGGGCCGAAGCGCCTGAGGCTCTACGAATGCGCGGCGCCGGAGTCGGCCCGGCAGGCGGGGTGGGCTCGGCAGCCAAGGTCGACTCGGCAGGCGGGGTAACGCCGGCGATGCAGCGACGGCGCGCCGGACGGGCGCGCCGCAGGCGCGCGGACTCAGGCGCGCGCGGATGCCGCGGCGACGTACGAGATGGGCGCGTCGGCGAGGCTGTCGAAAGTCACTTCTTCCCAGGCGCCGCGCGTCGCGATCATGGTGCGCAGGAGCTTGTTGTTGAGAGCGTGCCCCGACTTGTACCCGCTGAACTCGCCGATGAGGCTGTGACCGAGCAGATATAGATCGCCGATCGCATCGAGAATCTTGTGCTTCACGAACTCGTCCTCGTAGCGCAGGCCGTCCTCGTTGAGCACACGGTAGTCGTCGAGCACGATGGCATTGTCCATGTTGCCGCCGAGCGCGAGATTGCGCGCCCGCAGGCTCTCCAGGTCGCGCATGAATCCGAAAGTCCGCGCGCGGCTCACCTCGCGCAAGAACGACGTCGTCGAAAAATCCATCGAGGCGGTCTGCGAGTGCTTCTTGAACGTCGGATGATTGAACTCGATCTCGAAGTTCACCTTGAAGCCGTCATACGGGTCGAAGCGCGCCCATTTGTCGCCATCCTCGACCTGCAGGCTCTTCAAGATGCGCGTGAATCGCTTCGGCGCCTTTTGCTCCTCGATGCCGGCCGATTGCAGCAGGAACACGAACGGTCCGGCGCTGCCGTCCATGATCGGCACCTCGCCCGCACTGACCTCGACCAGCGCGTTGTCCACCCCGAGCCCGGCAAGCGCGGACAAGAGGTGCTCGACGGTCGAGACCTTGGCGTCGCCCTTCTGCAGCGTCGTGCCCATCATCGTGTCGCCGACGTTCTCGGCATGCGCCTTGATGTCGACCGGGTGCGGGAGGTCCGTGCGCCGAAATACGATTCCGGTATCGGGCGACGCCGGCTTCAAGGTCATGAGCACCTTCTTGCCGGTGTGCAGACCGACGCCCGTGGCGCGGATCGAGTTTTTGAGGGTTCTCTGATTGAGCATTATCGAAGCCAAGCGGACGTTGTTGCTCCACAAGGTACCACAGCCGGAATATCGGGCCGAATCCAAGGTACCACAGCGGTCCATCGGCCCGAAACGGACTTCGACCGCCGCGGCGTAGGAAGATTCGCACGGCCGCCGGTGACGGCCCAAGGCGCCCAAACCGGCGCCGAGTCGCCTCGGCGCCAATGCCTGGAATACACCGACTAATGGACCAACCTCGAGCCTAGTCCGCCTGCCGGCGCAAGAACGCCGGTATGTCCAACAGGTCCTCCGAATCCATCTCCGACCGCAGGCCGTCGCCGACCGCCCGCTGGCGCTGCACCGTGGGTTTGTCCAGCATGGCGTAGTCGGTCGGCGCCATCGGCGACCGGGGCCGCACGACCCGCATGGTGAGCGGCGGCGCGACGGCCGCAGCCTGGGACGCCGGCTGCGGTGCCGCACGGGCCACCGGCTTGCCGAGACCGGTGGCGACCACCGTGACCCGGATTTGATTGGACATGTCCGGATCGATGACCGTCCCCACCACGACGGTGGCGTCGTCGGAGGCGAACTGCTTGACGACGTTGCCCACCTCCTGGAACTCGCCGATGGACAGATCCATGCCGGCGGTGACGTTGACCAGGATGCCCTGCGCGCCCGCCAGGTTGATGTCCTCGAGCAACGGGCTCGAGACGGCGGCCTCGGCGGCCTCCCGCGCGCGATCCTCGCCCGCGGCGCTCCCCGATCCCATCATCGCCATGCCGGTCTCGGACATGACGGTGCGGACGTCGGCGAAGTCGACGTTGATCAGGCCGGGCCGCGTGATCAGCTCCGCGATGCCCTGCACGGCACCCTGCAGAACGGTGTTGGCCGCCTTGAAGGCGTCCAGCAGCGTGGTGCTCGAGCCAAGCACCGACAGGAGCTTCTGGTTCGGGATCGTGATCAGCGAGTCCACGTACTTGGACAGCTCCAGCATGCCCTGATCCGCAACCCGCGAGCGCTTGTTGCCTTCCATCTCGAACGGCTTGGTGACCACCGCCACGGTCAGGATGCCGAGCTCCTTCGCCACCTGGGCGACCACCGGCGCGGCGCCCGTTCCGGTGCCCCCGCCCATGCCCGCGGTGATGAAGAGCATGTCGCATCCCTCGATGAGCTCGATGATGCGGTCACGGTCCTCCATCGCCGCCTGCCGGCCCACCTCGGGATCGGCGCCGGCGCCCAATCCCTTGGTGATGTTGCAGCCGATCTGCAGGGCGGTCCGCACCTTGGAGTGCTTCAGCGCCTGCGCATCGGTGTTGATGCAAATGAAATCCACGCCCTCCAGGCCGGACTGGACCATGTGCGACACGGCATTGCCGCCGCCGCCGCCTACCCCCAGCACCTTGATCACGGCGCTCTGACTAAAAGAATCCATCAGTTCGAACATTCCAGGTCTCCTCTGTTTTCGATCATCACTGGCCGCCGGTCGCGCGGCTCGTCATTGCGAAATCCTCGAAACATCATTGCTGCAAAGAAAACATCACCCTCGAATCAAAAATTTCCCGCGAACCACGACTTCATCCGCTCGAACAGGGACTTCACTCCCCCCGCGAGCAGCGGCGCCTCGGTGTGCTGCGCGTCGAGATTGCCTTTGGCATAGAGCAGGAGCCCGACGCCGGTCGCGTGGATCGGATTGCTGACCACCTCCGCGAGCCCGCTCACGTACTGCGGCACGCCGAGGCGCACCGGCATGTGAAAAACCTCCTCGGCGAGCTCGATGCAGCCTTCCATCTTGGAGCTGCCGCCCGTGAGCACGATGCCGGTGGCCACCTGCTCCTCGAGGCCGGCGCGGCGCAGCTCATCGCGGATCAGGCCGAAGAGCTCTTCGTAGCGGGGCTCGACGATCTCGGCGAGCGTCTGGCGTGCGAGGCGCCGCGGCGGGCGGTCGCCGACGCTCGGCACCTCGATGGTCTCGTCGGGATTGGCGAGCTGCGACAGCGCGCACGCATACTTGATCTTGATGTCCTCGGCATATTGGGTCGGGGTCCGCATGGACACCGCGATGTCGTTCGTGACCTGATCCCCGGCGATCGGAATCACGGCCGTATGGCGGATCGCGCCGCCGCCGAACACCGCGATGTCCGTCGTGCCGCCGCCGATGTCGACCACGCACACGCCGAGGTCCTTCTCATCCTCCGTGAGCACCGCGTAGCTCGACGCGAGCTGCTCCAGCACGATGTCATCCACGGCGAGGCCGCAGCGCTGCACGCACTTGACGATGTTCTGCGCGGCGCTGTCCGCCCCGGTGACGATGTGAACCTTGGCCTCGAGGCGCACGCCCGACATGCCGATCGGGTCACGGATGCCCTCCTGGCTGTCGATGATGTATTCCTGCGGCAACACGTGCAGGATCTTCTGGTCCGCCGGAATGGCGACGGCCTTGGCCGCATCGATCACGCGCTCCACGTCGCCCTGCACCACTTCCTTGTCCTTGATGGCGACGATGCCGTGCGAGTTGAGGCTGCGCACGTGGCTGCCGGCGATGCCTGCGTACACCGAGTGGATCTCGCAGCCCGCCATGAGCTCCGCCTCCTCGATCGCCCGCTGGATCGATTGGACGGTCGACTCGATGTTGACGACCACGCCCTTTTTCAGTCCGCGCGACGGATGGCTGCCGACCCCGATGATCTCCAGAGCCCCGTCCGTCTTGATCTCGCCCACGATGGCGACCACCTTGCTGGTCCCGATGTCGAGGCCCACCAACAAATTTCGATCCGCGCGCTTCATCAACATATCCTTTGGCTTCCTATGCGTCGGTGTCGTCGCTGTGCTTGGCCGGCACCGAGGCCGGGATGCCCGGATTGCGCCACCCGATCGCGAATCCGTTGGAGTAGCGCATGTCGACGTACGAGATCTCGCTCAGGCGGTGCGCGATCACCTGGGACGCGGTGCGTATGAAGCGGTCGATGCGCTCATCCACGTCGCGCCGCCCCAGGCGCACCGTCACCCCGCTGTCCAGGTCCATTTCCCAGGCGCCGCGCTCATCGAGCCGCAGCGCCGCGATCCGCATGCCGGCCTCGGTCATCCGCCCCTGCAGGGCGAGATAGCGCTGCGCCACCTGGGTCTCGGTGCCGTCGGGGCCGGACAGGCGCGGCAACTCCGCCGGCACGTGCGCCGCCGCTCGCACGAACAGCTCGCCGCGCGTATTGAGGAGACCCGAATCGTCCCAGCGGGCCGCCGCGGTCTGCTCGACGACGGCGACGTGCAGGCCGTTCGGCCAGCGGCGCTGGATTCTCGCGTGCTCCACCCACGGCAGGGCCTCCACGGCGCGCTGGATGGCGTCGAGGTCCGCCGACATGAACCCCTCGTTGCCGAACGGCGCGACCGCCTTCTCGATCTGCTGCGGCGACACGCGCTGGAAGCTGCCGTCCATGGAGATCACGTGCAGCGGACGATCCAGCGCCCACGCCACGCCCGCGAGGCCGCCGGCCGCCGCGACCAGGACCGCGGCGCGCCGCGCGTAAACCCGCCACTCGACGACGAATGCGGGCCACTTCCAACGGCGCTTCTCTTCCTTCGGCTTCTTGAAGCGGTTGCGCTTGAGGAGGCTCATGCCGGTTCTCCCACGATCCGCACTTCGGTCGACAACACGATGCCGTGCACCTGCGCGACCGTCTCCCGCACGAGCAGGATGAGCGCCTCGATGTCGGCCGCGCACGCGGCGCCGTGATTGATGATGAAGTTCGCGTGTTTCTCGGAAACCGAGGCATCGCCGATTCGATGGCCCTTGAGGCCGGCGCTCTCGATCAGCTGCGCCGCGTGCTCGCCGGGTGGATTGATGAACACCGATCCGCAGCTCCACTCGCCGATGGGCTGGGACTCGCGCCGCTTGTCGAGCAGATCGCGGATCGCCTCGGTGCTCACGCCCGGACGCCGCGCGAACTCGAGCGTGGCGCCGACGAACCATTCGCCCTCGGGCCCTCGAACGCTGCGGTAGCCGACGCGATAGTCCTCCGGCGTGCGCGTCCGGCGCGCGCCGCTGCGATCGATCACGGAGACCCCGATCACGTGAGGCCACGTCTCGCTGCCCCACGCGCCCGCGTTCATGGCGAGCGCGCCGCCGAGCGTCCCCGGAATGCCCGCGAAGAACTCGGCGGGACCGAGGCCCCACTTGACGCATTGACGCGCGATGCGCGCGCACGGCACGCCCGCCTCGGCCTGAATGCGCGTGGCGGAGAGGCGCTCGAGCATCCCCAAGGCGCCGTGCGTGGAGACGACCGCACCGCGAAAGCCGCCGTCGCGCACCAGAAGGTTGCTGCCGAGCCCGATCCAGAGCAGCGGCACCCGGGCGGGAAGCTGGCGCAGGAACCAGGCGAGATCCATCACGTCGCGCGGCGTGAAGAACAGATCCGCCGGGCCGCCCACGTGCCAGGACGTGTGCTTGGACATCGGGACGTCGTGCAAGATGCGCGCGCTCAGCTCGGGCGACAGGTCCAGCCTTTGCGCGTTCATGCCGCCACCTTGGCCACGTGCGGGCGCGCGTTCATGCCGCCGCTCCCGCCGCCACGCGGCTCTTGAGGTCCTGCGCGACGGCGCCAATGTTGCCGGCCCCCATGGTCAGCACCACATCGCCATCGTCGAGCACGGCACGCAACGCATCGGCCAGATCCTCGACGCGCTCGACGAAAACCGGCTCCTTGATCCCGCGCGTGCGGACCGCGCGGCAGATGGCGCGTCCGTCCGCGCCGGCGATCGGCGTCTCGCCCGCGGCATAGACCTCGGTCACGAGCAACACGTCGCAGTCGCTCAACGCGCGCGCGAAATCATCGAGGAGATCCCGCGTCCGCGTGTAGCGGTGCGGCTGGAAGGCGAGCACCAGGCGGCGCCCCGGCCATCCCTGGCGCACGGCGTCGAGGGTCGCGGCGATTTCCGTCGGGTGATGCCCATAGTCATCGACCAGCATCGCCTTGCCGCCCGGCCAATGGATTTCGCCGAGCTGCTGCAGCCGGCGATCGATACCCTGGAACCCCGCCAGAGCCTTCGCGATCGCGGCGTCCTCGACGTTGAGCTCCGTCGCCACCGCGAGGGCGGCGAGCGAGTTGAGCACGTTGTGCCGCCCCGGCAGGCTGATGGTGAGATCGAGCGGCTCGAGTCCCGGGCGCAGCGCGCGGAAACGCGAGCGCATGCCGTCGCGAACCACGTCGACCGCGCGGATGTCGACCTCGGGGTTGAAGCCATAGGTCACCGACGGCCGCGCGATCGTCTCGGCCAGGCCGCGCACCTGCGGATCGTCCCCGCAGAGCACCGCGAGGCCATAGAAGGGCAGGTTGTGCAGGAAGTCGACGAAGCTCTGCTTCAGGAGGGCGAAGTCGCCGTCGTGCGTACCGAGGTGATCGTTGTCGATGTTGGTGACGATGGCGATCATCGGCTGCAGGTGCATGAACGACGCGTCGCTCTCGTCGGCCTCGGCGACGAGATAGCGGCCTGCGCCGAGCCGGGCGTTGCTGTCCGCGCTCTTCAGGCGCCCGCCGATGACGAACGTCGGGTCGAGGCCCGCCTCGGCGAGCACGCTCGCCACCAGGCTCGTGGTCGTGGTCTTGCCGTGGGTGCCCGCCACGGCGATCGAATAGCGGAAGCGCATGAGCTCCCCCAGCATCTCCGCGCGCGGCACGAGAGGAATGCGCCGCATGAGGGCGGCGGACACTTCCGGATTCGAGCGGCTGACGGCGCTCGATACCACGACCACGTCCGCGTTGCCGAGGTGCTCGGCGGAATGGCCGACGAAGATGGTGGCGCCGAGGCGCGCGAGGCGCTGCGTCACCGCATTGGCGCGCAGGTCGGAGCCCTGCACCGCATAACCCAGGTTGAGCAGCACCTCGGCGATGCCGCTCATGCCGCTGCCGCCGATGCCGACCAGGTGAATGCACTGGATGCGGCGCATGCGATCGACGAGGGCGAGGGGATTCATCATGGAGGCGGCTCCCGCCCCGGCTCGCCGGCACCGTCCACGCAGCAGTCCGCGAGTCTTTCCGCCGCGTCGATGATTCGTGCGCCGCGTGCGGCATCCGCCATTGCGAGCAGGCGATCGCGGTCGCCGATCAGCCCGCCCATCTCGGTCGCCAGACGCTCGGCGCTCAAGTCGCGTTCCTGGATCAGGCGCGCCGCGCCGGCCGCGGCCATCGCCTCGCCGTTCTTGGTCTGATGGTCGTCGGTTGCGATCGGCAGCGGCACCAGGATGGCGCCGAGGCCGGCCGCCTGCAGCTCGGCCACGGTCATGGCGCCGGCACGGCACACGGCGAGGTCCGCCCACGCATACGCGGATGCCATGTCGTCGATGAAGGGCAGCACCTCGGCCTCGACCTGTGCCTCCGCATAGGCCGCGCGGGCCGCTTCCAGGCCGCGCGTGCCCGTCTGATGCCGGACCCACGGCCGCTTGTCCGGCGCCACGCGCTTCAAAGCCTCCGGCAGCACGGCGTTCAGGCGCTGCGCACCCTGGCTGCCGCCGAACACCAGCAGACGCGAGCGCGCCTCGCGCCCGGCGAAGCGCTCGCGCGGCGGCGGCAGGGCGGCGATGTCGGCACGCACGGGGTTGCCCAGGGTACGGGCCCGGACCGCCGCGCCGAAGCTTCCCGGAAACGCCTCGAGCACCTGCGTGGCGATCCGGGCGAGCCAGCGGTTGGTCAATCCCGCGATCGCGTTCTGCTCGTGAATCAGCAGGGGAATGCGCAGCAGCCACGCGGCGATTCCGCCCGGGCCGCTCACGTAGCCGCCGAGCCCGAGCACCGATCGCGGCCGCACCCGGCGCAGCACGCGCCAGGACTCGGCGACCGCCTTGAGGATGCGCACCGGCGCCAGCAGCCAGGTCGCGAATCCCTTGCCGCGGATCCCGCCGACCCGCACCCATTCGATCGGAAAGCCGTGAGCGGGCACGAGCCGCGACTCCATGCTGCCCGGCACCCCCAGCCAGATGACGCCCACGCCGCGCTTGCGCAGCACCTCGGCGACCGCGAGCGCGGGAAAGACGTGTCCGCCCGTGCCGCCGGCCATGATGAGCACCGGACCCAGGGTCATCGCACCCCTCCCGGCACGCGGGTCACCGCGGAGCGCGAGGTGACCTTGACCTCGTGATGGACGCGCAGCACGACACCGAGCCAGGCCAGGCTCACGAGCAGGCTGCTGCGGCCGTAGGACAGGAGCGGCAGCGTGAGACCCTTGGTCGGCAGCACGCCCATGTTCACGCCGATGTTGACCATGGCCTGCAGCCCCAGCCAGACGCCGAACGCGAGCGCCAGATAGGACTGGAACCTCATGCCGGCCTGCGCCGCCATGTGCGAGATGCGAAACGCGCGCCACACCAGCGCCATGAACAGACCGATCACGCCGAGCACGCCGACGAGACCGAGCTCCTCGGCAAGCACGGCGAACACGAAGTCGGTGTGCGCCTCCGGGAGATAGAACAGCTTCTGCACGCTCGAGCCGAGCCCCACCCCGAGCCACGAGCCGCGGCCGATGGCGATGAGCGACTGCGTCAGCTGGAATCCGCCGTTGAACGGGTCGTCCCACGGATGCAGGAATCCGGTCAAACGCTTCAGGCGATAGGCCGAGGTGAGCGCGAGCACCGCGAAGCAGAGGGCGGCCGCCGATACCAGCAGGAGCACGTAGCGCAGGCGTGCGCCCGCGACGAACAGCACCGCGAAACCGGTCGCGAACAGCACCGTGGCGGCGCCGAAATCCGGCTCCATCAGCAGCAGCAACGCGGCGACCGCGATGAGGGCAACCGGCTTGCCGAGGCCCGCCAGCGTCTGCTCCAGCTCATCGCGCTTGCGCACGCAATAGCTGCAGACCCACGTCAGGATCAACACCTTGGAGAGCTCGGAGACCTGGAAATTGACGGGCCCGATGCGCAGCCAACGCCGCGCGCCGTTGACCATCGCGCCGACCCCGGGCACGAGCACGAGCAGCAGCAGCAGCAGCCCGATGCAGAGCAGCGGCATGCTGTACCGGTCCCAGAGCTCCGCCGGGATGCGCGTCAGCACCCACGCAATCCCGACCCCGGCCAGGCCGAACACGAACTGCCGCTCGAGGAAGTAGAACGGATTGGCGAGGTCCCGCGCGGCGATGGACATCGAGGCCGAGGTGACCATGATCATCCCGACGAGCAGCAGGCTCGCGGCGAGCCCGAGCGTCCAATAGTCCCACGCGAACGGCATCCGCTCGCGCGCGCGGGTGCGCAAGGTCATTGCGGCGGCGCTCATCGGAACCTGCGCGTGGTCAAGCTCATGACCCCCTCCGGTCCAGATGACGGACTTCTTCTGCGAACACGTCGCCGCGATGACCGTAGTCGCGGAACATGTCCAGACTGGCGCAGGCCGGCGACAGCAGCACGGTGTCTCCCTTTCCTGCGGCGCGCGCGGCGGCCAGCACCGCCTCGCGCATGCTTGCGACCGTCTCGGTCGGGCAGACGCCGTCGAGCGCCGCGGCCACCGACGCCGCGTCCTTGCCGATCAACACCGTGTGCCGCACCTTGCCGCGGAACGCCGCGGCGAGCGGCGTGAAATCCTGGCCCTTGCCCTCCCCTCCAGCGATCATCACCAGCGGGCCGCGCATGCCCTCGACCGCGGCGATGGTCGCCCCGACGTTCGTCCCCTTGGAGTCATCGACGTAGCGGACACCCTCGATGTCCGCGACCCATGCCGAGCGGTGCGGCAGCCCGCGGAAGGACTCCAGGGTTGCGAGCATGCCCGGCATCGGCAGCCCGACGGCCTCTCCCAGGGCGAGCGCGGCGAGCGCGTTCGCGGCGTTGTGCAACCCGGTGATCTTCAGGCGCTCGAGCTCGAGCAGCCGCTCGCCGTGCCAAGCCAGGAACGTACCCCCGGCATGGCGCAGCAGCGAGAAATCGGCATCGCTCCGCTCGATCGAGAAGGTGACGATCCGCGGCACCGCGGCGTCAGGCCGCCGACCGCCGCCCGGCAACGCAGCATCCGTGGCCGTTCCGGCGCCGGCGCGCTCCACCGCCGCGCGCATACCGGCGACCCGAGGGTCGTCCACGTTCAGCACCACCGTCGCGGCGTGCGCGAAGATGCGCGCCTTCGCGCGGGCATAGGCCTCGATCGAGGCGTAACGATCCATGTGATCGGCGGTGACGTTCAGGACCACGGCGGCGGCGAGCTCGAGCGACGAGGTGGTCTCGAGCTGGAAGCTGGAAAGCTCGAGCACGTAGAGATCGGGCGCCGGATGCTCGAGCAGATCGAGCACGGGCTCGCCCAGGTTTCCCCCCGCCAGCACCGCGCGTCCGGCGGCGGCCGCCATGCGTGCGACCAGCGTGGTCACCGTGCTCTTGCCGTTCGTGCCCGTGATCCCGATCACGGGTGCGCGCACGTTGCGCGCGAACAGCTCGACGTCTCCCACCACTTCGATGCCCCGGTCGCGTGCTGCGCGCGCGATGGGCTCATCGAGCGAGACGCCCGGAGACATCAACACCTGGGACGCACCGTCGAGCAGCGACAGATCGAAGCCGCCCAGCCGCACGTCGATCGAGCCGCGGATGCCCTCGAGACCCTCGAGGCCCGGCGGCGCCTCCCGCGAATCGGTGACGCCCGCGGCGATGCCGCGCTTCGAGAGATAGCGCACGCACGAGGCGCCCGTCTTGCCGAGACCCACGACCACGCTCTTCATCAGCGGATCTTCAAGGTCGCAAGACCGGTCAGCACCAGCATGAAGCTGATGATCCAGAAACGCACGATCACCTTGGGCTCCGCCCACCCCTTGAGCTCGAAATGATGGTGAATGGGGGCCATGCGGAAGATCCGCTTGCCCGTGAGCTTGAACGACGCCACCTGCAGCATGACCGAGACGGCCTCGAGCACGAACACGCCGCCCATGACGAACAGCACGATCTCCTGGCGCACGATCACCGCGAGGGCGCCGAGCGCGGCGCCGAGCGCGAGCGCGCCGACGTCGCCCATGAAGACCTGGGCCGGATACGAGTTGAACCACAGGAAGCCGAGACCGGCGCCGACGAGGCTCGCGCTGAAGATCAGCGACTCGCCCGCGCCCGGGATGTACGGTATCTGCAGGTACGCGGCGTATTTGAAGTTGCCGGTCGCGTAGGCGAACACGCCGAGCGCCGCGGCGACCATCACGGTCGGCATGATCGCAAGCCCGTCGAGCCCGTCGGTCAGGTTCACCGCGTTGCTGGTGCCGACGATCACGAAGTAAGCGAGCACGACGAACGCCGCCGTGGACATGGGCAGGGCCACGGTCTTGAAGATCGGAACGTACAGCGTCACCTCGGACAGCGACTGGTGCAGGTTGTGCAGCGCCAGGGCCGCGATCACGCCCACCACGGACTGCGCCAGGTACTTGTAGCGCGCGATCAGGCCCCTGGAGTTGCCCTTCACCAGCTTGAGGTAGTCGTCGTAGAAGCCGATGAGGCCGAAGCCGGCCGTCACCATGAGCAGCACCCACACGAAGCGGCTGGTCAGATCCCCCCACAGCAGGGTGCCGAGCCCCATCGCCACCAGGATCAATCCGCCGCCCATGGTGGGCGTGCCGGACTTCTGCAGATGCGATTTCGGGCCGTCGCTCCGCACCCGCTGACCGATTTGATAGCGCGACAGGGCCGAGATCATGGTGGGCCCGATCAGCAGGGCGAACGCGAGCGCCGTCATGGCGGCGAGAATCCCGCGCAGCGTGAGGTACTGGAACACGTGGAAGCCGGAATAGAAGCGCGAGAGGTATTCGGTCAGGTACAGGATCATGGTCAGCCCGCCCTCGGGATCGCGCTGACGGCCCCGCCGGTGAGCACCTGCACGACGCGCTCCAGACGATTGACCCGCGAGCCCTTGATCAGCACCGTCACGCCGGGCGCGATCTCCGCCTGCAGGCGCCGCGTGAGGGATTCCGCGTCGGCGAACCACTCCGCGCCGGAGCCGAAGGTCTCGACCGCCCGCGAGCTCTGCGGCCCCACCGCGAACAGCCGCTTGATGCCGCATTCACGCGCATAGGCGCCCATGTGCGCGTGGCTGTCCTCGGAGTGCTCCCCCAGCTCGGCCATGTCGCCGAGCACCAGCCAGGTGGCGCCCTGCAACGTACGCATCACCTCGAGTCCGGCGCGCACCGAGCTCGGATTCGCGTTGTATGAATCGTCGATGATCCAGCTGTCGCGCGCGCCCTGCTTGAGCTGCAGGCGGCCGGCGACGGCGCGAAAGTCCGCAAGGCCCTGCGCAATCTGCTCCACCGTCGCCCCCGCGGCCGCCGCCGCGGCCGCCGCGGCGAGCGCATTGACGACGTTGTGCGCGCCGCCGGCCTTGAGAGTGACCGGCTGGGCGCCCTGCGGCGACCGGAGCGTGAAGCGGGTGATGAACTCCCCGCGCTCGATCCCCTGCACCGGATTCACCGCGGCGAAATCCGCCGCCGCGTGGACGCCGAAGCTGACGATGCGCTGCGCCGTCGCGACGCCGCGCCAGTAGCCGGCGTAAGCATCGTCGGCATTGATGACGGCGATGGCGCCGGGATCCAGGCAGGAGACGGTCTCGCCCTCGCCCTCCGCGACCCCGTCGAGACTGCCGAAACCCTCGAGGTGCTCGGCGCCCGCGTTGGTGATGACGCCCACGGTGGGCCGCACCAGCCCGATCAGCTCGCGTACGTCGCCGATGCGATTGGCGCCCATCTCGATCACCGCGCTGCGATGCGAGCTCTCGAGGCGCATGAGCGTCACCGGCACGCCGATGTGGTTGTTGAGATTGCCGTGCGTGCCCATGCAGGGGCCCATGCGCGCGAGGATCGCCGCGATCATCTCCTTGACCGTGGTCTTGCCGTTGCTGCCCGCGACGGCCACGACCGGAATGGCGTACTGCGCGCGCCAGCGCGCGCCGAGCTGCTGCAGGGCGCGCAAGGCGTCGGGCACCACGACCTGCGG
The DNA here is from genome assembly GCA_036272295.1 of Steroidobacteraceae bacterium. Lineage (GTDB taxonomy): Bacteria > Pseudomonadota > Gammaproteobacteria > Steroidobacterales > Steroidobacteraceae > Bog-1198. Next base: position 16,189 of record DATAYZ010000141.1, read on the forward strand.
CAGCGGGTGGGGCACGGCCCGCTCGACCAGGGCGCCGATCGCACCGCGCTCCGCGGCGGCCTCGACGAACCGGCCGCCGTCGAAATTCGGCCCGCGCAGCGCGACGAAGAGCGACCCGGGCGCGAGCGTGCGGCTGTCCGTGGCCACGGCGCCGAACGCGCGGTCCGCCCCGACGAGCTGCCCGCCGGTGGCGACGGCGGCTTGCGCGAGCGTGCGCTTCATGCGGCCGCTCCCAGGTAGCGCTGCGCCTCGAGCCGGTCCGAGAAGCTGCGCCGGGTCTCGCCGTAGATCTGGTAGTCCTCGTGCCCCTTGCCCGCGATCAGCACGATGTCGGCCGCGCGCGCCTCCTTGAGCGCGGTGACGATGGCCTCGGCACGGTCGTGAATCACGCGCGCCGCATGCGAGCGGATGCCCGCGACGATGGCGCGGGTGATCGCTTCGGGCTTCTCCGAGCGCGGGTTGTCGTCGGTCACGATGATCTGATCGGCGAGGTCGTCGGCAACCCCGCCCATGATCGGCCGCTTGCCGGGATCGCGATCGCCGCCGCAGCCGAACACGCACCAGAGCGAGCCCTTGCAATGCTCGCGCAGAGCGCCGAGCGCCTTGGCGAGCGCATCCGGCGTGTGGGCGTAGTCGACCACGGCCATGGGCTTGCCCGGCGCGGCCGGCTCGACCACCTCCATGCGGCCGGGCGGCGGCACGCACGCGGCGAGCGCGAGCGCCCCTTCGACGAGGGAAGCGCCGAGAGCGAGCAGACAGCCCATGACGATCAGCGAGTTCTCCGCGTTGAAGCGGCCGAGCAGCTTGGTGTCGAGATGCTGGCTTCCATAGCTGCCCTCGAGCTCGAGGGAGATGCCGTGCACGTTGAGCGATACCTCCGCCGCGTGCAGGTTGTGCTCGGCGAGCCAGCCGCAATCGCCTGCGCCGATCCAGGTGGCGGTCACCGGCACCCGGCCCGACAGGGTGCGCGCGCAGGTCCGCCCGAATTCATCGCCGACGTTGAGCACGACGTGCTGCAGGTCGACGGCATCGAACAACCGCGCCTTGGCGGCGCCGTAGGCGCTCATGGTCTCGTGATAGTCCAGATGATCGCGGCTCAGGTTGGTGAATGCGGCGCAGCGCAGGCGCACCGCCGCGATCCGATCCTGGTCGAGCGCCTGCGACGACACTTCCATCGCCACGTCGCGCACGCCGGCGGCCCGCAACTGCGCGAGCTGGCGGTGCAAGCTGACCACATCCGGCGTGGTCAGCGTGGGGGGCGCGAGCGAGTCGATGGGGCCGGAGCCGACCGTGCCGATATATCCGGCCTTGGAGCCGAGACGCTCCAGGCATTGCGCGAGCAGGTAGGCGCACGTGGTCTTGCCGTTGGTGCCGGTGATGCCCGTGATGCGCAGCTGCGACGAAGGCCAGTTGAAGAACCGATCCGCAATCCGGCCCACCAGGCTCTTGAGCGCGGGGACGGGCGCACCGAATACGCCCTCGGGCAGTTTTGGCGCCGACACCCGGGCGTCCGGCTCCCAGAGGATCGCGCTCGCGCCGCGCGAGACCGCCTCCGCCGCGAACTTGAGGCCGTGCACCGTGCGTCCCGGCAACGCGAAGAACAGGCTGCCCGGCCGAACCTCGCGGCTGTTCAGCGTGAGATCCGCGATCCGGCTGTCGCTCGCAGGAAGGTCCGCGATGCCGTCCATCAGCCATGCGAGCGAGGCGTTCACGGCGACTCCGTGGCCTGCACGAGCGTCGCCGCCGGCACGTTCTGCAGATCATCCGGCGGTATGTCCATCAAGCGCAGCGCGCCCGACATGACGCTCGCAAAGACCGGCGCGGCAACGGTGCCGCCCTGAGCCAGCGTGCCACCCTCGTGCGTGTCCCGGCTCGGCTCGTCGATCACCACCACGGTCGCGAGCTTCGGATGCGATGCAGGCACCAAGCCGGCGAACACCGCCATGATCCGGTCGGTGGAATAGCCGCCGGCGATCGATTTGAACGCGGTGCCGGTCTTGCCGGACACCCGGTAGCCGATGAGCGAGGCGCGGGTGGCGGTGCCCCCCTTCTCCACCACCTGCTCCATCAGCTGGATCAGCTCGTGCGCCACCTTCGGGTCCATCACGCGCTCCCCCGCCACGGGTCCGTTGACGCGCTCGAAGGAGATCGGACGCCGGATGCCGCCGGCGCCGAGCGTCGCGTAGGCATGCGCGAGCTGCAGCGGCGTGACGGACAAGCCGTAGCCATGGGACAGCGTCGCGATGCCGACCGGGCGCCAGTGCGAGTAGCTCGTGAGCGTACCGGCCGATTCGCCGGGGAAATTGCTGCCGGTCACCTGACCCAGCCCGAGGCTGCTCAGGGTTCGCCAGATCTCTTCGGGCTTGAGCGACAGCGCGACCTTGGCCGTGCCGACGTTCGAGGATTTGGCGAGGATGGTCGCAAGGTCGATGACGCCAAGATTGTGCTCGTCCTCCTCGATCTTGTTGCCGACCTTGAAGAAGCCCGGCGAGGTGTCGACCACGCTATCGGGGCGGTACTGGCCGGAGGCGAGTGCCGCCGCCATGATGAAGGGCTTCACGCTCGAGCCGGGCTCGAAGATGTCGGTGGCGGCCCTGTTCCGATAGAGCTCGGGTTTGAGCTGCTCGCGGTCGTTCGGGTTGTACGACGGCTGGTTCACCATGGCGAGAACCTCGCCGGTGTCCACGTCGACGACGATGACCGAGCCGGCTTTCGCGCGATATTCCTGCATCGCTCCCTTGAGCTCGCGATACGCGAGATACTGGATGCGCAGGTCGATGCTGGTCGTGAGGTCCAGGCCCGGACGCGGCGCGCTGATGCTCTCGACGTTCTCGACGTAGTGGCCGTACATGTCCTGGATGACGCGCTTGGCGCCGTCCTCCCCGTTCAGCAGTTGATCGAAGCTGAGCTCCAGCCCCTCCTGGCCCTTGTCATCGACGGTCGTGAAACCCAGCACGTGCGCGGCCACCTCACCGGCCGGGTAGTAGCGCCGGTACTCCCGCTGCAGATACACCCCGGGAATTCCCAGCGACTTGATGTAGGCCGCCTGCTCGGGCGGCAGGTGGCGGACGAGGTAGAGGAACTCGCGATCGAGATTGCTGGTGATGCGCCGCGCCAGCCACTGCTGGTCCTCCTTCAGCGCCTTCGCGAGCCGCGGCAGCTCATCGATGTTGTCCTTGAGCTCCTGCGGGTTCACCCAGACGCTGTCGACCGGCGTCGACACCGCCAGCGGCTCGCCGTTGCGGTCGGTTATGGCGCCGCGATGCGCCACGATCTTGACGACGCGCATGGAGCGATCGTCGCCCTGCTTGGCGAGAAAGCCGTGATCCAGGAGCTGCAGCTCGATCGCGCGCGCGATCAGGCCGGTCGCGCCGAGCCCGATCAGGACCATGATGGCGGCCGACCGCCAACGAAAGCTGCGCGACCGGGTGTCGCTTTCCGCCGGTCGCGATTTCACGGGCGCACGATCCTCACATCGCGCATCTGCGGCAGGTTCATTTGCAGCTTGGTATTGGCGACGTGCTCGACCTCGGCGTGCGACGACAGGTAGCTCTGCTCGAGCTGCAGCCGCCCCCACTCGATGTCGAGCGAATCGCGCTCGGCGTTCAGTTTCTCCAGATGCACGAAGATGCCGCGCGCCTGGTGCCGGGCGTAGATCACCTGGACGGCCGAGCCGAGCACGGCGAGCCAGAGCAGCGGGAGGGCGAAGGGGAGGAGTCGGCGGTAGCTCATGCGGCAAGTCCGGATTCGAGGCGCTCAGCGATGCGCAAGGTGGCGCTGCGCGCTCTCGGGTTGCGCTCACTCTCGGGGTCTGCAGGCCGGATGGCCTTGCCGACGAGCTTGAGCTTGGGGCGGGCGTGCGCGGGAACCTGCGGCAGGCCCGCGTACATGGGATCGGTCGAGGCGTGGCGGCGCATGAATTGCTTCACCATCCGGTCCTCGAGCGAGTGGAAGCTGACGACGGCGAGGCGGCCCTGCGGCGCGAGCCGCGCGAGTGCCGCATCGAGCGCGGTCTCGAGCTCCTCGAGCTCACGATTCACGTGGATGCGCAGCGCCTGAAACACACGCGTCGCGGGGTGCTTGTGGCGGTCGCCGCCGCGCGCGACACGGGCGATCATCTCGGCGAGCTGCCGCGTGCGCTCGAACGGCCGCGTCGCGCGATCCTGGACGATCGCGCGGGCGATGCGCGGCGCCAGGCGCTCTTCGCCGTAGTCGCGGAAGATGCGGATCAGCTCGGCGAGGGGGGCGTGATTCACCACGTCCGCTGCGCTCGCACCCTGCCCCTGGGTCATGCGCATGTCGAGGGGCCCGTCCTGCATGAAGCTGAAGCCGCGCTCCGCGTCATCGAGCTGCGGCGATGAGACGCCGAGATCGAGCAGGATTCCATCGAGCGCGAGGCCCTGCTCGACCTCGTCCGCATACCGTGCGAGCTGCGAGAACCGCCCGAGGAAAACCGTCACGCGGGGGTCCGAGCCGAAGCTCGCGCGCGCTTCGGCGACGGCCGTGGGGTCGCGATCGAGGCAAATCAACCGACCGCTCGCGATGAGGTTCCGCAAAATCGCCCCTGCATGTCCGCCTCGACCAAAAGTGGCGTCCATGTAGGTGCCACTTGCCCGTATGTTCAACGCGGCCAGTACTTCATCGAGCAGTACCGGCGAGTGTCCTGCCGTTGCGCCCACCGGATCGCCCGGCTACAACGACAACGATTCGAGATCGGCGGACAAGGCCGCCGTCGTGTCCGGGTTCGCCATCCATTCTTTCCAACGCGTGTCGTCCCACAGTTCGAATCGCGTGCCCTGTCCAATCAGCACCGCGTCGCGGGTCAAGAGTCCGTAGTCACGAAGTGTCGGCGGCAGCAGCAATCGGCCGTGCCCGTCGAGCTCCAAGTCGGTGGCGTATCCGACCATCAAGCGCTGCAGCAATCTCGCCTGCGGATTCAACGCGGGCAGGCGCATCACCTTGCGCTCGATCTCTTCCCAATCGGGGAGGGGGTAGATGAGGAGGCACTGATCCTTGTCGACGGTGACCACCAATTTGCCACCGCAGCGCTCGGCCAGCCGTTCCCGGTACCGGGTGGGCATCACCATCCGGCCTTTCGCGTCAAGAGTCAGCTTGTTGACACCCCGGAACATCGGCCTATGGGCTTTTAGCCCATTCTCCCCCACAATTTCCCACCGGCGGACACTATAGGGAGAGCCGTGTCAGACTGTCAACGCTTTAAGTAAAAAAAGTCTCGACCCGACAGTGACTTAGGTCACATTTCTGCGCGGCACAATGTCGCCAGTTGACGACTGCCAACGGAATCAACCTGTTAGACCTTTTTCCTGGAGATCCCCGCAACAACAGTCTGCCGCGATCGTCGCCGAACAGGGCCGATCTGGCTACGATCTAATCAATTCAGGGAGCGTAGGACGGGCCAATCGCCCCGGTGGGATTCTTCCCCACGCCCACGGCAGGGCCTAGCCCAGGAGCGCCCTTCCAGGGCCTCGATGACGCATCACACGGGAGTTTCGTGACCCGCGAAGCGGGTGCGTAGTTGTCACGGTCGCCTCGTGCGACCCGCGCTCAGGCGACCCCTCCGCATCGCCCGCGAAGCGGGGACTGGTTGGCGCGGTCGCTCCGCGACCGTGTAAGCCCCCGCCGCCCGGCGGTAAAAACGAGTCGGCCGATAAGCCGGGTTCTGTCTTGGACAACCATTCCTCTGGGATGCGCGTCGCCGCGCAGCTCTAGCGACCTACCCGGAAGCCTCATGGGGGCCCATGTGGCAGCCACAGGCGCTGCCCGCTTCCCTATTTGGCCTTGCTCCAGGTGGGGTTTGCCGTGCCGAGAGTGTTACCACTCACGCGGTGCGCTCTTACCGCACCCTTTCACCCTTGCCGTTGCCGCTTGCGCGACACTTGGGCGGTTTACTTTCTGTTGCACTTTCCGTGGGCTCGCGCCCCCCAGGCGTTACCTGGCACCTTGCCCGATGGAGCCCGGACTTTCCTCCATGCACTTGTGTACACAGCGGCTGCCTGGCCGACTCGGGGAGGATTCTACCCTACCAGCTGACGGCACGGGGTCACGCGGTCTGTTTACGCCTGGCGGCGGGATTTACGCGGTCGAAGCGACCGACAGCGGGTCGCCCGCTTCGCTGACGTGGGAAAAAGATCCAATACGGCGCCCATCATTCCTTTTTCAGGTGCAACGCGCGCTTGTAGGCTTCGTTGTCGCGTGATCCCGTGAGCTGCGCCGCCAGGCGCGCGGCTTGCTTGAGCGGCAGCTCGGCCATCAGGATCTCGAGCGCGCGGTCGAGGGTGATCTCGGCGGCGCCCGCAACATCGCGCGTCTCGTCGTCCGGGGCGTCCAATCCCGCGATCAACAGCACGATCTCGCCGCGCGCAATGTGGTCGTCCACGGCGGCGAGCTGCGCCAGATCGCGCAATGTTCCGCGATAGGCTTGCTCGTGGAGCTTGGTGATTTCGCGTGCAATCACCGCCGGGCGCTCAGCCCCGCAGACCTCGGCACAGTCCTCGAGCGTGTCCTTGATCCGGTGCGGCGACTCGTACAGCACGACGGTGCGCGGCTCGCGCGCCAGCACGTCGAGGCGCTTGCGCCGCGCCGCGCCGCGCGCGGGCAGGAAGCCCTCGAAGCAGAACCGATCGGTGGGCAGAGCGCCGATCGAGAGCGCTGCGATGGCGGCGCACGGTCCTGGAATCGCAACGATGGGCACGCCGGCGGCAACGGCGGCCCGGACCAGCTCGAATCCCGGATCACTGATCGCAGGAGTGCCCGCATCGCTCACCAGCGCGATGTCGGCGCCCTCGCGCAGGCGTGCGACGAGCTCCGGCGCGCGGGCGCGCTCGTTGTGATCGTGCAGCGATATCTGCCGCGTCCCGACCCCGAGATGCTTGAGCAGGACGCCCGTGTGCCGGGTGTCCTCCGCGGCGATCAAGGCGCAGGCGCGGAGCACCTCGACGGCACGCGCGCCGATGTCTCCAAGATTGCCGATCGGCGTGGCGACGACGTACAGGCGCCCGGTGGTTTGGTTTGTCACTTATAATCCGCGTGATAGCCGCAGCAGGAGTTCGAAGGTTATGGCAGCGATTTCCCGGCGTCCACGGTGGGCGCTGTACGCGGCGCTCACGATATCGCTGGCCATCGGGGCCTGCAGCCTGGTGCGCCCACCGCAGCCGGCCGAGGATCGGCAGGCGCAAGCGGTGCGTCTTGCGCAGGCCGGCAAGCATGTCGAGGCCGCGCAGGCGTACGCGGAGCTCGCCGATGAGGCGCCGGCGGAGCGCGACAACTACCTCCTGCTGAGCGCCGAGCAGTGGGTGGGCGCCGGCAACGTCGCGGCGGCGAAACAAGCGCTGGCGGGCGTGTCTCCCGGCGCACGGACGCAGCTCGCGACGGCGCGTGCTTTGGTTGCCGCCGAGATCGCTTATGCGGAGAACGACGGCGCACGGGCCATTCACGAGCTGGATCAGATCGGCGTTCCGACGGCCGCGGACCAGGCGCAGAACTACTGGTGGATTCGCGGACGCAGCGCGTTCATGACGGGACACCCGGTGGAGGGCACCCGCGCCCTGGTGGAGCGCGAGCACTGGCTCACCGACCCCAACGCGCTGCACGCCGATCGCCTCGAGCTTTACAACCGGATCCGGACGGCCGCCGAGCGTGCTCAGCCGATGAAGCCCCCGGCGAAGACCGACCCGGTCGTGGCGGGTTGGCTCGATCTCGGCCCGGTCGCGGTGGCGCTGGCGCGCGACCCGATGCGCGCGTCCGGCGCACTGGAGAGCTGGAAGCGCCAGTACCCTTCTCACGAAGCCAACGAAGTCGTGGGGGCATCGGCTTCGACGCAGGTCGCGGCCGCGACCCAGCTTCCCAACCAGATCGCCGTGCTGCTGCCTCTGTCCGGGCGCGCCGAGGCCTTCGGAGTCGCGGTTCGTGACGGATTCATCGCGGCGTACCTGGAGCAGGAGGCCGCCAAGCGGCCGCGTCTGCGCATCTATGACGTGGCGGCGGAGCCCGTGGCGACCGCCTATGCGCGCGCGGTCGCGGACGGCGCGTCATTCATCGTCGGCCCGCTGACCAAGGAGGATGTCGCGGCGGTCGCGCCGGTGGCCGGGCGGACCCCGACGCTCGCGCTGAATTTTCTTCCGGACAGCGTCGGCACGCCTCGCAACTTCTATCAGTACGCGTTGCTGCCCGAGGACGAGGCGCGCATGGTGGCACGCCGCGTGGTCGCCGACGGGCGTCCGAACGGCGTGGTGCTCGTGCCCGGCGGCGAGTGGGGCAACCGGGTCTCGGCGGCATTCGCGGATGAGCTCTCGCGCCTCGGCGGCACCGTGCTCGACGGCCAGCACTACGACTCGGCACAGGTGGATTTCTCGGACATCATCAAGCAGGTGCTGCAGATACACATCGTCAAGGGCGAGCCGGTCACGCATCGCTCCGATGCGGCATTCGTGTTCGTCGCGGGCACCGCGGCGGCGGCGCGCCAGATCCTGCCGCAGCTCAAGTTCCAATACGCCGGCGACGTGCCGGTCTACTCCACGTCCGACAGCTTCGACCCGGACCCGGCGGCGAACAGCGATCTCGACGGGCTCATGTTCCCCGACATGCCGTGGATGATCGGGAACGATCCGATCACGTCGCAGATTCGAGACGCGATTCGCACGGCGTGGCCGGCGCGCACCGCGCGGCGCGACCGTCTCTACGCATTCGGGTTCGACGCCTATCGGCTGGTTCCCGCGCTGGGCTCGAGCCCACCGACGCAATCGAGCGAGATTGCCGGGGTCAGCGGCAGGCTGTACCTCGACGCAGGCGATCACGTCAGGCGCGATCTCGATTGGGCCCAGATCCGGGACGGAGTACCGAGTCCGCTATGACACGATCATCGCCTGTCGCAATCCCGCGCAACACGCCCGCCCGCGCGCTCGGCGTCGCCGCCGGAATCCTGCTGCTGACCCGGATGGCATCCGCGGCGGGCGCGTCCGCGCCGCAACCGGACGCTGCATCCTCCGGCCATCCCGGCGCCGAGCTCATCATTCACCACGCGCGCATCTGGACGGTGAACCCCAAGCAGCCGGAAGCCGAAGCCGTGGCCGTCCTCGGCGGCCGGATCGTCGCCGTTGGATCGGAGCAGGCGGTTTCGGCATGGCGCGGCACGGGCACGCGGCTGGTCGATGCCGGCGGACGGCGGCTTCTGCCCGGCTTCGACGATGCACACGTGCATTTCAGCGACGGCGGCAGCGCGCTTCGCGCCGTTCAGCTCAACGACGCTGCCAGCCGCGACGAGTTCGTCAAGCGCATCGCCGCGTACGCCGCGCGCACGCCGAAGGGCGAGTGGATACGCGCCGGCAATTGGGACGAGACCAAGTGGAGCCCGGCCGAGCTGCCCTCGCACCGCGACATCGACGCGGTGACGCCGGACAACCCGGTGGCCATCGACCGCTACGACGGCCATGCGATCCTGGTCAACTCGAAGGCCCTGGCGCTGGCCGGCATCACCGCGGCGACGCGCGATCCTCCCGGCGGCGTGATCGTGCGCGACGCCGCAGGCGAGCCGACGGGAGTGCTCAAGGACGCGGCCACGGAGCTGGTCGAGAGCCGCATCCCCGCACAAACGCACCAGCAAATACGCCGAACGGTCGAAACCGCCCTGGCCGAGGCCGCCTCGCACGGCGTCACCAGCGTGCAGGACATGCGCGAGTCCTATGCAGATCTCGCCGTCTACTCGGAGCTCCTGCGCGAGGGCGCATTGACCGTGCGGCTCTACGCCGCTCCCCCGATCGCCACCGTGGACGATCAGGCCCGGCTCGGCACGGGCGCGGCGTTCGGCGGTCCCATGCTGCGGATCGGCGCCCTCAAGATGTTCGCGGACGGCTCGCTCGGCTCGCGCACCGCCTATTTCTTCCAGCCGTTCATCGACACGCCGGCCGTGCGCGGGCTGCTGGCGGCCGACATGCAGCCCCTCGACCGTACGCGCAAGTGGCTGCTGGCCGCCGACGCGTCGCACCTGCAGGTGTGCACGCATGCCATCGGCGACGAAGGAATCTCCACCGTGCTCGATCTCTATCAGGAGATCGAGAAGGCCGACGGTCCCCGCGACCGGCGCTGGCGGATCGAGCATGCCCAGCACATGGCCGCCAAGGATTTCGATCGCTTTGCGCGGTTGCACGTGATCGCCTCCATGCAGCCGTATCATGCGATCGACGATGGGCGATGGGCCGAGGCGCGCATCGGTCACGATCGCGCGACCCGCACCTATGCATTCCGCACCTTCCTGGATCACGGCGTGCGCCTGGCGTTCGGCACGGATTGGCCGGTGGCACCGCTCGATCCCATGCAGGGGCTCTACGCCGCGACCACCCGTGCGACGCTCGACGGGAAGCACCCGGATGGCTGGATCCCGGAGCAGAAGCTCACCGTCCAGGAGGCGATCGCCGCCTACACGATGGGCTCGGCCTACGCCGAGTTCCAGGAGCACGAGAAGGGCTCGATCGAGCCAGGCAAGCTCGCGGACCTCGTGCTCTTGAGCGAGGACGTGCTCGCAATCCCTTCGGCGCAGCTCCGAAACGTGCGCACGGTCAAGACGTGGCTCGGGGGAAAGCTGGTATATGACGCCAACCAGGCAGGCTCGCCGAAGCCGTCCGACCAGTAACGGGATCGCGGCGCTGCCGTCGCGAGGGACCGTATGCCGGCCTCACGACAAATGAGCCGGCGCCGAGCAGGAATCGGAGTGAGCGGTCGCCGGCTTTAGGGAAGCGTGCGTGCGCGCAGGATCTGCGCGAGATCGACGTTGACCTGCATCTCGCGGAACGCGGATTGCCATCGCGCGGGCTCCGCCCACAGCTTGCCGATCGCATGCGTCGACGCCTGCCAGCGGCGAAACAGCTCATCGACTCCGGCGGAGATCAGATCCTCGCCGGCTTGGAGCCCGTGCATGACGTGATGAAGCGCGCCGTTCATGATGGCTCGATACTAATTCAGTTTGACAGAATGCGGAATTGTCGGCGTTTCAAGACATGCCTTCGCGCACCTCCATCGAGCCTCAGCGTTCCGTCTTGCGATCCCCCCGCTCGCGCGGCTCGTTCGGCCTTCGCGATGCATGCCACACCGCGATGTCCCACGAGTTGTGAATGCCGATGAAGGTGAGGCCGACCGTGACCGCCGCGACCGCGTACATGCACCCGGTCGCGTAATGCCGGAAGAGGAGCGCCGCGGCGAGCAGCGTCCCGTAGGCTGCGGCCGGCAGGATCAGGTTCCAGAGCCAGTCCTCCAGCACGGGCACATAGTCCTTCGCGACCCCGCGAATCCCGGTTCCGACACCGAGCGCATAGATCAGACCGGCGGCGCCGACGACGCCGAAGCCCCAGCTCAGGCTGAGCTCCGTGTGGCGCGGCATGCTGAGATAGGCGGCAAGGCCCAGCACCACTCCAAAATGGACGATGGTCGGCGTCACGTAAACGCGCACGCCGCGCGGGTTGGCGCGGTTGGCCTCCGCGGAGAGCGCGATGACGACGAAGGTGAGGCCGGTGAGACCGGCCGCCGCCGATCCCATGATGACGTAGAAATTATCCCAGTCCTTCAGGATCGATTCGCCCATCAGCCTTCTCCCCTGACGGGCACCCTGCCCGCCATTCGGTTGGATTCTAGCGATTTCGCGTTTTTCTCGGCGAGCGGCCGCACAATACGGCGGGCGCCCGCGTTCCGTCGTGCGAGCCTCCCCCCTCGTGGCCACTCATCTCATCCGCGGCGGCTCCGCCGAGCAGCTCGCCGCCGCCCATCTCGCGACCCGGAACGCCCGGATCCTGTCGCGCAACTACCGCTGCAAGCTCGGCGAGCTCGACCTCGTCATCCTCGATGGCCCGGTGCTCGCATTCGTCGAGATTCGCCAGCGTAGCCGCGCCGACTACGGCGGGGCGGCCGCATCGGTGACCCAGGGGAAGCGCCGACGCCTGATACGCGCGGCTCGCTGCTACCTGCAGGAGAACCCGGCCCTGCGGCATCGGCGCATGCGCTTCGATGTGGTGGCCGTTCATGGCATCCCGGACGCAGCGTGCCGGCTGGAGTGGATCAAGGGCGCCTTCGACTCGGAATGAGCGTCGATGGCGCGGTGGGCCGCGGCGCGGTCACTGCCGGCGCATCGGTGCGCCCGCGGCCCCCGGCGCGCAGCCGCTTCTGGCTCGGTCGATACGCGGCCGCCGCCGATCGAGTGCTACTTGACGACCTGCAGCCTCGGCTTTTTCGGCGCGGCGGCCTTGCCCGAGGTGCCCGGGGCGGTCGATGCGGGCGGGCCGTCCGTGGGATCGGGATCGGCGTCGCCCTCCGGAAAGATCATCCCCTGCCCGGTCTCGCGCGCGTAAATGCCGAGGATCGCGCGGATCGGGACCTGCACGGCGAACGTCGATCCGCCGAAGCGCGCCGCAAAGCTGACCGCGTCGTTGCCGAGTTTCAGGCCCTGCGTGGCCGACATGCTGACGTTGAGGACGATCTTGCCGTCCTTCACGTACTGCCGCGGCACGGTGACACCCTCCGCATTGGCATCCACCACGATGTGGGGGGTTTCGCCGCTATCGCTGATCCATTCGTGCAGCGCCCGCAACAGGTAAGGACGCCTCGGCTTCAATGCCGCATGCCCCGCTCGGCGTCGGTCAGGCACGACCGGAACGTCGACCGCGCGAATATCGAGTTCATGTACTTCGTGATGGGCTGCGCCTGAGGCGGCAGCTCGATGCCATAGCTCGGCAGACGCCAGAGTATCGGCGCGATGCTGGCGTCGACCAGCGAGAACTCGTCGCTCAGGAAGAACGGCTTGGCCTTGAACACCTCCGCGCTCGCGCAGATGGCTTCGCCCAGCACCTTGCGGGCGTGCGCGGCGGTCTTGCCTTCGGGCTCGGATTCGATGTCGTGCGCGAGACCGTACCAATCGCGCTCCACCCGATAGAGCGCCACGCGGAACTGCGCACGAGTCACGGGATCGATGGGCATCAAGGGCGGATGCGGGAACCGCTCGTCGAGGTACTCCATGATGACCCGCGAGTCGTACAGCACGAGATCCCGATCCACGAGCGTGGGCACGCTGTGATAGGGATTCAAGTCGAGCAGGTCCTCGGGCAGCTCGTTCGGATCGACGTTGACCAACTCGATCGCGATTCCCTTCTCGGCAAGCACGATGCGCGTCCGGTGACTCCAGGGGTCAGTCGGAGCGGAAAACAGCGTCATCACGGAGCGACGTGCCACTAACCCAATCTCCTACGGACGGACACACGGGACTTCCCGTCGCGCCTCAGTGGACGTCCTTCCAGTATTCCTTCTTCAGCAGATAGGCGAAGACGAAGAACACCAGCAAGAACAGCGTCACGAAGATGCCGAGAGACTCGCGCTTCGCCTTGATCGGCTCCGCGGCGTAGTCCAGAAAGTTGGCGAGGTCCCTGACGAATTGATCGAACTCCTCCGGTTTCATGGTGCCCGGGGACATCAGCGCGACGCCCGCCAGCACCATGTGATCATCGCCGCGCTCGTCCTTCTCGTTCTTGTAGACGGCCTTCTGCAGGCCTTGCAGCGACGCCAGCACGTCCGGCATGGCCGCGCTGGGCAAATATAAGTTATTCACGCCCCAGGGACGGGCCGTGTCGACATAAAATCCCCTGAGGAACGAATAACAGTAATCCACGCCGCGGGCGCGGCACATGAGCGACAGATCCGGCGGCTGCTTGCCGAACCAGGCCTCCGCATCCTTCGGCATGGCCGAGTTCACGCCCTCGGAGGACTTGTCCGTGGTGAACATCAGGTTGCCGAGCTCCGATTCCGGGATCTTCAGATCCGCCGCGAGCCGGTTGTACCGCACGTACTTGAGTGAGTGGCAGCCCGAGCAATAGTTCATGAAATTGCGGGCGCCGCGCTGCAGCGAGTCCAGGTTCCTGATGTTGGTGCCGGACGGCTCCAGTGCAATTCCGCCCTCCTGGGCGGGCGCGACGCTCGAGGCGAGAATGGCAGCCGCGACGAACAAGCAACGCTTAAGCATGTTGCGTGACCCTCTCAGGCACCGGCTTCACGCTGTCGAACCTCGTGTACCAGGGCATCAGCAGGAAGAAGGCGAAATACAGGACCGTGCAGACCTTGGCGAGGTTCGGGTAGATCCCCGCCGGCGGCTTGAGCCCGCACAGCCCCAGCGTCACGAAGGAGAGCACGAATATGGTCAACATGATCTTGTAGATGGGGCCGCGATAGCGGATCGACTTCACCGGCGAGCGGTCGAGCCAGGGCACGAAGAACAGGACGATGATGGACGCACCCATCACCATCACGCCCCAGACCTGCGTGCCCGCGAACGAGGGCACCGCGCGGAGCATCGCGTAGAACGGGGTGAAGTACCAGACCGGCGCGATGTGCGGGGGCGTCTGCAGGGGATTCGCGGGCTCGAAGTTCGGCGACTCGAGGAACAGCCCGCCGAAGGCCGGAGCGAAGAAGATCACGCCGCAGAAGATCAGCAGGAATCCCGCGACCCCGACCAGATCCTTCACGGTGTAATAAGGATGGAACGGGATGCCGTCGAGCGGACGGCCCTGGGCATCCTTGTGCTTCTTGATCTCGATGCCGTCCGGATTGTTCGAGCCGACCTCGTGGAGCGCCATGACGTGGGCCAGGACGAGGAAGATCAACGCGAGCGGCAGCGCGGCGACGTGCAGCGCGAAGAAGCGGTTCAAGGTGGCGTCCGCGATGTAGTAGTCGCCGCGGATCCATTCGACCAGCGATTGGCCGACGATCGGGATGCTGCTGAACAGCGACACGATCACCTGCGCGCCCCAGTAGCTCATGTTGCCCCAGGGCAGCACGTAGCCCATGAAGGCCTCGGCCATCAGCAGCAGGAGGATCAGGCAGCCGAATATCCACACGAGCTCGCGCGGCTTGCGGTGCGACCCGTAGAGGAGCGCGCGGAACATGTGCAGGTACACGACGATGAAGAACGCCGAGGCTCCGGTCGAGTGCAGGTAGCGGATCAGCCAGCCCCAGTCGACATCGCGCATGATGTATTCGATGGAGGAGAACGCCTCTGCCGACGAGGGCTTGTAGCTCATCGTGAGGAAGATTCCGGTGATGAGCTGATTGACGAGGATGAGGAGCGCGAGCGAGCCGAAGTAATACCAGAAGTTGAAGTTCTTCGGCGCGTAGTACTCCGAGACGTGCTCCTTCCAGAGCTTGGTCATCGGAAAACGCTGATCGATCCAGCCCGTCAAGCCTCCGCTCTTGCCACCGGCGGACTCAGGTGCTACGGCCATCGCTCAACCTCTCAAGCTTTCTTGGCGGCGTCGTCGACGCCGATCACGATGCGCGCGGCGTCCGCAAACGCATAAGGAGGAACAGTCAGATTCTTCGGCGCGGGCATGCTCTTGAAAACCCGCCCCGACAGGTCGTACTTCGACCCGTGGCAGGGGCAATAGAATCCGCCCGGCCAGTTCGCACCGAGGTCCGCGCCCGCCACCTGGAACGCGTTGTTCGCCTCGAAGGCGCCGAGCGGTGAGCAGCCGAGGTGCGTGCACACCGCGAGACCCACCCAGTACTCCGGGTTGCGCGCCCGCACCGCGCCCGTCGCCTTGATGTAGTCGGGTTGCATCGAGTCGTCCGACTTGGGATCCGCCAGCATGCCGTCGTGGTCGCCGAGATGATCGATGATCCCGCGCACGCGGCGCACGATGAACACCGCCTGGCCGCGCCACACCACTTTCAGCATTTGGCCGGCCTCGAGCTTCGAGGCATCGACCTCGACCGGCGCGCCGAGCGCCTTGGCCCGGGCGCTGGGCTGCCACGAGGCCAGGAATGGAACCGCGGCAAACGCGACGCCGATGGCGCCGGTGCCCACCGTGGCCGCAGTCAACAAGCGCCGTCGGCTGTGGTCAACCTCTTCACTCATCAAAGGCCCCCGAATTGTTGACAAATCTTCACGTAAACCCCTGTCCGGGTAGTGTTTCCGAAAGAATATAGGGAGCGCATTATACACATCTGGACGGCGGTCCCTTACACGGGAAGGCCTGGCTCATCCGCTGAACCCGTGCCGCCTTCCTCCAGCTCGAGGAGCGATATTACTTGCAAAGCGCTCGCGTCCTCGCGGGTTTTTTGATCCGAGCCGCCGTGGTCGGTCTCGCGGCTGCGTTTCTCGTGGTTTGGTGGAGGCCGACTCTGCTCGGCGGGTCCGCGCCCGGCGTGGGCCCCTCCAGCGGCGGCCCCGTGGCGAGCGCAGCGGCGGCGACGCGGCCGCAGGTCGTGGTGCAGAGCTTTGCCGACGCCGTCGCACGGGCCGCGCCGGCCGTCGTCAACATCTATACCGCGCGCCTGGTGACCGAGCGCACCCAGTCCCCCGGCTTCAATCAGCTGTTCGGCGACTTCTGGCCGAGCTATCGGCAGCGCATCGAGCGCAGCCTGGGCTCCGGAGTCATCGTCGACGGCGCCGGAACGATCGTCACCAATCAGCACGTCATCACGGGCGCGGACTCGATCCGGGTGCAGCTCTCCGATGGGCGGATCGCGAACGCCACCATCCTCGGGCAAGACCCCGACACCGACATCGCCATCCTGCACCTGGAGATCGACAAGCTGCCGGTGATGCCGGTCGGACGCTCCGACACGCTCAGGGTCGGCGACATCGTGCTCGCCATCGGCAACCCCTACGGCATCGGCCAGACGGTGACACAGGGCATCGTCAGCGCGACGGGGCGCGGCCAGCTCGGGCTCGCGACCTTCGAGAACTTCATCCAGACGGACGCCGCCATCAATCTCGGCAATTCGGGCGGCGCGCTGATCGACGCCCAGGGCGATCTGGTCGGGATCAACACCGCGGTCCTGAACCGCACGTATGGCGGTCCCGAGGGGATCGGGTTCGCGATCCCGGTGAACCTGGTGCGCGGCGTGATGGAGCAGATCCTGAAGCACGGGCACGTCGTGCGCGGGTGGCTGGGATTCGTGCCGCAGGACGTGACCGACGATCAGGCCGCCCAACTCGGCATCGCCACGGGCGGCGGCGTCACCATCGTCAACATCCTGGTGCGCAGCCAGGCCTACGAGGCCGGAATCCGCCCCGGCGATCTGATCACCGGCCTCGGCAAGGAACCCGTACGGAGCGCCCAGGATCTCGTCAGCCGTTTGGCCGCACTGCCGCCCGGCACCCCGGTCGAGCTCGAAGGCCGTCACGGCTCCGCCCGCTACAAGGTCAAGCTCACGGTGATGGAGCGCCCCACGCGCGCGGTCCAATCCCCAACCCCCGACCCCCGAGTCGGCTAGCTCGGCAGCAGCTCGGCGCCAAGATCCGCCGCACTCCCGCCTGGTCCCGCCCAGCCTCTCGCGCGGCGCCAAAGGCCGCAGCTCCCTGAGCCGGACCGGCCCCGGCCTCTCGCTCGGCACCAAAGGCCAGACGGAACTCCCTGAGCCGGACCGGCAGACGCCGGTCAAAGCTATGCGGTCACTGCTACCCGTGGAAAGGTCCGACGGGAATAAACGGGCCGCCGAGCACCGCACGGCCCATGGGCGGTCGCGAGACCATTTACCGTTAGCAGTGACCGAATAGCTTTGACCGGCGTCTGCCGGTCCGGCTCAGGGAGCTGCGGCCTTTGGCGCCGCGCGAGAGGCTGGGCGGGACTAGCCGGGAGTGCGGCGGATCTTGGCGCCGAGCTGCTGGAGCTTCTCCTCGATGGCCTCGTACCCGCGGTCGATGTGGTAGATACGCTCGATCTCGGTGCGCCCGTCGGCGACCAGCCCCGCGAGCACGAGGCTCGCCGAGGCACGCAGATCGGTCGCCATGACCGGGGCGGCGGTGAGCCGCTCGACCCCGTGGATGATGGCGGTATTCCCCTCGAGGCGGATCTCCGCCCCCATGCGCCGCATTTCCAGCATGTGCATGAACCGATTCTCGAAAATCGTCTCGATGATGGTGCCGACGCCGCTCGACACCGTGTTCAGTGCCGCGAACTGCGCCTGCATGTCGGTGGGGAACGCCGGGTACGGCGCGGTGCGGATGTCGACGGCGCCCGGTCTTTTGCCGCGCATGTCCACTTCGACCCACGAATCGCCGCTGTCGATGCGCGCACCGGATTCCCGCAGCTTGCCGATCACGGCGTCGAGATGATCCGGCCGCGTGTTCTTGATGCGGACGTGGCCGCCGGTGATCGCCCCGGCCACGAGGTACGTGCCGCTCTCGATACGGTCCGGGAGCACCTCGTAGGCCGTGCCCTCGAGCCGCTCGACGCCCTGGACGACGATGCGGTCGGTGCCGGCGCCCTTGATCTTCGCGCCCATGCTGATCAGGAAATTCGCGAGGTCGACCACCTCGGGCTCGCGCGCGGCGTTCTCGAGCACCGTCTCGCCCTCGGCGAGCGTGGCGGCCATCATCAGATTCTCGGTGCCGGTCACGGTGACCGTCTCCAGAACCAGCCGCGCGCCCTGCAAGCGTCCGGCGCGGGCCTTGATGTAGCCGTTCTCGATGTGGATGTCCGCCCCCATCGCCTGCAGCCCCGCGACGTGGATGTTCACGGGCCGGGCGCCGATCGCGCAACCGCCGGGCAGCGAGACGTCGGCCGAGCCGAAGCGCGCGAGCAGCGGCCCGAGCACCAGTATCGACGCGCGCATGGTCTTCACCAATTGATACGGCGCGAAGTGCTCCTTGATGGTGGAGGCATCGACCTCGATGCGCAGCTTCTCGTCGATGGTCACCGACACGCCCATCCGGCCGAGCAGCTCGATCATCGTCGTCACGTCCTGAAGATGCGGGACGTTCGAGACGGTGACGGGTCCGTTCGCGAGCAGACACCCGGCCAGGATCGGCAGCGTCGCGTTCTTGGCGCCGGAGATGCGAATCTCCCCCTCGAGCGGGATCCCGCCCTGGATCTGCAGCTTATCCACCCTCGAGACCCTGGAATTCCTCGGGGGTGAACACCTGCAGCGCGAGCGCGTGGATCTCGTTGCCGACCGCCTTGCCGAGCGTGCCATAGACCAGCTGATGACGCTGCACCGAGCGCTTGCCCGCGAACGCCGCCGCGACGACCACGGCCTCGAAGTGAACGTTGTCCTCGCTCTTGACCAGGGCACGGCTGCCCGGCAATCCGGCCTCGATGATCTCGGCTACCTGTCGTGGATCCATTCCTGCTCCTCGCTGCGAAGCGCCAAGCTTACGCCATATGGTTGCCGGTGTTGGCGGGGTATGATTCGTCCATGATTCCCGAGTTCGACGATGCGGAGCTGGCAGACCTCGGCCGGCGGGCGCTGACGACAGAGATCGAAGGCCTCGAGGCGCAGGTGCCGCGCCTCGGAGCGGATTTCGCGCAGGCTTGCCGGCTCTGCCTCGCTTGCCGCGGCCGGGTCGTCGTCACCGGCATGGGCAAATCCGGCCATATCGGCCGGAAGATCGCCGCGACCCTGGCCAGCACCGGAACGCCGGCTTTCTTCCTGCATCCCGGCGAGGCGAGTCACGGGGACGTGGGCATGATCACACGCGATGACGCCGTGCTGGCGTTGTCGAATTCCGGTGAGACGGCGGAGATCCTCATCATCGTGCCCGCCATCCTGCGGCTCGGCGTGCCGCTCATTGCCTTCACCGGCAATCCGGCCTCCTCGCTCGCCCGCTCGGCGACCGTACATCTCGACATCGGCGTGCCGGCCGAGGCCTGCCCGTTGAACCTCGCGCCCACGACCTCGACCACCGCCGCGCTCGCGGTCGGTGATGCGCTCGCGGTCACGCTGTTGAAGGCACGCGGCTTCACCGAGGAGGACTTCGCGCGATCCCATCCGGCGGGCAGCCTCGGCCGGCGTCTGCTTCTGCACGTGAGCGAGGTGATGCGCACGGGCGCCGACATTCCCAAGGTGCACGCCGATACGCCGCTCGTCGAAGGACTGATGGAGATGAGCCGCAAGGGCCTCGGCATGACCGCGATCGTCGACGCGGACGGCCGGGTGCTCGGTGTGTTCACCGACGGCGACCTGCGCCGCGCGCTCGACGCTTGCGTCGATCTGCGCGCGGCGCGCATGCAGCAGGTCATGAGCCGCCGCCCCAAGACCGTGCGGCCCGGCACGCTCGCGGCCGAGGCGGTGCACCTGATGGAGACGCATACCATCACCTCGCTCATCGTCGTCGACGGGGACGAGCACATGGTGGGCGCGCTCAACGTTCACGACCTGATGCGCGCGGGGGTCGTGTGAAGGCGCGCCGCGCGACGCCGCTCGCCCGGATCGAGCTTCTGGTGCTCGACATCGACGGGGTGCTCACCGACGGGCGCCTCTACTTCGGTCCTCGCGGCGAGACTCAAAAGGTGTTTCACGTGCGCGACGGACACGGGATCCGCCTGCTGCTCGCGGCCGGGGTCGGCGTGGCCGCGATCAGCGGCCGCCGCTCGGCTGCGGCGGCCGCGCGCATGCGGGAGCTCGAGGTGAGGCACGTGGTGCAGGGTTGTCGCGACAAGGTCGCCGCGTTCGGCAACCTCACGCGCCGGCTCGGCATCGACCCGCTCCACTGCGCCTGCATGGTCGACGATACGCCGGACATGCCGCTGATGGCGGCCGTCGGCCTCGCCTGCGCGGTCGCCGATGCGCACCCGCTGGTGCGCTCCGCCGCACACTGGGCCGCGAAGCGCGCGGGCGGCCAGGGCGCGGTGCGCGAGCTGTGCGATGCGCTGCTGCGCGCACGCGCGGCGACACCCCGGGTCAGGGCATGAGCGGCCTGGATGTGGGCGGCGCTGCAGGCCGGAACGGGCCGGGGACCTGATGCTGTTTCGTGTTTTCACCATCCTCGCCGTCATCGCACTCGCGGTGAGCACCTGGATCCTGAGCTCGCCGGCGCGCCGGCCGCAGGCGCAGGCGGGGGCGCAGCAGTCGGAGCTGCCGGGCTACTATCTCAAGAGCGCGGTGCTCACCGACTACGATCTCGCCGGCAATCCCGGCATCCGCGTCGAGGCCGAGCGCATCGATCAGGTCGACCACGGCAACGAGGTCGAGCTGCACAACGTGCACGTCGCCTATCAGGCGCCGAACGGGCAGACCTGGACCATGATAGGCGACACGGCGCACGTCGAGTCCGGCGGAAAGGCCGTCGATGTGTCCGGCAACGTGCGCCTGCAGGGCGACCCCACGGGCAGACAGACGACGGCCGCGGTCATACACACCGACACCTTGAGATATGACGTTCCCGACGGCATCGCGAGCACGAAGAGCGACGTGCGCATCGACTTCGGAACGCAAACGCTGTCGGGGCGCGGCCTCGTCGCCAATTTGAAAGAGCGCACGATACGCCTAGAATCGAAAGTGAATGGCCGTTTCCATCCCTGACCTCCCCGCCGCGCTCGGCGGCCTCCGCCGCGCGCTCGCCGAGCTCCCGGCCATGCTTGCCAAGCTGCCGGGCGCGCTCACCGAGCTGCGCGTCGCGCTCGTGCCGGCGCTGCTGGCGCTCGCCGCGGCGCCCGTATCCGCACCGGCCGCGACGCCGGGCGCGCATCTCCAGCAGGGAGCGATCACCGTCGATGCGCAGTGGTCCGAGCTCGACTACAAGAACAACAACCTGGTGTTCCACAAGGTGCGTATCGCCCAGGGCAACATGTCCGTCGCGGCTGATCAGGCGCAGGGGACCGGATTGGATTTCGACAACGCCCACTGGGTGTTCCGCGGCGCCGTCAAGATCGCCCTGGACCAGGGCCAGCTCACCTCCGACGATGCGCAGGTGACCTTCGCCAAGAAGCTCCTGGTGAGCGCGGTCGCGAATGGCAAGCCCGCGGCGTTCGAGCAACGGATCGCCAAGACCGGAAAGCTCGCCCGAGGCCACGCCGATGCGATCGACTACGACGTGAAACAAGGCGTGGTGCGCTTGAGCAAGAACGCGTGGCTCTCGGACGGGGACAGGGAGATCAGCGGCGAGTCGCTGAAATACAACGTGGTGTCGCAGAACATCGTCGCGGAAGGGGCCGAGCAGGGCTCGCAGCGCGTGCACATCGTCATCACACCCCCGGCCAATCCCAAACCATGAGCGTGCTGCGTGCGCTGAACCTCGCCAAGAGTTACAAATCGCGGCAGGTGCTTCGGGATCTGTCGCTGGAGGTGGACAGCGGCGAGGTGGTCGGCCTCCTTGGTCCGAACGGCGCCGGCAAGACGACCGCCTTTTACATGATCGTCGGGCTGACCCGCTGCGAGCAGGGTGAGATCTACCTCGACAACCGCGACATCACGCGCCAACCGATGCACCGCCGGGCACAGCTCGGCCTCGGCTACCTGCCTCAGGAGCCTTCGGTGTTCCGGCGCCTGTCGGTGGCGGACAACATCATGGCCATCCTGGAGACCCGCCCCGGGCTCGACGAGCGCGCGCGTACCGCGCGCCTCAAGGAGCTGCTCGGGGAGCTGCACATCGGCCATGTCAGGGACAGCCTGGGAATGAGCTTGTCGGGCGGCGAGCGCCGTCGCGTCGAGATCGCGCGAGCCCTGGCCGCCGATCCCCGCTTCATCCTTCTGGACGAGCCGTTCGCGGGGGTCGATCCCCTGTCCGTCGCGGATATCCAGCGCATAATCAAGCACTTGTCGGACAAGGGCATCGGCGTGCTGATCACTGATCATAACGTGCGGGAAACATTGGGAATTTGTGGCCGCGCATATATCGTCAGCCAGGGCACCGTGCTGGCTTCCGGATCTGCCGATCAGATTCTTGCCAACCCGCAGGTCCGTGAGGTGTACTTGGGGCAGGACTTCAAACTGTAGGCTTGGCTCAAAGATAACCTTCATGTTGAAACCAAGTCTGCAGCTTCGTATCGGCCAGCAGCTGACCATGACGCCGCAGCTGCAACAGGCCATCCGGTTGTTGCAGCTTCCTTCGCTGGATCTGCAGGCACACGTGCGGGAGACGCTCGAGACCAACGTGATGCTCGAGGCGGAGGAGGAGTCCGCGGACCCGATCGTCGAGTCGCCGCGCGACGCCGACCCGACCGCTCAACCCGAGACGTTCGTGGATGCGGAGCCTGCGAGCGCGGCCTCGGAGCAGCGCGACGAGCCGGAGGTCGAGATCGCCGACGAGGCCTGGGGCGAGCAGGCCGGCGGTCCCTCCGATACGCCCTGGTCCGGCGACGACGACCGCAGCAGCGACTTCTCCGACCAGCGCGGACAGACCCTGCAGGAACAGCTCATCGAGCAGCTCGAGCTCGCGAAGCTCTCGGCGGTGGATCTTGCGATCGCGCGCGTGATCGCCGACGCGATCACCGACGACGGCTATCTGCAGGACGATCTCGAGGACATCCGGGCGAGCCTCAAGCCCGAGATCGAGGCGAGCATCGAAGAAGTCGAGCGCGTGCTCGCCGCGGTGCAAACGCTCGAGCCCGCGGGCGTCGGTGCCCGCAGCCTCGGCGAATGCATCGCGCTCCAGCTCCGGCAGCTGCATCCGGACACGGCGGGTCGTGACATCGCCATCCGCATCGCGCTCGAGCACCTGGATCTCGTCGCGGGTCAGCAGCTCGTGCTGCTGCGCCGGCACTTGCGGTGCAGCGAGAGCGACCTGGAGATGGCGCTCGCCCTGGTCCGGTCCTGTCACCCCCGGCCCGGCGCGGCGGTGAATCCGACCCAGGCCGAATATGTCATTCCGGACGTGTTCGTGCGGCGGACCGAGCACGGCTGGATGGTGGAGATCAACCCGGCCACGGTACCGCGGGTGCGGGTGAACAGCGCCTATGCCAGCCTGATATCGCGTTCGCCGGATCACGCCATGCTGCGCACGCAGCTGCAGGAGGCGCGCTGGCTGATGCGCAGCCTCGAGATCCGCAACGAGACCTTGATCAAGGTCGCGCGCTGCATCGTCCAGCGCCAGACCGGATTCTTCGAGGTCGGCGAAGAGGCGATGGAGCCTCTCATCCTCAAGAACGTCGCCGAGGCGGTCGAGATGCACGAGTCCACCATTTCGCGGGTGACCACCGCGAAATACATGCACACGCCGCGCGGCGTATTCGAGTTCCGTTATTTCTTCTCGAGCCATGTCGAGGCCGCGGATGGAACGGAGATGTCCTCCACCGCCATCCGCGCCAAGATCAGGAAGCTGATCTCGCAGGAGAACTCTGAGAATCCGTGGAGCGACAGCAAGCTCGCGGAAATTCTGTCGCAAGAGGGCATACCGGTGGCAAGGCGCACCGTTGCCAAGTATCGCGAAGGCATGCAGATCGCTCCGTCGAATGAGCGGAAGCGCGCGGCAGCCCGAGCGTCGTAACAGCCGTTAGGAGTAAACCCATGCAGCTAGATCTCAGCGGTCATCATGTGGAAGTCACCGATTCCCTACGCGCCTACGTGGAGAAGAAATTCGAGCGCATCGCGCGGCACTTCGAGCAGGTCATCGACGTTCACTGCGTGCTCACCGTGGAGAAATTCGGTCACAAAGCGGAAGCCACACTCATGTTGCGCGGGAACAAGGTCTACGCCGATGCCACGGAGGCCAACATGTACGCATCCATCGACGCCCTCGCCGACAAGCTGGACCGCTGCGTCAAGAAGCACAAGGAAAAGGCCGCCGATCACCACGCGGTGGACGTGATCAAGGCGCGCATGTCCGGATAGGCGGGAGACTCCATGGAAATCCGCCATCGCGTTCCGCGGGCCTGAGCATGTCCATGCGGGTCGTCATCGTCAGCGGGCTCTCGGGCTCGGGCAAGAGCGTCGCGCTGCACATGCTCGAGGACATCGACTTCTACTGCGTCGACAATATACCGGCGGCGCTGTTGAAGCAGTTCATCTCCCACACCGTCCGCGGCCTCGGCGACACCTATCCGAGGACCGCGGTCGGGCTGGATGCCCGCAACCGTCCGAACGAGATCGAGACCGTTCCCGCGCTGGTGAGCGAGCTCAGACGCTCGGGCCTCTCCTGCGAGGTCATCTATCTGCACGCGAGCGACGAGGTGCTGCTCAAGCGCTACGCCGAGACGCGGCGCAAGCATCCCCTGGTCGGAGGGGACGTGAGCCTGCGCGAGGCGATCGCCTCGGAGCGCAGGCTCCTGGAGCCGATCATCTCCGCGGCGGACCTCGTGATCGACACCTCCAACATGGGTGTCCACGCTTTGCGCGAGCTGATCAGCGAGCGCATCGACCGCCGGCGCGAGGGGCGCCTGTCGCTCATGTTCGAGTCGTTCGGCTACAAGTTCGGCATTCCCGGCGACGCCGACTTCGTGTTCGACATCCGCAACCTGCCGAACCCCTACTGGGAGCACTCCCTGCGCCACCTGAACGGCCGCGATGCCGCGGTGATCGAGTACCTCGGCGGCTTCGCCAGCGTGCGCGCCATGGTCGAGGAGCTGACCGCATTCCTGGAGCGGCGCATCGTCGAGTTCGCGCAATCCAACCGCAGCTACCTGACGGTGGCCATCGGCTGCACCGGCGGCCAGCACCGCTCCGTGTACGTCGCCGAGCAGCTGGCCGAGCACTTCCGCAAGAGCTACCCGCAGGTGCTCACTCGTCACGATGCGCTGCAAAAGGCCTAGCTTCGGGCGGGCGCGGCGCGGAAGCGGCGCGCGTTGTGCACCTGCAGGAATTCACGGATCTCGTCGGCGCGAGTGCGGGCATCGGCGACCCCGAGGGCGATCATCTCGCGCGTGAATCCGCGCTCGAACAGGAGATAGCTGAGCAGCAGCGTTCCCGCGGTGGAATTGGTGCCGAGGATCCGCAGCAGCGCGCGCATGCTGCGCGGCAGCTCGTGCGCGTGGCGGCGCGCGATCTCGTTCACGTCCCGCGACGGCGTCATCACCAGGAATTCCATCGGCCGCGCATCGTTCAGGTCGTTGTAGCGGCTGATGCGCTCGAGGTCGGCATGCAGCTGGTCCATGAAGAGCGAATCCAGCATGAAGCCGAACATCTGCGCGAAGGTGGGCTCCTCCGGCGCCGGCTTTACGTGAGTCACGTCGGACATCGGGTCATTGACGCCGATGATGAACAGGCGGTTCGCGCCGAGGTGGATCGCCGGGCTCAGCGGCGAGGTCTGGCGCATCGCTCCGTCGCCGAAGTACTGGCCGTTGAGCAGCACCGGCCGGAACAGGAACGGCAGCGACAAGCTCGCCATCAAATGATCGAGGGTGAGCTGGGCGCGCGCGCCCTTGCGGAACACGCGTGACCACGGCTCGATCTCCTGCGACGAGGCGTAGAACGTGACCGAGTCGGCGTCGGAATAGCACGTGGCACAAATCCCGATCGACTCGAGGTGATGCTTGTAGAGGCTGCGCGGGATGCCGTCGAAGTCCAGCTGGCGGCGCAGCAGATCCCAGAGAGGCGTGTTGTCGAAAAAAGAATGCGGCGGACGCACCAGCCAGCCGCCGGTGAGGAACGCGAGCACCCAGTGCAGCCCCGACTTCAGCATGCTGACCGGGTCGGCCCTGAACACGTGATGCACGCGAAACTCGCGCCAGACGTGCTCGATCGCGCATACCGCGCGGCGGAAGTGCGCCGCGTCCGACGCGAGCGCGATCGCGCTGACCGCGCCCGCGGAGGTCCCCGTGATGATCGGGAACGGGCAGGCCGAGCCCCGCCGGAGCAGCTCCGCCACGCCCTTGAGCACGCCGACCTGGTAGGCGGAGCGCGCGCCGCCGCCGGTCAGGACCAACCCGATGTGCGGCTTCTCCCGCTGTACGATCCGGGTCTGCCACTGCCCGGTGAAGTTCTCCAGATCCGGGCTGCCGGAGCTCATCCGAGAGGCTCGACGACCATCGCCGTCCCGTAGCAAAGGACCTCGGCCGCCCCCACCATCGGGCCGGTGTCATAGCGGATGCCGATCACCGCGTTGGCGCCGAGGCGGCGCGCATGCGTGATCATGAGTTGAAACGACTCCTCGCGCGCGGACTCGCACAGGTCCGAGAAGATGCCCACCCGGCCGCCGAACAAGGTGCGAAGGCCGCCCACGACGCTCATGGGGAGCGAGCGGGTGCGCACCGTGATCCCGCGCACCACGCCCATGGATTTGACGACGCGAAACCCGGGAAGCTCGAATGTCGTGGTGGTGTGCATGGGGTGATGATAGTCCCGCGACTGCGTTTGCGGGAGCAGCGCGCGGGCAATGTGAGACCTGCGGCATATGCTAGGCTCTCGATCCTCACTGGGGATGAAAACCGATGCAAACGCCCGATCGGGACGCGGGTCTGGTGCAGTCAGCGAATCGCGACCTGGGTCTCGCTCGAGTGATCGGAGCGGTCGGGTTGTCGGCCAGCATCTTCAGCATGCTGGTCGGCGCCGGGATATTCGTGGTCCCGGCGCAACTGGCCGCCGCGGTGGGGGCCGCGGCTCCGCTGGCGGTTCTCCTCTGCGCCGTCGCGATCGGCGCCATCGGCATCTGTCTGGCGGACTCCTTGAGCCGCGTGCCCAGCAGCGGCGGCCTGTACGCCGCCGTGGAAGAAGCCTTCGGCCCCTGCGCCGGCTACGTCGGGGGCACCTTGTTCTGGGTGTCGAACGTCATGGCTTGTGCGGCGGTCACGTCCGCGCTCGGCGACGCGGTGGCCTCCGCCCTGCCGCACGCCATCGAGCCGGCCGCGCGCCCGGCGGTCATCGTCGCCGCCGTGATCGCCATCTGTGCGGTCAATGCCCGCGGGGCGAAGCGCGGCGTACGCCTGGTGACCGCCGCCGCGCTGCTCAAGGGTGCTCCCCTGCTCGTGTTTCTCCTCGTCGGAATTTTCTGGGTCAGGGGCGGCAACCTGTCCTGGCCGAGCACGTTCAGTGCGGGCGGTGTCGGCCGTGCGCTGCTCCTCACACTGTTCACCTTTCAAGGCTTCGAGACTGCGCTGTGCGCCAGCGGCGAAGTGCGCGATCCGGCCCGCACCATTCCGCGTGCTCTGCTCTTGGCGCTGCTCGGGGTGACGCTGTTGTACGGCGCCGTGCAATTCGTCGCCCAGGGTGTGCTCGGTGCGGCCTTGGGAGGGTCCAAGGCGCCGCTCGCGGACGCCATGGGAGGAATCCACCCATCCCTCCGGCTTCTCATGCTGGCCGGTGCGGTGGTATCGATGTTCGGCTGGATCACCGCCGACCTCCTGAGCAGCCCACGCATTCTGTTTGCGTTCTCGCGCGACGGTTTGCTGCCCCGGTTTCTCGGACGCCTGAGCGCGGACGGCCATGCGCCCTACATGGCGATCTGGTGCTACGCCCTGGTCGTGATCGGGCTGGCGCTCTCGGGCTCGTTCGCCGAGCTCGCCGCCCCGGCGGCGCTCGTGCTGGCCGCCCTCTACATCGCGGTGTGCGCCGCATCCTGGGTGCTGGCGCGCCGCGGGGTCGCCCGCGCCGGAAAGCCGCTCGGGTTCCGCGGCTTGGGCGTCGCCGCCGCAATCGGCAGCGCCAGCATGCTGGCGTTGATCTGCCTGGGATCGCGTGGCGAAATACTCGGCCTCGCGGCGTTGACCCTCGCCGCCCTGGCCGTGTATCTGATCCAGACCCGCCTGATTCGCGGCACCGCGACGCCCTAGGCGTGGGCTAGGAAGGGGCCCCGGTTCCCTTCGCCCTCCGCTCGGGCGTCCCGTCCCGTCTGGGTCAGAGCTACGCGGGCACTGCTACCCGTAGGTGGGTCTCTAGGCCGCGGCTAGACCGGTGCTCATCAGGCGGCCCCCAGGTGGACGTCGGACCTTGTAACGGGTAGCAGTGCCCGCGTAGCTCTGACCCAGACGGGACGGGACGCCCGACCGGAGGCGGAAGGGA
>DATAYZ010000142.1:0-137157 GCA_036272295.1 Steroidobacteraceae bacterium
GAGGCGTGGCGCCGCCTCGCCGCTGTCGGCGAGCGCCGTGAAGAACGCGATGTTGAGAGCATGCGAAAGACCGAGGACGTAGGCGATCAGCCGGTCGTGCTCGTCGAGTCCCATGACCACGCGCTCGACCATGGTCGGCGCAAACAGCTCCTGCGCCTGCCGCAGGGCCTCGGCGTGCCCCAGGTCGATGAAAATGACGTGCCTCCCTGACAACAGTCCGGTATCGGGACCGAACATCGGATGCAGCGAGGTAACGCGGCAACCTGCCTTGACCAGGGCGTCGAGGCCGGCGCGCAGCGGCGTCTTGAGCGACCCCAGGTCGAAGATCAAGCCCTGCGGCGCGCGTTGCGCGAGGATCTCTAGCAGCTCGGCGGTCACGCCGAGCGGCGTCGCCAGCACGATCACGTCGAAATCCAGCGGGGCGCTCTGCCAATCCTCGATCCGATCGAATGCAGGCGAGCCGCCCATGGGGTCGGCGATGGCCACGCGAAATCCCTGCGAGGCGAGAAAGTCCGCGAACCAGCCGCCCATCTTGCCGTGGCCGCCGATCACCAGGGCCCGCTTGCCGCTGCCATGCGCCTGGGCCGCGACGCGGGCGTGCTCCTGCGTGGTCAGCGACGATTGGATCAGCTGCCGCAGCAGCGACTCCGCCAGATCGGGCGACACCCCGAGGCCCGTGGCGGCATTGCGTCCGCGCAGGATCACTTCGCGCTCGCGGTTGAAATCACGCGTCGGGCGGCCCGTGGCGCGCTTGACGGCGGCCACCTGCTCGCTCAGCGCCTGACGACGGGCCACCAGCTCCACCAGCCGCCCGTCGAGCTCGGTGAGCGCCGCGCGTAATTCATCGAGAGTCATGCAGTTCCCCTGAAGTGTCGTTGCCGTTTTACTGGCCGCGCATGACTATCGCAAGCGTCGCTCCGCGGCTACCATTCGCCGATGAGCGCGGATGCCAAGGTCCATTGGACCGAGACCCTCCCGGATGCCCTGCCCCCGAATCCGCTGGTCACCGCGGCCGGATGGCTGGCGCAGGCGCGCATCGATGCCGCCCAGCCCAATCCGAACGCCATGGTGCTCGCCACCGTGGACGCGCGCGGCCAGCCGTCGGCACGCGTCGTGCTCTGCAAGGATATCGACGCTGTCCACGGCTCGGTGGTGTTCTACACCCATTATCGATCCCGCAAGGGGCGCGAGCTCGAGGGCAACCCCAGGGCGGCAGCGGTGTTCCACTGGGACCATCGACATCGCCAGGTGCGCATCGAAGGCCGGGTCGAGCTCACCACCCCGACCGAAAGCGACGCGTACTTCAGCTCCCGCGCATGGCAAAGCCGGCTCGGAGCCTGGGCGAGCGAGCAGAGCGAGCCCGTGCGGTCGCGGCGCGAGCTTGCGGACAAGGTCGCCGCCGCGGCCCGCCGCTTCGGGATTCCATATGCCGGTCCCGGCGCTCCCGAGCCTTCGGACGTCAAAGCCGACGTGCCGCGCCCGGAGAACTGGGGCGGCTATCGCCTCGTGGCGGACGCGGTCGAGCTCTGGGTCGAAGGTGAATTTCGCATTCACGACCGCGCGCGCTGGACGCGGACGCTCGCCCCGCCGGGGCCCGCCGCGCCGGGCTCGCCGTGGCAGGCGACGCGGCTGCAGCCATGAGCGGCACGGGCATCGTCCTC
The DNA here is from genome assembly GCA_036272295.1 of Steroidobacteraceae bacterium. Taxonomy (GTDB): domain Bacteria; phylum Pseudomonadota; class Gammaproteobacteria; order Steroidobacterales; family Steroidobacteraceae; genus Bog-1198. The sequence continues at coordinate 1,662 of DATAYZ010000142.1, forward strand.
CATGGCACGGAGCTCTCCGGCCACACCCATCGCGTCGCGCTGCTGCTGCGGATGCTCGACCTCGAGTTTCGTTTCGTCCCCGCTCCGGCAGACGTGCGCACCAGCGCAGCCTTCCGCAAGCTCAATCCGCTCGGTCAGATCCCGGTCTTGCAGGACGGCGACCTCACGCTGGCCGACAGCAATGCCATCCTGGTGTACCTCGCCAAACGCTACGCGCCCGGCGGCTCCTGGCTTCCCGAGGAGGCGGTGGCCGCGGCCCGCGTGCAGCGGTGGTTGTCGGTGGCCGCCGGCGAGGTGATGTACGGTCCCGCCATCGCGCGCATGGTGAGCCAGTGGAACATGCCGGGGGACCTCGGCCGGGCCAAGATCATCGCCGACCGGCTGCTTGGCTTCATGGACGATCACCTGCGGGAGCGGCGCTTCCTCGCCGCGGAGCACCCGACCATCGCCGACCTCGCCTGCTACTCCTACGTCGCACACGCGCCCGAGGGTGGCATTCCACTGGACGATTACTCCTCAGTGCAGGCATGGCTGCGCCGCGTCGAGGCCCTCCCCAAGTTCAAGCCCCTCCCTCCCTCCCCCATCCCGTCGCGCTAGCCCCTCGCGTCGCCGCCAGAGCCGGCGTCATCGGCGCACGGACCGCTACCGCCACCGGCCGGGTCCGGCCCGGGTAAGAGCTATGCGGGCACTGCTACCAATAATAGGGGCGACGGGCGAGATACGGCCGCACAAAGGTATTTGGCCCGCGCACGGTTGAGAGACCCTATGTCGGGTAGCAGTGCCCGCATAGCTCTTACCCGGGCCGGACCCGGCCGGTGGCGGTACCGCACGGTCCGTGCGCCGATGACGCCTGCTCCGACGGCGAGGCGAGGCTGCTAGCGGTAGCGCCCCATGAGCTTTTCGAGAGCCGCCTGGCCGGGCGCGAGCTTTTCGAAGGGAATGGCGTTCAGCGGGGTCCTGGCGGTGCGGTTGACCGAATGGAACTCGGTCGCGGAGCTTTCATCGATGTGGATCAGGCCGGTGACGTACTCGTTCTGTTTGAGCTTGTCCTCGATGTAGCGATACGCGGCCCCGCGGTCGGTGGGGTCATATTGCGGGTCCAGCTTCCTGAGCACGACCCGGCTGCCGTCGTGCAGGGTCACGGGCACCGCCTCGCCCGCGGGATAGTCGACCGAAATCTCCTCGGCCCGCGGCACGAAGTCGGCCTCCACCGCCGCATGGTAGTGCTCGCGCGTGAAGGTGTAGCTCTTGGTCGAGCCTTCGTGATCGTTGAAGGTGACGCAGGGAGAGAGCACGTCGATCAGGGCGAAACCGTTGTGCTTGAGCCCCGCCTGGATCAGGGGCACGAGCTGCTCCTTGTCGCCGGAGAAGCCGCGCGCCACGAAGGTCGCGCCGAGCGTGAGCGCGAGCAGCACGGGGTCGATGGGCGGCGAGGCGTTGACATCGCCGCGCTTTGCCTTCGTGCCGATGTCGGCCGAGGCGGAGAACTGCCCCTTGGTCAGGCCGTACACGCCGTTGTTCTCGATCAGATACAGCATGTTGACGTTGCGGCGGATGGCGTGCACCAGCTGACCGATGCCGATCGACAAGGAGTCGCCGTCGCCGGAGATGCCGACATAGGTGAGAGAGCGGTTCGCGGCGTTCGCACCGCTCGCGATCGAGGGCATGCGGCCGTGTACCGCGTTGAAACCGTGCGAGCCGCTCACGAAATACGCGGTGGTCTTGGAGGAGCAGCCGATGCCGGACAGCTTCACGAGCTGCTCGGGGCGCATCGACAGCCCCCAGCACGCCTCGACCATGGCGGCGGTGACCGAGTCGTGTCCGCAGCCGGCGCACAACGTCGACATGGTGCCTTCGTACTGCCGGCGCGTGAGTCCGAGCTCGTTTTTCGGCAGCGAGGGATGGGCGACCTTCGGCTTGTTGATGAATGACATGATCGCCTTACTTGCGGGGAACCGCGGACAGGCGCGGCGCCTCGGCCAGCTTCGCGCGGATTCCATCGACGATGGGTTGTGCGGACATGGGCAGACCGCTGTAGCTCAGGATGGAATTGAGCTTCGCCTTGTCGACCGCGGTCTCCAGGGTCAGCAGCGAGCGCAGCTGCGCGTCCCGGTTCTGCTCGACCACGAAGATGGTCGAGTGCGCCTTCAGGAACGCCTCGACGTCCGAGTTGAACGGGAACGCCTTGACGCGCATGTAGTCGACCTCGATCTTCTGCCGCGCGAGCACGTCGAGCGCCTCACGGATGGCACCGTCGCAGCTGCCGAGGCTCACGATGCCGGCCTCGTGGCCGCTCGACTTGATGCACGGCTTCGGCAGATACTTCGGAGCGTTGGTGAACTTGCGCCGCAGCCGGTCGAGCACCACCTGATATTCGGCCGAATCCTCGGTGTAGGCGCCGTATTGGTTGTGTCCGGAGCCGCGCGTGAAATAAGCGCCCTTGGCGCTGGTCCCCGGCAGCGTGCGGTACGGAATCGCATCGTCGTCGCGGTCGAGGTAGCGGTAGAACTTGTCGAGGCCGGCGAGCTCCTCGGCGGACAGGATCTTGCCGCGGTCGGGACGGTACGCATCGTCCCACTGCAGATCCGGGCACATCCAGTCGTTCATGCCGATGTCGAGATCGGAGAGCACGAACACGGGAGTCTGCAGGCGCTCGGCGATGTCGAAGGCCTGCACCGCCATGTAGAAACATTCCTCGGGGTTCGCGGGGAACAGCAGCACGTGGCGCGTGTCGCCGTGGGAGGCGTAGGCGCACAGCATCAGGTCCGATTGCTGGGTGCGCGTCGGCATGCCGGTCGAGGGGCCGACGCGCTGGATGTCGAAGATCACGCAGGGCACCTCGGCGTAATAGGCGAGCCCCACGAATTCGTTCATGAGCGAGATGCCCGGCCCGCTCGTCGGCGTGAACGCGCGCGCGCCGTTCCAGGAAGCGCCGAGCACCATGCCGACCGCGGCCAGCTCGTCCTCGGCCTGCAGGATGGCGAAGTTGCGCTCGCCGCTCGCCGGGTCCACGCGAAAGCGCTCGCAGAATCCCTTGTAGGCATCCATCAGCGAGGTCGACGGCGTGATCGGATACCACGCGCCGACCGTCGCGCCCGCGTACACGCACCCGAGCCCCGCGGCGGTGTTGCCGTCGATCATGATGTGCCCGCGGGTCTTGTCCATGTGCTCGACCCGAAGCGGCAGCGGCGAGGTCAGATGCTGCTTCACGTAGTCGTAGCCCATGCGCAGCGCCCTGGTGTTGGATTCCAGGAGCTTCGGCTTCTTGCCGTAGCTCTCGCCGAGCAGCTTGTCGATGACCTCGAGATCCACGTCGATCAGCGCGGCGAGCACGCCCGCGTAGGCGACGTTTTTCAGCAGGATGCGGTTGCGCACGCCGTCGAAGCTCTCGTTCACCATCTTGGCGAGCGGGACGCCGATGACGGTGATGTCCCCGCGCTGCAGGAGCGCGCTGCGCGGCCAGGTCGAGTCGTAGATCAGGTATCCGCCGGAGGAGAGCTCGCGGGTGTCCTTGGAGTAGGTCTCCGCGTTCATCGCCACTATGATGTCGACCTGGCTCGCGCGCGCGGCGTAACCATCGCGCGTGATCCGGATCTCGTACCAGGTGGGCAGGCCCTGGATGTTGGACGGAAAGTAGTTCTTGCCGGTCACCGGCACGCCCATGCGAAATACCGCCTTCATGATGAGCGCATTCGCGCTCGCGGACCCCGTGCCGTTCACGTTCGCGAACTTCACCACGAAATCGTTGACCTGGTTGGCGTTGGCGATCAAGCCGGGCATACGGATGACTCCTCGTCGATCGCGTGCGGGATGAGGATGGTCGACTTCTGCATGTCCCACGCCGCGGTGGGGCATCGCTCGGCACAGAGTCCGCAGTGCACGCACACATCCTCGTCCTTCACCATCACGCGCCCGGTCTGCGGCAGGCCGGCGGACACGTACAGCGCCTGTGAGCGATTGCCGGCGGGCGCGGTCAGGCGGCCCCGCAGCTCGCTCTCCTGGCCGTTGTGCGTGATGGTCAGGCAGTCGACCGGGCAGATGTCGATGCAGGCATCGCACTCGATGCAGAGCTTCGCGTTGAACACCGTTTGTACGTCGCAATTCAGGCAGCGCTGCACCTCCAGCGCGGCCTCCTCGGCGGTGAAGCCGAGCTCCACCTCGATGTTGATCTTCCTGAAGCGCTCGAGCAGCGAGACGTGCGGCACCAGTCGGCGCTCGACGCCGTTGTACTCGTTCTTATAAGCCCATTCGTGCATGCCCATCTTGCGGCTCGAGAGCTTCACGCCGCGGGGCATGCGCTCGGTGATGGGCTCGTCCTGGCAATGCTTGTGGATCGAGATCGCGGCCTGATGCCCGTGCTCGACCGACCAGATGACGTTCTTGGGGCCGAAGGCGGCGTCGCCGCCGAAGAACACACCCGGCCGGGTCGACTGGAACGTGGTTGGATCCACCTTCGGCACGCTCCACTTGTCGAATTCGATGCCGATGTCCTTCTCGATCCATGGAAAGGCGTTCTCCTGGCCGATGGCCAGGATCACGTCGTCGCACGGCAGGAACACCTCGCCGACGGTGCGCGTCGCCTTGATGTCGCCGCCTTCGATGTCGTATTCCAGCTGCTCGAACCTCATGCCCTTGAGGACGCCGTTCTCGATGACGAACGACTTCGGGGCGTGATTGACCACGATGGCGACGTTCTCATGCTCGGCGTCCTCGAGCTCCCACTCCGAGGCCTTGAAGAACTGACGCGGCTTGCGGGCCATCACTTTCACATCCTTGGCGCCGAGCCGCAGCGAGGTCCGGCAGCAATCCATCGCGGTGTTGCCGACGCCGATGATCAGCACCCGCTCGCCGATCTTGTCGATGTGACCGAACGCCACCGACTCGAGCCAGGTGATGCCGATGTGCACGCTCTCGGTGTCGTGCCGTCCGGGCAGCTCGAGCTCCTTGCCCTTGGGGGCGCCCGAGCCTACGAACACCGCATCGAAGCCCCCGGAGTCGAGCAGCCGCTGCATGCTGTCGATCGGGGAGTTCAAGCGCAGGTCGGCGCCCATGTCGACGATGTAGCCGATCTCCTCGTCGAGAACGCTCACCGGCAGGCGGAAGGCCGGGATGTTCGTGCGCATCAGGCCGCCGGGCACGCCGTACTGCTCGAAAATGGTCACCTCGTAGCCCAAAGGCACCAGATCGTTGGCCACGGTGAGAGAGGCCGGCCCCGCACCGACGCAGGCGATGCGCCTGCCGTTCTTCTCGGCGGGAGCCCGCGGCAGGAGATCTGCGACATCGTCGCGATGATCGGCGGCGACGCGCTTGAGCCGGCAGATGGCGACCGGCTTTTCCTCGATCCGGCCCCGCCGGCAGGCGGGCTCGCAAGGCCGGTCGCAAACACGTCCGAGGATGCCGGGAAACACGTTCGATTCCCGGTTCACGAGGTACGCTTCGGTGAATTCGCCGAGCGCGATCAAGCGGATATATTCGGGCACATCGGTGTGGGCCGGACAGGCCCATTGGCAATCAACCACCCGATGGAAGTAGTCAGGCTTCGAAGTATCGGTCGGCTCCATGAATCCTCTTGCAGCGGCCCCGCCCGGCATAAGTATAGCGCCGGGGCGTATGCTTGAGGGGTGCGCGGCGCGCCGCCATTATGTCGAGATCCGCCCATGAACCTGCTTCAGGGTCAAAACGCCACCTGCCCCTATTGCTGGGAAACCATCAATCTCACGCTCGATTTGTCGGTTCCGGAGCAATCCTACGTCGAGGATTGCCCGGTCTGCTGCCGGCCCATGATGGTGACCTACACCACCGCGGATGGAGAAGTCGGTGAGCTGAGCGTCGAGATGACCGAGTGACGCCCGCGCCCGGGCGGCCTGCGCGCCGGGCTCGGGAGGTTCCGCGCGGGCCGCGACCCCTGACCTTCAGGATGGTCCGCATTACGCTGCTGCTCGCCGTGCTCGTGGTAGTCGGCCTGACGACCTGCCAGAGCCGCTTCCTCAGCACGCGCTGGCGCACGCCGCTGTTCATATCCATCTATCCGATCGCCGCGGATGACAGCCCGGTGACGCGCAGCTACCTCGCCGCGCTCGATGCGGACCGATTTGCGCCCATCGACCGATTCTTCGCGCGCGAGGGCGCGCGCTACCACGTGGCGGCCTCGGATCCGGTGCGCACGCGGCTGCGTCCCGAGCTGGAGGAGAAACCGCCCGCGCGCGCGCCGGACGCATCGCTCCTGTCGACGGTCCTCTGGAGCCTCGAGCTCCGCTACTGGGCTTGGCGCGTCAGCGGCCATGCGGGGGAGCCGGAGGACATCCGCATCTTCGTGCTGTACCACGATCCGGCGCTGACGCCGACCGTGCCGCACTCGCTCGGGCTCACCAAGGGCCTGATCGGCGTCGTCTATGCCTTCGCCGCCCCGGAGATGAGTGCCGAGAACGACGTGGTCATCGCGCATGAGCTGCTGCACACGGTCGGCGCTTCGGACAAATACGATCCCGCCGGCGACGCGCCGCGGTTTCCCGACGGCTTCGGCGATCCGGCGCAGTCGCCGCTCTTTCCGCAGCGGACCGCGGAATTGATGGCCGGGCGCCGCATGATCGCCCCCGATCGGTGGCAGCAGGCGGAGAGTCTCGACGAAGTGGTCATCGGACCGGCCACTGCGCGGGAGATCCGCTGGCTGCACTAGCCGAGGGCGTCGAGGATGGCGCGGTGGACCTTGCCGTTGGTCGCGAGCACCGAGGTGGACTCGAGCGTGATCGGCGCGCCCTCGAGGTCGGTGAACTGCCCGCCGGCCTCGGTCACGACGGCGACGCACGCGGCGATGTCCAGGATGTTCACGTCCGTCTCCACGACGGCGTCGATCTTGCCGCTCGCCAGCAGGTGGTAGTGCAGGAAATCGCCGTAGCCGCGCACGCGGCTGATTCCGGCGATCAGCTCGCCATAGCGCTGCCACTTGGGGCCCAAGGCGAGCGACTTCATGTTGCCGGACGACAACACGGTGGACTCGAGCGTGTCGACGCGGCTCACCGTGATGGGCGCGCCGTTGAGGAACGCCCCCGTCCCGCGTTCGGCCCAGGCGATCTCGCCGTAGACCGGCGCGCTCGATACGCCGAGCACCAGCTCGCCGCCGCGCATCAGCGCAATCTGCGTGGAGAACATCGGATACTCGCGCACGAAGGCCTTGGTGCCGTCGATCGGGTCGACCAGCCACAGGCTCTCGGCATCCCGGTCGCGGGTGCCCGTCTCCTCGCCGTAGAATCCGTGCGACGGGAAGCGCGCCTCCAGGATCTCGCGGATCGCGATCTCACAGCGTACGTCCGCTTCCGTGACCGGGGATTTGTCCGCCTTGATGCGTACCTCGACGTTGCGCTGGAACAGCGAGCGCGCGATGCCCGCCGCCGCCTTCGCGGCATCCAGGGCCGCCTCGAGCTCGGGTGAATGACTCATGGCGGCAACCTTACCAAACCTTGTGGTACCGTCGTATGCCCCGATGGAGGCGAACCCGGAGAGCTCCGCACCGAATCATGGGTAACCGGCTCAGCAAGATCTACACGCGCACCGGCGATGACGGCAGCACCGGCCTCGGCGACGGCTCGCGCATCCCGAAAGAGCACCTCCGCGTCGAGGCCTACGGGACCGTCGACGAGGCCAACAGCTTCGTGGGCACGATTCTGTGCGTCCCCGGCCTGCCCGCCGGCGTCGCCGACTGCCTCACCGACGTCCAGCACGACCTGTTCGACCTCGGCGGCGAGCTCTGCATCCCCGGCCACGTCATGATCGAGGCCGCACACGTGGACCGTGTCGAGCGTCAGCTCGACGGGTTCAACGAGGCCCTGCCGCCGCTCAAGGATTTCATCCTGCCGGGAGGCGGTCCGGCCGCGGCCGCCTGTCACGTCGCGCGCACCGTATGCCGGCGCGCCGAGCGGCGCTGCTGGGAGCTGGCCCGCGCCGAGCCGGTGCGTCCGGAGTCGCTGCGGTACTTGAACCGGTTGTCCGATCTCCTGTTCGTGCTCGCCCGTGTGCTGGCGCGCCACGAGAACGGGAGCGAGGTCATCTGGCGGCGCAAGCCTCGGCAATGAGGCGCCGGGCCCGCGGCCAATCGAAGGCCGGCCCCGGGTCGGTCTTGCGTCCGGGCGCAACGTCGCTGTGGCCCGCCAGGCGATCCGGCGCGAGCTTTGGATATGCCGCACAGAGAGCCGCCACGATCTGCGCCAGCGCGCGGTATTGCGCAGGCTCGTACGCCTCGGTATCGATGCCCTCGAGCTCCACCCCGATCGAGAAGTCGTTGCACTCCTCGCGCCCCTGATACGCCGAGCGGCCGGCGTGCCACGCGCGCTCGCCGAACCTCACGTACTGCGTCACCGCGCCGTCGCGGCTCACGGCAAGATGCGAGGACACGCGCAGGCCGCCGATCTCGGCAAAGTACGGATGGGCGTCGGCCGGCAAGGTGTTGGTGAACAGCCGATCGATCCACGGACCGCCGTATTCGCCCGGCGGCAGGCTGATGCCGTGCACGACGATGAGGTCGGGCTCGACGCCCGGAGGGCGCGCGTCCCGGTTCGGTGACGCAATCTGCCGGGCACCGAGCAACATGCCGCTCTTCGAGTCGACTTGCATCGTTCTAGCATATGCGACAATCGGACGCTTATGAACGACACGACTCACGCTTTGACGGGCAACGCCGCGCTCGCAGCGCGCGATCTCGCCCACGTCTGGCACCCCTGTACCCAGATGAAGGATCACGAGACCCTGCCGATGATCCCGATCCGGCAATCGCGCGGCGCATGGCTCGAGGATTTCGACGGCAACCGCTACCTCGACGCGGTCAGCTCCTGGTGGGTCAACCTGTTCGGCCACGCCAACCCGCGCATCGGCGCCGCGATCGCGGCGCAGGCGGCCCGCCTCGAGCACGTGATCTTCGCCGGTTTCACGCACGAGCCCGGCATCCGGGTCGCGGAGCGCCTCGCCGCGATCGCACCGCCCGGGCTGACCCGCTGCTTCTTCGCCGACAACGGGTCGGCATCCGTGGAAGTCGCGCTGAAGATGAGCTTCCACTACTGGCGCAACAACGGGCAGCCCGGCAAGACCCGCTTCCTCACGCTCGAGAACAGCTACCACGGCGAGACCCTGGGCGCGCTGGCGGTCGGGGACGTGGAGCTCTACAAGGCCATCTACAAGCCGCTGCTCATGGACGTGCTGCGCGCGCCCTCGCCCGACTGCTATCACCGCGAGGCAGGCGAATCGTGGGAATCGCACTCGCTGCGGCAATTCGCCGCCATGGAGCGCCTGCTCGAGCGGCACGCCCACGAGCTCGCGGCGGTGATCGTCGAGCCCCTGGTCCAGTGCGCCGGCGGCATGCGCATGTACCATCCCGCCTACCTCACGCGCTTGCGCGACGCCTGCACGCGTCACGGCGTGCACCTGATCGCCGATGAGATCGCCGTCGGCTTCGGGCGCACCGGAACCTTGTTCGCGTGCGAGCAGGCGGGCATCTCGCCGGACTTCCTCTGCCTCTCCAAGGGGCTGACGGGCGGCTTCCTGCCGCTCTCCGTGGTCATGACCGGAGAAGGCGTGTACTCGGGCTTCTACGACGAGTATTCGAAGCTCAAGGCGTTCCTGCATTCGCACAGCTATACCGGCAATGCGCTCGCCTGCGCCGCGGCGCTCGCGACGCTCGATATCTTCGCGGACGAGCGCGTGATCGAGCGCAATCGAGCCAAGGCCGAATACCTCGGCCGGCGGGCGCGCGGGCTCGAGGCGCATCCGCACGTGGCGGAGGTGCGCCAGTGCGGCATGATCGTCGCCGCCGAGTTCGTCAAGGACAAGTCCACCCGGGAGCCTCATGCCTGGACGGAGCGGCGCGGCCAGATCGTCTACCGGCACGCCCTCGCGCGCGGAGTCCTGCTGCGCCCGATCGGCAACGTGGTCTACTTCATGCCGCCCTACATCGTCGATGAGGGCGAAATGGACCTCATGGTCGAGGTCGCAGCCGAGGGCATCGAGCTCGCCACGTGCGCCTGACGCGCCTGTATGTCGGGCGTGAGCTGCGCTCCGGCAGCTCGATCGAGCTCCCGCCGGAAGCGGCGGCGCACGTCGCGCGCGTACTGCGCGCGCGCAGCGGCGACGAAGTCGTCCTGTTCAATGGCGGCGGCGGCGAGTTCGCGGCCGTCGTCGAGACCGTGCGCGCCGGACGAGTCACGCTGGCCGTCGGCGCCGGCCGTGACGTCGAGCGCGAGTCCCCTCTGGCGGTCACCCTCATCCAGTGCGTGCCCAGGGGCGACCGCATGGACCTGATCGTGCAAAAGACCGTCGAGCTCGGCGTGGCGCGCATCGTGCCGGTCGTGAGCCAGCGCGGCGTCGTGCGCATCGATCAGACTCAGGCCGAGTCGAAGGCGGCGCATTGGCGGGCGATCGCCGTCGGCGCCTGCGAGCAGTGCGGGCGCAACCGGCTGCCGCGCATCGACGCGGTGCGTCCTCTGCTCGACCATCTCGGCGCGAGCGACCCTGGACGGTCCGCACGCCAGAGCTGGGTGCTGGAGCCGGACGCCGGGCCGCCCGATCGAGCGGCCTGGCCCGATAGAGGTGCCCCGGCCGATCCAAGCGCCTCGCCCGATCCGGCCGCCGCGCCCGATCAAGCCGTGGCGACCGGGCGCGGCGCGGTGCCGCGCGAAGTGCATGTCGCCGTCGGACCCGAGGGCGGCTTCACCCCCGATGAGCTCGAGGCTTTCCGCGTCGCCGGCTTTGCCCTGATCGGCCTCGGCCCGCGCGTGCTGCGCACTGAAACCGCGGCCATCGCGGTCCTCACGTGGCTGCAAGCGCAATTCGGCGATATGTAAATGGGGGGATATGTCATGTAGTTGTCCGCCTACGGCCTGTATGGAACGGGCGACTATTGAACCCGGGGGCGACGCTGGCGAGACTCCCCCCATGCGCATAAAGGGATGGATCGCGTGGGGTTTGGCGGCCCTGGTTTTGTCGGCATGCGGCGGTGGAGGCGGCGGGTCGGGTATCGCCGGCCCCGGCTCCGGCAGCAGCGGTGGCACCGGCAGCTCGAGCGGCGGCGGAAGCTCCAGCAGCAGCGGAGGCACCAGCAGCGGAGGGAGCTCCAGCAGCAGCGGCGGAAGCTCGAGCAGCAGCAGTGGAGGCGGCGGCGCCGGCTCGAGCAGCGGCGGGTCAGGCAGCAGCAGCGGCGGCTCGAGCAGCCACGGCACCGACGTGCTCACGTACAAGAACGACCTGTCACGCACGGGTCAGAATCTCACCGAGACGAGCCTCACGCCGGCGAACGTAAACGCCTCGACCTTCGGGTTGCTGCGCAACCTCTCGGTCGACGGCAAGGTGGACGCCCAGCCCCTCTATGTCTCGCAACTCAGCGTGGCGGGAGTCCCGCACGACACCGTGATCGCCGCGACCGAGAGCGATTCGGTCTATGCGTTCGACGCCGATACGGGCGTGATGCTGTGGCGCGTGTCCTTGCTGGGCTCGGGCGAGTCCCTGAGCGACACGCGCGGCTGCAGCCAGGTGACGCCCGCCATCGGCATCACCTCGACTCCGGTCATCGATCGTAGCGCGGGGACCCGCGGCACGATCTACGTCGTCGCGATGTCGAAAGACGCGACCTCCCACTATCACCAGCGCCTGCACGCACTCGACCTGACCACGGGAGCGGAGCTCGCCGGCAGCCCCGTCGACGTCACGGCCACCTACCCGGCGAACGGCGGCGCAAGCAGCTCGTTCGATCCCGGCCAGTACGAGGAGCGGGCGGCGCTGCTGCTCTCGAACGGCGTGGTCTACACGAGCTGGACCTCGCATTGCGACATCTCGCCCTACTACGGGTGGGTCATCGCGTACTCCGCGTCGACGCTGGCGCGCGTCGCGGCCATCAACCTGGCCGCGAACAGCAACGGCGCGGGGCCGGCCATCTGGATGGCCGGCAGCGGCCCCTCCGCGGATGCGGCGGGCAACATCTATCTACTCACCGCAAACGGGATTTTCGACACGCAGCTCAATGCCGGCGGATTCCCCTCGAGCGGCGACTACGGCAACTCCTTCGTCAAGCTCACGCCGGGATCGGGCTCGCTCTCGGTCGCCGACTACTTCACGATGTACAACGAGGTGTCCGAGTCGAACGCCGATCAGGATCTCGGCTCGGGAGGCTCGATGTTGCTGCCCGATCTTCAGGATTCCGGCGGCACCGTCCGACACCTGGTGGTCGGCGCGGGCAAGGACGGACACATCTATGTCGTCAACCGCGACTCGATGGGCAAATTCAATTCGAGCGGCAACACGCAGATCTGGCAGGACCTCCCAGGCGCGGTGGCGGCGGGCGTGTGGGCGACCCCGGCTTATTTCAACGGCACGGTCTATTACGGAGACCAGAACGCCAGCTTGAAAGCGTTCAAGATCACTAGCGCCAGGCTAAGTGCGACACCGCAATCGCAGTCGGCGACCCAGTTCACCTATCCCGGCGCGGCACCCGCGGTGTCCGCGAACGGGGCGTCGAACGGCATCGTGTGGGCCCACGAGAACACGAGCCCGGCCGTGCTGCACGCGTACGATGCCACCAATCTGACTCACGAGCTCTACAACAGCAGCCAGGCCGCGAACAACCGCGACCAGTTCGGGACGGGCAACAAATTCATCACGCCGACCATTGCCGACGGCAAGGTGCTCGTGGGCACCACCAACAGCGTGGCGGTGTTCGGCCTATTGCACTGACGCAGTCGCGGCGATGTGCATGGCGGCGACGCCGCATGGCAGAGCAAGCGTGAATTTGTGCAGGAACATGTGCCCTCCGTGGCAATATGACGGCGATCGTCAGGTCGGCATCACCGAGGTTTCCTCGGCGATCATCTCCTCGAGGCGCGCGAGATCCGGGATCAGCGGCGTCTCGTTGACCATGCGCACCTGGCAGATGATCGGCGAGCGCTCGGGAAAGCTGCGCGTCGGGTCCGGCCGCACCACCTCGGCGTTGACGCGCACCAGCTGCGGAAAGCCCTGGGTCAGGATGCCGAAGAAGCCGGATTGGAGCTTGCCGCTCGGCGCGTGGAATACCACGATGCGCGTCCGGCTGGTCACGGACGGCAGGTTCTGCCCGAACGCACCCTCGAACGCAACGACCGGGACGCTGCGCCCGTTCCAGCTCACGAGTCCGGCATACCAGGGCGGGGCGTTGGTCATCTCCGCGGGCGGCTGATAGCCGATGACCTCGGCCACGCAGGCGCGCGGCACGATCAGGCGCTCGCCGGCCAGGGGCACCAGCAGACTGTAAAGCTCTTCGCGCAGGTCGGACATGTCGCTGGGGCTCTCTGTGCCGTTGACGCCGGGGGTCGAAAGGCTAGTTCGCTACCGCGCTGCGGCGATTGACCAGCGGCTCGATGGCGTCGAGCAGCTGGCTTTCCTGGTACGGCTTGCCAAGGTAGTCGTTCACGCCGAGCTCGATGGCGCGCGCCCGGTGCTTCTCGCTGACGCGCGAGGTGATCATCACGATGGGAATGTCCTTGAGGCGCGGATCGTTGCGCACGTGGGCCGCCACCTCGTACCCGTCCATGCGCGGCATCTCGATGTCCAGCAGGATGATGTCGGGGTGATTCTCCTGCAGCAGCGAAACCGCGTCGACGCCGTCCTTGGCCGTGAGCACGCGCATGCCGTTGCGCTCGAGCAGGCGCTGCGTCACACGCCGCACCGTGATCGAGTCGTCCACGACCAGCGCGAAGGTGCGCCGATCGCGGGGCTCGAGAACCGCGGTCTCGGTCGGCCGGGCGCGCCACTCCGAGCGTACCAGCGACCCCATGTCGAGAATGATGACGATGCGGCCGTCGCCGAGGATGGTGGCGCCCGCGATGCCGCGGATGCCCGAGATCTGAGGTCCCAGCGACTTGACCACGATCTCGCGGCTGCCGACCAGCTCGTCGGTGACCAGCGCCGTCGAGTGCTCGCCCGCGCGGACCAGCACCACCGAGATCGACACGTCCGCTTCCGGCAGGTGCGTGACGGCGAGGCCGACGAACGTGCCCAGCTGCTGGAAGCGGTACTTCTGCCCGCCGTACTCGAACATCGGCGCATCCTTGCCGAGGTGCCGCGCGACGATGTTGCGCGGCAGGCGCACCACGCCCTCGACCGTCGCGAGCGGCAGGGCATACGCCTCCTCGCCCACCCGCACGATCAAGGCCTGGCTGATGGCGAGGGTGAACGGCAGGCGGATGGTGAAGCGCGAGCCCTTGCCGGGCGTCGTATCGATGAACAGGCCTCCGCCGAGCTTCTTCACCTCGGTGGCGACCACGTCCATCCCGACGCCGCGGCCCGCGCTTTGGGTGACGTGTCCCATGGTGCTGAAGCCCGGCTCGAGGATGAGCTGCAGGGCTTCCTCGTCGGTCAGCTTGGCGTGCGCGTCGACGAGGCCGAGGGCGATGGCCTTCTCGCGGATCAGCCTGACGTTGATGCCCGCGCCATCGTCCGCCACCACGATCACCACCTCGGCGCCGTCGCGCTCCAGGCTGATCGAGATGCGGCCGACATCCGGCTTGCCGAGCGCGGCGCGGCGCTCGGGGGCCTCGATCCCGTGCACCACCGCATTGCGCAGCATGTGCTCGAGCGGCGGGACCATGCGCTCGAGCATCTGGCGGTCGAGCTCCGCGGCGGCGCCCTGCACCGCGAGCTCCGCGCGCTTGCCCGTGTCGTTCGCCGCCTGCCGCACGAGCCGCGTCATGCGTTGCACGTGCCGCTGGAAGGGCACCATGCGGGTGCGCATCAGGCTGTTCTGGAGCTCGGTGATGACCCGCGACTGCTGCGTGAGCAGGTTCTGCGCCTCGCGGGTCAAGGTCTCGAGCAAACCCTGGATGCTCGCGACATCGCTCGAGGTCTCGGCCAGCGCGCGCGAGTACTGCTGCAGCGCCGAGTATCGATCCAGCTCGAGGGGATCGAAGTCATCGCGCCGCGGCTCCAGGTCCTGATGCCGGTTCAGCACCTGGGCCTCGGTCTCGATCTCCATGCCGCGCAGCTGTTCCTTCAGCCGGGTGACCGTGCGCGCGAGCTCTGCGAGGTTGAAATCGATGGAATTGACCTGCTGGTCCAGGCGGGCGCGGAAGATGCTGACCTCGCCGGCGTTGTTCAGCATGGTGTCGAGCAGCTCCGCATCGACGCGGGCCATTTCCGTGCGCTCCGCCGGCTGGCTGTCCCGGCCCGGAAGGACGGGCGCGCTGCTCTGCTCGAGGCTCCCGGCCGTCGCATCGTCGCCGGCGGCCGCGGCCTCATCGGCGAAAGCCGGGCGAATCAATGAGATCGACGGCGACGCATCCGTGACGGCCGGCTCGCCGGGCGTCGCGGACCATTCGGGCGTCGACGCCGGCACGGGTGCGGCCGCAGCCTCCGAGGAGGCCGGCGCAGCGGGGGCTGGAGGGGCGATGGAGGCACCGCCGGTCACGGGTCCGCCCCCCGCCGCCGCGGCGGAGAACGCCTCGCGGCCGGGATCGAGGCTCTGGGCGCTCGTGGGCGCCGCGGGTGCGGGCACCGGGGCCGGTACCGGCGCGAGCGCTTGACCGGCGGCAAGCGCTCGGATCTGGCTGATCATGGCCGTCGCGCCCTGCGGCATGATTCCCTGGCTGACCATGTCACGCATGCGTCCGAGCTCATCGAGACTCGCCTGCATGACTGCCATGGCGGCATCGTCGGCGGCGACGTGGCCGCCGTCGATCTGAATGACCAGGGTCTCGAGCTCGTGGCTCAGATTCCCCATGGCGCCGATTCCCGCCATGCGCGCGCCGCCCTTCAGTGTGTGCAACTGGCGCTGCAGCTCGGCGACCCGCTGCTTGTCCTTGCGGTCGCCGTTCCAGGCGGTCAGCGATCCCTCCGCGGCCTCCAGCAGCTCGGTCGCTTCCTCACAGTAAATGTTGGCGATCTCGTGGTCGAACTCCTCGGCGGGCTCCGGCGCAACGGCCTCCGCCGGCTCCGGCTCGGACTGTGGCTCCGGCTCGAGCTCCGCGGTCTCCGGCGAGGGCGCCGCTTCGGCTGACACCGAAGGCTCGAAGTGTCGAGCCTCCGCGGCGGCCGGCACCGGCGGTTCGAGGTGCCGAGGCTCCCCGGCGACCGGAACGAGGGGTTCGGCGTGCGGAGCCGCCCCGGCAACCGGCACGAGGGGTTCAGCGTACGGAGGCTCCTCGGCAACCGGCACTGGGGGTTCCACGTGCCAACGCTCTCCGGCAGACGGCACCTGGGGTTCCGCGTGCCAACGCTCCTCGGCAGGCGGCACTGGGGGTTCCGCGTGCCAACGCTCTTCGACAGGCGCAGCCGGAGGCTCGGTCTGCCGGGGCTCATCGAGCACCCGGGCGGGGAGCTCGGGCTCGGCGGCCGCGGGCGGAGTCGCGAACGCGCCCTCGGACAACGCGGGAAGGATGGCGGACGCGCTCGCCTCGCTGGCTTCGCGCTCGCGTGCCTCGCGCTCGAGTGCGGCATCCAGCTCGGCCTCGACCTCCTCGAGCCGCTGGATCAAGCGGGGCTGATCGGTGAAGAACGCGGTCGACTCGTTGATGTGCGAAACCACGTTGTCGATCGCTCCGACCGCGTCATCGAGCGTGGCCAGGCCCTCGTCGGACAGCCCGTGACCGCTGTCGAACACCTTGCGCATCACCCGGTTGAGCGGTTCGGTGACGCGGATGCCATGGCGCGCTTCCGCCATCTTGGAGCTGCCGCTCAAGGTGTGGATGGCGCGGAACACCGACTCCGGCAGCTCGTGCGGGCCCGGCAGGCCGCTGCGCTTGGCAAGGTAATCACGGATCTCCGCGAGATGGCTGGAAGTCTCCTTGCTGTAGATCTCGTGCAGCGCCGGGTCCATCGCCGGCGCCGCCGGCGCAACCGCGCGCAGCGGCGCGTGGGTCGCGATCGTCGGCGATTCCGGCGCCTGCTCGGGGTCCCGGCCGTCCGCGTACGCGAACGCGCGCGCCATCAGGGGCTCGATCGCAACGGTGCTCGGCCGCCCGCTCTCCAGCTCCTCGACGAGCTGCGGCAGCACGGCCACCGCGCTCCTGAGCAGAGCCATCATGCCGGGCGTGCGCGACAGAGTCTTGTCGAGGACGCGGTTCAGCAGGTTCTCGATGGACCAGGCGAACTCCGCGATGCTGCGCGCGCCCACCATTCGGCCGCTGCCCTTCAAGGTATGGAAGCTGCGCCGCATGAGGGTCAGCGGCTCCACATCCATGGGATTCTGATCCCACTGCGGGAACGCGCGCTGCACGGAGGCGATCTCCTCCTTCGCCTCCTCGATGAACAGCTCGAGGAATTGCGGATCGACGGGCTCGACCACGGCGGCAGGCGGGGGCGCCGGCGGCGCCGCGGCGGCGGACGCCTCTGCCACCCGCGTCTGCCTGGCGGACTCCAGCGCGATCGTCTGGATCGGATCGATCTTGAGTGTTTTGGCCGCGTCCTCCGCCGTGATGCCGAGGGCGGGAACGCGTGCGGAGGCATCCCTCGCCAGGGTCTTGATGCACATCTCGGCGTTGTCGAGCATGTACCAGGGATCGGCGCGCCCGCTCTGCAGCGTCTCCATGTAGTACTCGATGCTGACGATGGCGTCGGCGACGCGCTCCAGCCGGGTGGGATCAGCTGCCGGCGCGCCCGGCTCGATCAGCTTGCGCACCTCCATCCCGATCGCATCCATGATCTCGACCGCACGGCCCTTGCCGAGCATGAGCAGGCCCGCGGTGATGCCGCGCAGCAGCTGCGGCACGTTGTCAAAGCCCTGGGCCGGCAGGTCGCCCGGCCTTTGCACCGCGAGGGAGACGGCTTCCTTGATGCGCGCCAGGTTGACGATGCACTCGCGCAGCACCGCCTCGCTGACCAGACGGAACTCGAGGTCCTGCGGTGCCGGAGCCTCGGCAGCCTCGGATGCGGCAGCCGCCGGCAGGATCAGGCGCACCAGCTGGTCGTCCAGGCTGTCCTCGACCGAGAGCAGCACGCCGGCCACCCGGATCAAGGACTCCTCGGGCGGGGTCCGCCCCTCGCTCACCAGGCTCGAGAGCTCGCCGATCTCATCCTGCACGCGCTGTCTGAGCTCGCCGAGTCCGAGCACCCCGAGCGTATCGCTGATCTTCTTGAGCAGCTCGAGCTGCGGCATGAGCTCATCGCTGCGCCCGCCGCCGCGGCGCACGAAGATATCGAGGACGTCCTTGACCTTGGAGAGGTCCTCCTTGATCGCGGCCGCGACGGTGCGCATGAGCTTGACGCTCGGCGCCGAGAGGCTCTCGCGCTCGTGCTCGATGGAATCGTCGACCGGCAGGAGCTCTGCGAGCTTGAACGAGGCGCGCACGGCCGCGATGCGTCCGCCGCCGGTCGTGGCGCGGGCCACGTAATACAGCAGATTGTTGAGCAGATCGACCGGCGGCTCCTCGCAGTAGCGCGCCTCGCCCAGCTCGTAAAGCAGCT
The DNA here is from genome assembly GCA_036272295.1 of Steroidobacteraceae bacterium. Lineage (GTDB taxonomy): Bacteria > Pseudomonadota > Gammaproteobacteria > Steroidobacterales > Steroidobacteraceae > Bog-1198. Next base: position 20,067 of record DATAYZ010000142.1, read on the forward strand.
TGATCTGCCGGTCCGCCTGGCCGAGCAGCCGCTTCAGCGTCGCGCTGCCCTCCAGGCCGTTGGCGCGCACGCCCTCGAGCACCGCGCCGACCACCCACCAGAGTTGGAACACGGGCTGCGTGGTCGCCACCTGCTCGAGCTTCTCGGCCACCTTCGCCAGGATCTCGAGGTTCTGCACCGGGCGCTCGCCGCGGATGTAGCCGAGCAGGCCGATCTGGAAGCGCGGCCGCAAGCGGCGCGCCCACTGCACCACGGAGATGGCCTGCTCGTCTTGACGCGGCACGAGCGGCTGCGCCGGCTGATCGGACTTCAGATTGAGGAGCAGCAGCGTACCTTCCGACAGCAGTGGGCTGCCACGCACCGAGCGCAGGTCGTTGAGCAGCGGCAGCAGCACGAGGGCCAGGTCGCGCCCGCCCGACAGCACCCGCTCGAGATACGTCGGCAGCTGCACCATGGCACGCATGAGCGCGTCGAGTCCGTCGACGTGCCGCTTCTGATCGCCGTCGGAGGTGAGCAGGTACCGGGTGACGTGCTCCATCTCCTCGGCGAGCAAGGCGGCGCCGTAGACCTCCACCAGGCGCAGGGCGCCGTGCGCGGAGTGCAGCAGGTCCGCGCACTTCTCGAGCAGCGCGCGCTGATCCGGCCGCTCGGCGTACCCTTCGAGCGAGGCGCGCGCATCGGTGAGCGTCACCGCCAATTCCTTGGCGACGATGTGCAGCGTTTGAGAGCTGAGGTCGGTCATACCGGAACGGCTTCGAGCTTCAGGCGCCGAATCCGCTGGCCTTGCGCATCTTGCCCGTGCTTCCCGGATTGTTGCTCGTACCGCCCGCGGGCGCGGGGCTCACCGCATCGTTCAGCGCCGGCAGGCGCGCGGAGGAGCTGCCGATCGTGGTGGTGCCGCCGCCGTAGTCCGGCAGCCGGAAGCCGGCCACGGATTTGCGCAGCTGGGCCGACAGCGCGGCCAGCTTCGCGATCGAGGTCGAGGTGGCCGTGGTGCCCTCGGCCGTCTGGGTGGAGATCTCGCGCACCACCTGCATGTTCTTGGAGATGTTGCCCGAGGCGATCGCCTGCTGGCGCGCGCTCGCCGAGATGTTCTGCACCAGGCTCGCGATCTGATTCGAGACCTGCTCGATCTCCTCGAGCGCGGCGCCCGCATTCTCCGCCAGCAACGCACCGCCGACCACGTCGGTCGTGCTGCGCTCCATCGAGACCACCGCCTCGTTCGTGTCGGTCTGGATGGTGCGCACCAGCACCTCGATCTGCTTGGTGGCATTGGCGGCGCGCTCGGCGAGACGCTGCACCTCGTCCGCCACCACGGCGAAACCGCGGCCGGCCTCTCCGGCCATCGACGCCTGGATGGAGGCGTTCAGCGCGAGAATGTTGGTCTGCTCGGCGATGTCGTTGATCAGCTCGACGATGTTGCCGATCTCCTGCGAGCTTTCGCCCAGGCGCTTGATGCGCTTGCTGGTCTCCTGGATGGTCTCCCGGATGGTGTTCATGCCGTCGATGGTGCGGCGGACCGCATCGCCGCCCTTGTGGGCGATGTCGACCGAATGCCGGGCTACGTCCGAGCAGCGCTCGGAATTCCCGGAAACCTCCTCGATCGAGGCCGCCATCTCCGCCATCGATTCGCTGGCCGAGGAGATCTGACGGGATTGGGCGCCCGAGGCCCGCGCCATGTGCGCCGCCGCTCCTTGCGTCTGCTTGGTGGCTCCCTCGAGCTGAATCGCACTGTCGTTGATGGTCGCCACCAGCTCGCGCAGCGCCTCGATGGCATAGTTGATCGAATCCGCGATGGCGCCGGTGATGTCCTCGGTGACCGTGGCCTGCACGGTCAGGTCGCCGTCGGCGAGGCTCGAGAGCTCATCGAGCAGCCGCAGGATGGCTTCCTGGTTTCGCTCGTTCTCGCGCACGCGCTGCTCGCTGGTGCGGCGCGAATTGACCGACTTCAAATAAGCCGCGCAGAGCGCGGCCAGCAGCAGGGCCGAGAAGCCGAGGAGACCCAGGATCACGGGCTTGTAGCTCGTGCCCCCCCCGCGCGGCTGCGCGGCATCGCCGAGCGCGCTCGCAAGACCGGTGCCCAGCCCAGGCAGCGTCCGCGCGGCAACTTGTGCCTTGGACAAGGCCTCGGCGGCGCCGATGGCCTTGCGCACGCTGGTGCCGTATTGCTGGTTGCGTGCCACGACGGTCTTCAAGCGCTGCTCGGCATCGGGCCCGGTGACGCGCGTCAGCGCCATGCCCGATTCCTCGCCCGACAGCCCGCGCATGACCTGGTTCAGGAACTCCAGGCTGTCGGCGAGGCGCTGCGCGGCCGGCGCGGCATCGCTCACCCCGGTGGTCATGCCGTTCAAGTCCTGCTGAATGCGCTGAACCATGAGCTCGAAGCGCTCGAGCGTGCGGCTCATGCCCTCGAGCTTCTGAACCCCGACCGCGCTCGCCAGGTCGCCGAGCTCGGACAAGAGCTTGGGGGCCAGATCACGGGCCTCCTGATTCGACGCCTTGATCGCGTCGACGGCGCTGCGCGCCTCCAGCACCGTGGCCACGCCGTCGCTCATCTTGTTGAGGTCGCCCGCGACCTTCGCGGACTCGCGCGCCGCGCCGGCGCCCGCCGCCGCACCGCGCAAGGTCTTGAGGCGCGCCGCGCTCCGGGCGAGAGCGTCGAAGTCGCCGGCCTCGCCGCGCAGCGCATTCTCGGCCTCGAAGGGGATTCGTTGCACGACGATGGAGAGATCCGCGACCGAGGAGCTCGCGCCGACGGCGCCCGTCGTCAGCCAGGTCAGGGCCGCCGCCGCGGCGAGACAGCCGACGATCAGCGCCGCCAACACCCACAGCAACTTCGACTGAGAGACCGTCTCGTTTCGCGTGCTCATTATCTTCTCAGCTCGCTGCCTGCAGGAAGCTCTGGCTCTCGACCAAGCTCTTCAAGCTCAGCACCGGCCAAACCTCCCCGCCCCGGCGAAATGCTCCCGCCAGATAACTATCACACCGGATCACCGTCGGGGGTGCCTCGGCGCTGAATTCGTTCTCGGCGAACCGCCGGAAGCCCAGGACCTCGTCCACCATGAGCCCCGCCGGAATATCCCGATGGTTTACCACGATCACGCGCGTATTGCGCCCCGCCGTGGTCGAGCCGCTGCCCAGAAATTGCCGCAGGTCGAGCATGGGCAAGAGCTGCCCACGAACGTTGGCAAGCCCCTTGACCCACGTCTTGGACCCCGGAATGCGGGTCACGGCCTGAGGATACCCGAGGACCTCCCGGGTCTCCTCTCGCGCCACCAGAAAGGTCTCGCCCCCCATGCGAAAGGCGACGCCGACCCATTCGGGACCGACGCTGGACTCGGGCGCAGCGCCCGCCGTGACGGCGCGGCTGCGCTTCTCCAGCTCCTTGAGCAGCTCGAATGGGCGGTCGCGCAAGCTCCGCAGGCTGGTTTCGGACCCACTGGAAGAAGTCATACCGCCAGCGCGGCCTGTGCCTTCTCGACCAACGCCTGCGCCGACACGGGCTTGACCAGGTAGTCCACGGCCCCCTGGCGCAAACCCCACACCTTGTCCGTCTCCTGACCCTTGGTGGTCACCATGATGATGGGTATCAGGCTGGTCTCGGGATCGTTGATCAGCGTGCGCGTCGCCTGATAGCCGTTGACGCCGGGCATGACGATGTCCATGAAAATGAGGTCGGGCTTCATGGCCTTGGCTTTGCGGATGCCTTCCTCGCCGTTCTCCGCGGAGGCGGTCTTGAAGCCGTGCTTCTCGAGCGCCTTCTGCATGACGAACACCTCGGTGGGCGAATCGTCGATGATGAGGATCAATGCCATGCCCCTTCCCCCTTATTTGCCGACGTGCGCTTCAATTGCGCCCAGCAACTCGTCCTTCGTGAACGGCTTCGTCAAATAATGCTCCGAGCCGACGATCCGGCCCCGCGCGCGGTCGAACAAGCCGTCCTTGCTGGACAGCATGATCACCGGGATCTGCTTGAACACCTTGTTGTGCTTGATCAGCGAGCACGTCTGGTAGCCGTCGAGCCGCGGCATCATGATATCCACGAACACGATGTCCGGCTGATGATCGGCGATCTTGGAGAGGGCGTCGAACCCATCGACGGCGGTGAATACTTCGCAGCCTTCCTTGGTGAGCAGGGTTTCCGCGGTGCGCCGGATGGTCTTGCTGTCGTCTATCACCAGGACCTTGAGTCCCGTCAGTTTCGGCTTGGCCGTGGTGGTCATGGTCTCCATGGATTTGCCCTTGGACGGAACCTCTGGCAATGCGCGCGTAGGTGCTGGAATCTCGTGGCTTTTTAACATATCCAGGCCTCGCAAGCCACGGTACGGGGCCGACATTTCGGCGCAAGCAGCCGCAAACAACGGTGGTGTGGTTCACAGTTTTCGGAAGATGGGCGGGGCCGATACCTCGTGCACCGGACTCCGATGCCGCTAGACTTCAGGTTCTGCGTTTCTCATCTGGATTCGTTGCGCAATGAGCATGCCCTCCCGGTCCCGTCTGGTCGTGGTGATGGACCCGATCGAATCGATCAAGCCGTCCAAGGACTCGACCCTGGCCATCCTGCTCGCGGCGCAGGCGCGAGGCTGGGAGATCTTCTACGCCGAGCAGCGGCATCTCTGGCTGCGCGACGGCGTGGCCTGGGGCCGGCTCGCCCCGATCGACGTCGCCGACGACCTGACCGTGTGGTTCACCCGCGGCGAGCACAAAGCCGCCAAGCTGGGCGATTTCGACGTGATCTTGATGCGCAAGGACCCGCCATTCGACACCGAGTACATCTACACCACCTACATTCTAGACCGCGCCGCGGAACAGGGCGCCAAGGTGGTCAACAAGCCGCAGGGCTTGCGCGACATCAACGAGAAGGTCTACACGGCCTGGTTCCCCGAATGCTGCGCACCGACATTGATCACCCGCGACATGCACGACATGGGCGAGTTCCTCCGGGAGCACGGCAAGGTGGTGTGCAAGCCGCTGGACGGCATGGGCGGCAAATCGATCTTCGTGCTCGAGCAGGGCGACAAGAACCGCAACGTGGTGTTCGAGTCGCTGACGGGCTATGGCACCCGCTTCGCGATCGTGCAGCGATACCTGCCCGAGATCGTGGCCGCGGGGGACTGCCGCGTGATCCTCGTCGACGGCCGCCCGGTGCCTTTCGTCCTGAAGCGGGTGCCGCTGCCCGACGATAACCGTGGGAACCTGGCCGCCGGGGCACGCGCCGAGAGCCGGCCGCTCAACGACCGTGACCGGTGGCTCTGCTCCCGGATAGGGCCCAAGCTCAAGGAACTGGGCATGTTGTTCGTGGGTCTCGATGTGATCGGCGAATACGTTACCGAGATCAACGTCACGAGCCCCACCGGTATCCGCGAATTGAACAAGAAGCATGACTTGGACATAGGCGGCATGTTGATGGACGCCATTCAGAGCTCGCTGGAAGACGCGTGACGCCCGAGCCCTTCGAAGCCGCGGACGTGCTCGGCACCCGCCTGCCGCCGCCGAGCGACCGGATGCTCACCACGTGCTTTCTGGCGGCGCTGTTCCACGGCATCGTGATCCTCGGAGTCACATTCTCCGCTCCGCGATCCAATCTCCACGATTCCGATGCGGAGCTGCAGGTCGTGCTGGTCAACGACCAGGTGCCTGCGGCCGCCCAGAATCCCCATGCGCAGTATCTGTCCGAGCGCACCCAGCTCGGGTCGGGGAACACGGCAGCGCGCGACCGCACGCTCATCCCCAAGTCCTCGCTGAGCCCCCTCGATCGGCCGGGCGTGCCGGGCGGCGAGGGTCTCGCCGCGCAGGTCTCGGGCGCCGACGCCGGCGACGACGAGCTGATCGCGAGCCAGCGTCCGGCGCATCAGATCCTCTACTTCGCTTCGGCCGGGACCCCCAAGCAGGTCGCGCAGCCGCCGCTGCTGCTCGAGAAGCGGCCCGATCTCGGCATGGCCCCGAATGACGACGGGGTGGAGCTGCGCATGCGCGGGGAGACCAAGAGTGCGCTGTGGATCGCAGCCGACACCCGCCAATCGGACGTGGCCGCGTACCTGGACAGCTGGCGGCGCAAGATCGAGCGGGTCGGGACCGTGAACTTTCCGGATGCCGCCCGGCGGCGGCACCTGTCGGGGACGCCGGTGGTCGAGGTGATCATCGGCGCGGACGGCCGCCTGCTGGATTCCGAGATCAAGCACACCAGCGGCTTCATCGAGATCGATGAGGCGGCGCTGCGCATCCTCAAGCTCGCCGCGCCTTTCGACCCGTTTCCGAGCGAGCTGACGGCAAAGCATGATCAAATACGCATTGCATACGAATGGGAATTCCTGAACGGAGCCTCGGAGGGCACCAGCGTTTACTTCCCGGAGCAGGGCCATTAACGAATCGGGCTACCTGACCAATCAACTGTTGATCGCCATGCCGGCGATGGGCGACCCGAATTTCACTCAAACCGTCGCGCTGATCTGCGACCACAGCTCCAAGGGCGCGCTCGGTCTCATCGTCAACAAGCCCCTGCCCATGCGCATGGGCGAGATCTTCGAGCAGCTGGAAATCGAGATCGACACCAACCCTTTGCGCGAGCGCCCGGTCCTGCGCGGCGGCCCCATGCAGACCGACCGCGGTTTCGTGGTGCACCGGGCCGGGGGTGCCTGGGACTCGACCCTCAAGGTGTCCGATGCCATCCACGTCACCACCTCGCGGGACATCCTCGCGGCGATCGCGCGGGGCGAGGGGCCGCAGGAGGCGATGGTCGCGCTGGGCTATGCCGGCTGGGACGGCGGCCAGCTCGAGCAGGAGATCCGCGCCAACGTATGGCTGAATGCGCCGGTCGATCCCGTGCTGATCTTCGACCTGCCGTTCGAATCGCGCTGGGAAGCCGCCGGTCGCCTGCTCGGAGTCGAGCTGTCGCGCATCAGCACCCTGAGCGGCAATGCCTGAGCCTGGCACCCGGGACTGCGGGAATGCCTGAGCCATCGGGCTCGGCGCTCGCCGCTCCCCGTATCGTCGTCGCGTTCGATTTCGGATTGCGCAGGATCGGCGTCGCGTCGGGCAATACCTTGACGCGATCGGCGACGCCGCTGTCGGTCATCCTGGCGAGCGGCGGGTCTCCGCGCTGGGAGGATCTCGACAAGCTGCTCGCGGAGCTGAAGCCGGCCCTTGCGGTGGTCGGGCTGCCGTATAATGCCGACGGATCCGAGAGCTCCACCGCGACCGCCGCGCGCAGGTTCGCCGCCGAGCTGGCCCGACGTTACGGTTTGGAGATCGCGCTGGTGGATGAGCGCTATTCCTCGCGCGAGGCCGAAGCGCGGCTGAAGACCGCACGCCAATCCGGCCGGATGCGGCGGCGCGTCGCCAAGGCGGATGTCGATGCCGCAGCGGCGTGCGTCATCCTGGATCGATGGCTCGGCGACGAGAAATGAGGCGCGATGCGTTCACAACAAGATAGCGCCGGTGGCCTGCGCCACCTCATGACCCTGGAAGGACTGAGCCGCGATGCGCTGGTCTCCATCCTGGACCGCGCCGAAGCCTACCGGCGGATTCCGGGACAACCCGCCTACGAGGGCCGCGAGCTCGCCGGCGTCACGGTCGCGAACCTGTTCTTCGAGCCGAGCACCCGCACGCGCGCATCGTTCGACCTCGCCAGCCGGCGGCTGGGCGCTCACGTCCTGAACCTCGACCTGCACTCGAGCTCACGCGCCAAGGGTGAGAGCATGCTCGACACCATTTATACGCTGGAAGCCATGAATACCGACGTGTTCGTGATCCGCGACTCCGAGCCCGGCATGCCGGAGTTCCTCATCGACCACGTGGCGCCGCACGTTGCCGTGATCAGCGCGGGCGAAGCCCATGTGTCCCACCCCACGCAGGGACTGCTGGACGCGCTCACCATCCGCACGCACAAGCGCCGCTTCGCCGGCCTCAAGATCGCGATCGTCGGCGACATCAAGCACTCGCGCGTCGCACGCTCGGCGCACCAGGCCCTCACGACGCTCGGCGCCACGGACCTGCGCCTGGTCGGACCCGAGGCGCTGCAGCCCGAGGAGGGCGAATTCCGCGGCGCGCAGCGCTTCACGCGCATGGAGGACGGCATCGCGGGCGCCGACGTGGTGATGATGCTGCGCATTCAAAAGGAGCGCATGGCGGAGCGCGCCGCGCTGGACGACGCCGCCTATTTTCGCGAATACGGGCTCGACGCCAAGCGCCTGAAGCTCGCCGCGCCGAGCGTGCTGGTCATGCACCCCGGGCCGATGAACCGCGGGGTCGAGATCGCCTCCGAGGTCGCCGACGGCCCGCGTTCGGTGATCCGCGAGCAGGTCAACAACGGGGTCGCCGTCCGCATGGCAGTCCTGGCCTCGATCGCGGCAACGCTCACCCGTCACCGCCGCCCTCTCTAACTCCGGGTCCCCCCTCCGGTCCCAATCAAAGCTATTCGGTGACTGCTCCCGGTAGGGGCCTCGTGACCGCGGATGGACCGAGTGTCACTCGGCGGCCGGACAACGTCCGTCGGACCCCCTACCGGAAGCAGTCACCGAATAGCTTTGACTGGGACCGGAGGGGGGACCCGGAGTTGGAGAGCGGCGGTGGCGGGTGCGCGTTGCCGCAGCCTCGGGGCCTAGAAGCTCTCTCCTCGTCGTCGAGCAGTCAGCCGGGAGCGTCGGCGTCAAGCATCGATGACCGACTTGGATCCGTTTCTCGGTGAGCCAATGCCTCGCCGCCCTGTGACTCCGGGTCCCCCTCCCGCCCGGGTAAGAGCTAGTCGGTGACTGCTACCGGTAAGGGGGCCGACGAACAATGTCCGGCCGCCTAATGACGGTCGGTCTAATTGCGGTCAATAGACCATTTACCGGTAGCAGTCACCGAATAGCTCTTACCCGGGCGGGAAGGGGGACCCGGAGTCAGAGGGCGCCGGTGGAGGGTCAACGCATCACCCGAACCGGGCCAATGACTCGCCGACCTTGATCTTGCCGTTCTCGAAGCCCTTGCTCGAGAGCTCGATTCCCTTCGGCAGGAACACGATCATGGTTGAGCCGTGCTCGAACCACCCCATCTCCTCGCCCTTGCTCACCCGCGCATCGCAAGGAATGACGTTGGGGCCGCGGTAGCGCAGGTTCAGCAGCACGTCCAGGAACTTGAGGCGGATGCTCGCGACCAGGATCGCGGCCACGGGCACGAGCGTCATGAGCTCCCCCGAGGCGAGCCGGCAGCGGATGACGGCACGCTCGTTCTTGCAGAACAGGCGCTCGACCCGGGCGAGCGCGCTCGGGTTCACATTCCAGACGTCCCCGGACACGTAGGTCACCTGCTCCACGCGACAGTCCGCGGGCGCGTGAAAGCGGTGGTACATGGCGGAAGTGAGGCGCAGGGTGACGTAGCTGCCGCCTTCGTAGTACCTCACGAGGTCGCGGTCGCAGAGCAGCTCGGCGAGCGGATAGGGAAAGCCCTTGGCCTGCAGCACGGTGCCGGATTCGACGGTGCCATGCGCACCCACCAGCGCGTCGCACGGGCTGACGAGATGCGCGGGGTCGGGGTCGATGGGCCGCGCGCCCTTCTTGAGCTCGCGGGTGAAGCAGTCATGCACGCTGCGGAAGCGTTGCTCCCTGGCTTCGCTCAGATCGAGCTCGGTGAACAGTCTCCACACCGCGATCGCCGCCGTCGTGAGCCAGGGCGACTCGATGCGGCTCAAGCGCCCCATGAGGCGGGTGGTGAGGCCGCGCGGGATGCGGTTCGTGAGCAGGAAGTTGACATCTCCCTGGCCGAGCATGCGACCGAGCAGGTTCATCGTAATGTCATCGTCCTGCAATAGAGTGGCGCCGTCGAAAAACCCTTGGGAAACCGCCAATTAGCACCATAACCGACATTCTCCCGTACCTCGGCGGCGCGGTCATCGCCGTCGCCCTCGCGCGCAAGCTGTACGTCCGGCTGCAGCTGTCGAGGGCCAAGCATCGTTCCCTGGCCGGTCACGCGCGCATGGCGCGGCGCTTCGCCGGTTGGGTGCCGTTCTACGAGTATGACGAGGCCACGTTCTTCCGCGCCGACGGCGCGCCGGAGGAGATCGCGGCGGCAAGGCACGGCGCCTTCATGCGCCTTGCGGCGCTCTACGCCGAGCGCTTCAAGAGGTCGGCGGCCCAAACCGACGCGATCGCGGGCTCGATCTCCGATCTGCAATTCACGTCGCGCTATCGCGTGCCGTTCCAGTTCGGCGCTTTGGTGAGGCGGCACCTCAAGGGAGGGGGCTTCGTCGAATCCTCGTCCGGTGTCTGCGTGACCGACCTCGACGGGAACCGGCTCTACGACCTGACCGGCTCCTACGGCGTGAACGTATTCGGCTACGATTTCTACAAGGACTGCATCGCTCGCGGCAGCGAGCGCGTCCGGGACCTCGGGCCGGTGCTCGGGGCCCTGCATCCGGTGACGGCCTACAACGTGCGGCGGCTGACCGAGATCTCGGGCATGGACGAAGTCTCCTTCCACATGTCCGGCACCGAGGCGGTGATGCAGGCCGTCCGGCTGGCGCGCTATCACACGGCGCGCACGCATGTGGTGCGCTTCTGCGGGGCCTATCATGGCTGGTGGGGCGACGTTCAGCCCGGCGTGGGCAATCCTCTGACCGCGCGCGAGACATACACGTTGAACGACATGAGCGATGCGGCGCTGCGCGTGCTCGACACCCGGCGCGACATCGCCTGCGTGATGGTCAATCCCATTCAGTCGATGCACCCCAACGCCGCGGCGCCGGGAGACTCGACCCTGATCGACGGCGCGCGCCGCGCGCACTTCGACCGCGAAGCGTATGCCGCGTGGCTCCGGCGTCTGCGCGAGACCTGCACGCGCCGCGGTATCGTGCTGATCTTCGACGAGGTGTTCGTCGGCTTCCGGCTGGCGCCCGGCGGGGCTCAGGAATATTTCGGCGTGCGTGCCGACATGGTCACCTACGGCAAGACCGTCGCCGGCGGCCTGCCCGTGGGGGTGCTCTGCGGCCCGCGCAAGCTGATGCGCCGCTTCCGCGAGGAGCGGCCCGCGGACATCTGCTTCGCGCGCGGCACCTTCAACTCGCACCCCTACGTGATGGGCGCGATGCATGAGTTCCTGCAGCGGCTGGGGACGCCCGAGGTGGCCGCGCTCTATCGCGATCTCGACCCGGTCTGGAATGCCCGTGCGGGCGCGCTGAACGCGCGGCTCGCGGCCGAGGGGTTGCCGGTGCGCGTCGCGAACCTGTCGACGATCTGGATGATCCACTACACCAAGCCCTCGCGTTATCACTGGATGTATCAGTACTACCTGCGCGCGCAGGGGCTCGCCTTGAGCTGGGTGGGCACGGGCCGGCTGATCTTCAGCCTGAACTACGGCGACGAGGATTTCGCCGAGGTCGCGGATCGGATGCTGGCGGCGGCGCGGGAAATGCAACGCGGCGGCTGGTGGTGGTCGGAGCCTTCCCTGACGGCCAGGGCCATCAGACGCCGCGTGCTCAAGGAGATGCTTCAGGCGCGGTGGGGCTCCGGCCCGACCTCGCCCATCGGATCGATGAGCTCGCCGCGCAGCAGATAGAGCGGGGCCTTCGAATAGATCTTCACGTCGTGGAACGGATCGGTGACGATCTTGGTGAGCCACACCAGTCCGGTCTGAACGTCGCGCAGGAAGAACAAATGCACGGTGCGGAAAATCAACGCACCGACGCCGACGACCAGCCAGATCTCGCCGACATGCCGCACGAATTGCGCGCTGCCGTGAGCGTGGAACACCCCGAAGAACGTGGGATCGACCAGCAGAGTCACCGGCGCCAGCGCCCAGACCAGATGCAGGATCACCTTGCGGCGCAGGTTGTAGCCGACCTTGATGGCCTCCTTGTGCTCGTGGGTGGCGTGGTTGACCCGGTCATAGCCCTTGGGCTCGAAGAAAAAGTGCCCGGACTGCCGGCTGACCATGGACACGAGCCACCCGATCAGCGCCGACTTCACCGGGTCGATGAACACCGTCGCGTAAGCCACGATGAAGCTCAGCGCGCTCAGGAGATGCAGCGACTGATTGATGCGGCTGTGGTGGTAGTACCGATGGTCGTCCCAGCGCTGTGTCCTCAGTTCGGCCAGAAACTTTTGCATGTCTTTTCCTTCAAAAAATGGGGCAACCGCCCGCGGTGAATCAAATATAGGATTTTCGTTACAAGCCTATGACAAGCCGTCGGCACGGCGTCACGAAAACGGCACTTGCCGTTGAGTTGCAAAGAATGCTTCAGTCCGTGGTCATCGTACCGTCATGGCCGCATGTCATCTTGCGGCAACATGAGGATCATGATCGTCACGGACGCGTGGTTTCCGCAAACCAACGGCGTGGTGAGCACCCTGGCCCAGACCGCGGCATGGCTCGGCCGCTTCGGCCACGAGGTACGCATGGTCACGCCGCGCGACTTTCGCAGCATCCCCTGTCCGACCTATCCCGAGATCCGTCTGTCCCTTTGGCCGTATCGGGGCGTCGAGCGCGCGATCGTCGCCTTTCAGCCGCAGGCGCTGCACATCGCGACCGAGGGGCCGCTCGGCACCGCGGCGCGGCGCTTCTGCCGGCGCTCCGGCATCCGCTTCACGACCTCGTACCATACCCAGTTCCCGCAGTACCTGCGGGCGCGCGCGCCGATTCCCCTGAGCGTCTCCTACGGCGCGCTGCGCTGGTTCCACTCGGCCGGCGTGCGCTGCATGGTGAGCACGGCGACGCTGCGCGGCGAGCTTGCCGCGCGCGGCTTCCGCAATCTCGCGAGCTGGCGGCGCGGCGTCGACACCGACCTGTTCCACCCTCGCGCCAAGAGCTTTCTCGACCTGCCGCGGCCGCTCGCCGCGTACGTCGGGCGCGTTGCGGTCGAGAAGAACGTCGAGGCGTTCCTGGACATGGAGTGGGCCGGCGGCAAGATCGTGATCGGCGACGGGCCGGAGCGCGCACGGCTCGAGCGGCATTACCCGCACGTGACGTTCGCGGGATATAAATTCGGCGAGGATCTCGCCAACCATCTCGCGGCCGCCGATGTCATGGTGTTTCCGAGCCGCACCGACACCTTCGGCCTCGTCAACCTGGAGGCGATGGCCTGCGCAGTGCCCGTGGCCGCGTATCCGGTCACGGGACCCATCGATGTGATCGAGGAAGGGCTCACCGGCGCGCTCGACGCAGATCTTGCGGCCGCGGCACGGCGCGCGCTCGAGGTCGAGCCGCGCGGTTGCCGCGAGCGCGCGCTGCGATCGGGCTGGGACGTGTGCAGCCGGGAATTCGAAGGAAATCTGGAGCGCTTCGACTTTCCCAATCAGCCGAAGTTGATCTTGGCCTCGAGGTTGGTGCGCGAATCGGCGGTCGACAAGGCTTCCTCGAGCTCGATCTTGCCCTCGCGCACGAGGTTGTAGAGCGCCGTATCGAAGCTCAGCATGCCGCGCTCCGTGCCGCTGCGGATCGCCTCCTTCACACCCACGACGTCGCCCTTCTTGATGAGCTCCGATATGTGCGGCGTGTTGACCATGACCTCGCAGGCCGCCACCCGGGATCCGGCCTTGGTCATGACCAGCCGCTGCGACAGGATGGCGCGCAGGTACTGCGACAGATCCAGGAAGATCTGCGTGTGCTGATCCCGCGGGAACATGTTGATGATGCGATCGAGCGTCTCGGCGCAGTTGTTGGCGTGCAGTGTCGCGATGCACAGATGCCCCGTGCCCGCCAGTGCCAACGCCGCGTCCATGGTCTCGCGATCGCGGATCTCGCCCACCAGGATCACGTCCGGCGCGGACCGCACCGCGCTCCGGAGCGCCCGGGAAAACGACTTGGTATCGAGCCCGACCTCGCGCTGATTGACGATGGACTTCTTGTTGGTGTGCAGGAACTCGATCGGATCCTCGATGGTGAGGATGTGATCCGACGAGATCTCGTTGCGGTAGTTGATCATCGACGCCAGCGTGGTCGACTTGCCCGATCCGGCCGCCCCGACCATGAGGATCAGGCCGCGCTTCAGCATGACCAGATCCTTCAAGATGTCCGGCATGCCGAGATCCTCGAGCCGGGGCATCTCCGCGGTGATGTAGCGCAGCACCATCGCGGGATAGCCGCGCTGGTGGAACACGTTCACGCGAAATCGCCCGAGCCCGGTCTCCGAGATCGCGAAGTCGATCTCCAGCTCCTCGTTGAAGTGCTCGATCTGCTCCTGGGTCATCAGGCCGAGCGCCGCCTGGCGCACGGTCTCGGGGCTCAGGATCTGCTTGTTGACGGGAAAGATCTTGCCCTCGATCTTGATCTTGACCGGGGCATTGCACGTGAAGAACAAATCCGAAGCTTTTCTCTCGACCATCAGCTTGAACAGCGGCTTGGTGTTCATCACCTGAGGCGGGATTTCGGGCGAGGCGGACATGAGCTAGAACACCTGTCCTTCTTCTTCCTCGACGATCTGCAGCGACTGTGCGCCGTCCTCGGGATTCTTCATCTCCCGCTTGCTCTCGAGCTTGACGCGCAGGCGCAGCTCGTTCTTCGAATCGGCGTTGCGCAGCGCGTCCTCGTAGGAGATGAGGCCCGCCTCGTACAGCTCGAACAGCGCCTGATCGAAGGTCTTCATGCCCAGCCGATTCGAGCGCGACATGACGTCCTTGATCTTCGCGACCTCGCCCTTGAAGATCAGGTCCGAGATCAGCGGCGAGGCCAGCATGATCTCCATCGCCGCGATGCGGCCCGAGCCGGACTCGCGCGGGATCAGGCGCTGCGAGATCAGGCCGCGGATGTTGAGCGAAAGGTCCATGAGAAGCTGCTCGCGGCGCTCTTCCGGGAAGAAATTGATGATGCGGTCGAGTGCCTGGTTCGAGCTGTTGGCGTGGAGCGTGGCGAGCACCAGGTGGCCGGTCTCGGCGAATTGAATGCCGTATTCCATGGTCTCGCGGTCGCGGATCTCACCGATGAGGATCACGTCCGGCGCCTGCCGCAGGGTGTTCTTCAGGGCCGTGTGCCAATTGTCGCAGTCGACGCCGACCTCCCGGTGGGTCACGACGCAGCCCTTGTGCGCGTGCACGTACTCGACCGGGTCCTCGATCGTGACGATGTGGCCGCGGGTCTTCTCGTTGCGGTAGCCGACCATGGCCGCGAGGGTGGTCGACTTGCCCGAGCCGGTGCCGCCGACGATGATCACGAAGCCGCGCTTCGAGAGCACGACCTCCTTGAGCACGGGCGGAAGCTCCAGCTCCTCGAGGGTGGGGATCTTGGCGTTGATGGTGCGGACCACCGCGCCGATGAAGCCCTGCTGGACGAACGCGCTGACGCGGAACCGGCCGATGCCCGGCGGCGCGATCGCGAAGTTGCACTCCTTGGTGGAGTCGAAGTCCTTGGTCTGGCGGTCGTTCATGATCGCGCGCACCAGGCCGGCGGATTGCTCCGCGGAGAGCGATCGATCCGACTGGGGCCGGATCTCGCCATCGACCTTGATGGCCGGCGGGAAGCCCGCGGTAATGAACAGGTCCGAGCCTTTTTTCTCCACCATGCGGCGGAGCAGATCCTGCATCAGACGTATCGCTTGCTCGCGTTCCATGGGTTTATCTTCCGGCGCGCCCGGCGCGCCGCCTCAAGGTCGTGGTTCGCGCGAAACGCATCAAATACTATCCTTGTTCTGGGCTTTGTACTTGGCCTCGTCGCGGCTGACCACGCCCTTCTGCACCAGATCCTGCAGGCATTGATCGAGCGTCTGCATGCCCTGGCCCTGGCCGGTCTGGATCGCCGAGTACATTTGCGCGATCTTGCCCTCGCGGATCAGGTTGCGGATGGCAGGGGTGCCGATCATGATTTCGTGCGCCGCAATACGTCCGCCGCCCACCTTCTTCATCAAGGTCTGTGAGATCACCGCCCGCAAGCTCTCGGACATCATCGCGCGCACCATGTCCTTCTCCGCCGCCGGGAAGACGTCGACGATGCGGTCGATGGTCTTCGCCGCGGAGCTCGTGTGCAAGGTGCCGAACACGAGATGGCCGGTCTCCGCCGCGGTCAGCGCCAGCCGGATGGTCTCGAGATCGCGCATTTCGCCGACCAGCACCACATCCGGGTCCTCGCGCAGCGCCGAGCGCAGCGCCTCGCTGAAGCCCAGGGTATCCCGGTGGACCTCGCGCTGATTCACGAGGCAGCGCTTGCTCTCATGGACGAACTCGATGGGGTCCTCGATCGTGATAATGTGATCCGGACGGTTGTCGTTGCAATGGTTCACCATCCCGGCGAGCGTGGTGGACTTGCCCGAGCCCGTCGGCCCGGTCACCAGCACCAGGCCTCGCGGCAGCATGCAGAGGTCCTTGAACGTCTTGGGGGCGTTCAATTCGTCCAGGGTCAGGATGGCGGAAGGGATGTTGCGGAACACCGCGCCCGCGCCGCGGTTCTGGTTGAACGCGTTGACTCGAAAGCGCGCGAGCTTGGGGATCTCGAACGAAAAGTCGGTCTCGAAGA
This sequence comes from Steroidobacteraceae bacterium, assembly GCA_036272295.1. Taxonomy (GTDB): domain Bacteria; phylum Pseudomonadota; class Gammaproteobacteria; order Steroidobacterales; family Steroidobacteraceae; genus Bog-1198. The sequence goes on from DATAYZ010000142.1 coordinate 36,483, forward strand.
ACTCTTCGAATGCCTTGCGCTGCTTGTCGTTCATGATGTCGTACACCATGCTGTGCACCTCTTTGTGCACGAGCGCCGGCATGTTGACGCGCTTCATGTCGCCGTCCACGCGGATCATGGGCGGAACTCCCGCCGACAGATGCAGATCCGACGCGTTATTCTTAACCGCGAAGGCAAGAAGCTGCGCGATATCGACCGCCATTAACGGCTCCTAATTCGGCTTCTTTTAAGCCGTTGACAGTATATAAGAGGGTGTCGTCACCCAATATGTTAATTAGTCCGCAGAATTCGACCCTCGATGTGAGCCACATTCGAGTTCGCATACGTCAGGCGGCCTTGACCGCCGGCCGGGATCCCGCTGCCGTCACCCTGGTGGCCGTGTCCAAGACGCAGCCTGCCGAAACAATCCGGCGTGCCGCCACGGCCGGCGTCACGGATTTCGGTGAAAACTATCTCAAGGAGGCCCTGCCCAAGATGGACGCCCTGGCCGACCTGCCGCTGCGCTGGCACTTCATCGGCGGCGTTCAATCGAACAAGACCCGCCCCATCGCCCAGCGCTTCGACTGGGTGCACAGCGTCGATCGGCTGGCAATCGCTCGGCGGCTGTCGGAACAGAGACCCTTCCATGCCGCCCCCTTGAACCTCTGCATCCAGGTGGAGCTCGTGCCGGAGCCGGCCAAAGGCGGGATCTCTCCTTCCGAAGTCGGGAGTCTTGCCCACGCCATCGGGGATTTGCCGCGGGTAAAATTGCGAGGATTGATGTGCATGCCGCCGCCGCAGCGCGACGCAGCAGAACAGCGCGCGGTGTTCGCCCGTTTGAGGGCGCTGCTCGACGACCTGAACGCGCAGGGTCTCAAGCTCGATACACTGTCGATGGGCATGAGCGGCGATTTCGAGGCGGCAGTGGCCGAGGGAGCAACCCTGGTGCGCATCGGCACGGCGCTGTTCGGCGGCCGCGCCGCGGCGGCGGAGCGCACGCCCGGGAGCAACGATTCGGGACTCACGTAGGAGCAGGCATGAACAACATTCGCAAGATGGCATTCATCGGCGGCGGCAACATGGCGGCGGCCCTCATCGGCGGCCTGACCAGGCGCGGCCTGTCTAGCGATCGCATCGTCGTCGCCGACCCGAGTCCGGACCAGCGCGACCGCCTGGCGCGCACGTTCGGAGTCCATGTGACCTCAGACAACGTGGCCGCCGTGAAGGACGCGGAGGTGGTGATCCTTGCCGTCAAGCCGCAGATGATGCGGGGAGTGGTGACGGAGCTCGCGCCGCACATTGCGGGGACGAGCATCCCGCCCAACATGGGCGCGACCCAGGCGATACGCCTCGGTCCCGGAGAGACCGTCGTGATCTCCATTGCGGCCGGAATCCCCCACGCTGCCCTCGCCCGCTGGCTCGGGTCGGACGTGCCGGTGATCCGAACCATGCCGAACCGGCCCGCGCTCAATGGGTTCGGCGCAACGGGCTTGTACGCCCCGAGGAGCGTCGGCGCCGCGAATCGCGCATTGGCCGAAATGGTCATGGCCGCGGTGAGCGCCATCGTCTGGGTGGAGCACGAGTCTCAAATGGACACGGTCACCGCGCTGTCCGGCAGCGGACCCGCTTATTTCTTCCTGTTCATGGAGGCGCTCGAGGCGGCCGCTCACGAGCGCGGCCTGCCGAAGGACATCGCGCACCAGTTGACTCTGGAGACCGCCCTCGGCGCAGCGCAGATGGCGCGTCAGTCCACCGAGACGCTCGCCACCCTGCGCGAGCAGGTGACGTCCAAGGGCGGCACCACCGCCGCCGCGCTGGCCGTGCTCGATACCGCCGGGCTGCAGGCAATCGTCGCGCGTGCGGTCGCGGCCGCCGACCGGCGTTCCGCCGAGCTGGCAGCCGAATTCGGCGTTCCCTGATCCGGCGAAAGGCTCCTCCGAGATGGAAGCGATCCGATATATCGTCGATACCCTGCTGTGGCTGCTGAACGGGGCGTTCATCCTGCGTCTCCTGTTTCAGCTGGTGAGGGCGGATTTCCGCGATCCGGTCGCGGACGCGATCGTGCGGGTGACGAATTGGCTGATTTTGCCGTTGCGGAAGATCCTGCCGCCCATGGGCAAGGTGGACACCGCGACGGTGGTGGCGGTGCTCGCGGTGGCCCTGGCCCGCACCTCCATCAATGCGCTCCTGATGGGTGCCGGCCTCGGGGACATCGGCGCGCTCCTGCGCGTGACGGCCATCGATCTGCTCGATCTGGTGCTGCGCATCTACCTGTTCGCCCTGCTGCTCTACTGGCTCACCAGCTTCGTGTCGCAAGGCGGCTACGCTCCCGGCGTGAGACTGCTCTCGCAGCTGTGCGAGCCGGTGCTCCGGCCGGTGCGCCGGGTCATCCCGCCGATCGGCCAGATCGATTTTTCGGTGCTGTGGGTCTCGATCTTGATCGGCGGCTTGCTGGTGTTGCTGCGTTGAGCATCGGCCCGTACGTCGCTGAAATCATAGAGAACGAAAGCGCGCGGCACGTTCAGCGAGCACCGGGGACAGCGCGGAAGCCTTAAAAACCAGCATCTCGCGCGAAGCTCCCAAAAAACTTTTTTCACGATCGCGCTAAACATCGGCTTTTTTCTATGTTATTTTCGCCGCCGAGTGTTTCGCGGGCAATTGATGCCCGCCTCGCAAAACCAGTAGGAGATCTTTATATGGCGAAAAAGAATGCAGCGCCGACCAAGTCTGAGATTCTCGCTAGCATTTCCAAGGAGACAGAGCTCACCAAGAAGCAGGTCGGAGCCGTGTTCGACTCGCTCTCGAGCTCCATCAAGAAGAGCCTGCGCGCGAACGGCCTGTTCACGCTTCCCGGGCTTCTCAAGATGAGAGTCGTGAAGAAGCCGGCCACCAAGGCACGCGAGGGAGTCAACCCCTTCAACGGCGAAAAGATGATGTTCAAGGCCAAGCCGGCCAGCAAGAAGGTGCGTATTGCCGCACTGAAGACCCTGAAGGAAATGGTGAACTGATCCTGTCGACGTTCGGAGCGGCTCTCATCAGCCGCTCCGAACCGCTTCCCGCACGGCCTCCCTGAGATCGCCCAGGCGTCCGTGGAAAAAATGCCCCACCCCGGGCAGCATCACCAGCCTCGGCTTCGGGTCGAGCGCCTCCACCCAGGAATTCACGGCCTGCGGATCGACGACGTCGTCCGCGTCGCCCTGAATCACGACGCTCGGAGGCAGGGGGCCGGAACGCTCCTTGACTCCGAAGTACTGCACCGCCGGCGCGACCGCGATCAGGAGCTTGGGCGAGCGGCGCTGCGCCAGCCGGACGGCGACGTAGCCCCCGAACGAGAATCCCGCGAGGATCAGGCGGCGTCCGGGCCAGCGGTCCTGCGCCCACCGCACCGCCGCGTCCGCGTCCTCCGTCTCACCCTCGCCGCGATCGAAACAACCCGCGCTCGCGCCGACGCCCCGGAAATTGAATCGCAGCGTCGGTATGCCGGCATCCGCCAGCGCGCGCGCCACGGTGGTGACGACTTTGTTGTCCATCGTGCCGCCATAGAGCGGGTGCGGGTGGCAGATGACGCCGCAGGCGTCGATGGCGCGGATGCCGGCGCTGCCCGCCGCCTCGGCGACGGCCTCGAGCGGCCCGGCCGGACCCTCGATGGAGAGCCGCTCGGAACGCGGGTCAAGCAGCGGCTGCACGGCGCCCACGAGCGCGGCGGCGACGGATTCCGTCGGCGGCGCGCACGGGATTTACTGGATGCCCACGAGATCGACGTCGAACACGAGCGTGGCGCCCGCGGGGATGGGGCCGGCGCCCTTGTCTCCGTACCCGAGCTCGGGGGGAATCACGAGCCGGCGGCTGCCGCCCACCTTCATGCCGGCGACACCCTGATCCCATCCCTTGATCACCTGACCCGCGCCGACCGTGAACTGGAACGGCTGACCGGTGTTGCGCGAGCTGTCGAATTCCTTGCCCTTGTTGTCCTTCGCACCCGCCTCGTACAGCCAGCCGGTGTACTGGACGACGGCCATCTTGCCGGCCGTGACCGCCTCGCCGTCGCCGACCTTGAGATCGGTGGATTGCAGGGACGACACGCTGCTGGCGGGCGCGGCGGGCTCCGGCCGGCCGCCGCACGCGGTCAACCCGGCGAGCGCGAGGCAAAACACGAATGAAAAGGCCCGGGCGATGCCGTGCCTCGAGATGGACGAGCGCGTAGGGTGAAGCATCATGCGCGGCATCTTAAAGGATTTGTAATTTGAGCGCGCGGGGCGCGCCCAGACTCGCGCTGACGCGAGGATGAGCCGCCTCCCGGGTGCGCCGCGCCGCGGCGCTCGAGGGCAGCCAAGCCGGCTAGCGGCGGCTGCGCTGCTGGAGCTCGGCGGCCCAGCCGGAGTAGCAATGCCACAGGGCCACGAGGGTGTCCTCGATCTCGTCCGCCACCTGCAGCATCCACTCCATGGGGGCGCACTCTAGCGCAGCGCACGCCTTGCTGTCGTGAGTGGAGTCACAGCCCCGCCATCGACCTTACCCGGCCTATTGCTAAGGCGCCTGCTGCTGCGTACGCTTCGTTCCGCATGCAACGTATTCTCGTCCTGAATCCGAAAGGCGGATCGGGCAAAACGACGATTGCTACGAATCTCGCAAGCTATTTCGCGAGCCGGGGTGACCGTCCGCTGCTGTCGGACAACGATTCCCAGGGCTCGAGCACCCGCTGGCTGAAGAAGCGCAAACCCGGGCAGCCGCTCATCAACGGGGTGACGGCTTTCGAGCACAGCTCGCGCATGACGCGGTCGTGGCAGATGCGCATTCCCGCCGACACCGCGCACGTCGTCGTCGATACGCCTGCCGCGATGACCCCGCAGCAGCTGCCGGAGATGACCCGCAGCGCAGACGCGATCATCGTCCCGGTGCTGCCCTCGGACATCGACATTCACGCCTGCTCCAAATGCATCGCCGATCTGCTGCTGATCGCCAAGGTACGGCGCGACCAGGAGCGCATCGGCGTGGTTGCGAATCGGGTCAAGCGCAATACGCTGATATACCAGTCCTTGATGCGGTTCCTGGAGACTTTGAGGATCCCGGTGATCGCGACGCTGCGCGACTCGCAGAACTACGTGCGCTGCTCCGAGCAGGGACTCGGCATCCACGAGATGAAGCCTTACCTCGTGGAGCAGGATCTCGCCGATTGGCGGCCGATGCTCGACTGGCTCAAGGCCAAGGAGACTGCGTGGAGCCCGGGGGCGGTGGTCGATCCTCTGCCCGAGACGGCGTAATCCCGGCGGATCCGACCGCGGCGCGATGCATCCGCCTCACCAAGCGCCACGGCGGCTGCTCGGGGCTCGCGGCTAGCGAGCCGCTATTTCTTGTCTTCCCAGGAGCCTCGGGCTTTTTCCGCCCAGTTCTTGTAGCTGTGCCAATTGTAGAGATTGGTGGTGATCGCGCCGTGGCGGCCGCCGGTCTTGAAAGCTTGAGCGCCTGGCTTGTCAGCTCCCGCGTCGCCGCGCGTAGCACGACGATCAATGCCGGTATATCTGGTCTTGAGTTCGCTCATCGCTCTGCCTCCGATGTACGCGACAGTAAGTGTCGCGCGCCGTCCATGGCAGGAACTATGTCACAGGGACTCCGGCGCTGTCGCAACTTGGCGACGGGCTTGCGATACGCCTCTCAGCGTCCGTCACGGTAAGTTAAATCGCGGGCAATCCGCCGCCTCGCCAGGCGCCGAACAGCGGCTTCAGCTCCTCCAGCGAGCACTCGAGCGCTGCGGGCAGCAACGTGCCGTAGGCGTCGAGCAGCGCGATCGCATTGCGCGCGGGATCCGCGCGCGTCGCGGCGCCGAGGCGGCGCGACATGTCGCGGTTCACCACGTGCAGGTTCTCGTAGAGCTTCTCCACCTGCGCGAACCCGTCCGCATCGCCCGCCCCGGTGAGCTCGTGAGCCAGCAGGAACATGCACACGCTCCGATAGACGGTCTCGATGTCGCTCGCGAACGGCAGGTGGAATCGCGCCATCGGCCTGAAGCGATCCGTCCAGGGACAGCCCGCCGTGGCCATGATCAGGCCGAGCACCGAGCTCATGGCCTGCTGCGCCGTGGTCTCGGCGCGCACGGTGCGCCCGGCCTGCGTGACCGTGACGCCGAGCGTATCGAACGACACCATGGCAGAGAGCGGCTCGAGCGCGCCGGTCATCTGCAGCGCCGCGGGGCAGTGGCTGTGCTCGGCGGCGCTCAAGGGGCAGTTCGCGCACCGGTTGAACTCGAGCTCGGTCCAGAACGGCCGCGCCGACGGCGGCGGGTTGGCGAGCCTGAAATCCGTCGGGTCGAAGGTGAATTCCAGGCTCTTTTGCGTGCCGTCCGGAAGGTCGAAGCAGTAGCGGATGTGGTGCGGGTCGCTCATGAGCGGGACGGACTCGATGACCGGTCAAGCCACCAAGCGGTAGCAGGGCTTGTACTCGGCACCCGTGAACTTCATGCGCCCCTGGGCGACGAACGAGCGCAGCAGGTGATCGAGCGGCTCCATGATCGAAGGGTCGCCGGCCAGCTCGAACGGACCATGCTTTTCGATGGCGTTGATGCCGTACTCCTTGATGTTGCCCGCAACGATCCCGGAAAAGGCGCGCCGCAAATTGGCGGCCCGCTCGTGCAGCGGCTGGTCGAGGGACAGGTTGAGCGCCCGCATGGTGGTGTGCGTGACCTCGAAGGGGCGCTGGAACTCGAGCGGAATCTTGAGCAGCCAGTTGTAGCCGTAGGAGTCGCTCGCCTGCCGGCGATAATCGCGCACCTGGGCCAGACCCTGCACCATCGCGCGGGCCACGGCGGCAGGATCCCCGATGATCATCTGGTACTTGCGCTGTGCCGCCGGCCCGAGCGTCGCGCCGATGAACCGGTGGATCTGCGCGAAGTACTCCTCGCTGTCCGACGGTCCCGTGAACACCACCGGAAACGGCAGCTCGCGATTGGCCGGATCGAGCAGGATGCCGAGCAGATAGAGGATCTCCTCCGCGGTGCCGGCGCCGCCCGGAAAGATGACGATGCCGTGGCCCAGACGGACGAACGCCTCGAGCCGCTTCTCGATGTCCGGCATGATGACGAGCTGGCTGACGATCGGATTCGGAGGCTCGGCGGCGATGATGCCGGGCTCGGTGACGCCGAGATACCGGCCGTCGACGATGCGCTGCTTGGAGTGGCCGATGGTCGCCCCCTTCATCGGGCCCTTCATCGCACCCGGCCCGCATCCCGTGCAAACGTCCAGGCTGCGCAGGCCGAGCTCGTAGCCGACCTTCTTGGTGTAGTCATACTCCGCGCGGCGGATGGAATGTCCGCCCCAGCAGACCACCAGGTTCGGGCGCATCTGCAGCTCGAGAACTCGTGCGTTCCTCAGGATGTGGAATACGGCGTTGGTGATGCTCGCGGACGAGTTCAAGTCGAATCGGCCGCTCTCCATGATCTCGTTCGAGATGTACACCACGTCGCGCAGCACGGCGAACAGATGCTCCTTCAGACCGCGGATCATCACGCCGTCGACGAAGGCCGCCGCAGGCGCGTTGGTGATCTCCAGCTTGATGCCCCAGGCCTGGCGCACGATGCGCAGGTCGAAGTCGCGGTATTTATCGAAGATCACCCGGGCATCGTCGATGTCGCTGCCCGAGTTGAGCACCGCGAGCGCGCACTTGCGAAACAAGGGATAGAGGCCGCCCTGCCCCGAGTCGAGCAGCTTCGCGATCTCCTGCTGCGACAGGTGCTCGAGGCTGCCCTTGGGCGCGACGCGCGCGTCCACCATGTCAGACGAAACGATCGTGGTTTCCACGCGGGCCCTTACGGATAGATGTCGATCGGAATGTTGTCCTGCGTGCGCATCCAAACTTCGACCATGTCGGAGTCGGAGAGAGCGATGCACCCGTCCGTCCAGTCGTTCGTCTCGTAGTAGGAGGCGGGATGCTTCGGCGCATTCGGAAAGCCGTGGATCATGATCGAGCCGCCGGGCGCCCAGCGATTCTTGCGGGCACGAAGCTCATCCTGTTTGTTCGGATAGGACACCTGGATGGCGAGGAAGTAATCGCTGCGGGTGTTGCGCCGGGCCAGGAAGTAGCGTCCCTCGGGCGTCCGGAAATCGTGCTCGCGCTCCTTCTGTCCGGTGGGATTCAACCCCAGGCGGACCTTGTACTCGCCGAGCAGCCGATCGCCGCTGTACAGGTAGAGCATGTGCTGCGCCTTGCGGACCACGACGTGATCGGCCGCGGCCATGGTCTCGGCCCGCGCCGCCGCCAGGACCGCCACGCAGCTTATCGCGGTCAGAAAAATGACCGAGGGCCGGCCCCTCCGGCCGGGGAATCGCTCTTTCATGAGCAAAATTATAGCGAATAGCGCTCTACATAATCGGCTCTGGCTCACGTCCCGCTATAATGCGGCATGCGGTTGCGGACCGGTTATTTCATTTTGGCGGCATTTTCCTTGATGGGCGGCTGCCAGACGCAGTCGAGCACCAAGCCTGTCGAGGTGCTCGACGAGCGTACCGGCATGACGTTCGCGGCGCTCGATGAGCCGCTCGAGCTGCTGCCGGATCTCGCCAACGCCGTGCTGATCGCGGGCAAGCGGTCGACCTTCGCCTATCTCGGCCCGGTCGAATGGGATCGCATGGGCACGATCAGCTACGGGCTCTGGCTGCACGTCGCCCCCGGAAACGGCCGGCAGCCGGGCAACATCAAGGCGCCGGGCGCCGTCGTACTCGGTCTCGACGACGGTCCGCTGCCGCTCACGCTGATGAGCGCGCCTCCGACGCTCGGCAAGCAGCCTTACCGCGAGGCGGTCTCCTGGGGCGAGACCGCGTACTTCAACCTGGACGTGCCGACGCTGCGGCGTATCGCCGCGAGCAGCAAGGTGTCCCTGTCCGTGCCCGGTGCGGACGGCGCGCCCATGATTTTCAGCGCGAGCGGCGACCCCCACGCCACCCTGACCCGCTATCTGGAATCGCGCGGCCTCGGTACGCAGTGATCACTCGCGGTTGATCGCTGCCGCGCGCGGTACCGCCAGGGTCTCGCCCGGCTTCATATCGGCGAAGTTCACGTCGGGGTTGTATTGCGCGACCAGCCAGACGGGCACCTCATGTTGCTGCGCGATCACCCAGACCGAGTCGCCGCGCTTGACGGTGTAGGATTCGGTGCCCGCAATGCGGTGAGCGTCGAAGAAATCCTCCTGCAAGCGCTGATGATACGCACGCCGCTTTTCGGCGAACGCCTGCGCCGACACCCGTGACAGATCGAGCTTCACCCGGTGCCCGAGGGTCACCACCGCATTCTTGTGCAGCTTGTTGAGCGCGCGCAGGGACTGCGAGCTGACCTGGGCCCAGTCCGCATAGTGGCCCAGCGTCTCGTCCGCCTGCACGATGACGATGTTGCCGGCGCGCACGCCGTAGTCGGTGGTATCGGAGACGCCGGTGGGGGAAGCCACCGGCGACAGGGCGCTGTCCGCATGGCTTTGCGTCACGGGCTCCCTGGGCGGCGAGATCCTGGCGACGGGCGCCGCGACGGACGCCTCGCTCGGATGCGCGGGCGCCGCCGGCGCGACGGGGGCCGCGGCAAGAGCGGCGCCAGAAGGCGCGGCTTCGGCGGGAGCCGTGCGGGCGGCCGGCGGGTTTCCGGCTTCGGCCGTGTGGGCGGTCGCCGCGTTTCCAGCTTCGGCCATCCGGGCGGGCGCTGCGCTTCGAGCTTCTACCGTGCGGGCGGACGCGGCATTTCGAGCTTCCGCCGCCCGCGCGCGAGGCGGCGGGGGCACCGGCGCCGCCAATGGCTCGACCTGCTCGGCCGTGCGGGCCGCGGAAGCCTGGGCCGCGGTCTCCGCGGCGAGCGCGGCCGCCGGCACGCCGGCTTCTGCGGACGCGGAGGACGCCGCCGCCGCGAGCGTGGGTGCACCCGAGGCTTCTCCACGCGAGGCGGGCAAGGGTATCCGCACGACGTCGCCGCGGGCGACCGTGTGGCCGGGGCCCCAGCCGTTGGTGGCCAGCAGCCGGCTCATGCTGACGCCGCTCGCCGCGGCAATGCCCGCGAGGGTCTCGTTCCGCCGCACGCGATGGCTGCCGTCGTTGCGCTGCGCGACGTAGCGCTCCGTTCCGGGCACCCGCTGCCAGGCCGCCTCGATCTCGGCCTTGGGCAGATTGCCCGGCAGGCGCAGCGCGTACCCGCGCGGCACGAAGCGGCTGCCGCTCCAGACGGGCGGCCGCAGCGCCGGGTTCAACACCTTGAGGGCACCGATGTTCACCTTGAAGGCACGCGCCAGCGCGTCGATGCGGACGTAGTCCGGCAGATCGACGGTGCAGCTCTCGGTATCCGGCAGGCGCGTGATCGGCCCGAAGAATTTGTCCGCGTTTCGCTCCACCTCGAGCGCGGCGAGGAAGGACACGTAGAAGTTGCGCGACGCGAACCCGAACGTCGCGCCGTTGAAGTGCTTGACGATCACCGCGATATCGCTGGTGCCGAGCTCGTCCTCCGCGTGCTTCAACCCGCCGGGACCGTGATTGTAGGCCGTGACGGCGAGCGGCCAGGTGCCGAGCAGATGGTAGTTGTACAGCATGAGATTGGCCGCCGCCTCGGTGGCGCTGTACGGATCCAGCCGCTGATCGACCACGCCGTCGACGCGCATGAAGCGGCGCGCCGTCGCAGGCATGAACTGCCACAGACCCGCCGCGCCGACCTTGGAATAGGCCGCGAGGTTGAACGAGGACTCGACGTGAGGCAGCGCCGCAATCTGCGGCGGCACGCCGTGCTGCTCGAGCGTGCGTGCGATCGCCTTCTCCCACACCGCGGCGCGGATCAGGCCCTCGCGAAAGCGGTCTGCCTGGCCGAGTTGGAATCGGATACGGTCGATCGCGTCGAGGAAGTCACGGGGCCGCGGATTTTCGCCGAACTCGTGCAGGATGCGCCGCTCGTGCAAGCTCAATGAGTCGGCATCACCCGCGGCAAATCGCTTGAGCAGGGCCGTGTAGCGGGTCTTGGCTTCCTCCACGCGCCGCTCACGCTCGCGCGGCGAGGACGCGGCGTCGAAGCGCAGCACCTCGTAGACCAGCCCGAGATTCCAGTCATCGTGCAGCAGGCCGCCGTCGGTGGTGACTTCGGTGTAGACGCGCACCCAGAAGCGCACGTCCCGCTCGAGCGCCGGCGGCGGCACGAAAGGGTCCGCTGAAGAGGATGCGGTGGGCGGCGGAACCGCGGCGTCGGGTGGCTCCTGGGCCGACGCGCGACAGACCAAAGCCCAGGGCAGGACAATCGCGATAGCTGCGGCGCAGCACAGCATCCACCGAGGGGAGAATCGCATCACGTCCGCCAATCCAACCGATGACGGATCAGTTAACGGCAAGGATGAAAAAAAATTGACGAGTCCCGACGCCCCTCACCAGCGGTTCGGCCTCACCCGCACTTCGAATCCCCGCAGTTCAAGCACGTCATGCAGCCGTCCATCATCACCACGGCCGCGGTGCTGCACTTGGAGCAGAGCTGCGCCCCTTCCGGGAAATGCGACTTGGAGAATGCGTCGGTCTGCTTGGTGCGCGCCTCGAACTCGGCGCGTTTCTCCTCGACCAGTTTGCGCTGATGCTGATCGAGCTCGGGCTTCTTCAGGAGGCCGATCGACTGCAGGTGGCGCTCGATCACGTAGCCCAGCTCGGCGATGGTCGAGGGCATGAACTTCCCGCCGGGCTGCCAGTAGCCGCCCTTCGGATCGAACACCGCCTTCAGCTCATCGACCAGGAACGTGGTATCGCCGCCCTTGCGGAACACGGCCGAGATCACGCGGGTCAGCGCGACGATCCACTGGAAGTGATCCAGGTTCTTGGAGTTGATGAACACCTCGAACGGACGCCGCTGCTCGTGGGGCGTTCCCTCGTTGAGAATGATGTCGTTGATGGTCACGTACATGGCGTGGTCGGACACCGGCGTCTTGATCTTGTAGGTCGACCCGACCAGAACCTCGGGACGCTCGACCTTCTCGTGCATCCAGATGACGTTGTCCTGGGCCTTCGGCGCCTCCTTCGGTGCCGCGGCGGCATCCTTCGCCTCGGGCTTCTGGACGCGGTACTTGGCGATTTTCCTGTCGATCTTGATTTGCGGCATGATCAAAACTTCCCGTAATAGCCTTCTTTGAGAGCGTCGAAGAGGTTGGCGGCGGTGTGGGTCTCGCCGTCGTACTCGATCTCCTCGTCGCCCCGTGCCTTGATCTCGGTGCCGTCCTCCAGGGTGAACACATAGGTGGTGTTCTTGAGGTCGTCCTCCTTGACCAGCACACCTTGGAACGCCTCCGGATTGAAGCGGAAGGTGGTGCAGCCCTTCAACCCCTGATCGAAGGCATACAGATAGATGTCCTTGAAGTCCTCGTACTTGTAGTCCGTCGGCACGTTGGCGGTCTTGGAGATGGAGGAATCGACCCACACCTGCGCCGCGGCCTGGATGTCGACGTGTTCCTTGGGTCCGATGTCGTCCGCGGAGACGAAGTAATCCGGCAGCTTCTCGGCCGGGTTCTGCGAGTTCGGCATGGCACGCGGATTCACGATCTCCCGATAGGCCAGCAGCTCGAAGGAGAACACGTCCACCTTCTCCTTGGACTTCTTGCCTTCGCGGATGACGTTGCGGAAGTAGTGATGCGCGAACGACGGCTCGATGCCGTTCGACGCGTTGTTCGCGAGCGAGAGCGAGATGGTGCCCGTCGGCGCGATCGACGAATGATGGGTGAAGCGGGCGCCGACCTCGGCGAGCTCGTCCACGAGCTCCGGCGCGGCCTCGGCGATGCGCTGCATATAGCGGCTGTAGCGGGCGTGCAGCACGCGGCCGGGTATCCGGGCCCCGACCCGCCAGCCGTCCTTGATCATCTCGGGGCGCTTGCGCAGCATCTCGCGCGTCACCGTGAACTCCTCGTTCATGATCGGCGCGGGCCCCTTCTCACGAGCGAGCTCGAGCGCGGCTTCCCAGCCCGCCACCGCCATTTCGCGCGCGACGTTCTGGGTGAAGGCCACCGACTTCTTGGAGCCGTACTTCATCCCGAGCAGCGTGATGGTCGACCCGAGGCCGAGGAAGCCCATGCCATGGCGGCGCTTGCGGGTGATCTCGTCGCGCTGCTGCGCGAGGGGCAGCCCGTTGATCTCCACCACGTTGTCGAGCATGCGCGTGAACACCTTGACGACCTTGCGATAGGTCTCCCAGTCGAAGCGCGCATTCTCGGTGAACGGATCGACCACGAACTTGGTCAGGTTCACCGAGCCCAGCAGGCACGAGCCGTAAGGCGGCAGCGGCTGCTCGCCGCACGGATTGGTGGCACGAATGTTCTCGATCCACCAGTTGTTGTTCATCTCGTTGACGCGATCCACGAGAATGAAACCGGGTTCGGCGAAGTCGTAGGTGGAGGACATGATGAGGTCCCACACGCGGCGCGCATGCAAAGTCTTGAAGATCTTGCAGGCGACCAGGCCGTCGCTGTTGGTCACGTACCCTTCCGTATACGGCCATTCGCGCCACACGAACTTGCCCGCGTCCTCCAGATCCGGCCGGTCTGCCTCGTATTCCTTGCGGGACAGCGGGAACGCAAGCCGCCAATCGGCGTCGCTCTTCACGGCATTCATGAACTCGTCGGTGATCAACAGCGACAGATTGAACTGACGCAGGCGTCCGTTCTCGCGCTTGGCACGAATGAACTCGAGCACGTCGGGATGCCCGATGTCGAAAGTGCCCATCTGCGCACCGCGCCGGCCGCCCGCAGAGGACACGGTGAAGCACATCTTGTCGTAGATATCCATGAACGACAGCGGCCCCGACGTGTAGGCACCGGCGCCCGACACGTACGCACCGCGCGGCCGCATGGTCGAGAACTCGTAGCCGATGCCGCAGCCCGCCTTGAGCGTCAGCCCCGCCTCATGAACCTTGTTCAGGATGTCGTCCATCGAATCGTGGATGGTGCCGGACACCGTGCAATTGATGGTCGAGGTCGCCGGCTTGTGCTCGAGCGCGCCGGCATTCGACGTCACGCGGCCCGCAGGAATGGCGCCGTGCCGCAACGCCCAGAGGAACGACTCGTACCACTGCTCGCGACAATGTTCTGATTCGACGTCCGCAAGAGCACGCGCGACGCGCTTGTAGGTGTCGTCCATCGACTTGTCGATGGGAGAGCCATCCTTTGCGGTCAGGCGGTACTTCTTGTCCCAGATGTCGAACGAGGCATCTTGGAACGCAATATCGCCAACGTCTTTCGGCTGAATCTTTACCACCGTGTTCATGGGTATTAATGCCGCTCCTTATAATTATCGCGCTCGAGCAAACGAAAAATTGCGGCGGTCCCGAGAAAAACCGAATCAATCGAGGGGGGACTATCGCGATCTCACCGACCACAACATCTTGTATGTGGGAGCAGAGGGTACGGCGCGATGCGGACCATCGTCAAGATTTTTTTCTCCGATTTTTTGATCAAAAAATATCTTTCATTTCATACGGTTACGAATTAATCGCGAGAAATTTCCTAGTTACACTTCCGGACATTTGGGTCAAGGGGGAAAAGACCTAATGCCCATATCTTGTGTCCACACCTTATCCACATTTTGTTCCATTGACTTTGCGCTTCCACGGCTTTCTACGTGCTTGTGCGCGCCAAGAGCGGGCCGGCCCGCGTCGTCGGCCGCCGCAGCCGCGCCGCCCGGCTCTCGCGCGCGATTCGTCAGTCGTACGCCGCCGCGTATCAGTCTTGAAATGGGGCACCGCACCGCACGATTCAAGCGATGCCTGTCGATCACAGCGGCAAAATCGTCCGCACCGCCGTTGAAATGCCGGGCGCCGTCCTTATCTAAGCGGCACGCGCGTATTTCGATTCAGTTGAGATACCAAAACTTTTTTTGGGTGGCAAAACCAACATTTTTTAGGAGTGTGCAATGACCGTCGTACGTTATGAGCCGTGGGCACTCGTCAGCCGGCTCCAGAAGGACATCGATCGATTGTTCGGGACACCGTCGACCACCGCCGCCGATTCCGGGGCCTGGTTGCCCCCCGTCGACATTCACGAGGAAGGGAATCAGTTCTCGCTGCACGTGGATCTGCCCGGGGTCGACCCCAAGGCCGTCGAGATCACGGCGGACCAGGGCGTGCTGACCATCCGCGGCCAGCGAGAGGACGGCCGCCGCGAGCCGCGCGAGGGCTATCGCCGCGTCGAGCGGATCACCGGTGAATTCCAGCGGCGCTTCAGCCTGCCCGAATCCGCCGACACCCAGAGCATCAAGGCAAAGTTCGTCAACGGTGTGCTGGAGGTCACGATTCCGAAGCTTGCGCAGGTGCAGCCGCACCGGATCACGGTGGAGGCCGCCTAAGGAAGCCTTCGGCGCAGGCCCAGTGCCGCTGTCTTGCGTGTAGACTTGGCCTCGCGGCGTTTCGACGAGGCCGGACGCAATCGTCCGGCCTCGTTGCGTCGTTCCGGCGCCCATCAACGAAGGACTTGCATGAATCTGCGTCTCGAGCTTGCGGCAGTTACGCTGGCCCTCGCGGCCTTGATCGCACCCTCCGCGGCGATCGATGGAGCCGCGCTCGCGGCCTCTCCTTCCGCGGCACAAGACGCCGCTCCGATGCCGTCCCTCGCCCCGATGGTCAAGCGCGTATCGCCGGCGGTGGTCAATATCGCGACGCGCGGAACCATCAAGGAGAAGGAAGGCCAGCGCAATCCGCTGCTGGACGATCCGTTCTTTCGCCGCTTCTTCGACGTACCGCCCGACGCGCGACCGCGCGAGCGTCAATTCCAGAGCGCAGGGTCCGGTGTGATCGTCGACGCCAAGAACGGCTACATCATCACCAATCATCACGTCGTCGAGAACGCGAGCGAGATCACGATCACCCTGCTCGACAATCGTTCCTTCTCGGCCAAGGTGGTCGGTACCGACGAGGGCGCCGACATCGCCGTACTCCAGGCGAAGCAGCCGAATCTCGTCGCCATGTCTCTGGGCGACTCGGCCAAGCTCGAGGTCGGCGACTACGTCGTCGCCATCGGCAATCCCTTCGGCCTGCAACACACCGTCACCGCGGGAATCGTGAGCGCGCTCGGCCGCACCGGCATCAACCCTGACGGCTACGAGGACTTCATCCAGACCGACGCCTCGATCAATCCCGGCAACTCGGGCGGCGCGCTCGTCAATCTGCGCGGCGAGCTGGTCGGGGTCAATTCGGCGATCCTTTCGGGCAGCGGCGGCAACATCGGCATCGGGTTCGCGATCCCGGTCAACCTGGTCAAGAACGTGATGGACCAGCTGATCAAGTACGGTCAGGTGAAGCGCGGCGTGCTCGGCGTGAATCTCTACCCCGTCACCGCGGACATCGCCAAGGAGTTCGGCGTTTCCGAGTCCTCGGGTGCGCTGGTCGCGGGCGTGCAGCCGGGCTCCGCCGCCGAGAAGGCCGGGGTCAAGACCGGCGACATCATCACCTCGCTGAACGGGGTGGCGAAGAAGGATCCGGGTGAGCTGCGCTACGCCATCGGCCTGCTGCACGTCGGCGACAAGGTCGACATCGGCCTGTTGCGCGACGGCAAGCCGCGCACGGTGACGGCGGTCATCGCCGAGCGCCCGGAAACCGAGACTGCCAATGCCGTGGACATCAATCGCGGCCTCGAAGGTGCGGATCTCACCGACTCCCCCGACGGCAACGGCGTGCTGGTCAAATCGCTGCAGGACGGCAGCCCGGCTGCGCAGGCCGGCCTGCGCAGCAACGATTTGATCGTGGGCGTCGGCCGCACGCCGGTGACCAACACCAAAGCGTTCAAGGAGGCCGCCAAGGGCGCGAGCGTGCTGGTGCTGAACGTGCGGCGCGGCGGAACCGTTCTGTTGATCCCGATCCGCTGAGATTCGCAGACCGGTCATGCGCGGCGTTGCTCACTGACATGCGCATCAAGTCCATCGTGGTGCTGGGCGGGACGGGCTTTCTGGGAACTCGTCTGGTGGCGCGGCTGATCAGGGATGGACACCGCGTCACGGTGCTGTCGCGCGACCGCGAGCAGCACAAGCACCTGCTCGTGCTGCCCGGACTCTCGCTCGAGAACTGCGATGTCTACGAGGAAGCCCAGCTCAGCGAGCGCTTCCGCGGCAAGGACGTGGTCATCAATCTGGTCGGGATCCTCAACGAGCGCGGCTTCGGCGGCGCCGGATTCCGACGCGCGCATACCGAGCTGACGCGGGTCGTGCTGCAGTCGGCTCGATCCGCGGGCGTCGAGAGGCTCTTGCAGGTGACCGCGCTCAAGGCCTCGCCCGACGCGCCGAGCTACTACCTGCGCTCCAAGGGCGAAGCCGAGAAGCTCATCCGCGACGGTGGAACCGCCCTCGACTGGACCCTCTTCCAGCCATCCGTCATGTTCGGTCCGGGAGACTCCTTCCTGAACCGCTTCGCAGGGCTGCTCGCGTCCGTGCCGTGGGTGCTCCCGCTGGCGCGCCCCAATGCCCGCTTCCAGCCGGTTCTGGTCGACGACGTCATCGAGGCCTTGTGCCGCTGTCTCGACGGCGGCGCCAGCAGCCGCCGGACCTTTCAGCTCGGCGGCCCGCAGGTCTTCACCTTGCGCGAGATCGTGGCGCTGGTCGGCCGGCTGACCGGGCGCCGGCGCTGGATACTCGGCCTGCCGGACTTCCTGGCGCGCATTCAGGCAGCCGTCATGAACTTGGTCCCCGGCCGGCCGTTCTCCAGCGACAACTACCGCTCGCTCAAGGTCGACAGCGTCTGCACCGAGGATGGATTCGCGCGCCTCGGAATCAAGCCGCAGTCCATGCCGGCGTCGGCGCGCGCCTATCTCGGCGCGAACGAGGACAATGCGCGCTTGAGCCGCAACCGCGCGAGCGCCGGCAGATCCATCGTGCCGCGCCTGTGAATCGGAGCTCTCCCGGCATTCGAGCGCTGTGGCCGCGCGCTCGGTGCCCGGCGAATTTCTGATTCAGGACACCCGGTGCCGCCTCAATACTCGCTGGAGAGGTCGAAGTCCTCGATACGCCCGTCCGGCGCGTAGGCGACCGTGTAGAACTCCATCATGTCCTTCTCCTCGGCACGATAGACGCGCGCGTGCGCGGTCTCGTCGACGAGCTCGAGGTCGAGGATGGGCCCTCGCTCTTGCAGGTCTCGCCGCAGCGTGTGCAGGGCCGAGCCAAGGCGTGCCTGCGCCGCAGGCGTGAGGGCCGCGCCCCCGCCGCCGGCCGCGACGGTCTGCAGGAACGCCTTGAACGCGGAAGTCCGGGCCGGCCCGTCGTCCCGAATGGATTTTGGGTAGGGCTTCAGGCCGGGATCGACGAATCCGGCCACGGTGTGCCCCAGCCGCTCGGTGCGGCACAGCGAGAGATCGGTGAGCAGAATGACGGTCAGCCGCTTGTCGACGTAGCGCGACATGACCGCCTGGAAGCCCTGCCAGTTGCCGTCGTACTCGATGATCCGCTGTCCTCGCAGGAGATTGCGCTCCCACCCGTAGCCGAA
Organism: Steroidobacteraceae bacterium; assembly: GCA_036272295.1. Classification (GTDB taxonomy): domain Bacteria; phylum Pseudomonadota; class Gammaproteobacteria; order Steroidobacterales; family Steroidobacteraceae; genus Bog-1198. Next base: position 54,894 of record DATAYZ010000142.1, read on the forward strand.
GTGATAGAGCGGACGCTTTCCATTGGCGTGGGCGTCGATCGTCCACATGCGCTCGAGCTCCGCGTGCGGCAGCACCGCGTCGCCGTACAGGGCGCGATCCCACTTCATGAGATCCAGCACCGTCGAGTACAGGCTCCCGTCGGCGGTCCGGTTCAACGCCGGCGAGACGTAGGTTTGATTGCGCACGTTGCCGTCGTTCGTCGACTCGTAGCCGCTGGCGCGGTCCGGAACGATGTCGGCGTCGGAGATGACGCGGGTCCGGCTCATGCCGAGCGGACCGAACACCTGCTGCTGCAGGAAGTCGCCGTAGAACCGGCCGGCCACGCGGTTGATCACGAATCCGAGCAGCACGTAGCCCGTGTCGCTGTAGGGGACGTCCGTTCCCGGCTCGAAATCCAGGGGCTGGGACGCCGCGAGCTCGATCAGCTCGAGGTCGGTGTAGTCGTGCGTGAGGTCGAGCAGTTGTCGCTGCGGCGTCGTGAACTGCGGGATGCCGGACTGGTGCGCGAGCATCCGCCGCAAGGTCACGCGGCCCCAGGACGGGGGCACCTCCGGCAGGTACTTCGACAGCGGATCGTCGAGGTCGAGGCGGTGCTCGTCCGCGAGCTTCATGACCGCGACCGCCGTGAACTGCTTGCCGATGGACCCGATCTGGTACACGGTCTTGGGCACGGCCGGCACGTCGTGCTCGAGCGTCGCCACCCCGTACCCCCGAACGTAGAGCGGCACGCCGCCCTTCGCGATCGCGAGCGAGACCCCGGGAATGTGCTGGCGGCGCATCTCCTCGCGCAGATAGGCGTCGACGGCCGCCGCGAACGCCGGCGGTGCGCCCGGGCCTTGCGTCCCGCGGGTGCCGGCCGGCTCACCGGCGGCGGCCCGCAAGGCACCGGCACCGAGCAACACGCTGACGGCCAGCACGAACGTGCGATACATTGGCATCCCTTTCGAGCTCTTTTGGATCTGCAACTATGCATCGACTGCGCAAGCCGTATCTACTGTTTCTCGGCGACGTAAAGGACAAGCTGACCGCAAAGACGGCCTTCGGGCTCAAGGACTGGTGCGGCGGCGACGTCCTGGGCGAGTGGAGCCTGCCGGGTTGCGCGGTCACGCTCGGCGTGCCGAAGCTATCGCCGCGCGACGCCGGCGCGCGCGGTGCCGGATCGATCGTCGTGGGCATCGCACCGACCGGCGGCCAGCTTCCGCCACACTGGGTGGCGGAGCTCATCGCCGCCGCCGAGGCGGGAATGGATGTGGTCAGCGGGCTGCATACCCGGCTCGCGTCCCTGCCGGACCTCGTCGCGGCGGCGCAGCGCCGGGGCGTGCGCCTCATCGACGTGCGCCACAGCGATCGCCGCTTCGGCGCCGCCACGGGCCGCAAGCGCAGCGGCAAGCGGGTGCTGACCGTGGGCACCGACTGCGCGCTCGGCAAGAAGTACACGGCGCTTGCGATCGCGGCGAGCCTCGAGCGGCGCGGCGCGAAGGCGACGTTCCGGGCCACCGGCCAGACCGGCATCATGATCTCGGGCCAGGGCATCGCGATGGATGCGGTCATCGCCGACTTCGTGGCCGGCGCGGCCGAGGAGCTCTCGCCCGACAACGCGCCCGATCACTGGGATGTGATCGAGGGCCAGGGCTCGCTGTTCCATCCCGCGTATGCGGGCGTGACGCTGGGTCTGTTGCATGGCTCGCAGCCGGACGCCATCGTTCTCTGTCATGACCCTGCACGCAAGACCATCGACGAGTATCCGGACTTTCCGATCCCGGAGCTGCACGTGGTCATCGAGGACTACCTGCGCGCCGGCCGCCTCACCAACCGCAACATTCGCTGTGTCGGGTTGAGCGTCAACTCCTCGAACTTGAGCGAGCACGATCGCAACGCCTACCTCGTGCGCGTCTCGACCGAGCTCGGCCTGCCGGTGTGCGACCCGGTGATGACCGGAGTCGAGGCGATCACGGATGCCCTGCTCGCCTAGGATTTGGAAACGACACTAGGACGGCATCGGGCGCGCTGCGGCATCGGGCCCCGCGGCCGCCTCCGGCAGCGCTGCCGCGTCGGCATCCGCCACGAATACGCCGGCGATCGCGACCGCAGCGCGCAGCGGCGAAGGCGCGGAACGGTTCGTGAGGACGATGACCGTGCAGCGCGGCTCGAGGTAGCGCAGCATGACGGTGCGAAAACCGACGCTCTCACCGGAGTGCCACGCCACGACGCCCGCATCGCCGTTCGCCGCAGCGTGACCTGCTCCTTCGCGCGCCGCCTCCCGTGTGCCGCCCTTTCCGCCGCGCTCCGCGGCGCTGATCCGCCAGCCGAAGCCGTATCCCACACCCCGCTCGTCGGTCTCGGTCGCCGGCGTGAACGCGGCGCGGAGCGAGGCCGGCAGCAGCACCTTGCCGTCATCGAGCGCTCGATCCCAGCGCGTGAGGTCGTCGGCGGAGGAATAGACACCGCCGTCGCCGAGCGTCGCGCTGGTCAGGCTCTGATCCGTGCGCACCCAGGAGCTCGCGCCGCCCCCGTCCGCACCGCCTGCCCGCACGCCGCGCGCGCCGCCCCCGCCTGCCACCGTGTCTGCGGTTGAGCCCGCGCCCGCACTTCCCGCGAGGCTGTAGCCGAAGGCCCGATGAGCGACCACCGAGAGCCCGGCCTCGTGGGCCACCGTTTGGCGCATGCCGAGCGGCTCGAAAAAGCGCTCGCGCAGGAAGGCAGCGTAGCGCCGGCGGGAGGCCTGCTCGACGATGAGCGCGAGAAGCGCATACCCGGTGTTGCTGTAGCGATACGCCGAGCCGGGCGCGAAATGGCGGCGGTTCTCGCGCTCGATCAGATCGAGCACGTCCGCGTCGCGGAGCTGTGCGGTGATCCCCTCCGGCATGACCTCCTCGAAGTCCATCAGCCCGGAGGTGTGGGTCAGGAGGTGACGCAGCGTGGCGCCGTCGGCCGCCGCCGGAAGCGACGGCAACCAGGCGCGCACGGAGTCATCGAGCGTCAGTGCGCCGTCCTCGGCGAGCAACAACACCGCCGCGGCGGTGAATTGCTTGCTGAGCGAGGCCAGCCGGAAGCTCGTCGCCGGCGTCACGGGCGTGCGCGACTCGAGATCCGCGAGGCCGTAGGAGCGCCGCAACGCGAAGCCCGCGTGCAGCACGGCGACCGCGGCGCCCGGGACCTCGCCGGAATACCCGCTCATGAGCGAGTCGATGGCCGCCACTTGCGGCGGGCTCATCGCGGCTCGGTCGAGGGTGGATGCGTCGAACCTTTCACAGGAGAACATCATGAACGAAATCCATATCGCGGCAAGAGCCGTGCAGCACCCGCCTAGCGGCAGAGCAGCGCGTCGCGCTCGTCCCGGTCGAGGCGCGCGAGCGCACGTGCCCTGGCATAGAACGCCGCAAGGTCGCCGCCCACGGCCGCGAGCTCGCGCTCGAGTCCCGGCACGCAGGAGAAGTAGGTCGCAATGGATGCGAGGTGCGCGTTGTTGAGATCCGCCGCCATCCACGTCTCGAGCGGGGCGTGCCCTCCCCAACCGGCGCGCAGCTCCGAGAACTCCGCGCGCACGGACTCGAATGCGGCGCGCTTGCGCTCGCGCATCCGCGCCGGCGGGTCGCCCGACCGGTAGATCGCGCGCAGCGTTTCGCGGGTTCGCGCCAGGAGGTCGATCACCCGGACGTAGTGGGCATGCTCGAGTCGATGTGCCTCGAGATCCGTCTCCCGGCCTTGCGCCAGCAGCCAGCGCTTGACGCCTTCCTCCTCGACCGCGGTCGCGAGCGCCTCGTTGAACGAGCTGTCGTTCGGCACGTAGAGTAGCTGATGGGTCAGCTCGTGAAAGATGATCGACGCGAGCTCGATGTCGTCCCATCCCATCATGCTGCTCAGGACCGGGTCGTTGAAGTGTCCGAGCGTCGAGTAGGCGGCGACGCCGCCGACGGTCACGTCGAACCCTTCGCCGCGGAGCCCGGCCGCAAAGCGGCGCGCCCGCGCTTGCGAAAAATAGCCGCGATAGGCGACGCACCCGACGATGGGGTAGCACCACTCCTTGGCGTCCACCGAGAACTCGGGGGCGGCCACCACGTTCCAGACCACGTAGCTGCGGCCGATGTCGGCGTAGCTCCGATAGCTGCCGTTGTCCGGCAGTCCGAGCTCACGGCTGGCGAAGTCGCGGATCGCCGCCACCGATTCGAGCTCCTTGCGCAGCACGCGCGGCGTGCGCGGATCGGCGATGACTCCCGTGATCTTCTGCCGCTTCGACATGAGCGACAGCTGCCCGTGAATGCTCTGCATGAGGTAGCAGCCGCCCGTCGACGCCGCGGCCAGGACGAGCAGCGCCGCGCGGACCTTGACGCCTATGCTGCTAAGATTCACGCATGCAAGTGTATCTGGTTGGCGGAGCCGTTCGGGACGCCCTGCTCGGCCTGCCCGTGAAGGAGCGCGATTGGGTCGTGGTGGGCGGCTCGCGCGCGGAGCTCGAGCGCTCGGGATATCGCGAGGTGGGCCGCGACTTTCCGGTGTTCCTGCACCCGCAGACGCACGAGGAGTACGCACTCGCGCGCCTCGAGCGCAAGGTGGGCGCAGGCTACCGCGGCTTCACCGTGGAATTCGGGCCTGAGGTCACCCTCGAGGAGGATCTGGGACGCCGCGATCTCACCATCAATGCGATCGCGCGGGGAGCGGACGGCGAGCTGCACGATCCGTTCGGCGGACGCCGGGATCTCGAGGCGCGGATTCTGCGTCACGTCTCGCCGGCCTTCATCGAGGACCCGGTGCGCGTGCTGCGCATCGCCCGCTTCGCCGCCCGCTTCGCCCCGCTCGGATTCACCGTGGCGGCGGAGACGCTCGACCTCATGCGTGCCATGGTCGACGCCGGCGAGGTCGATGCGCTGGTGCCGGAGCGCGTGTGGCAGGAGACCGAGAAGGCGCTCGGGGAGCCTCGCGCGAGCGAGTTCTTCAGGGTGCTCCGCGCCTGCGGCGCATTGCGTGCGATCTATCCGGAGATCGATGCGCTGTTCGGCGTGCCGCAACCGCCGGAGTGGCACCCGGAGATCGACACCGGAGTGCACACGCTCATGGTGCTCGATCAGGCGGTCGCGCTCTCGGCCGACCCGCGGGTCCGCTTCGCCGCGCTGGTGCACGATCTCGGCAAGGGCACGAGCCCGCGGGAGGAGTGGCCGAGCCATCGGGGCCACGAGCAGCGCAGCGTCGCGCTCATCGAGGCGCTGGCCGGGCGCCTGCGGATCCCGGGCGATTATCGCGAGCTCGCCGTCATCGTCGCGCGCTACCACGGCAACGTGCATCGCGCCTTCGAGCTCAAGCCTGCAACGCTGCTCGACATACTGGAGCGCGCGGACGCGTTCCGTCGCGGCGAGCGCTTCGCGGGAGCGCTGCTCGCATGCGAGGCGGATTCACGCGGCCGCGCGGGCCTCGAGAGCGTCCCATACCCGCAGCGGCTCTACGTCGGGTCCGCGCGCGACGCCGCGGCAGTCATCAAGCCGACCGAGGCGGACGTCGCGACGGGAAACGGCGCCCGGATCGCCGAGGCGCTGCGCCGCCGCCGGTTGGATGCCATTGCCGAGGTGCGCAGGCAGTTCGTGACCTAGCGCGGGGCCTTTCCGCCGGGCGAGGAGCCTGTGCCGCCGCTGCGGTCTCATGGTCGGGCCACATGACTTAAACGGCCATTCAACCGCTCGAGTTGGGTTCGACCTTCAAATCTCGTGCCGCAAATCCCCGATAAATAAAGATTTTTGTGGCGTTTACGCGACTGCCAGTTTTTCGTTGCGTCCGCCCGGAGGTTGGGACAAGATAGGCCGCGCGGGGGCATATTGCGACGATTGATCGCACGTTCAACGTAAAGGGATGCCTATGAAATCCAACCTCTCTCTTGCGGTCGCCGCCATTTTGGGGACCGCATCGGCCTACACCTCCATCGCCGCGGCCGCGGACACGGCCGATACGGCCGCCTCTCCGGAGGCGCTCGGCGAGATCATGGTGACGGCACAGCGCCGCACGGAGAGCATGCAGGACGTGCCGATCTCCATGCAGGCGTTCACCGGCCAGGCGCTGCAGCAGCTGAACGTGGAAACGTTCGACGACTACATCAAGTATTTGCCGAACGTCACCTCGGCGAACAACGGCCCCGGGCAGAACGAGGTGTTCATGCGCGGCCTGTCCGCGGGCGCGCAGCCGAGCCAGGGCAGCGGCTCGACCGGCCTCTATCCGAACGTCGCGATCTACCTCGACAATCAATCCGGCCAGCTGCCGAACCGCAACCTCGACATCTATGCCGCGGACCTGGATCGCATCGAGGTGCTGGAGGGTCCCCAGGGCACGCTGTTCGGCTCGGGAGCCGAGGCCGGCGCGATCCGCTACATCACCAACGCTCCGAAACTCGATGTCACCGAGGGCAACGTCAAGGCCGGCTATGGCGTGACCGCGCACGGCGATCCGAACACGGACGTGACGGCGGTCTTCAATCTACCGATCATTCCGAGCACCCTGGCGGTGCGTGCGGTGATCTACAGCGATCACCGCGGCGGCTACATCGACAACGTGCCGGCGACGTTCGCGCGCAAGGACACCGACATCGGCATCCACTACGCGAACTATCCGGCGGTCAACGGGCAGTGCCCGGACGGCCAGCCGAATGGCGGCTATTGCGTGCCGCCCGGCAGCCCCACGGTCAACAACAACGCCCTCGTCGGCCGGGCCATCAATCCGGTGACCTATCAGGGCACGCGCGTCGAGGCGCTGTACAAGTTCAATGACGACTGGGACCTCCTCGTCACGCAGTCGTACCAGGACATGGATTCGCGCGGCGTCTTCTACCAGCAGCCGAACTCCTCGGACGGCTCGGCGCTGAAACCGCTCGAGGCGACCCTGTTCAACGATGCCTACGACAAGGACCGGTTCGAGAGCACCGCGTGGACCCTGAACGGCAAGCTCGGCCCGCTCAAGGCCGTGTACACGGGCGGCTACCTGGTGCGCAATGTCGACCAGGTGGGCGACTACACCAATTACGCGCGCGGCTACTACGCCGACTACTATCAATGTTACGGCCCGGGCTCGGGATTTCTGGTCAACGGCGGCGCGGGCGATCCGAATCTGAAGTCGACCTGCTTCTCGCCGAGCGCGTACTGGCGCTCGGACGAGCGCAATACGCACCAGCAGCACGAGTTCCGCCTGAGCACGCCGGATGATTGGCGCTGGCGCGCGATCGCGGGCGTGTTCTGGGAGGACAACAAGCTGTTCGACCAGACGGGCTGGTACTACAAGAATGTTCCCTCGTGCACGGGTACCGGCGCATCGGGGACGGCCGGCAACAGCGGCTGCTTCACCAACATCGGCACCGCGCCGGACGCCACCGTGGCGAATCCCGGCGAGCAGGGGCCGAATCTGTCCTTCTACCAGGACACCATGCGCGAGACCAAGCAGACGGCGGCGTTCTTCTCCACCGACTTCGACATCATCCCGAAGGTCCTGACCATCACCGCCGGCACACGGCATTTCCGCTTCGCGAACCAGTCGATCGGCAGCGTCAGCGGCAGCTTCTACTGCTTCGAGCAGGGCGCGATTGCGGGCGGCTGCCTGAACGACAATTACGACCTCAATGTGCAGAACCTGCACGACACGGAATCCGGCTTCAAGAGCCGCGGGAACATCACCTGGCACATCACGCCGGATGCCATGGTGTATTACACCTTCTCGCAGGGATTCCGTCCGGGCGGCTTCAACCAGAACGGCGGCACGCAGCACGCCTACGGCCCGGACGGGCAGTACCAGTACGCCGTGCCGCATTCATATACGTCCGACAAGCTGACCAACAACGAGATCGGCTGGAAGACCGAGTTCTTCGATCACCACCTGCAATGGAACGGCGCGGTGTACCGCGAGAACTGGGACAACGTGCAGGTCGCGTTCTTCGATCCCGGGCTCGTCGGCAACATCTTCTACAACACCAACGGCCAGAACTTCGTCATCAAGGGGATCGAGACCTCGTTCGTCGCGCGTGTCGTCCAGGGTCTCACCGTGCAGGGGGCGGCGTCCTGGAACCACAGCCGGCAGACCAACTCGCCGCAGCTCATCGACAATATCCCCGGCAGCGTGAACTACGGCAAGCCGATCACCGTGGACTGCGACTCCACGGGAGGGAGCTGCGCGCCGATCACCAACCCGTTCGGGCCCGTCGGCTCCCCGAGCGCGAACGCGCCGCCGATCCAATTCAGCCTGCGGGCACGCTACGACTGGAACATGGGCGATTACACGCCGTTCGCCCAGCTCGGCGCGACGCACACGGGACATTCGTTCACCCAGGCGGGCTCGAACCCGACGATCGCCGAGGCCGGCGCGGTCACCACCGGACGCCTGCGCTTCGAGAACCCGGCCTATACGACCTACGACGCCTCGTTCGGAGTCGCCAAGGACGCCTGGGTGGTCACCGTCTACGGCGAGAATCTGTCCAACTCGAACGCGAGCACCTTCACCAGCACGGATCAGTTCATCGTCGAGGAGACGCCGCTGCGGCCGCGCGTGATCGGGGCATCGTTCGCATACAAGTTCTGAGGCACGGAGGGCAACCGCACCGTGGCGCGGCAGCCTTCGCCCGCCACGGCGTCGAGATCCAGCGTCCCGCCCGCGGCAAGGATGCGCTCCTCGAGCTGAGTGAGGCCGAAGCCTCGCCCGCTGCGCCAGCCGCGCGAGCAGGCGTCGAAGCCGATGCCCTCGTCGACCACGTTGATCTCGACTCCCGCGTGCGAGACATCCACCTCGACCTCCGCCGACAGCTGCTGCGAGTGCTTGCGCGCGTTCATCAGCAGCTCGCGGATGCACCGATAGATCAGGCGTGACCGCTCGCGCGGCGGCTGCGCGCGGCCGGTCACGCGCCAGTTCACGTGAAAGCCGTGGCGGGTGTCGAAGAAATCCGCGAGCCATGCGAGCATGTCCTCGAGCGAGGCCTGATCGAGCCCGGGCGGGGAGAGGTCCTGGATCATCACGCGCAGCCCCTCCTGCGCCTCGCGCGAGGCCTCGACGGCCTCATCGAGCATGGCGGCGAGCGGCGGATCGCCGGCGTGCGCGCGCATCGCGGCAAGGGTCATGCTCTGACCCGCGAGCACCTGACCGATGCCATCGTGAAGATCGGCGGCCGTCTTGCGCCGCGCCGTATCCTCAGCCACCCCGAGCGCGCGCGCATAGTCCCGCAATGCGGCGTGCTCGCGCTCCAGCTCGTCCAGCAACGCCCGCTGCCGCAGGTTGAGCAGATTGATCAGCAGCGCGCCGCCGCAGGCGATCACCAGGAAGATGTCGATGGAGATGATGACGTCGCGCCAGCCGGCGGCGTTGCTGAAGCCCTGGTAGATCCCGATGCCGTAGCCCGCGAAGAACACGACGCCGGTCGCGACGATCGCCACGACGAAGCTGGTCACACGCCGCGAGAAGCGCAGCGCCAGCCACGACAGGGGCACCGCGAACAGCATGGGCTGAACCAGCGGGTCGCCCGACTTCTCGGGCACGAACGCAAAGCACGCGAACAGGCTCACCACCATCAAAGACACGGCCCAGCCTTCCCAGCGCCGGGCCGGCCGCGGGGTGGGCTCATGGAAGCCGAGCAGCAGGCCGAACACCATGGGACCGTAGGTGACGACGGTGAGCACCGAGGACAGCAGCCAGAGTCCGACGCCGGCGGGCGCCACGGCGATCTCAGCCGCTTCGGCGCTCGCCGCCGCGCCGATCAGGGAACCCGGCAGGGAGCCCGCGAACATTGCGAGGATCCACAGCGGGGAGATCACCAGGGGAAAGGGCTCCCCGACGCGGAACAGCCTGAGTCCCCGCGCGACGGCCGCGGGCCCCAGGGAGGTGAGCACGTTTGCGCAGGCAAAGGCGAGGCTCAGCGCCCAGGTCGTCTCGCTCTGGGTGGTGAACCAGAAGAGCACCGGCCGGGACGCGAGATCCCACGCGACCGTGCCGAGGATCACCGGCGGCCACAGCCGCAGCGGCAGGAGCATGAAGGCCGCGAAGGTGAGCGCATGCGACGGCCAGATCGCGGCGGACCCGGCGATGGATTTGGACAGGTAGCCCAGGGTGTAGAAGAGCGGATAGCCCGCGATCAGCCAGATGAGCGCGTCGCGATTGATGCGCGGGGCGACTCGCGAGCGAGCAGAGCGGTGGGGGGTCGGCATCCCTGTCCTTACAACGTGTGACGTAGATCCTGCAGCGAGAAGCCCTTGAGCGGCGCATCGAGGCCGCGCGACCAAGCCATCGCCTTGAAACGCTCGCCCATCTCGCCCGGCATCATCAGGCGACGAGCCTGGGCTGCGAGCCGAGCGAGCTCCCCCTCGCGTCCGGCGGCCATGATAGCCATTTCCTGATCGATCGCGAGCGCCGCCAGCAGGTAGCCTTGCGTCGCGAATCCCGAGATGGAGAAGCCCGCGCTCCGGCCGCATTCCGCCAGCCAGGTGTAATCCACCCAGGCCGTCATGTCCTGCAGTCCGGGGCAGAAAAAGGCATCGTCGTGGGCGCGCTGGCGGAAATGGCACAGGAACGTGCCCGTGCGCCGCTCCGGCAGATAGTACTGACGCCGCGGAAGCCCATAGTCGATCCACAGCACGGCGCCCGCGCGCAACGCGCGCGTGACCGCGTGGGTGAAGGGCTCGAGGCGCGCGCAGTACTCGGATTCGTAACCGTCGGCCCACCCGTCGCCGTCGGCCCCACCGTCGCCGTCGGCCCCCCCGCCGCTGCCCGTCCACCGCTCGCCGCCCGTCCGCTCGGCACCGGCGGCCGCCAGCCGGCGGCACGCGCGCGTCAGCTCCTCACCCGCGGGCCGCGCTTGCGGGACCAGCGCCGAGCCGCGCAAGGCCACGCCCAACTCCTCGACGTGCGTCGCGTGCCAGCGAAAGCGCGCCGCAGGCAACGCATCGAGCACCTCGTTCGCGATCACCACGCCGTCGAACGGCTCCGCCGGCGGTGCGTCGAGCCATGCGATCCGCCCGAGCAGATGCGGCAGCCGCGCGGCGAGCAGGTCGCGCTGCCGTTCGCGCAGATCCGCGCTCACCTCGAGGATGGCATAGCGCGCCGGCAGAGACCCGAGCGACTCGAGCCGCGCAAGCAGGTCCGCGGCGAGGCGGCCGCTGCCGGCGCCCACCTCGAGCAGCGTTCCTCCGCCGATAGCTTGCAGCACTTCCGCGCACTGGCGTGCGAGGCACGCGCCGAAGAGCTCCGAGATCTCGGGAGCGGTGGTGAAGTCGCCGCCCGCGCCGAGCTTGCGTGCGCCGGCGCTGTAGTACCCGAGTCCGGGCGCGTACAGGGCGAGGTCCATGAAGCGCTCGAAGGAAATCCAGCCGCCCGCGCGCTCGATGCACGTGCCGATGTGCTCGCGAACACGTGCCGCGTGCCGTGCCTGGACCTCATCCAGATCGAGTTCACCCTGCAAGGGCATTGCGGTATCGTGGTGGCGCATGAAACCGAATGCAGACAGCTCCGGGCTACGCGATCGCGTCGTGCTGATCACCGGCGCGGCGCGGCGCGTCGGAGCCGAGATCGCGCGCACGCTGCACGCGTCGGGCGCGAATGTACTCATTCATTATCGATCCTCCGCGGCCGCGGCCATCGCGCTGGCCGATCAGTTCAATCAAGCGCGGCCTCACTCCGCCGCCCTCCACTCGGCGCATCTTTCCAATGCGGAAGCCCCGGAAAAATTGGTGGCCGCGACGCTTTTGGAGTTCGGCCGGCTGGACATTCTAATCAATAATGCCTCGAGTTTTTATCCCACGCCGGTCGGCGAGATCACGGTCCCGCAGTGGGACGATCTCATCGGCAGCAACTTGAAGGCGCCGCTGTTCCTCTCGCAGGCGGCCGCCCCGGCGCTGCGCGCTCAGCGCGGGCTCATCGTCAACATGATCGACATCCATGCGCTGCGCCCCCTCAAGCGCCACCCGGTCTACTGTGCCGCCAAGGCGGGACTCGCGATGCTCACCCGCTCGCTGGCGCGCGAGCTGGGCCCCGAGGTGCGCGTGAACGGCGTCGCGCCGGGCCCGGTCCTCTGGCCCGAGGGCTCCATGGAGGAGGATCTGAAGCGCGAGATCATCGCCAAGACCGCGCTCAAACGGCACGGCACGCCCGAAGACGTGGCCCGCACGGTCCTGTTCCTGTGCAAGGACGCGCCCTTCATCACCGGCCAGATCATCGCCGTCGACGGCGGCCGCAGCATCTAGCCCCGCTCCGCGCCGAGCCCTCGGGAGGCTGCGGGGGGAGGGAGCGGTCGGGTCCGCCCGGGTAAGAGCTGCGCGGATACTGCTACCCGTGACAGGGCCCGATCGGAGAGATCCGGCCGTCGATCGACGATCGGCCCATCTGCGGTTACGAGACCATTTTACCGGTAGCAGTATCCGCGTAGCTCTTACCCGGGCGGACCCGACCGCTCCCTCCCCCCGCAGCGTCCCGGTGAGCTCGGCGCGGAGCGGGGCTAGAGCGGCTCGCGGACAATGGCGCGGGCCGCCTCGATATCGGTGTGGAGAGGTCGGTCGTCGCGGTAGGTGGGGATCTGCAAACGCACGCGGCGGTAGATGCGATCGGTGCCTGCGGCGCGTGCCTGCGAGCCCGGCTGCATCTCGTAGGCCTGGGCCGCGGCGAGCAGCTCGATGGCGAGGACGGTCTCGGCATTGTCGAGAATCTTGAGCAGCTTCACCGCGCCCGGCGTGGCGTGGCTCAGGTGGTCTTCCTGGAGCCCGGAGGTGATCCCGCCGTCGAGGCTCGATGGCGCGGCCAGCCGGCGGTTGTCGGCCACCAGCGAGACCGCCGTGTACTGGGCGATCATGAAGCCGGACGCCGTGCCGCCCTCGACGGCGAGGAAGGGGGGCAAACCGCTCACCAGGGGATTGACCAGCCGATCCATCCGGCGCTCCGACATTGCCGCGAGCTCGGCGACCGCCGTGCCCAGCGCGTTGGCGCCGAGACTCAGCCCGGCACCGATGGCGTTTGCACCTGACAGTGCCCGCGGGGCGGCGATGGTTCCCGTTACGACCGGATTGTCGGTGACGGACTCGAGCTCGGCATCCACGCCGCGGGCGACCTGGGCGAACAGGTCGCGCGCCGCGCCGTGAACCTGCGGCACGGCGCGCAAGCTCAGAGCGTCCTGGGTCCGGCGGCCGGCGCTGACACGCAGGATTTCGCTGCCCTGGAGCGCGGTGCGCAGGTTGGCTCCGACGCGGGCCACACCCGCGGAGACCCGCAGCGCCAGGGGCTCCGCGTCGAACGCAGCGATCTGCCCGTGCAGATTCTCGAAGCACATGGCGGCGATCGCATCGGCCCAGTCGAGCAGCCGCTCGGAGCGTCCCAGCGCGACCGCGGCAAGGCCCGTGACGCACGGCGTGCCATTGACCAGGCTCAACCCTTCCTTCGCCGCGAGCGCAAGCGGCGCGAGGCCGATGGCCGCGAGCGCCGCCGCGCCGTCCAGCGCGCGTCCCTGCCAGCGCGCCCGACCCGCTCCGATCAGCACCAGCGCGATGTGCGCCATGTGCGAGAGGTAGCCCACCGAGCCCATGGACGGCACGTCCGGCACGCAGTCGTGCGCGAGCAGCGCGACCATCCGATCGATCACCGCGGGACGAACACCGGAGTAGCCGTGACAGAAATTGTTGACGGCCGCGGCCATGATGGCGCGGACCTCGGCGGCGTCCAGCAAGGGGCCCACGCCGACCGCGTGGCTCATGACGATGTTGCGCGACAGCTCCGCCTGCTTCGACTCGGTCACCACCACGTCGCAGAGCGCGCCGACCCCCGTGTTGACGCCGTAGGCGCGCACGCCCTGCGCGACGATCGATTCCACGAGGGCGTGGGCCGCACGGACACGGTCGCGGGCCGCATCCGCGACGGCGAGCTGCGCCCCGGCCGCGACATCCGCGACCTGCCTCCACGTCAGGGGCCGGTCGATGAGCGCCGTGGCTTTCACGCGGAGCGCGTGCGCCACGACGCGAGGTCCGCCTGGGTGCGATCGATGATCACACCCACGTCTCTCGAGCTGCGCACGGCGCCGGGCTTGGATAGCGCGACGTGCACCGACGCGACGCCGAAGTCCTCGAGGATCAGCATGGCGAGATGCTCCGCCAGCGTCTCCACCAGGTGGAACTTCGACTCCTGGATGAAGGTCAGCACGCGCTTCGCGACCCGCTTGTAATTGAGGGTGTCATCGATCGAGTCCGAGAGCGCGGCCTTGCGTACGTCGGCGCCGATCTCGATATCCACGATGACGGTCTGCCGAACCTGACGCTCCCAGTCGAATATGCCGATGATGGCCTCGGTCTTGAGCGCGTGGATGTAGATCTTGTCCTTCATTCAATCAGCCTCTCTCGGTGTGGCGAACTCCCCGGCGGGTCCGCTCGTGAAACCCGTGCAAAGCTCCCCCAACTGCCAGCCGGCGCGCGCCGCCATGGGCTCGACGGGATAAAGGCCCGCCTCGAGCCGCATGCATCCGGCAAGCGCGATCATGGCGCCATTGTCGGTGCAGAACGCGGGCCGCGGAAAATACAGCTCGGCGCCGCTACGCCGCGCCGTCTCGGCGAGCCGCTCGCGCAAGCGCCGGTTGGCCCCGACCCCCCCGGCGACGACCAGGCGCCGGTGGCCGGTCGCCGCGAGGGCCCGCTCGCATTTCGCGGCGAGCGTAGCGACGACGGCCTCCTCGAAGCCGCGCGCGACGTCGGCGCGCAGCTCCTCGTCCAGGGTCCTGCCCCGCAGCGCGAGGAGCGCCGCCGTCTTCAGGCCGCTGAAGCTGAAGTCGAGACCCGGCCGGTCGAGCATGGGCCGTGGGAAAGCGAAGCGCCCCGGGCTGCCCCGCTCGGCCAGCGCCGCGAGCGCCGCTCCCCCGGGGTAGGGCAATCCGAGCTGTTTCGCGGTCTTGTCGAAGGCCTCGCCCACGGCGTCGTCCAGGGTCTCGCCCAGGATCCGATAGCGGCCGAAGGCCGCCACGTCGATGAGCTGGGTGTGACCGCCCGAGACCAGCAGCGCCAGGAAGGGAAAGGACGGCGGATCGGCCTCGAGCAGGGGCGCCATCAGGTGCCCTTCCAGGTGGTGAACCCCGATCGCCGGCCTCCCCCAGGCCGCGCCCAGGCTGATGGCAAACCCCGCCCCCACCAGGAGGGCGCCGATGAGCCCGGGTCCAGCCGTATAGGCGATCCCGTCGATCGAGTGCCGGTCGGACCGGGCTTCGGACAGTGCCTGGCGCACCAGCGGCAGGAGCCTTCGGACGTGGTCCCGGGAGGCGAGCTCGGGCACCACCCCCCCGAAAGGCCGGTGCATCGCCACCTGGGTGTGCAGGCAATGCGACAGGAGCTTGCCGTGGGTGTCGAAAACCGCCACCGCCGTCTCGTCACAGGAGGTTTCGATGCCGAGCACCCTCATGGACCTAGAACCCTGAAATGCGCTGCATCGATGTTGTCGCCATTTTTGCCTTTTCTGGGGCTGCACTTTAGAATGCGCCCCCCTGTCGCCGATTGCCGGCGAGCGCCAGCTATTGAGGTTTGAATGCCCAGCGTTCGTGTTCGCGAGAATGAGTACTTCGACGCCGCCCTGCGGCGCTTCAAGCGTGCTTGTGAAAAGGCGGGCGTCCTCACCGAGCTTCGACGACGTGAATTCTACGAGAAGCCCACCCAGGAGCGTAAGAGAAAAAAGGCGGCCGCGGTGAAGCGGCATCTGAAACGCCTCTCGCGCGAGAACATGCGCGGCACGGGCGGCCCTCCGCAGAGCGCGTCGCCGTCCGCATCGAGCCGTCCCTCCTACTAGGGATTTTTTGGCGCCATGAACACCCGGTTCTAGGACACCTCAGGTTCGGATGTCCCTCAAAGACCGAATCACGGATGACATGAAGGCGGCGATGCGCTCCGGCGAGAAGGAGCGGCTCGGTGTGATCCGGATGATCACCGCCGCCATCAAGCAGCGCGAGGTCGACGAGCGCATCATGCTGGACGACGTCCAAGTCATCTCCGTGCTCGAGAAGATGATCAAGCAGCGCAAGGAATCGCTGGTGCAATTCCAGGCCGGCAACCGCCAGGATCTGGTGCAGAAAGAAGCGTCGGAAATCACCTTGCTGCAAGGCTATCTGCCCTCGCAGCTCTCCGACGCCGAGGTCGACGCCCTGATTGCCGATGCGGTCGCGGCGACCGGCGCGAGCAGCATCAAGGACATGGGCAAGGTCATGTCTCTCATCAAGACCAAGGCGCAGGGGCGCGCCGACATGGCTGCCGTCGGCGCCAAGATCAAAGCCAAACTCGGCGCTTGATCCACGGCGGTCCATGAACGGCCGCATCCCTCAAGGCTTCATCGACGAGGTGGTCGCCCGCTCCGACATCGTGGAGATCGTCGGCGCGCGGGTGCCGCTGAAAAAGGCAGGCCGCGAATACAAGGCGTGCTGTCCGTTCCACGGCGAGAAGACGCCCTCGTTCTGGGTGAGTCCCGACAAGCAGTTCTACCACTGCTTCGGCTGCGGGGCCCACGGCACGGCCATCGGCTTCCTCATGCAGTACGAGAAACTGGAGTTCCTCGATGCAGTGGCCGATCTTGCGCAGCGCGCCGGCCTCGAGGTGCCGCGCGAGGCGCGAGCGCAGTCCGACGGCGCGGGTGCGGACCTGCCCGAGGTGCTGCATCAAATCGCGCGCTTCTACCAGCAGAATCTCCAGGACAACCGCCGTGCCCTGGATTACGCCGCGGGCCGCGGTCTCGATGCCGCGACTTGCGCGCGCTTCGGGCTGGGTTACGCCCCGGATTCCTGGGATGCCGTGCTCACCCGCTTCGGCGGCGACGAGGTCGACCGCCGGCGGCTGCACGAGCTCGGCATGATCATCGAGCGCGACACCCGCGGCGGGGAGCGGGCCGCCGGGTTTTACGATCGCTTCCGCGATCGCCTGATGTTCCCCATCCGCGACTCGCGCGGCCGGGTGATCGGCTTCGGCGGAAGGATCATCGATCAGGGCGAGCCCAAGTATCTGAATTCGCCGGAGACGCCGCTGTTCCACAAGGGCCGCGAGCTCTACGGCCTGTACGAGGCGCGGCAGGCGCGTGCGGACTTCCGGCGGTTGATGGTGGTGGAGGGCTACATGGACGTGGTCCGCCTGCATCAGGCCGGAATCACCTACGCGGTCGCGACCCTCGGCACCGCGACGACGGCCGAGCACCTCGGGCGGATCTTTCGGCAGACGCGCGAGGTCGTGTTCTGCTTCGATGGCGACCGCGCGGGGCGTCAGGCCGCCTGGCGCGCGCTCGAGAATTCACTGCCGCTCGCCCAGGACGGGCGCGAGATCCGGTTCATGTTCCTCCCGGAGGGACACGATCCGGATACGCTGGTCGCCGAGGAGGGTGCGGGAGGCTTCGAGAAGCGCCTCCAGGGGGCGTTGCCGCTGTCCGAGTATCTGGTCCAGCACCTCTCCTCCGAGGTGGACCTGGATCACGTCGATGGACGCGCCAAGCTCAAGGATCTGGCAGCTCCGCTGTTCGCGCGCATGCCCGAAGGGGTCTACCGCGAGATTCTGGCGGACGATCTCGCCCGGCGGGTCGGCATGCCCTCGGCCGCGCTCAAGAAATCCTTCCAGGTGGGCGATAAAGGGGGGAGGCCTCGGCGGGGTCCCGAAGGGGACGGGCCGCGGCGGCGCCTGGAACCCGCGGTCGGGCGCCATGGTCGGATGAGTGTCGGACGCGGCAACCTGCTCACCCAGGCGATCGCCCTGGTCCTGCACCACCCGACGGCGGCCAAGGCGGTCAAGGACTTGGGCGTGCTCGATGCCATCGACCGGCCCGGCATCCGGGTGCTCAGGGACCTCTTGACCCAGGCGGGCTCGGCAGCGTCCCCGACCACGGCGATGCTGCTCGAGCGCTTTCGGGGATTGCCCGAATATGAGCGCCTTTCCGAGCTGGCCATGGCGCAGCCCCTGGTGGCCGAGCGGGAAGCCGCGGCGAAGGAGCTGCTCATGGCGGTGCAAAAGATGCACCTCCAGTGGGGCCCGGGGCGGCGGAGGGACGAATTGCTGAAAAAAGCGGAGGAAACGGGCTTGAATTACGACGAAAAGGCCGAATTGACCCAGCTGCTCAACCCGAAGGGCGACCCCCGGGTATCTCCCTGACCAAAAAGGCCGGCCTGGCTAGTTTTTGGCCAAAATCGTATACTTGTCGGCTTGCATTTTTTTAACGACCATATCCCATGAGGCGTTCTCCCTTGATCAAAAAAGCGCCAGCCGGTACGGCGACTCAAATTGCCGACGAGCGTCAATCGCAACTGAAGATCCTGATCGCTCGCGGCAAGGAGCAGGGCTACCTCACGTACGTCGAAGTGAACGATCACTTGCCGAGCGAGATCGTCGATCCCGAGCAGATCGAAGACATCGTCAACATGATCAACGACATGGGCATTCCGGTGTACGAAAAGGCACCGGACGCCGAGTCGCTGCTGTTGACGGACGCCACGGCGGCGCCGGACGAGGAGGCCGTGGAAGAGGCCACCGCCGCTCTGGCGAACCTGGATGCCGAATTCGGCCGCACCACCGATCCCGTGCGCATGTACATGCGCGAGATGGGCACGGTCGAGCTCCTGACCCGCGAGGGTGAGATCCGCATCGCCAAGCGCATCGAGGAGGGCCTCGAAGCCGTCAAGATCGCGCTCGGCAGCTATCCGGGCACATACGACCTGCTGCTGCGCCACTACGAGACCGTCAAGGCCGGCCAGATGCGGCTG
Source organism: Steroidobacteraceae bacterium (assembly GCA_036272295.1). Classification (GTDB taxonomy): domain Bacteria; phylum Pseudomonadota; class Gammaproteobacteria; order Steroidobacterales; family Steroidobacteraceae; genus Bog-1198. The sequence continues at coordinate 73,580 of DATAYZ010000142.1, forward strand.
GTCGACGTCATCGTCGGCTTCGTCGACCCGAATGCGCCGGACGAGATCGCCCAGCCGCAGAACCCCAAGATGATGGCGCTGGAGCGGGAAGACGCCGCCAATGACGACGACGACAGCGAGGCCGATGAGGAAGAGGAAGCCATCGACACCGGCCCGGATCCCGAGGAGGCGGCGAAGCGCTTCAGCTCGATCGCCAAGGCGCATCACCAGTTCCTGAATGCGCTCGACAAGCTCGGCGCGAAGGACCCGAAGACCCTCAAGATCCGCAAGAAGATCTGCGGCGAGCTGATGGAGCTCAAGCTCTCGCCGAAGATGTTCGATCAGCTGATCGACAATCTGCGCCAGCACGTCACCGAAGTGCGCCTGCTGGAGAAGGAGATCATGTTCCTCTGCATCAAGCAGGCGGGCATGCCGCGCAAGGACTTCATCTCGACGTTCCCCAAGAACGAGACCTCGACGCGCTGGCTCGACAAGCACATCAAGGCCAAGAAGCGGTATTCCGCCGCGCTCGCCAAGTTCAAGGACGAGGTGGAGCGCCGCCAGAACAAGCTCAAGGACCTCGAGGGCCTGTTCCACGTCCTGATCAGCGAGATCAAGGAGATCAACCGCGAGGTATCGATCGGCGAGGCCAAGGCGCGGCGCGCCAAGAAGGAAATGGTCGAGGCCAACCTGCGGCTGGTCATTTCGATCGCGAAGAAATACACGAATCGCGGGCTGCAGTTCCTGGACCTCATCCAGGAAGGCAACATCGGCCTGATGAAGGCCGTCGACAAGTTCGAATATCGCCGCGGCTACAAGTTCTCGACCTACGCGACCTGGTGGATTCGCCAGGCGATCACGCGCTCGATCGCCGATCAGGCGCGCACCATCCGCATTCCCGTGCACATGATCGAGACCATCAACAAGCTGAACCGCATTTCGCGGCAGATGCTGCAGGAGATGGGCCGCGAGCCGACGCCGGAAGAGCTGGCGGTGCGCATGGAGATGCCCGAGGACAAGGTGCGCAAGGTGCTCAAGATCGCCAAGGAGCCCATCTCGATGGAGACTCCGATTGGCGACGACGAGGACTCGCATCTCGGAGACTTCATCGAGGACACCTCGGTGTCCTCGCCGATCGACTCGGCCACCACCGAGTCGTTGCGCGAGACCACGCACTCGGTCCTCGCCCAGCTCACGCCGCGCGAGGCCAAGGTGCTGCGCATGCGTTTCGGCATCGACATGAACACCGACCACACGCTCGAGGAAGTGGGCAAGCAGTTCGACGTGACGCGCGAGCGCATCCGGCAGATAGAGGCCAAGGCGTTGCGCAAGCTGCGCCATCCAAGCCGCAGCGAGCAGCTGCGCAGCTTCCTGATGGACGATTGAACCGGGCTGCTCGGGCACCCGGCCAACGCCAGAATGCGTGATGGGCTAGATCGGCGCAACGTCCCAACGCCTCGCGTACGTGGGCGCACCGTCGGCCTTCGATTGACGTCCTTCCTTCTGGCGCCGGCTCTGGCGTGTCTGCCGCAGCTCGTCGACGCCGCATCGAATGCGCCACCTACGGCGATCACGGCCTATGTGGGGGCCACCTTGATCGACGGCACCGGCGGCGCGCCGACGGCCGGCTCCACGGTTGTCGTCCGGGGAGAGCGGATCACGGCGGCGGGAAAATCCTCGGACATCGCCGTGCCGGCCGGCGCGCGCGTGGTGATCCTGCACGGGCGCTATCTGATCCCGGGGCTGATCAATACGCACGTGCACCTTGCGAGCCCTCCTCTGCCGGACATCGCCCGAGCGTACCTGCGCCGTGAGCTCTACAGCGGCATCACGGCCGTGCGCGACATGGCCGGCGATGCCCGGCTGCTCGCCGAGCTGAAACGCGAGGCGCTCCGCGGGGAGATCGCTGCGCCGGACGTTTATTTCTCGGCCCTCGTCGCCGGACCGACCTTTTTCTCGGATCCCCGCACGGCGGTGTCCTCGGAAGGCTGGAGTCCCGGTACGGCGCCTTGGATGCGCGCCATCGACGAGCGCAGCGACCTGCGGCAAGTGGTCGCGGAGGCGAAAGGGACCGGTGCCACCGGTATCAAGATCTACGCCGACTTGAAGCTGGATCTGATTCGAGCGGTCGCCGGCGAAGCGCATCGCCAAGGGATGAAGGTCTGGGCACATGCCTTCGTGCCGCCCACGCTACCTTCCGCCATGGCCGGCGCGGGGGTCGACAGCCTGAGCCACGCGGATCTGGTCGCCTACGAGCTGGCGGATCCCGTACCGCAGACTTTCCAGGAATTTTCGGCGATCAGTCCCTCGGCTGCCGCGCCGAATCCCAAGATCGAACGGGTCTTCGATCTCATGGCCGAGCACCGCATCACTCTCGACGCCACGGTCGGCGTCAGCTACCTGTATCCTTCGAAGCTGTTTCCCAAGGGCGTGGCTCCCGCCATTGCGCGCCAGGCGTACCTCCGAGGCGTCGCCATCTGCACCGGCACGGATGACGATCCCGATTTCCATGCCGTCGAGAGCCGGCTGTTGGACGAGATCGGGCGCTTGGTGCACGAATCTCGCATGACGCCCATGGACGCGATCCGGGCCGCGACGGCCAGCGGGGCCTCGGTGATCGGACAGACGGACGAGATGGGGACCATCGCCGCCGGAAAGCTCGCAAACTTCGTCGTACTGACCAAGGACCCGCTGGCGGACATTCGCAACCTCCGGGCGGTCGAGAAAGTGGTCAAGCGCGGCAAGATCCATCCGCGAGCCGAGTACGTACCTGCCAATGCCGACCTCGTGAAGCAGGGTGGCTCGTGAAACGGAGCACCCTTTTCGTAGTTCCAGGCATAGGTGCGAGCTGGGCCCGTGCATGGCTGTTCCGCGAGCTATCGGTCGGGCGTTAGGCGGTCACTTCCGCGACCAGGTGCCGCTCGCTCGTGAGCGAGTTCGCGATCGGGCAGGTTTGCTCGGCCTTTTCCATCAGCCGCTTGCCGCGCTCGGCATCGGTGCCCGGCGGCACCGTGAGCTTGGCGTGGGTCTCGAAGCGGGTGAAGTACATCTTGCCGTCGGCGCGGTTCAGCGTCCCTTCGGTGCGCGCCTCGAGGCTCACCCAAGGGTACTTGGAGGCCGCCGCGATCGCCTTGAAGTTGAGCACGAAGCAGTCGGCCACCGCTGCGGTCAGCAGCCCTTCCGGCGACCATTGATTGCCCGGCCCGCCGAACTCCTTGGGCGGCGCCGACTCCAGGCTGCCGACCCCTTCGGACGTCAGGGCTACGGAGCCCTCCGGGCGTGCGCGGCTGGTGATCGCATAGTGATGGGGAAAGGGATGCATGGACGTCTCCGTCAGTAGATGGCCGGGATGAGCCGCCAGGTACGGCTCATGTACTCCCGATATGGGGCACCCAGCGCCTGCAACAAGGCTGCTTCCTCGATCCGGATGCGCCACGCGAACACCGTGCCGATGGGCGCGAGCATCACGCCGAGGGATACCCAGTTGCCGATGCAGAGTGCCATGCCGGCGAATGCCGCAAGAGCACCGGTGTACGAAGGGTGCCGGATCCAGCGATAGGGTCCGGAGTCGACGATGCGATGGTCGGCGGCAATGGCGACGTTGACCGTGAAGAAACGGCCCAGGTAGAGAATCGCGGACCATCTCAGGATGAGGCCCGCCGCGAAGAGCGCGGTCCCGGCGGGCCGCAGCAGCGACTCTGCGCCCATGGCGGCGCCGATCACGACGTGTGAGAGAAAGAACGACAGGGACACGGCGATGCCGATGACCGTCCAGATGAGCCGCAACGAGCCGCGGTCGGTCGCGCCGGCCGCATCCGAGCCGGCGCGCTTGCTGAAGAGCACCGCCAGCTCCGACAGAAGGTAGATGAAGCCCAGCACCGTGGCGGCGTCGACGCTCACGTTGCGGCTCTCACCGGCGCCCTCCGGCGATGTCGAGCGCAAACAGGTTGAGCTCCTCGTCCTTGGAATCGAGCCGCACGCGGCCGACGAGCTCGAGCCCGATCTTCTCGAGGACCGCGGTGGAGCTCGAGTTATCGGGGTTTGCGATGGCGACGACGCGCTCGAGCTCAAGATCGCGCTGCGCATGCTCGAGCACGGCGGCGGCCGACTCGGTGGCATATCCCAGGCCCGCATGGCGTGCCAGGATTGCGAAGCCCACGTCCGGATGATCGAGCCCCGCGCGCTTCACCAGGCCGCAAATGCCGACGGGCGTACCGTCGCCCAGCTCGACCGCGTACAGTCCGTGGCCGTTCTCGCGGTAGCTGGCAATCGGACCCGCGAGCAGATACTTGTTCGCATCCTCGAGCGTCCTCACGCCCTTGTCGCCGATGAACTCGAGGAAACCGGGCTCGTTCAGCAGCTCGAGAATGAATCCGGCGTCATCCGGTTGCAGCCATCGCAGCGTGAGCCGCGAGGTCCTCGCGATGATCCGGTGATCGCTAGCCTGCCGGCTCATCGCGCGCCGCGTTGAACTCCGCCAGTATCCCGGCGATCTCGCCGGAGTCCGCGTCTCCCTTCGCGCCAAGTCCCGCGACGACGCCGTGGCGGTTGGCCGCCGAATGGTTCTGGCTGGCCTTCCACTTGCCCGTCAGCTTGGCAATGCAAAGCTCGAAGCCTACGATGAGCGAAAGCTGTTTGCGGAGGTACGGCTCAGGTGCGTCGCTCACCTTCCAGGGCTGCTCGCGAGGCGCTTCGTGGACATTGGTCAGCCGCGTGACCAGGTCGCGCAGCCAGGAGGCGTCCTCGATGAACCGCAGAGTCCCGTGCGCGTGGACCACGGCGTAGTTCCAGGTCGGCACCACCTCTCCGGTCTCGCGCTTGGTGGCGTAATAGGACGGTGAGATGTATGACTGCGGTCCCTGAAAGATGGCCAGCGCCTCGGCGCCGGCGAGGTACTCCTTCCACAGCGGATTGGCCCGCGCGATGTGGCCGCGCAGTGTTCCGTAGGGCGCGGGCTCGTCCGCGGTCTCCATCGGCACGTGATTCGCGGCGAGCCCGGAGGCGGTCGACGTCACCAGCGCCGCGAGCGGGCGGGCACGCATCAAGGCGTGCAGGACCTCGATGCGCTCCTCTTTGAAAAAGGCGGGTAGGTACAAGGCCGTCCTTCTGCTAAGGTGCCACGATAGTGGAATCGCGGGCGGAGTCAAAGCATATCGTGGTCTCGATGGAAGCTCCGCACGGGCTCCATGAAGCGCGGGCCGGATGCCCGGATCCGGATGGGCGCCGGTGGAGAGGCCGGGTCCGGGTGAGAGCGCTGGCGCTCCGCCTGGGCGCGACGGGTTTGCTCGGCGCGCTCGCATCCGTGGCGTCCGCCGAAGGCGTCAGCGCGTACCTGCCCCTCAATCTCGAGCCCGAGATGGAGCGGCAGATCGAGCGGGTGCTGATCCTCGCCGACGAGCCCATCCTCAAGCGGCCGTTTGCGGTCGGGCTCGTCGAGGACGCTCTGCCTCAGGCGTGCAGGATCGACCGGCCGCTCTGCATGAAGGTGACGAAGTACCTGCAGCGCTACTCGCGCGACTATGCGGTGACGCACGCGAGCGCCACGGGCGCGATCGCGCACGACAAGGACGCAGGGGTCGTGCCCGACGGCCACGGCATGCCGGTGAAGAGCCCGTGGGAGCTGTCGGCGCAGGGGTTCGTCGAGCCGAACGATTATCTGCTCGTGAGCGCCGGTGCCGTCGCCTACCAGGGACGCACGGTGCCGACCGGCTCGATGCTGAGCCTCGGCGGACGCTGGGCGCAGATCGACATCGGCTATCGCGACCACTGGCTCTCGCCCGCGACCGACACGAGCATGCTCATGAGCACGGAGGCGCCGACGCTGCCGTCGGTCACGCTGTCGAATTACGAGCCGTTCACCCGCCTCGGGTTGCAGTACGAGTTCTTCGCGGCACGCCTGTCGCGTTCCGACGAAATCAAGTACCTGAACAAAACCGGATCGGGCAACCCGCGTCTTTTCGGCATGCAGCTCTCGATGGAGCCGTTCAGCGGGTGGTCGATCGGCTTCAATCGGCTGCTGGAATATGGCGGCGCGGCCGGCCTGCCCGACGGCGTGCACTTCCTGCTGCGCGATTTATTCGAGCCGAGCGGACTGTCCCAAACGCAGGGCAACCAACAGGCCTCCTACGTCAGCCGGTTCGTATTTCCGGGCAAGACGCCGTTCGCGGTCTACTTCCAGTATGCCGGGGAGGACAATTCCAACGGCGGCAGCTATCTGCTCGGCAACGCCGCACTCGTCGCGGGCATCGACATCCCGCGTATCGCCCGCCATTTCGACGTGACCTATGAGTTCGCCGAATGGCAGAATCTCTGGTACGTCCATAACATCTTCCTCGACGGCATGACCGACGACCACCTGGTGCTCGGGGCATGGGGCGCCGATCAGCGCAATTTCGGCGACGGCGTCGGCGCGCGCAGCCAGATGCTGCGTGTCGGGTGGGAGCCGCCGTTCGGCGGCTATCTCGAGGAGCGCATCCGCACGCTCCAGAACCAGAGCTACTTCGGCGGCGACTCGCGCGTCTACCTGGGGGTGGCGCCCTTCCCCTATCGCCGCTATTACGACCTCACCGTACGCTATTCGTGGCCGTGGCACGGCGTGACGCTGGGCGGCGAGGCGTTCGCCGGACGCGACATCGACGGCAAGAACTTCTCGCGCCTGGCCGCATTCGTGCGCTACGGCGGCGATGCGCGCACCTTCGACGACAGCACGCTCGACGAGGACTCCTACGAGGGAGGGCCAGTGCTGCCGGGGGCGGAGCTGTTCGTGGATGCCGGCGCGAGCGTCAACCGGGTGCGCACCGACCTCGGGCCGGGGCTTGCGGTGACCAGCAAGTCGGACATCAGTCCGCACATCGGCCTTGGCGCACGCCGCGCCGTCTCCGCCAACAACGATCTCGGGGTGCGGCTCGAGGTCGACCAGGTCGATGGGCACACGCTCGTCGGGGTGCGGCCGCTCGACTGGCGCTACCGCTTCACCGATGGCTTCGCCTTGGGGCTGTTCGGCGGTGTCGACCGCTACAACCTCGCGACGCCGGCCTACTCGGTCTACGCCGGCGTCGGCGTGACCTGGCGCGACGTGCTGCCGCACTGGGATCTCAGTGCGGATCTCCGGCACGCGCAGAACATCGCCCGGGATCACGTGCTCCCCACCGACCCGCAAACGACGCGGCCCGAGGAGTTCTACAAGATCGACGGCGGCGTCTTCTACCTGTCGCGCCGCTTCTGAGCCGGGCCGCGGGCCGGCCGGCAACGCGTCCGCGCAGCCCGGCCCTTCAGGCCCGGTCCGCCGGCGAGCACAGCGATGAGCGGATCAAGAAGCGGACGTTGAGCGGCGCCTCGAGCGAGAAGCTCGCCCCGCGCCCGGGAACGACGTCGACGCTCCAGCGCGTGTGCGACCAGCGCTTGAGCTGCTCGCGATCCATCCAGTACTCGCATCCGGCGATCTCACCCACCTTCTCGTCGACGCCCCCGAGCTTGAACTCGCCGACCTTGAAGCACATCGGCGCGCTGCCGTCGCAGCATCCGCCGGACTGGTGGAACATGAGCGGGCCGTGCTCCGCCTTGAGCTGCTCGATCAGCTTGCGGGCCGCGTCGGTGACTGCGACGCGGCCCATCTCGATCGGTACGACCGTGCTCAGAAGAACCCCAGGGCTTTCTCGCCGTAGCTCACCAGCACGTTCTTGGTCTGCTGATAGTGATCGAGCATCATCTTGTGCGTTTCGCGGCCGATGCCGGACTTCTTGTATCCGCCGAATGCGGCGTGCGCCGGATACGCGTGATAGCAGTTGGTCCACACCCGGCCGGCCTTGATGCCCCGGCCGAAGCGATAGGCCCGATTGACGTCGCGGGTCCAGACGCCGGCACCGAGGCCGTAGAGCGTGTCGTTCGCGATCTCCAGCGCCTCTTCCGGGGTGTCGAACACCGTCACCGACACCACCGGCCCGAAGATCTCCTCCTGGAACACCCGCATCTTGTTGTTGCCCTCGAACACCGTCGGCTTGATGTAGAAGCCGCCCGACAGATCGCCCGGCAGCTTGTTCGGCTCGCCGCCCGCCAGCACCTTGGCGCCTTCCTTCCGGCCGATGTCGATGTAGGAGAGGATCTTCTCGTACTGATCGTTCGAGGCCTGCGCGCCGATCTGCGTGCTCATCTCGTACGGATCACCCTGGCGAATGGCCTCCACGCGCTTGACCGCCTTCTCCATGAAGCGGTCGTAGATCGACTTCTGCACCAGCGCGCGCGACGGGCAGGTGCATACCTCGCCCTGGTTCAGCGCGAACATCGCGAAGCCCTCGAGCGCCTTGTCGACGAAGGAGTCATCCTCGCGCATCACGTCGGCGAAGAAGATGTTCGGCGACTTGCCGCCGAGCTCGAGCGTGACTGGGATGATGTTCTCGGACGCGTACTGCATGATCAGGCGCCCGGTGGTGGTCTCCCCGGTGAAGGCGATCTTGGCGATGCGCGGATTGGAGGCGAGCGGCTTGCCGGCCTCGAGCCCGAATCCGTTGACGATGTTGAGCACGCCCGGGGGCAGCAGATCCCCGATGAGCTCCGCCCACACGAGGATGGACATCGGCGTTTGCTCGGCCGGCTTCATGATGACCGCGTTGCCCGCGGCGAGCGCGGGCGCGAGCTTCCAGGCCGCCATGAGGATCGGGAAGTTCCAGGGAATGATCTGTCCGACGACGCCCAGGGGCTCGTGGAAGTGATAGGCGACCGTGTCGTCGTCGATCTCGCCGAGAGTGCCTTCCTGCGCGCGCACGCAGCTCGCGAAGTAGCGGAAGTGATCCACCGCCAGCGGCAGGTCGGCGAGATTGGTCTCGCGGATGGGCTTGCCGTTGTCGTAGGTCTCGACCGCCGCCAGGAACGGCAGGTACTCTTCGGTCCGGTCGGCGATCCGGTTCAGGACGCGCGCGCGCTCGGCGACCGGTGTACGGCCCCACTTGTCGGCGGCCGCGTGCGCGGCGTCGATGGCCCGCTCGATGTCCTCCGCCTGCGAGCGCGCAATGCGCGCGACCACCTGGCCGGTGGTCGGCGACACGTTGTCGAAGTAGCCCCCTTTCGCGGGTGCCACCCATTTGCCCCCGATGTAATTCTCGTACTGGGCGCGCAGCGGAATCTTGCGCTCCAGGGTCTTCATGTGCGCCGTGAAGGCGCCGCTCGCGTGAATCGGGCCGGAGTGACCGTTGGACTTTTGCAGATGGGCTGAGCTGACGGCGTTCATGACCAACTCCTCGGGGGTTTGCGGGAAGCGGCGTGCTCGCACGCCGATCGAAGCGGCAAGCCCAATGTTTGCTCCCCCGTGCCGCAAAGGTCAAGACGGGACTAGGGAGCCTCCCCCGGTCTCGACCGCCTTCGTTCGGGGCAGGTGATGCCGCGAGTCCCCGGCAGTAAGAGCTATTCGGTGACTGCTATCGGTAAGGGTCTCTGAACCGCACACGGATCGATCGTCATTAGGCGACCGGATACGCCCGTCGGACCCCTTACCGGTAGCAGTCACCGAATAGCTCTTACTGCCGGGGGCTCGCGGCATCACCTGCCCCGGCGGCCGTCGAGACCGGGGGAGGCTCCCTAGTCCCGACCGGCCCCTACGCGCTTGAGGTCGTCGCGGGTGGACTTGATGTGCGCGTGCAGCAAAGCCCGTACTTGCGCCGAGTTTCCCGCGCTCCAGGCCTTGAGGAGCGCGGTGTGCTCGCGGCTGGCGCGCTTGACCCGGCCTTCGGGCTTCAAGTGCGCCTGCACATAACGCTGCGCGAGGGTGTGCAGCCGGCCGACGATGTCGGCGGCCACGGGTTGCAGGCGCGGCACGAGCAGGCTCAGGTGATAGGCGCGGTTCAAGCGGCCGGAGGAGGAGAACTCGTCCTCGGACAGCGCGGTGTTCAATTGCGCGAGGGCCTCGCGCGCCGCCTCGTGGTCCGCAGGCGTCGCGAGCTTCGAGCCCTGGGCGACGGCGGCCGGCTCGATCTGCAGGCGCAGGCTGAAGACCTCCTCCAGCTCGGCCGTGGTCAGGGGGCGCACCTGGAAGCCGCGATTCGGGTAGATGTCGACCAGGCCCTCGGACTGCAGCTGCACCAGGGCTTCCCGCACCGGAATCTTGCTGGTGCCGAACTCGGAGGCGAGGATGTCCTGACGCAACGGGGAGCCGGGCGCGTACACGCCCGCGAGGATCCGCTCGCGGAAACGTGTGATGAGCTGGCTGGTCATCGACTGGACCAGGGGCTCGGTCACGCGCGAATGCCCCACCGAAACGGGTCCCTGGGATCGAGCAACAGCGTCGCGTCCCCGGTCACGTAGGCGTTGCCGGTGATGGTCGGCACGATCTCGCCGCGCGCGCGATCTCGCCAGCGATAGCGCGCGACGAAGGTCGATCCCACCACGCTCTCCTGCACCCACGGCTCGCCCTCGCGGAGTTTGCCATCGGCGGCGAGGCACGCCAGCTTCGCGCTGGTTCCGGTTCCGCAGGGTGAACGGTCGTAGGCCTTGCCGGAGCACAGCACGAAGCTCCGGCTCTGCGCACCCGCGATGGTCGGTGCACCGTAGAGCTCGACGTGATCCACCTCGGGGTGACCCTGGGCATTGACCGCCTCGCGCACCCGCCAGGCGTAATCCGTCAGCGCGTCGACCCGCTTCAGCCCGATGTCCTGACCGTGCTCGGACATCAGGAAGAACCAGTTGCCGCCCCAGGCCACGTCTCCCGCGACCTCGCCGATGCCGGGCACGCGAACGGCGACCTGCCGGGCCGTGCGGTAGCTCGGTACGTTCGACACGCTCACGCTCCCGTCGGCGTTGAGCTCGGCGTCGACGGGACCCACCGGGGTGTCGATCCTGACCGCACCCGGCTCGAGCCGGCCGAGGAACCCGAGGGACGCGACGAGGCCGATGGTGCCGTGCCCGCACATGCCGAGATAGCCCACGTTGTTGAAGAAGATGACGCCGAGCTGACAGTCGGGGCGGTGCGGCTTCTGCAGAATCGCGCCCACCACCGGATCGGAGCCGCGCGGCTCGTTGATCAGGGCGGATCGGTACGCGTCGAAGCGGTCGCGAAATCTCGCGAGCCGCTCATCCAGCGGTCCCTGGCCCAGGTCGGGGCCGCCCTCGATGACGAGGCGCGTCGGCTCTCCGCCGGTGTGGGAATCGATGACGCGAATTTTTTCCATGACTTCCAGCACATCCGGGGACGGGCCGGCGCGGCGCCTCGCGCACCGCCGCCGGGACTCGGCCGATCAGGGACGCGTATCGCGAGCCCGCTCGACCATGGCGATGACCTCGGCGCGGCGCGCGCCGGAAAGCGGCAGACGCGGCAAGCGCACGCGCTCCGAGCCGCGGCCCATCACCTGTTCCGCGAGCTTGATGGACTGTACCAGGTCATGCTCGGCATCGAGGTGCAACAGCGGCATGAACCAGCGGTAGATCTTGCGCGCGGCCGCAAGATCGTCCTTGCGCAGCGCCTCGAAGAGCCGGATCGACTCCAGCGGGAAGGCATTGGTCAGGCCGGACACCCAACCCTTGGCGCCGAGCGACAATCCCTCGAACGCGACGTCGTCGAGACCGGCGAACAGCACGAAACGCTCGCCGAAGGCATTGATGATGTCGGTGAACCGGCGCGAGTCGGGCGCCGACTCCTTGATCGAGACGATGTTCGGCACCTTCGCCAGTCGCTCCAGCGTGCCGAGGTCGATGTTCACGCGATACGAGGGCGGATTGTTGTAGAGCATGATCGGCAGGCCCGTGGCGGCCGCCACGGTGCGAAAGTGATGCTCGAGCTCTGCGGGCGTGGGGACGTACACCATGGCGGGCAGCACCATGAGGCCGTCGGCGCCGAGCCGCTCGGCGTCGTGCGCAAACTTGGCGGCCGTCACCGTGGTCAGCTCTGACACGCCGACGATCACCGGGACCTTGCCTGCGGCCGTCTCCACCGCGCCGGCGAGCACCTTGCGCTTCTCCTCGGCGGTCAGCGAATTGCCTTCGCCGACCGTCCCCATGAGCACGAGTCCGTGGACCCCGTCCCGGATCAGTGCCTTCTGCACTTTTTGCGTCGCAGGCAGGTCCAGCTCCAGCGCGGAGTCGAACTGGGTCGTGGCGGCAGGATAGACGCCTGACCAGTTGCAGGGGACGGGAGTGGTCATCGGACACCTTGGGCATTGCCTGTGGGATCGTAGATCGTATACGGTACCGCCATGGGCGGGCAAGACACCATGGCGGTGATCGGGGCCGGGATCATCGGGGCGGCGGTCGCGCATGCCCTGGCTCTCGAGGGCCGCAAGGTACTGCTGCTCGATCGCGCGGAGCCGGGCGTTGCCGGCGCGAGCTTCGGCAACGTCGGGCACATCGCGGCGGAGCTGGTGCAGCCCCTGCCCTCGCCCGGCCTGTTGTTCGGCTTCTGGCGCGAGCTGTTCCGCTTCGGGGGTGCGCTCGACCTGCCGCCGGGCCAGGCGCTGTCCATGATGCCGTGGATCGCCCGCTTCGCTGCGGCGGCCTTCCGCCAGGACGAGGGGACGCGCCACCTCGCACCGCTGGTCAAGCCGGCCGCCGCCGCGTGGGCTGCGTGGCTCGAGCAGATCGGAAATCCGGGGCTCCTGCGCCGGCATGGACATTACGAGGTGCAGCTCGGCGCCGACGGCGCCGCGTTCGCGCGCAAGCAGGCCGCGGCCATGCAGGCGCTCGGCATCGCAACCCGGCCGATGCGCGAGGAGGAGCTGTCCGAGCTCACGCGCGCGGCGCGCCACACATCCGCTGCCGGGCTGTGGTTCGAGAAGTCCGGGCACGTGCTCGACCCCCTGGGGGCGGTGCAGACGCTCGCCGCGGCCGCGGCCGGGCACGGGGCGCAGGTCTCCCGCTTCGACGTGCGCACGCTGGTGCCGCGCGGCGACTGCATCGAGATCCACGGCGACCAGGGGGCGCTCAACGTCGGCGGCGCGGTGGTGTGCGCCGGCGTCGAGTCGGCGTCGCTGCTCGAGCCGTTCGGAGTGCGCGTTCCGCTCCAGGGGGTGCGCGGATATCACGTCGAGCTGCCGGGACGCAAACCCTTTCTCGATGCGCCCCTGGTGTACAACCGGGAGCACGTGCTGGTGACGCCCATGCAGGGACGGCTGCGCGCCTCGAGCTACATGGAATTCGCGCACGCCGGCGCGCCGGCCGACCCGCGCAAACCAGCGCGTCTGCGCGCGCAGGTAGCCGCGCTCGGTTATCCGATCGAGGCCGACGGCCCGAGCTGGGTGGGCGCCCGCCCGGTGCTCCCGGATTACCTGCCCGGCATCGGCCGCATCAAGGATTCGCGGCTCTTCTATGCGCTGGGACATCAGCACATCGGTCTCACCATCGCGCCGATCACCGGGCTCCTGGTCGCCGATCTCGTCGCCGGACGAGCTCCGCGCCTGGACGTAGCCGCATTCGATCTGCAGAGATTCGGATAACCGCCATTGCCAAATGAGGGATAAGTCATGAGCTCATCGTCCAGCGCCGCGGCACGCCGCGTGCTCGTGCTCGCGTTCGCTGCAGCCTTGGGGCTGAATGCGGCGGCATCGCTTGCCGCCGATGCCGACGCGCGCTTGCGCGCCATCTACACCGCGGAGTGGACCTGGCGCGACGAGCAGTTCGCGGATACCGAGGATGCCCAGAAGCCGATCCGCGACCACCTGCCGAAGGTCGACCCCGCCTCGCAGGCGATGCGCCTCGCTCACTGGCGGGAGGTGATGAGGCAGCTCGACGCCATTCCCCGCGCCGAGCTCTCGCCGGCCGAGCAGCTGAACTACGACGTTTACCACCCGCAGATCGCGGTGCTGATCGACCGGCAGCAGTTTCGCGATTTCGAGATGCCCGCGAACGCCGATACGACCTTCTGGACCGACCTCGGCTACACCGCACGCCGGCCGTTTCGCACCGTGCAGGATTACCGCAACTGGATCGGCCAGATGAAGGACATCCCGCGCTACTTCCATGAGCAGATGGACGAGATGCGGGCGGGCATGAAGCGCGGCTTCACGCCGCCGCAGGTGACCATGAAGGGACGCGACGGGTCCATCACCGCGGTGACCGACGCGACTCCCGAGGCCAGCCTCTTCTACACGCCGTTCAAGGACATGCCGGGCATCTCGGAGGCCGACAAAGCCGCGCTGCGCGCGCAGGCGGCCGCGGTGATCCGCGATGCGGTTCAACCCGCGTATCGCGACCTGCTCAAGTTCATGCGCGAGGTCTACCTCCCGGGGTCGCGCACCACGCTGGCCGCCTACGACCTGCCGGACGGCAAGATCTACTATCGCGCCAAGATCCGCGAGTTCACCACCCTCGATGAGGACCCCGCCGCGATACACGCGTTCGGCGAGTCCGAGGTCAAACGGCTCCACGAGGCGATGCTCGGCGTCATGAAGGAGACCGGGTTCAAGGGCGACTTCCCGGCGTTCCTCACGTTCCTGCGCACCGACCCGCGCTTCCAGCCCAAGACCGCCGAGGACCTCCTGATGCACGCCGCGTGGATCGCGAAGCGCTTCGACGGCAAGGCCTCGCAGTACTTCGGGCTCCTGCCGCGCGCGCGCTTCGCCATCCGGCCCGTGCCGGACGACCTCGCGCCGTTCTACACGGCGGGGCGCGGCGGTCCCGGACTCTATCTCGTGAATACCTACGCGCTGCCCAGCCGGCTGCTTTACAACCTCACCGCGCTCACGCTGCACGAGTCCGCGCCCGGACACGCATTCCAGATGTCGATCGCGCTCGAGCACAAGCAGCAGCCCGAGTTCCGCCAGCACACCTACATCTCGGCCTACGGGGAAGGTTGGGCGCTCTACTGCGAGCAGCTGGGGCAGGAGATGGGCATGTACGAGACGCCGTACGACCGGTTCGGCATGCTCAACTATCAGATCTGGCGGGCGGCGCGCCTGGTGGTGGACACCGGCGTGCACTCGCAAGGGTGGAGCCGCGAGAAGGCGGTGGCCTACCTGCGCGACTACAGCGCGCTGCCCCTGCACGAGATCGATACCGAGGTCGACCGCTACATCGCGTGGCCGGCGCAGGCGCTGTCGTACTATCTCGGCGAGGACGCCATTCTCAAGGCGCGCGCCAAGGCCGAGAAGGCGCTCGGCGGCAAGTTCAACGTGCGTGCCTTCCACGACACCGTGCTCGAGCTCGGGTCCGTGCCGCTGCCGGTGCTGACCGCGCGCATCGACCGGTTCATCGCCGACGGCGGCAAGGGTCCGTACCCGGACATGGAGTGACGCGATGAAAGCAGCCTTGGCAGAGCGGTCGACGCAGATCACGCGGCGGGAGAGAGAGACATGGGCGCTTTGAACGGCGCGCGCGCGCTGGTGTTGCTGCTGGCGGTCGTCTGGGTCGGCTATATCGTGCGCTGGGTATGGCTCGAGCGGGCGCGCTCGCGCGGATTGCTGCCCTCCCCCGAGGGGGCAGCCTTCGCACCGGCGGGCGGCGCGGGTGCGAGCGCGGACGGCGCGGTGGGCGCGGGTGTGGGCGCGGATGGCGCGGATGGCGCGGTGGGCGCCGGCGGCACCGCGATCGGCACCGCGGCCGCGGCCGCGAGCACGGCGGACGCGCGGGCCCGCGAGTGGCGCCGCACCCGCCCTTCGGACTTCGCGGTCGGGTTCGTCACCAACTTCCTCGACACGCTCGGCATCGGGTCGTTCGCGCCGACCACGGCCTGGTTCAAGCTGCGCGCGCGCATTCCGGACGAGGAGATTCCAGGCACGCTGAATGCGGGGCAATGTCTCCCCAGCATGTCTCAGGGGCTGATTTTCATCACCATCGTGACGGTGGATCTGACCACGCTCTACACCATGATCGTGGCGGCACTGCTCGGCGCATGGCTCGGCGTGGGGTTCGTGTCGCGTCTGTCGCGCCGCGCCATCCAGCTCGGCATGGGCGGTGCGCTGCTCTGCGCATCGCTCCTGTTCCTCGCCAGCAATCTCAACTGGATGCCGGGCGGCGGCGAGGCGCTCGGATTGACGGGGAGCACGCTGATCTTTGCCATCGCGGTGAACGCCGTGCTCGGCGCGCTGATGATGCTCGGCGTCGGGCTGTATGCGCCGTGTCTCATCCTGGTGAGCCTGCTCGGCATGAGCCCGCTGGCGGCCTTCCCGATCATGATGGGGTCGTGCTCCCTGCTGATGCCCGTCGGCGGATCTCGCTTCATCCGCACGGGCCGCTACAACCTGGGTGCCGCGCGCGGCCTCGCCATCGGCGGCCTGCCCGGCGTGATCGTCGCGGCGTACATCGTCAAGAGCCTGCCGATCGTCTACCTCCGATGGCTGGTGCTGCTCGTGGTGATCTACGCGGCCGCGCAGATGCTGCGCTCGGCCTGGACCCGGACGGAGGCGCGAGGGCGCAAGGGCGGCGGCCCGGGCAGCTCCGGCCGCGCCGCGGCCGAAGAGCACGCCGGGACATGAGGAGACCGCCGTCATGAGCTCGAATCTCCTGACCATCGCCGAGCAATCGGGCTTCGCCGAGACGGGGCGCATCGAGGAGGTCGAGCGCCTGTGCGCGGCCATGGTGCAGCGCTGGCCCGATGCGGTGAGGTCGATCGAGTTCGGGCAGTCGGCAGAGGGCCGCACGCTCCGCGCGCTCGTCGTATCGAGGAGCGGTGCGCACACGCCCCAGGCGCTCGAGGAGCGCGGCATTCCTCTGCTCATGCTGCAGGCCGGCATCCATCCGGGCGAGAGCGACGGCAAGGACGCAGGCTTCATCGCCTTGCGGGAGCTCCTCGAGGACGCCGCCGCCCCCGGCGTGCTCGAGGAAATCGCGCTCCTGTTCGTGCCCGCGTTCAACACCGACGGTCACGAGCGCGTCGGCCGCTGGAACCGGCCCAACCAGAACGGCCCCGAGGTCACCGGGTGGCGCACCACCGCGGCGAACATCAACCTCAACCGCGACTACGCCAAGGCCGACTCGCCCGAGATGCAGTCGATGCTGGTGCTGATCGACGAATGGGACCCCTTGATCTCAGCCGACCTGCACGTCACCGACGGCGCCGACTTCGAGCCCGACGTGTCCATCCAGGTCGAGCCGATCAACCAGGGCGACGCCGAGCTCCACCCGAGCGGCATCGAGCTGCGCGACGCGCTGATCGCCCGGCTGGCGCAGCAAGGGGCGTTGCCGCTTCCGTTCTATCCCGACCTGTACGAGACCGACAATCCCGAATCCGGGTTCGTGCTGACGGTGTATTCGCCGCGATTCTCGACCGGCTATTTCCCGCAGCGCAATCGATTCACCGTGCTCGTCGAGACGCATTCCTGGAAACCCTACGCACACCGCGTCAAGGTGATGCGCAATTCCATCATCGGCCTCGCCGGGCTCACGCGCGAGCACGGTGCCGCCTGGCTGCGCCGGGCGCACGCCGCGGACGCCCGCGCGCTCCATCTCGGCGGCACGGCGCTGACGCTGGATTACAAGTCGGGTTGGCGCGAGCCTGCCGCCGCGGGCAAGGACATTCCGGGCGGCAAGGACGCTCCGGCAGGCAAGGCCACGCCCGCGGGTCGGGACACGCCCGCCGGCCCGGAGACCCCAGCGGGCGCCACGATGATCGACTTTCGCGGCTACGGCTATACGCGCGAGCACTCGGAGATCTCGGGAGGTCTCGTCACCTCCTACGACCCCGAGACGCCCGCGATCTGGCGCGTGCCCTATCGCGACGAGATCGAGCCGTCCTTGATCGTGCGTGCGCCGGCGCTGGGATATTTCATTCCGCGCGCGTACGCCCGATTGCTGAGCGAGCGCCTCGACTGCCACGGCATCATCACCGCGCCGATGCCGCGGCCGCTCGACTTGCAGAGGCTGCAGCAATTTCGCGCCAGCCGGGTGAGCTTTTCCAAAGGGCCGTTCGAGGGGCGCACCCGCCTGGCACTGGCCGGCGAGTGGGAGATGCTGGACCGGGAGATCGCGGTCCCCGCCTTGTTCGTGCCGATCGCGCAGGCGCTGGCGCGCCTGGTCGTCGCGCTGCTCGAGCCGCAAGCGCCGGATTCGTTCGCGGCGTGGGGTTTCTTCAACGCGTGGTTCGAGCAGAAGGAGCAGCTCGAGCCGTACGTCGCCGAGCAGATCGCGCGGGAGCTCCACGACAGCGATCCGGCGGCACGCGCGGAATTCCAGCGGCGGCTCGCCGCCGATCCGGCCTTCGCGGCCGACGCAGCCGCCCGGCTGGAGTTCTTCTGGCGCCGGCACGCATCGTGGGACCGCCAGCTCAATTGCTATCCCATCTTTCGGGCATGAGCCGCCGGCGGCAGCTCACCTGGCACGTCCTCGCGTATGTTGGATATTCAAAGGTGCTCGCAATGAAGTCATGGGTCAGAGTGTTCATCTCGGGCGCGGCGGCAGCCTCGACTGCGGCCGCCTCGGCGGTGGTAACCCCGGCGGCGGCGCTCGCCTCGGCGATGATGCTCGCCGCAATCTCGACGACGGCGCTGGCCGCAACCGCGGCAGCCGCGCCGGGTACCGCAACACCTCCCGCCGCCGAGCCGCCGGGCTACGCCGGCCTCGTCAATCTGTTTCACGAGTGGCGCGCCTTCGAGCACCCCACGATGAAGGCGAACGTGCCCGACTACGGCGCGGCCGCGATGGCCGCCAAGGCCGAAGCGCTCAAGAGCTGGCGCAGGCGCCTCGAGGCGATCGACACCAAGAGCTGGCCCATCGAGCGCCAGAACGACTGGAAGCTGGTGGCCGCCGAGATGGACGGTCTGGACTTCAATTTTCGCGTGCTGCGCCCCTGGGCGCGTGATCCTGCCTTCTACGTCGAGGTGTGGCCGACGCGGACCGACGTGCCGGCGCGCGAGGCCCCCGTGGTCTATCCGGAGATCGAGCTGTACAACTATCACTACCCGCTCTCCCCCGCCGCGCGGCAGGATCTCACCGCCAAGATGGCCGCCATCCCCGCGCTGCTGGCCGAGGCCAAGCAGAACCTCAAGGACAGCAACGCCCGCGACCTCTGGATGTTCGGCGAGCAGGAGCTGCGCAACCAGGCCGAGGCGCTCGAGTCCCTGCACGCCGGCACGCTCACCGTCAGCACGCTGGAAGGCAGCCAGCACGCCGACCTCGGGCCGGATGCGGCAGAGCTCAAGGGTGCGATCGATGCGGCCCACAAGGCGACGCTCGACTTCGTGGCATGGCTGGTTGAGCTCGCCCCCCGCAAGACCGGCCCTTCGGGCGTCGGCAAGGAGAACTACACCTGGTACCAGCAGCACGTGCACTTCGTGCCGTTCGACTGGAACGCGGAAGTCGTGCTGCTCCGTCGCGAGCTCGAGCGCGCGCAGAGCACTTTGAAGCTGGAGGAGCACAACAACCGCAATCTGCCCGAGCTCGCGCCCGCCGCCGACGCCGCGGCATTCGACAAGCTGGCCCATGAGCGGCTGGACAAGTTCGTCGCCTTCCTGGTCAAGCAGGAGATCATCCCCGCGAAGCCCTACCTCAAGGCGGCGCTCGAGCCTCAGCTCGGACACTTCGTTCCCGAGGAGCAGCGCGTGTTCTTCACGCGCATCACGCATCGCGAGCCGATGCTGCTGCTCTCGCACGACTACCACTGGATCGACCTCGCACGCATGCGCGACGAGCCGAATCCGAGCCCCATCCGCCGGGTGGCATCGCTGTCGAACGTCTGGGACAACCGCGCGGAGGGATTCGCGACCGCATTCGAGGAGCTGATGATGCACGCGGGTCTCTACGACGACAACCCGCGCGCCAAGGAGCTGGTGTGGATCATGCTGGCCAACCGTGCCGCACGCGGACTCGCGTCGTTGTACGTGCAGTCGAACGAATTCACCCTGGAGCGCGCCGGCCGCTTCCACGCCGAGTGGACCCCGCGAGGCTGGGCCAACCCCAAGGACAAGCTCACCGGCTTCGAGCAGCTCCTCTATCTGCGGCAACCGGGCTACGGCACGAGCTACATCACCGGCAAGATACTGCTCGACCGGCTGATGGCCGAGTATGCCCACCAGCAGGAGCTCGCGGGGAAGCCGTTCGTGCTGCGCGAGTTCCTGGACCGGTTCAACAGGGAGGGAATGATCCCCGCCGCGCTGATGGAGTCGGAGATGATCGGCAAGAGCGCCAGGTTGCCGTAGGGAGCCGTGCTCATCGTCGTCACGTCGCGCGGCGTGCGGCTGTGCCGGCCCGCGGGAGACGGTGCTCGAGATTCTGCCCGACGGGACATGAGCGTCGGGATCTCGCAGGTCCTCGCTCAATTCGAGTCGAATAGTCTGCCCCGATCCAGCCGCGCCATGGCCTCGCCGAACGGCTCGAAGCCCAGGCGCCCATAGAACGCGCGCGCTTCGCCCTCGGCCACGAGCAGGATGCGCCAGACGGGCAGCGACGACAGCACTGCGTTCATGATTCGGGTGCCGACACCCGATCTTTGATAATCCGGGCGGACCACGACGTCGTAGATCGTGGCGTGATACTCGAAGTCGGTGAGCGCCCGCGCCGCGCCGACGAGCTTGCCGCCGGCCCGCGCAAAACAGACCACGTCGCTCTTTTCGAACGACCGCCGCACCTTGTCCCCTTCGCGACCGCCGAGATCGCCCCGTTTGAAAAGGTCGATGAGCACGTCCCAGTCAATGCCCGCGCAATCGCTCTGCAACGTAACGATCTCGGATGGATGCAAGTGCCGTACTCCGGTGATGGCAACGATTGTACCCACGGACACGCACGCGAGCGGCCTGGGATCGAGGACCGGGCTTGGGTCCAAACAAGAGCGCGCTATTTGGCACACGCACCGTAGGCACGGGCCGTCTCGATTCGACACCGGCTCTGACAGCATCCGGGGGCGCCGCCTTACAGATGGGCGGTTCCATACCTGTTCAAATCCGTCCCGGAAGCCACCAGGGGGCCATACCGGCCCGGCTTCTCTTGCCATGGCGCACCGTCATCGGGTGCCCGATCGGCTCATCCTCAATACCGGAGCACCGCAGTATGAAGCGCCTCATTGCATCGAGTTTGGTGGTTTCGATCAGCGCCGTCGCACTGCCGGCGGTCGCCGCGGACGACGCACCCTCGTGGTACGTGAACCCGATGCTCCAGTATCGGCTCGACAACGGCGACCCGCGCGTGAAGGACGACTTTGGCTACGAGGCGGGGGTCGGGGTCAACCTCCCCCATGAATGGGCGCTGGAGGCAGACTTCAGCCGCGGAACCTTCGACATCAAGAGGACCGACGGGACGCGGCGTTTGGATGCCTACACGATCGATGTGATCAAGAAGTTTTTTCCCGCGGACCTCATGGAGCGGACCCGGCTGCAACCCTATGCTCTCGCCGGCGGCGGCGAGTTGAACGATCGAAGCGACCTCCCCGGATTCAGGCCCGCGATGTTCCACACCTTCACGGCTGAAGCCGGCCTGGGTCTGTTGACCGGCATCGGGCGCCAGGACGGCTCGACGCGGGTGCAGCTGCGCACCGAGGCGAAGTACCGCATGGAGTGGGCCAATCCGGACCGGTTTGGGGTCAAGGATCCGTCCGGGCTGATGTTCGGTGTCGGCGTGCAGATGAATTTCGGCGCCCCCGACGATCGACCGCCGGTCGTGCACGAGCAGGTCAAGGAGGTCGTGAGGGAGGTGCAGGCGCCGGCACCCCCGCCGCCCCCGCCCCCGCCTCCTGCGCCCCCGCCTCCCAAGGGAGAAGTCCGGCTTCAAGGAGTCACCTTCGCCACGAACTCGGCGGAGCTCACGCCCGAGTCGGACACGGTGCTGGACACGACCATCGCCTCGCTGAAGTCCTACCCCAATCTCGTGATCGAGGTGAGGGGCTACACGGACAGCCGGGGCTCGGCGGAGTACAACCTCAAGCTGTCGCAGCGGCGCGCCGAATCCGTGATGCGCTACATGCAGTCGCGCGGCCTTTCCAACCAGATCACGGCGAAAGGGTTTGGCAAGGAGGATCCCATTGCGGACAACGCGACCAAAGACGGACAGCTCGCGAACCGCCGCGTCGTGCTCGAGATCACGGGAGGCAACCGGGGCGGCTGAGCCGGGCGAGACGTACGCATCGCGCGCGACCGGTCCCGCGCATGGTCTATGAGAGCGCGCTGATGGTGACGTAGTAGCCGTCCGGATCGCGGAGAGAGAACTCCATCGTGCGGGTGTTGGGGTTCAACTCGGGCTCCTGCTCGAGCCGGGCGACCAGTTTTCGCGCCCTGTTCAGCGCCGCTTCGTAGTCGTCGACGCGAAAGAAGAGCAGCAGCCCGTTGCCGGGCGAGGCCGCCTCGGCGCTCGACAGCGACGGATGCTCGTGGGCGCCCCACTCATGCAGACAGACGAGGACGGTGCCATCCTCATCGAGGATCTGGCCCCAGTAGTCGTGCCCGGGAGCCGCCGCCGGCTGACCGAACAGCGACTGGTACCACTCGAAGCTCCGGGGCACGTCATGCACGCCGATGATGGTCCACGTTCGTTTCATGAGAGGGTCCTCCGCGAGATTGGCATGATATATGGCACCATGAGCAGGATGAAGGACAACGATCCATCCGCGTCCAAGAGCACGCCGCGCGTTCTCGGCATCGCCGGCTGGAGCGGAGCGGGCAAGACCACGCTCCTCACCAAGCTGATTCCGGTCTTCACGGCGCGGGGCATCCGCGTGGCGACGCTCAAGCACGCACACCATCTGTTCGATGTCGACCAGCCGGGGAAGGACTCCTACGAGCACCGCAAATCGGGCGCTTGCGAGGTCATCGTGTCATCCGCGCGCCGCTGGGTGCAGATGCACGAGCTCGGCGACCAGGCCGAGGCCACGCTCGCGCAGCTGCTCGCGAAGGTGTCGCCCTGCGACCTGATTCTCGTCGAGGGCTTCAAGAACGACCGACACCCCAAGCTCGAGGTCTTCCGGGTGCAGAATGCGCAGGCGCCCCTGCATCCGAACGACGCGCGAGTCGTGGCCATCGCCGCAGATCGCAAGTTTCCGGACGCAAAGATTCCGCAGGTCGACCTCAACGACATTCCCGCCGTCGCGGATCTCGTGCTCGCGAGCGCCGCGCCGCTCTCCGCGGTGCTCGACGCGCTCGCAAGCCGTGCCGGATGAGGTCTGGTCTCGTTGGGTGCGCTTGCGCTTCTGTCCATCCAGGCCGGTTCCAACTACACTTCATGCATGGGCATCGTTCACATCGTGTCACCGGCGCTCCTGCCGGCAGCACAGTTCGAGCTGGGTCCGACTCCTCCGCGGGTCGGCGGCAGCTCTTCTTCGCAGCTCTCCGGCAAAGAAGCCTTCGCGTCGCCGGATGGCGCCGTCAGTACGGGCACCTGGGAGGCGGGCCCGGGCCGGTTCGCGCGTGCAGTGGTGGACGCAGAGTTCAGTCATTTCATTTCCGGGCGTGCAACGTTCGAAACTGAAACGGGACAGACGTTTGAATTCGAAGCAGGCGACGCGGCGTACTTTCCGCCCTTGACGCGCGGCGTTTGGACGATTCACGAAACGCTGCGCAAGACCTACTGCATCTGGCGTTGACCGCTGCCGGCAGCGGTCAATCGAATATAGGAGCGGAACAGTGCGGCCGCTCCCCAGAGGGCGAACACCACATATGTGGTCATACGACAGGATCACATTTAAACGGCCCCCACATACACCTCGCCCGACTCCTTCTAATTGTCGATGCGGGCGGCGATCACGAGGGTGGCCTCTCCTCTTCAGCTGCCAATGCGTCGAGGTAACGTCGGTAGACATACACTCGATCTCGGGCGCGCCCCGTTGATTCTTTCACGATCCCGCGCGACTCGAGTTCTTTTAGCAATGAATTGACTGTCGGTGTAGTGAGCCCGGTAGCCGTTCTCAGTATCGCCACCGTAGCGACAGGCTTTGCCTGAAGTGCCTCTTGTAGCATAAGGAGCGAGCCGGCAATCCGCGGAACGGCGCGCAGTTGCGCTCGATCCTCGTGAAAGGCTTGCGTCACGCGCCTGCCGGTTTCGATCGCGACCTCCGCACTGTGACGAATCGCCTCCGCAAAAAAATTTATCCAACGCTCATAGTCGCCGCTTGCGCGCACCGCATTCAGCTCGTCGTAGTACTGCTGTCGGTGTTGTTGGAAATATAGGCTGGGATACAGCAGCGGTTTGTGCAGTACTTTGTCATGACAGAACAGCAGGGTGATCAACAAGCGCCCGACACGACCATTGCCGTCCAGAAACGGATGAATGGTTTCGAATTGCAGATGCGCGAGGGCCGCCTTTACAACAGGATTGGTCGGCTGGTGCAGGTACTGTTCGAGATTCGTGAGACACGCGTCCAAATGAGTTGGCGGTGGAGGCACGAAGGCCGCGTTGCCCGGCCTTGTCCCTCCGATCCAGTTCTGAGAGCGGCGGAATTCTCCTGGCTGCTTCTGTGCACCCCGACCCTCGGCAAGCAAGATGCCGTGCATTTCGCGTAACAGTCGGTTTGCTAGTGGGAAGCCGCCGGCAATCCGTTCGAGACCATGGTTCATGGCATCGACGTAGCGCGAGACCTCCCGAACGTCCTCGCCGAGTGCACCTGGCACTGCCTGGACTTCGTGTACAAGCAGCTCATCTAGTGTCGATTGGGTACCTTCTATTTGGGAGGAAAGAACTGCCTCCTTGCGGACGAACGTATAGAGCAGCAAGTCCACGTCGGGCATCGTCGTCGTGGCGCCATCGAGCCGTCCGAGCGAGTGCATGGCGCGATCCAAGGCGGTTTGAGCGCCCTCCGTCAGGGAAAGAGACGGATCGGGAGGCAGCGATGGCGGCACAAAAGCGCGCACAGCCTCTCCGAGAGTCGTGGTCTCTATGTATGTTCCGAACGGATCCCGCTTCATGGCGCCCTGGCCCAGGTTAAACGGCTTTATCAGTCGCCTACCGTTATTTAAACCTAACATCCTAAATTTACTAGCGCCCCCAACTAGTCAAAAGATTTAATTAACGACCACCAATAATTAAATCTATGCCTTATTTTTAACTACGACCGCCCGAATGGGACCAAGTCCGGCCTCACCTCCAGTTGTCCATCCAATTCCACCAATCGACCGACCAACCCAGCTCCAAGCTCTTGAATGTACTTTCGCTAGTGCTATAATTTCTGTAGTTACTGAAATATCGGAAGTATCGTGAAACTCACACCTATCATGCAACGCTACGTCGTTCACTGGGGCGAGATGGGCACACGGTGGGGGCTCAACCGATCCGTCGCGCAGATGCACGCCCTCCTCTATCTATCGGCTGAACCTCTGCATGCAGACGAGGTGGCTGAAACCCTCGGGATCGCCCGCTCAAACGTCAGTGTGGGTTTAAAGGAGCTACTGAGTTGGAACCTGGTGCAAGTCACTCAGACGTTGGGTGACCGCCGCGACTTCTTTGTAGCGCAGCGCGACCCTTGGGAGGTCGTACGGATCATCGTCGAAGGCCGTAAGCGCCGTGAACTCGACCCCACGATAAGTTTCTTGAAGGAATGCGCCGCCGAACTCGCATTGGACCGCGATACCCCGGCATATGCAAAGGATCAGATCGCGGGACAGCTCGAGTTCATGGAGACACTAATGGGCTGGTACGAGTCGATCAGAATTCTGCCGCGGAAGACGCTCCTAAAGATGATGCGAATGGGGCAGCGGATCGCAAAGATTATTGGAGACTGAAGGAGGGCTACATGAGCGACACGGAAGTCCTTCACAGTGGACGCTTCTCGGGTGACCACTTACGAGGTCACAAGCGCCCGGCTTCCCGACTGCTAAGCTGCCCGCCGGATAGCCTTGAGGACCTGCTCGGGCGTGCCGCCTGGGAGCGCCTTCCGCAGGCAGTGCGTATCCGATTCGCGCATTCGGCTCCGGCGGTCGACTATGTGGGCCAATTCGAAATCGTTCGTGCAAGTTTGCTGGGCAAACTGGTTTCGCGGGCGTGCCAAATCATCGGCACGCCAGTTGTGCCTCGCACAGGCGACAACGTTACAGCAATCGTGCACGTCGCCCCGTCCGAACGCGGTGTGGAATGGCGGCGCGAATACCGATGGCCCAATCGACCGCCGTATCTCGTTCGCTCGACAAAGGTGATTGGCGCCGACGGAGTTCTCGTAGAAGAGCTGCCGGCGTGCCTGCGCATGTCACTGGATGTCTACGAGGAACGCAAAGCCCTTCACTTCGTCAGTCGCGCCTACTATTTCGACGTTGCGATTCCGTGGAGCAAGGTCCGCGTCCGGCTAATGCTTCCGACATTGTTTTCTCCAGGCATTACGCACGTCGAACACATTGACGAGGCCGAAGGCCGGTTCCGATTCACCATGACCGTCACCCACCCGCTCTTCGGCGAGGTGTTTTACCAGACTGGACTCTTCCACTCCTTAGGAAACTGACATGTTCATCGCGTTCACTCTCATTACGATCCAGGCAGTTCTTGGCGGGATCGACAATCTTTGGCACCACGAGATCACGGAGCGACTGCCTGCGCGACGCGCTGCTGCCGGCGAGCTTTCATTGCACGCGCTCCGGGAATTCTTGTATGCCTTTATATTCCTTGGACTGGCGTGGTTCCGATGGGAGGGCTACTGGGCATTACTGATCGCCGCGGTACTCGTTCTAGAGATTGTTGTCACACTGGCTGACTTCGTCGTCGAGGACAAGACCCGTCGCTTGCCAGCATTCGAGCGCATTCTCCATACGGTGCTCGCACTGAACTATGGCGCAGTACTCGCCTTCCTCACGCCGGGGCTTATAGCGTGGGCGAAGCTTCCTAGTGGTGTGCTCCGCACCTCCCACGCGTTTTCATGGATTTTCACGGTCTTCGGCTTCGGCCTTATCATTTGGTCCTTACGCAACTCACTAGCAGTGCTCAGTCTTCGCCGGCCGCCGGAATGGGTACGCAGCCCCGTCTCAGCTGGCTCGTCTCCGACGCCACGGACAGTGCTCGTCAGCGGTGCAACCGGATTTATTGGTGGGCATTTGGTGCGACGCTTGATCATGCGCGGGGATAAAGTCATCGTATTGACTCGGCACTCCGACATCGCGATGGATCGATTCGGACCCCACGTCCGGATAGTAACGAACCTCGACTCGCTGGACGAGTCCACACGTATCGATGCGATCGTGAATCTAGCGGGCGCGCCCATTCTTGGGTTCCCTTGGACTCATAGGCGTCGCAGCACGTTGCTATCGAGTCGCGTGAATACGACCCGCGCGCTTACTTCACTCATGAGTCGCCTAACGACACCGGTCCGAGTCTTCGTAAGTGCCAGCGCCATCGGCTTCTACGGAGTCGGCGGCAATGAGCTGATCGACGAGCGGAGTCGCCCAACGTCAATATTTCAGTCCCAGCTGTGCCAGGAGTGGGAAGCCGCCGCGCGCGCTGCCGCCCGACTGGGAGCCCGCCTGGTGCGGGTACGAATCGGTCTCGTGCTCGGAAATGATGGGGGCGCGCTACGGCAAATGCTGATACCAATCCGCCTGGGCCTCGGCGCTGTGATCGGAAGTGGTGCCCAATGGGTGTCGTGGATCCATGTCGAAGATCTTGTACGTCTGTTGGCGTTTACGATCGACACCCCGCGTGTCAGCGGCGCGCTGAACGCAGTCTCACCCGACCCGGTAACTCACCGGCAGTTCCAGGAAGCTCTTGCGCAGCAGTTGAAGCGACCGCTTTGGCTGCGCGTACCGGCACTGGTGCTGCGAGCTGCTCTTGGCGAAATGTCCCAACTTCTCGTCGATGGACAGCGAGTGGTTCCGAGCCGGGCAACCACATTGGGTTTCAAGTTTCGACACCGACGAATCGGGGAGGCTTTGAGCGACTTACTCGGCGCGGGAACCGCGGATCACTTGCCCAGCGAGGTGTACTACAACGGCGACTGCCCGGTGTGTCGGACGGAGATGACGCACTACGCAACCCTCTGCGCAAACAATCAACCCCAGTTCCAACTCATCGATTCAATGCAGGGGCACAATGAATTCGTTAGGTATGGCTTGCGACGTGAACACCTCGAGCGCCGTGTGTACCTGCGTGATGCTCGCGGCCGAGTCCTAAGCGGCATGCCCGCGCTGGTTCACTTATGGTCCAAGATTCCCAAATACCGCTGGCTTTCGAGGACATTTACCCTTCCAGTACTGAAACCCATCTCTATTCTCCTTTATGACCACGTCGTCGCACCGAGTCTTGCGTTTTGGGCGAATCGCCGCGAAGTGAGTCGCGCATCGCCGCGGCATGGTTGGTTCTAGGGCGGCAAAGCGTGTCGCAAAGTTCGAATTCGACACGCGAAATCGAATTAGAGTCCGCGAAAAGACTAGCTCGCTTGGGCGAGTCACGTTTTAGTCACGGAAATGGCCGCGCGCAAAAAGTTCGTCCGTGGGGGTAACTGTAATTCGGTTCTTGGAGTTACCCCCAAAGTTACTCCCAAAATGTCCGGCTGCCCCCGATCTTCCCCGATCGTTACCGAACGTTGCAAATTAGTGGGCCCGCTCGGACTCGAACCGAGGACCAAGGGATTCACTTTGCCCCGCCGTTTCCGGAGGGAGTGGACTATCTCTTCACCCCGGTGGGGTGCGGGACGCTCTTGCCTGTCATTAAGCGCGCTTCAGCGCTCAGGTAGTCTCTGCACCGTCCGGCGGTGTACCGCCGGCTAGGCTCAGGGTTGCCATCAGCCGCGGCTGCTGCGGAAGCGATCGCCCTCGCGCCGCCACGCCGCTGCCGCGCTGCTAAGGTTTCCCTGAATTCATCCCGTCCACTTCGCACCTTGCGATGCGAAGGCACCGTTTCGATGAGTCCCCTGCTCTAACCAACTGAGCTACAGGCCCGACGGAAGCATCTTATCATGGCGCTGCCGCGACGCTCGCGGCGCATGTCTCCAACTCGATCCACCTGCCCGTGATCCACACGTCCAAGCTCCCCACTCTGCCCATCACCGAAGCCCTACCGGCGCTCGAGGACGCGCTGGCACATCGGCGGAGCGTTTTGGTGGAAGCTCCGCCAGGCGCCGGCAAAAGCACGCTGGTCCCGCTGACGCTGCTCGGCAGCGCGTGGCTCGGCGGGCGCAAGATCCTGATGCTCGAGCCGCGGCGGCTCGCGGCGCGGGCGGTGGCGACACGCATGGCGCAGCTCCTCGGCGAAGCGCCCGGCGGGCGGGTCGGCTATCGCACGCGGCTCGAGAGTCGCGTCGGCCGCAGCACACGCATCGAGGTGGTCACCGAAGGCATCCTCACGCGGATGCTGCAGGACGATCCGGGCCTCGAGGACATCGGGTGCCTGATCTTCGATGAGTTTCACGAGCGCAGCCTCAATGCCGACCTGGGGCTCGCGCTGTCGATCGAGAGTCAGCAGACGCTGCGCGAGGACCTGCGCCTCCTGGTCATGTCGGCCACGCTGGACTCGGCACCGATCGCGAGGCTCCTGGGCGACGCGCCCATCGTCGCTGCGCTGGGCCGGAGCTTCGAGGTGACCACCGAGTACGTGCCGCGCCGGCCCGAGGTGCATCTGGAGCTGCAGATGTCGCAGGTGGTGCGTCGGGCGCTCGGCGAGCAGGACGGGGACCTCCTCTGCTTCCTGCCGGGCACCGCGGAGATCCGGCGCGTGCAGCGCAATCTCGAGGAGGGGCTCGAGCGCGGCACGCGGGTGCTGCCGCTCTTCGGTGATCTCGATGCGGCGGCGCAGGACGCGGCGCTCTCCCCGGCGCGCGCGGGAGAGCGCAAGATCGTGCTTGCGACCAGCATCGCCGAGACCAGCCTCACCATCGAAGGCATTCGGGTGGTCATCGACTCCGGGCTGCGCCGCTACTCGGAGTTCGATCCCGCGACCGGCATGAGCCGCCTCGAGACCGGCAAGGTATCGCAGGCCGCCGCGGACCAGCGCCGCGGGCGCGCCGGGCGGTTGACGAGCGGGCACTGCTACCGCTTGTGGTCCGAAGGGACGCAAGGGTCGCTCGCGCCGCAGACACCCCCGGAGATCCTGCACGCCGATCTCGCGCCGCTCGCGCTCGAGCTCGCGTGCTGGGGCGCGACCGATCCTGCGGGCCTGGCCTGGCTCGATCTCCCGCCGTCCGCGCCGCTGGCGCAGGCACGCGATCTGCTGCAGCGGCTCGAAGCGATCGACGCCGCGCATCGGGCGACTCCCCATGGCCGCGCGCTCTCGCGGCTCGGCGCGCATCCGCGTCTCGCTCACATGCTGGTCAAGGGCCGCGAGCACGGAGCCTTGCGGCTCGCGGCCGATCTTGCGGCGACCCTCAGCGAGCGGGACGTGCTGCGCGGCGGTCCGGGGGCACGCGATGCCGACGTGCGGCTGCGAGTCTCTGCGCTGCGCGGCGACGTGCGAGAGCTGCCGACCGGCATGACGGCCGATGCCCGGGCGGTATCGCAGGCCGCGCGCAACTCCGCCATCTGGCAGCGCGAGCTCGGACGCGGAGCGGGCGGTGACGCCGATCCGCACGAGTGGACCGGTTTGCTGCTCGCCTGGGGCTATCCCGACCGGATCGGCCGGCGGCGCGGCGACGACGGCCGCTACCTTCTCGCCAACGGCCGCGGTGCGCGCTTCGGCGAGCCGCAGCCGCTCGCCAAGGCCGAGTATCTCGTGGCGGCGGAGCTCGGCGGCGCCGAGCGCGAGGCGCGCATCTACCTCGCCGCGCCGCTATCTCTTGCCCAGATCGAGGATCACTTCGCCGCGCACATCGTCGCGCGCGAGGAGATCGCCTGGGATGAGCGCGAGCAGGCGGTACGGGCGCGGCGCGAGATGCGGCTCGGCGCGCTGGTGTTGAGCTCGACCGAGCTCGCCAAGGCCGATCCCGACGCCGTGCTGCGCGCGGCGGTTGCAGGGCTCGCGCAGTTGGGGCTGGGCGTGCTCCCGTGGACAGCCGAGCTCAGGCAATGGCAGGCGCGGGTGATGCTCATGCGGCAATTCTCGGTGCCTGCGCCGGAAGCGTGGCCGGACGTGAGCGACGCGGCGCTCACGGCGACACTGGCGGAATGGGCGCCGCCGTGGATGGACGGCATGTCGCGGCGCGCTCACTTCTCCCGGCTGGACTTGAGCCAGGCGCTGCGGTCGCGCCTCTCCTACGCGCAAGGCGGCGTTCTCGATCGGGAGGCTCCGACTCACTTCACGGTCCCGAGCGGCTCGCGCATTCCCATCGACTATCTCGACGGCGAGGTTCCGACGCTCTCCGTGCGCCTCCAGGAAGTGTTCGGATTGAGAGAGACGCCGACGGTGGCCGCAGGGCGCTTACCCTTGTTGTTGAAGCTGCTTTCGCCGGCGCGGCGCCCCGTGCAGATCACTCGGGACTTGGTGAGCTTCTGGAACCGCGGCTACCACGAGGTCAAGAAGGATCTGAAGGGCCGGTACCCCAGGCATTACTGGCCCGACGATCCGTACACCGCAGAGCCGACGCGGCGCGTGCGCCCCCGGCCGTCGCGCTAGCCGCCTCCCGGCGTCTGCCGCCCTCACCCGCGCGAGCGGGCCTCGAGGGCGTCCAGGTCGGGCGTGCGCCAACCGCTGCGCACGCCCCACGTATAGAAGAACAGCGACGCGATGGCGACGGCGAGCTGATCCCAGCCGTAGCCGAGGTAGCCCCGGCCGCCGAATTCCTTGCTGCCGGCCCACGACAGAACGGTGATGACCAGCAAATATCCGAGCAGCCACCACGAGGCGCGCAGCGCGCGGTCGAAGCCGCGCCATTGGTTCTTGGCCTGGTAATAGAAGTACACGGGCATCGGCAGCACCAAGAGCAGCATGATCTCGCCGGTGTTCGGCCAGCGTGCCCAGAACAGCATCAGGGTGGCGAGAACGAACGCCAGGGGCGAGAGCACCTTGAGCCCCGGCACGCGCAGAGGCCGGTGCACGTCGGGCGCGGTGGTGCGCAAGACGATGACGCTGATGGGCACGATCAGGTAGGTGATGATCGTGGCCACCGAGATCACGGCCGCGAGCATGCTCCAGCCTTTGTAGGAGAACAGAAATATGAAGGACACCAGCAGGTTGAACCACATGGCCGGCCGCGGGATGCCGTAGCGCGGATGAACCCGTCCGAGGATGCTCGGCACCGTGCCGTTGCGCTCCATCGCGTAGATCAGCCGTGCGGTGCTCGCCGTATACGTGGTGCCCGTGCCGCTCGGACTGACGAATGCGTCCGCATACAGAAGGAGGGCCAGCCAGTTGAGATTCAGGGCGATCGCGAGCTGTGCGAACGGCGAGCTGTACTCGAGCGACGCCCAGCCCCCCGAGAGGCTCTCGGGCGACACGCTGCCGAGAAACGCGAACTGCAACAGGAGATACACCACCGTGGAGAGGCCGATGGCGCCGAAGATGGCGAAGGGCACGCTCTTGCCGGGGTTGCGCGCCTCGCCGGCGAGGTTGACGGGATTCTGAAAGCCGTTGTAGCTGAACACGATGCCGCTGGTCGCGACCGCGGTCAGGATGGCGGCAAGGTTGCCGGTGTGGGCTCCGCCGTGGATGCCGACGTGAAAATTGCTCCAGTGGAAGCTGGTGAGCATCAGGGTCACCGCCGTCGCAGCGGGAACGATGAGCTTGAAGAAGGTGATGGCGCTGTTGGTCTCGGCGAAGACCTTGACGCTCCAGAAGTTCAACAGGAAATAGAGAATGACCAGCACGCCGGCGATGCTGAGGCCGGGCGCCGTGAGGACGCCTTGACCGTTCGCGGCGTGATGGTACAGCGCATGAGCCCAGTCCCACTTCCACGAGCTCATGTATTGCACCGAGGCTTCGGCCTCCACCGGGATGACCGAGACGATGGCGATCCAGCCCGACCAGCCGGCCACGAACCCGACCAGCGAGCCGTGAGAGTACTGGCTGTAGCGCACGGCACCGCCGGATTCGGGGAACATGGCGCCAAGCTCGGCGTAGGTGAGCGCCACGAACAGGATGATGACGGCGCCGATGATCCACGAGTACACGGCGCCGGGCCCGGCGAGCTGGGCCGCGCGCCACGCGCCGAACAGCCAGCCCGAGCCGATGATGGAGCCCAATCCGGTGAACATGAGGGCGATGGCCCCGACCTCGCGGCGGAGCCCGCTTTCATTGGACATGCTGGATCTCCCTTTCTTCTATTGTCGGTCTAGCAGCCGTGCTCGCACCGGTCACGCTCGATCTGCAGGGTGGCGTGATGGATGTGAAAGCGCCGCTTGAGGTTCGGGGTCAGCGTGTCGAGCAGCGCGTCGTCGGCGCCGCGCTCCGGCACCACGAGATGCGCGGTCAGGGCAACGCTCGTGGTCGACAGCGCCCAGATGTGCAGGTCGTGAACGTCCGTCACGCCGCTCTGATCCGATAGATAGGACATGACGGCCCTGGAATTGACGCTCGCGGGCACGCCGTCCAGGGACAGGTGCAGCGAATCGCGCAGCAGACTCCAGGTGCTGACCAGGATCACGGCGACGACGATGAGGCTGACGATGGGATCCAGCCGGCTCCAGCCGGTGGTCCAGATGATCGCGCCGGAGATGAGCACCCCGGCCGATACCGCGGTATCCCCCAGCATGTGGATGAAGGCGCTGCGCCGGTTCAAATCACCGTGGCTGCCGGCATGCAGCATCCATGCGGAGAGTCCGTTGATGACGATGCCGCTCGCGGCCACGCCCATGACCATGAAGCCGGCGACCGGCGGGGGCGCGGCGAGCCGCAGGGTGGCTTCCCAGGCAATGGCGCCGCAGGCGAGCAGCAGCAGCACGGCATTCGCGAGGGCAGCGAGCACCGAGGAGCGGCCGAGCCCGTAGGTGAACCGCGCGCCGGGAGGCAGGCGGCTCAGGTACATGGCGGCCCACGCGCACAAGAGGCCGAGCACGTCGCTCAGGTTGTGCCCGGCATCCGCGATCAGCGCGACCGAGTTCGAGAGAAAGCCGAAGCCTCCCTCGACGAGCACGAAGACCACATTGAGGCCGACCGCCACCGCCATGCGTGTGTTGAGGCCCCCGGCTGGGAGCGCATGCGCGTGGCCGTGGTGAGAGTGACCCGCGCCGCCGTGGTCGTCGCCATGGCCCGTCGTGCCATGATCGTGGCCGTGGCCGCCGCCGTGGCCGTGGCCATGATCGTCGTGGCCATGGCCGTCATCGTGATCGTGCTTGTCCACCGGGCTATCTTACTTGAGATGGCAAAGCGGCAAGCGGGGGCCTGCGCACATTCCGGGAAATGGGCTCATTTGCCGGATTTTGGGGCATCGGGGACCACCTGCAAGGCCCGGCAGCGCCCGATGAAAGCGCCGCCGTGTTTCGCGATGGCTCGGGCCATCCGGCCGTCGCGCGCTAAAGCCCCAGATCGCCGAGACCCGGATGGTCGTCCGGCCGGCGCCCGAGCGGCCAGTGGTACTTGCGATCGGCCTGCTGGAGCGGCAGGTCGTTGATGCTCGCGAAGCGCACCCGCATCAGGCCGTGCGGATCGAACTCCCAGTTCTCGTTGCCGTAGCTGCGAAACCAGCTGCCGCTGTCATCGTGCCATTCGTAGGCGAAGCGCACGGCGATGTGGTTGTCGTGGAACGACCACACCTCTTTGATCAGCCGATAGTCGAGCTCGCGCGCCCACTTGCGTTTCAAGAAGGCCTCGATGGCGTCCCGTCCTTGAAAGAATTCGGCGCGATTTCGCCAGCGGCTGTCGGTGGTGTACGCGAGCGCCACTTTCACCGGATCGCGGCTGTTCCAGGCGTCTTCGGCCATGCGGGCTTTTTGCCGCGCGGTTTCCCACGTGAACGGAGGCAAAGGCGGCTTATCCATGACACTCCCCCGATCGCAATGAAGACGCGCAGGGTAACGACCCGGCGCCCGCCGCCGCAAGCGCGGCAACCGCTGCACGCACGGACCACGCTGGGCCGCGCGGTTGCCGCTCGATGGGCCGCCCATGATTAGCGCTCGGCGGTCCGGCCGCGAGGTTGCCGCTTGGCGGCCCGAACACGATTACCGCTCCCTGGCAAGGCCGCGAAGTTGCCACTCCACGCGCCGGGCCGCAAGGCCGCCTCAGGCGCCGGTGGCTTGCTTGGCGATGTCCTCGAGAGCCGTGGTCATGGCGGCGATGGCCTTCTCCGCGCCGGGTGCGCCTCCGTGCCGGGCTGCCAGCCACTGCGGGGCGTTGATCGCGAGCCACGTCTTGCCGTCCTGATCCTCGAAGACCAGCGCCTTCAACGGAAGGTCGATGCCGATCGTTTGCGCGGCCTGCATCAAGGGTGTGCCGCCCTTCGGGTTGCCGAAGATCAGCACCTCGGTGGGGCGCAGGTCCAAGCCCGCCTTCCTGGCCGCGGCGGCATGGTCGATGCGGGCCATCACGGCCATGCCGCGCTGGGTCACCGCGGCGACGACGCGCTCCATGGTGGCGGCCGGGCCTTGCTTGCTCGGGTACAGGTCGAGTCCTTCCGGATTCATTACGCGGCTCCTTTCATTCGGTTGTTCGTTCGGCGCTTCGAGTCAGGCGATCCAATCCTCGGACGGACCGTGGGCTCAGGCAGTTTCGCTCGGGCGGGATTCCGCCTGCCAGGCCGCGCGGATATTGCGGGACGTGAGCCCCTTGCCATCCGCGCGCCAGCCGGGCGGTCCGAACACGACGCCGAGCGCCTCGCGCGGGGAACGCGCCGCGACGAGCTCGCGCACGATCGCCGCCCACTCGTGGAACGCGATGCGGACCGGGTTGAAGGTGCCGATGTTCTTCACGATCCCGTAGCGCGGCGGCTCGGCGTCGCGCTCGGCCGCGAAGGTGCCGAACAGGCGGTCCCAGACCATCAGCACGCCGGCGTAGTTGCGGTCGAGGTAGCGGGGATTCGAGGCGTGGTGCACCCGATGATTCGAAGGCGTGTTGAACAGGTACTCGAACCACGCCGGCATGCGATGCACGCTCTCGGTGTGGATCCAGAACTGATAGAACAGATTGAAGCTCTGCTGCAAAAGGATCATGCCGGGCGGAAACCCGAGGAACGCGAGCGGTATCCAGGGGGTCCAGGTCCCGACGATCACGCTGGTCCACGACTGGCTCAGGGCGGTGGAGAGATTGTATTCCTGCGAGGAATGATGATTGACGTGCGCGGCCCACCAGAAGCGGCACTCGTGGCTGATGCGGTGAAACCAGTAGTAGGTGAAATCATCGAGGAAGAAGATCGCCACCCAGGCCCACGCCGAGCTCGGCGAAATGGTGAACAGGCGGACCTCGTAGACCGCCGACAGCCCGGCGTACACGATGCCCGCCATCACGAGGTTCATGACGACGTTGCCCATCTGCATGCCGAGCGAGGCGAAAGTGTCCCGCGTCCGGTAGCGAGCCTGGAGGACCGAGGCGCCCGCAAGCGCCGCCTCCACCGCGATCATCACCAGGGAGACGGCGAGAAAGATCTCCGGCAAGTGCCGCATCCGGCTCACGGGGCGGGCTCGCTTTTCATGCCGCCGATCGTAAGATATCGACCGGGGTGTGTCGATGCGGGCCGGCGCCGCCGGCGTCGATGGGTGCGAGCATGGGATCGGTCAGCCGCGGATATCGCGAATATGTGCTCGAGCAGCTCGAGAGCCTCGGCGGCGTAACCGCGCGCGCCATGTTCGGCGGCCTCGGCCTATACCACGGCGGCCGCATCTTCGGCATCGTTTTCGGCGACATCCTGTACTTCAAGGTCGACGACTCGACCCGCCCCGAGTATGAGGCGCGCGGCATGGCCAGGTTTCGTCCGTACCCCGATCGGCCGGTGCTGAGCATGAGCTATTACGCGGTGCCTGCGGACGTGCTCGAGGACCGCGATGAGTGCGCAGCCTGGGCCCGCAAGGCCGCGGTTCCCTTCGACCGCCGCTAGGGCGTTCCGCCCCGCCTGGGTAAGAGCTACGCGGGCACTGCTACCCGTTACAGGGTCCGACGTCCACCTTGGGGCCGCTCGATGAGCACCGGTCTAGCCGCGGCTTCGAGACCCACCTGCCGGTAGCAGTGCCCGCGTAGCTCTTACCCAGACGGGGCGGAACGCCCGAGAGTGCGCGGTCGAAGGGAACCGGGGCCTCCTTCCTACCGCCCACACGCCTAGCCCCGCGTTCCGCCCTCGAGCTTCTCGAGCGCGAGCTCGGCGATGGCCATGTCCTGCACCGCTACGCCCGTGAGGTCGGCGAGCGTGATGTCGGCGTCGGCGCGGCGCCGGAGCGCCGGATCCTGGATCACGCGCCCGAGCTCGACCAGATCCGAGTCGCGGATCAGTCCTTCCTTCAGCGCGAAGGAGGCATCTCCGAACTGCGAGCACTGACTGAAGCTGTCGACCGCGCGGACCGCGGCGAGCGGGAACAGCTTGGGGTCGAGCTCCTGCTTGCCGCTGCCGTCCGCGCCCACCGCCGTGACGTGAGTTCCCGGCCGCACGTCCGCCGCGCCCACGAGCCAGCCGTGTGCCGCGGTGGTGGTCACGATGAGCCGGGAGGAGGAGGCGACCTCGGCGGGAGACGCCGCGACCTCGATGTCGAAGCCCGGCACATTCACGGCGCGGGCACGCTCCGGCGATCTCGCCCACAACTTGACGCGCCGGCACGGGGTGACCTCGCGCAAGTAGTCGAGCTGGTAGCGCGCCTGCAGGCCCGAGCCGATCATGCCGATGCAATCGATCCGGTTCGGCGCGAGATACTTGGCGGCGACGGCGCCGGCCGCGGCGGTGCGGGCATCGGTCAAGAAGCCCTCGTCCTGGAAGATCGTGCGCAATTCGCCGGTCTCGCTCGAGAACACCAGCACCACGCCGTTGCTGGAGGGCAGTCCGCGCTCCGCGTTCTTCCAGAAGCCCGTGGCGATCTTCACGGTGAACGTCTTGCCGGACCTGAGGTAGCCGTACTTGATGTGGCAGTCGCCGGGCGGATTCTCGAAGTCGAGCTGCCCGACGGGCGGCACCACGGCGGCGCCGTTCGAATACGCCACGAAGGCGCGCTCCACGGCGGCGATGACCTCGCGCGGCTCGATGACTGCGACGATCTCGCTACGGGAATAGACCTTGGTCATGATTGCTGCTGGTCGAAACGATGGATGTGATCGGCGCTATGCCGTCAGCTGGCGATTGATCAGCACGGCCATGCGGTCGAGCGAGGCATGGAATACGTCCTGCCCCATTTCGGGCAGGTCCATGTAGGTCGCGTCGGGCTTGAGCAGGGGCTTGACGCGCTGGGTCTGCTCGATGATCTCGTCGTGCGGCGCGAACACCGTGAGCTGGGCCTTCAGGCCTTTCAGCTTCTTCTCGATCGGATAGTTGCCGATCGCCTTGAAAGCGGCGCCGGGGTTCGCGGCTAGCACCTGATCCACGAAGCGTCGATGCACGTCGGCGAGATCGTAGGGCGGCTGCCGGAAGGCGAAGCAGCCGCGCCAGGCGCCGAGCACGTGACCGCCCTCGGCCAGCGGCTTCAACGGCTGCTCGCTGTATTTCTCCATCTGGCGCTGCTGCTCCTCGGCGGTGAACAGCGGCATGCCGACGGCGAGCACGCGGCGCACGTTCGAGCCGAGCTGGTGCGCGAGCTCGATCGCTTCGAACGAGCCCGCGTGGATTCCGAGCACGTCCATGCGCTCCGTCACGCCGGCGGCTTTGAGCGCATCCGCCGTGGCCTGGGCGTACTGCTCGAGCGACAGCGCCCAGGGCGGCGCGTCCGAGAACCCGTAGCCCAGACGGTCGGGTGCGTGAGTCGGCCGCTCGAGCTTCTCCTGCAGCTCCTCGAACATCGCGCCGGACCGCGGCGACATGTGCAGCAGCACGAGCGGCGTGCCCTTGCCTTCGCTCGAGCGCAAGTGTAGCTGTCCGAAGCGGGTCGCCAGCATGCGGCGGGTCATCTCGGGGCCCCGTTAACGATGCGCATCCAGGAACGTCTCGATCAGCGGCGCCAGGGCGTCGGGTCTCTCGATGTGCAGCATGTGCCCGGCGCCCGCGATCCGCTCGAGCTGCATGTGCGGATGGAGGGCACGCAGCGCCTCCGGTGAGCCATCCGCGCCGAGCTTCGCCAGCGCCTCGGAAACCTCGCCCACCACCATGAGCAGCGGCGCCGTGAGACGTCGCCAGCACGCTTCCGCATCTTCGCGCTTGTAGAGTATAGGGTTCACCCAGTGATGGCGCGGATCGCCCGCGAGGCTTACCCGCCCGTCGGCGTGCAGTTTACCCCAGGCCCGGGCGACGAAGGCGGCTTGTTGCGCAGAGAAGCGCGGGTAGCGCATGCGAACGACCGAGGTGAGCTCCTCGAGCGAAGCGTAGGTTTTGCGCACGGGCTCGCCGCGAAGCTGGTCCAGCCACGCTCCATATCGCGCCGGCGCCTGGTCGGGTGTGGTCCGCGGCAGACCGAACCCTTCGAGATTGACCACGCATCTCACGCGCTCGGGCCGTATGCCGGCGTACAGGGATGCGACGTTGCCGCCCATGCTGTGGCCGACCAGCCGCGCCGGGGCGCCGGGCGAGAGGTGCTCGAGCAAGGCATCGAGGTCGCCGAGATAGTCCGGGAACCAGTAGCCCTGTTGCGGCCATTCGCTGCGTCCGAAACCGCGCCAGTCGAGGGCGGCGAGGGGACGGTCTTGCGCGAGCGCATCGACCAGGAACTGGAACGTGTCGCCGCTGTCGAGCCAGCCGTGCAGCAGGATCGCCTGAGGCTCGGCCTCGGGTCCCCAGCGCGTCAAGTGCATGTCGAGGCCGCGCAGCCGCACGGTCTCGTGCCGCGGCGGACGCAGCACCCGGTACGTGTCCATGATATTCAGTCGGGCCCGCAGCCCTTGGTTGCCGCGCCGCCGGCGTGGACGCGGCGCTCGGCGTCCCGCGTCATCGAAATTTGGACTGCGGCGGCTTGTCGCCGCCGTCTCGGGGGCTGATCTTGCCGCCCGTACCGCCACGCGGCGGCGGCGTGCCCGAACCCTTGCCGCTGCCCGAACCTTTGCCGGTACCGGAAGCCTTGCCACTGCGGGAACCGGATCCCGGAGACTTCGGTTTCTTGGGGTTCTCGACTTTGGACATGACGCTCCTCGCTCGCTCGGTGACGGTGCTTTCATACACTCATGCGGTGCCCGGCCGCAAGGGCGCAGTTTGCGGTTCGCGTCCCTCGCGGCGCATGCTCCTCCCGGAAAACGCCGCTGAAGGTGCACGAGCGCGATGAGCGAAGTACGAATGGGACCCTACCGCATCCTGCGCAGCTTGGGGCAGGGCGGCATGGGCGAGGTATTCCTCGCCGAGCGCGCCGACGCCGAATTCGAGCAGCGCGTCGCCATCAAGGTCGTGCACGGCGGCGCCGCCGGCCGCGCCGTGCATTCGCGGCTCAAGATGGAGCGTCAGATCCTCGCACAGCTGGATCATCCGAACATCGCGCGCCTGCTCGACGGCGGATCGCTTGCGGACGGGTCCGCGTACATCGTCATGGAGTACATCGAGGGCGTTCCCATCGACGAGTTCTGCGACTCGAAGCGCTTGAACGTCACCGCACGGCTCAAGCTGTTCCGCACGGTCTGCGCCGCGGTGCACTACGCGCATCAGAACCTCATCGTTCATCGCGATCTCAAGCCCTCCAACATCCTGGTGAGCGAGGACGGCAACCCGAAGCTGCTCGACTTCGGCATCGCCAAACTCCTGGACGACCGCACGGCCGGGCAGCACACGGTGGCCGTGACGCACGCGGACATCCGCGTCATGACGCCGGAACACGCGAGCCCGGAGCAGGTGCGCGGCCTCGCGATCACCACCGCAAGCGACGTCTACGTGCTCGGCGTGCTTCTCTACAAGCTCTTGAGCGGGACGGCGCCCTTCCGCATCCCGTCGATGCGCCTCGCCGACATCGAGCGGGTGATCTGCGAGACGGACGCGACCTTGCCGAGCCACGCGATCGGCGCCCACGGCGTCGACGCCGCAACCGTCGCGGAGCTGCGCGGCAGCACACCGAAACGCCTGCGGCGCACGCTGGAGGGCGATCTCGACAACATCGTGCTGATGGCGATGCGCAAGGAGCCCGACCGCCGCTACGGTTCGGCTCAGCAGATGGCCGGCGACCTCCAGCGTTACCTCGACGGCAGACCGGTGATCGCGCGCCGCGACACCCTCTCGTACCGCACGATGAAGTTCACCCGGCGTCACTGGCTGCCGCTCTCCGTCGGCGCCGCCGCAGCCTTCCTCGTGGTGGCCTTCGCGACCATGACCTACGTGCAAGCGGTGCGGATCGCGGCGGCGCGCGATCGCGCCGCTCATCAGCGCGAGCTCGCCGAGACCGAGCGGGCGCGCGCCGAGGAGGTGTCGAGCTTTCTCGTCAATCTGTTCAAGCTTGCGGATCCCGAGGAGAATCGCGGCAGCATGGTCACCGCGCGCGAGCTCCTGGATTCGGGTGCCCAGCGCCTGCGGGCCGGCCTCCAGGATCTGCCGGCGACCAAGGCAGCCCTCCTCGCGACGGTGGCCTCGGTCTACGACAGCCTCGGGGAATATCAGGACGCGCTGCCCATCCTGAGCGAATCGCTCGCGCTGCAGGGGCAGTCGCACGACCACTCCCGCGTCGAGACCCTGCTCGAGCTCGGCCGCGCGCGCATCGGCGTCGGCGACCTGCCGCGGGCGGAAGCGCCGCTGCAGGAGGCGCTGCGGCTGTCGCAGGACGAATTCGGCGCATCCAGCGTGGAGTCCGGCCGCGCGCTCTGGTCGCTCGGCATGCTGCGGCATCAGCAAGGCCGATTTGCCGATGCAAAGGCGCTGTACACGCGCAGTCTGAGCATCCTCGAGACCAGCCAGGCGCGGGAAACGGACATCTCCTTCGTGCTCAGCGATCTCGCCAAGGTGTATTCGCGCGAGCAGCAGTGGCCGCTCGCCAAGCAGGCTTACCAGCGCGCCCTGGAAATCGACCGGCGCGTGCTCGGCGACGACCATCCGCGCATTGCCTATCGCTTGCAGAACCTGGCGATCGTCGAGCAGAACATGGGCGATCTGGCGGGAGCCGAGGCCCTCTATGCCGAGGCGCTGCGGCGCGAGCAGCGAGCCTACGGCGATCGGCATCCGGAGACCGCGACCACCGAAGGCAATTACGGCTTGTTGCTGGAGCGCGAAGGCCGCCTGGATGAGGCCGCTCCCCTCCTGAGGGGCGCGCTCGAGGTTTCCCTGAAGCTCTACGGGCCCGACAACTACAACGTGGGCTACGCGCGCGTGAGCATGGCGATGCTGCTGCACGACCAGGGGGATCTCGCGGCGGCGGACACCGAGTTCCGGCAGGCCCTCGCCATCTACGACAAGTCGCTGCCCGCCGATCACCAGAACCGCGCCTCCGCGCTGATGCACTACGCGCGCCTGATGGTGGATCGCGGCAAGCCCGAGCAGGCGCTCGCTCTAAGCGAGGAATCACTCAGGATCTGGAACGAGACCTCGGTGCCGACGAGTCCTTACACCGCGCAGGCGCATGCGATTCACGCCTATGCCCTGTCCCACCTCGGCCGTGGGCGCGAGGCGGGCACGGAGCTCGAGGCCGCGCTGCCGGTGCTCGAGAAGGCGCGCGGCGCCGACGACCCGTTCGTGCGGCGCGCGCGGGGCTGGCTCAAGCCGGCGGGAGCGGCACCGTTGCTGCGCCCTCAGGCGGCGCCGGGAACGGTGTCGCTGCGCGCACCGGCAGCGGAAACGCCGGCGCTCCGCGCTCAGGCGCCGAGAAACAGCTTGTAGGCCGGATTGTCGGTCTCTTCCGTGTAGGCGTAGTGCAGCTCGTTGAGATGCAGCAGGAAGTCCGCACGCGTCTCGGCGGGCACCTGGATTCCGGCCAGCACCCGGCCATAATCCGAGCCATGGTTGCGGTAATGGAACAGGCTGATGTTCCAGCCGGTGCCGATGGCTTGCAGGAACTTGAGCAGGGCGCCGGGGCGCTCGGGAAACTCGAAGCGATAGAGGCGCTCGTCGCTGAGGCCCCGGCCCTGCCCCCCCACCATGTAGCGCACGTGGAGCTTCGCGACCTCGTTGCCCGTCATGTCGCGCGCCGCAAAGCCCGCGTCCGCCACGCGGCGCAGCAGCTCGTCGCGCTCGCGGTTCCCCTGGGTCAGGGCCACGCCGACGAAGATCTGCGCGGCACGCACGTCGCCATAGCGATAGTTGAACTCCGTGACGCCGTGGCGGCCCAGGATCTCGCAGAACTTGAGGAACGAGCCGGGCGTCTCGGGAATCTCGACCGCGAACAAAGCTTCGCGCTGGGCGCCGAAATCGGCGCGCTCAGCCACGTGGCGCAGCCGGTCGAAGTTCATGTTGGCGCCGCCGTTGATCGCGATCAGCGTGCGCGCGGTCCAGCTCTCGCGCGCCACGTATTTCTTGATGCCCGCGACCGCCAGCGCGCCCGCAGGCTCCGCGATCGAGCGCGTGTCCTCGAAGATGTCCTGGATGGCGGCGCAGATCTCATCCGTGCTCACCAAGAGCACTTCATCGACCAGC
The DNA here is from genome assembly GCA_036272295.1 of Steroidobacteraceae bacterium. Lineage (GTDB taxonomy): Bacteria > Pseudomonadota > Gammaproteobacteria > Steroidobacterales > Steroidobacteraceae > Bog-1198. The sequence goes on from DATAYZ010000142.1 coordinate 116,751, forward strand.
TCGCGTGCCAGCCGGAAGGTCTCCTCGCCGACCCGCCGCACCGCGACGCCGTCGGCGAAGATGCCGACGCGATCCAGCGTGACGCGCTTCCCGGCCTTGAGCGACTCGTGCATGCCGGCCGCGTCCTCCGGCTCGACGCCGATGATCTTGATGCGCGGGTACAGCGCCTTGACGTAGGAGGCGATGCCGCCGATCAGGCCGCCGCCCCCTACCGGGACGAAGATGGCGGCAATCTCATCGCCGTGGCACTGCCGCAGGATCTCCATGGCGATGGTGCCCTGTCCGGCAATGACGTCAGGGTCGTCGAAGGGGTGCACGAACACGAGATTGCGCTGCCGGCCGACCTCGAGCGCGTGCTCGTAGGCATGGTCGAAGTCATCGCCGTCGAGCACGATCTCGCCGCCGAGATCGGCGACCGCCTGGATCTTGATGTCGGGCGTGGTCCGCGGCATGACGATGACCGCCGGGATCCCCCGCGTGCGCGCCGCCAGCGCGACGCCCTGGGCGTGGTTGCCCGCGGAGGCGCAGATCACGCCGCGCTGGGCGCTGATCGGGGAGAGTTGCGCAATCTTGTTGTAGGCACCACGAATCTTGAACGAAAACACCGGCTGAAGGTCTTCTCGCTTGAAGAGCACGCGATTGTCGAGCCGTCTCGACAGCCGCGGTGCGACGTCGAGCGCGGTCTCGACCGCCACGTCGTACACCTTGGCCTTGAGGATGCGATCTACGTAGTTTTCGGGCATGGCTGTCTTTTTGGCGGGCGTCTACATTAGCTCAAGCGTCCGCGCAGCGGTATGGGCCCGTAAGTGTGAGATGGGCCACAGCCGCGGGGACCGCGAGGCGATTTGGCGCGATCAATTGAGTAACATAGCCCGATGCGCACACCGATAATGGTCCTGATCGGGGCGTTGGCCGCCTCGCCGTCGGTTCTTGCCGCTTCCGGCAACGTCGTCGCGACGGACAACGTCAAGGCGCGGCTGGTGAGCGAGGTGAGCGCCGTCGCTCCGGGACAGCCGTTCTGGGTGTCGCTCGAGCTCACCATTCGCGACGGCTGGCACACCTATTGGCGCAATCCCGGCGACTCGGGTCAGGCCACCAGTCTGGCGTGGCGCCTGCCGCCCGGCTTCACGGCCGGGGACATCGTCTGGACCACGCCGCATCGGTTCGAGATCCCACCGCTGGTCAATTACGGCTATGCCAGGCACGCGATGCACCTGGTCAAGATCACCCCGCCCGCGGACCTCAAGGTCGGAGCCGAGGCGACGCTCGCCGCCAAGGCGAGCTGGCTCGTGTGCTCGGACGTATGCATTCCGGAAGACGCCAACCTCGAGCTGCAGCTGCCGGTCCAGGGGCACGCGGCGACCGACGCTGCGGACGCGCCGCTCTTCACCGCCGCACGGGCGGAAGTGCCGACGGCGGCGCCCGCGCCCGCCTCGGCGCACGTCGAGGGCGGTCAGCTCATCATCGAGCTCGGGCAGGGGTGGGGCACGACGCTCGGGCAGATCCGCTCACTCGCATTCTTTCCCTACGATGACGGCGGCATCGAGTACGCGGCCCCGCAGGTCCTGAAGCGCAGCTCCGACCACATCGAGCTGGACATGAAGCTCGGTGATCGCCCGCCCACCGGCGGCACCATCGACGGCGTGCTCATCGCGACCGAGCAGAGCGGCGCTGAGAGCTCGGCGGTGCCGCTCGAGATCGCCGCGCCGCTCGCGCCCGCAAAGGGCGCGCCGGCGGGAGAGCCGGGCTCACGCGCAGCGCGCTCGCAGACGGGCGTCGGCGCCGCGGCGGCGGACCTCTCGACGGCGGCGGGCGCGCAGCCGCATTCGGTCGGGTATCTGCTGCTGCTCGCGGTTCTCGGCGGTCTGATCCTGAACCTCATGCCCTGCGTGTTCCCGGTGCTTTCCATCAAGGCGCTCGGGCTGGTCGAGCAGGCCAAGAAGCATCCGGGCGAGGTGCGCGCTAAGGGCATCATTTTCGCGCTCGGAGTGATCGCCTCCATGCTGTGTCTCGCCGGGGCGCTTCTCGCGCTGCGCGCGGGCGGCGAGCAGATCGGCTGGGGATTTCAGCTGCAATCGCCGGTCTTCGTCACGCTGCTCATGTACCTGCTGTTCGCGGTCGGGCTCAATCTGTCCGGTGTATTCGAATTCGGAGGCGGTTTCGCCGGCGTCGGCGACCGCCTCACGCGCGGCGACGGCTATCGGGCTTCCTTCTTCGCCGGCGTGCTCACCACCCTGGTCGCGACACCGTGCACGGCGCCTTACATGACGGTCGCCGTGGGGGCCGCACTGACCCAGTCCGCGGGCATCGCGCTCGCCATCTTCGCGGCGCTCGGGCTCGGGCTCGCGCTGCCTTATCTCGTGCTGTCGTTCGCGCCCGTCGCGCGGCGCGTGATGCCGAAGCCCGGCGCCTGGATGGACACGCTCAAGCAGGTGTTCGCCTTTCCGATCTACGCTTCTGCGGCATGGCTCCTGTGGGTGCTGGCCGCGCAGACATCCGCCGCCGGTCTCGGCGCCGCTCTCGCGGGCGCGATCCTGATCGCGCTGGCCGCGTGGGCCTATCAGAAATCCAAGTCCGGCGGAAAAGCGGGACGGGCCGCCGCGCTCGCCACCGCCGTGCTCGCCGCGGCGCTCGCCATCGCGCTGCCGCTGCCGTTCGCCGGCCCTGCCGCCTCGCCGGCGGGCGCTCGCGGCAAGAGCGCAGCGAGCGGGGACGGCTGGCAGCCGTACGATCCGGCCGAGGTGGCCAAGCTGACGGCCGCGGGCCGGCCGGTGCTGGTCAATTTCACCGCAAGCTGGTGTCTCACCTGTCTCGTGAACGAGCGCCATGCCTTCTCCGACGATTCGGTACGCGAGACCTTCGCGGACCGGCACGTGGTGCTCATGAAGGGAGACTGGACCAACCGCGATCCGGTCATCACGCGAGCCCTGGCGGCATTCGGACGCGCGGGCGTCCCGCTCTATGTCGTGTACAACGGAAAACCGGACTCGCCCGGGCCGGTGGTGCTGCCCCAGCTCCTGACGCCCGGGATCGTCGCGGACGCCTTCGCGGACTCGTCCGCGCGCACCGCGGCCCGCTGAGCGGGCACGCACTCTCAGTTGCGGCGCGATTGGAGCTAAGCTTGGAGCCGTGAATCCCGCGATCCTCGCAGTGATCGATTTCCGGCGTCGGCGAATGATCCTCGATTGGCACACCGCGGATGGCACGTGGACGGCATCCGACACGGCAGCGCCGCTGCTGCATGGCATCGCGCTGATCCGCGCATCGCAACCCAACATCTGCGTCTATGGTCTCGCCGGGCAGCTCTACTTCCAGGCCGGCACCACTCGATTCCGTCTCGAGGCGGATACGCCCCGCCTGACCTCGGCCTCGGCTCTCCCGACGTTCGGCTTCCGCAGGCGCTTCGACGTCGCGGGCCGCGGCGGCGAGACGCTGTTCGGCATTCGGTACTGGAGCACCGAGCGCCGCGATTTTTTTCAATGGCTGACGGCCCGGGCCGCCGACGCGGCATGGCGCCGTGCGTGCGGGACGCTTTGGTCGGACGGCGTCGCCGAGGACGCGCTGCGCAGCGATTAGGCGCCTGTCGGGGTGATGATCGCCGCAGCGAGGACGTCCGACATCGAGCAGATTGCCGCCATCATTTCGCGCGCGTGATCGCGTCGACCTCGGCCGGCGTCAGGTGCCGCCACTTGCCGCGCCCGAGATCGCCGAGCCTGATGTCCATGATCCTGACCCGCTCCAAGTGCCGGGCCTTGTATCCGAGGGCGGAGCACATCCGCCGGATCTGGCGATTGAGGCCCTGGGTCAGCACGATGCGAAAGCTGCGGTCGTCGATGCGCCGCACTTTGCACGGCTTCGTCATCTCACCCATGATGCGCACGCCCTCGGCCAGCATCTTGAGCGACAGCTCGGTGATCGGCCGATCCACCTTCACGACGTATTCCTTCTCGTGATTGTTCTCGGCGCGCAGGACCTCATTGACGATGTCGCCGTCGTTGGTCAGCAGGATGAGGCCGACAGAATCCTTGTCGAGGCGGCCGATGGGAAATATGCGCTCGGCGAGACCGACGAAGTCGACGACGTTGTTCTCCACGTGGCTCTCGGTGGTGCACGTGATGCCCGCGGGCTTGTTGAGCGCGATGTAGATGGGCCCCGGCCTCGCGCCGATCGGCTTGCCGTCGACGCGCACGTCGTCGCCGGCCTCGACCTGCGTGCCGAGCGAGGCCACCTTGCCGCCGCAGGTGACGCGGCCGGCCTCGATCCATTTGTCCGCCTCGCGCCGTGAGCACACCCCCGTCTCGCTGATGAATTTGTTGAGCCGCATCAGCCGACCGGAAGGGGCCGCGCGCGCCGCCCCGACGAGGAGGTCAAGAGCGCCCGCGCAGGAAGGTGTCGATGCGCTTCGCGAATCCCTCGAGCATCACGTCGACGGGCTGACCGCCAGCCTCGGGCCGATCGATGACCAGCCGCTGCTGCTTGAGCGCGGACAATCGATCGAGCGACGGCGCGCCGATGACGACGAGGCGCCTCACCAGCTCGGGCTTCTGAACCGCGAGCTCGACGGCGACCTCCGCGCCATATTGCAGCCCGATGACATCGATCTGCCGCAGGCGCAGATCGCGCGCCAAGTCGGACACCGCAACGGCTGCGTCCGAGAGGGTGCGTGCCGGCGAGGAATCGGACTCTCCGTATCCCGGAAGATCCGGCGCATAGATCGAGCGGACGTCGGCGAGCTGCGGCAGGAGGCGCGCGAATGCTCTGCTGGTCGCATCGACCGGGTGCAGGCAGAAAACCGTCACCTGCTCGTCGAACCCGCCGGTGGTTGGAAACGCGGTCCGGACGTGCAGCTGTCCGAACACGCAATCAAAATACGCCCGCCGCGTGCGAACGACGATGGGAGCTCGAGAAATTTGCGACCCCTTGGGCACGACGCTCTCCGGCTTGTTGGCCAGTATCGGACTTTCGCTTTGGTACGGGCTGGAACGGGCGGCTGAAACCGACCGCGCCCCATCGCCTGTTGCTTTAATACTACATTAAATTTTGCACTTCTTTGCAATAGTGCTGGCTTCGCCGCCTGGGCAACGCTAGAGTGTTGCTCGGACGCAATAGGACTCAAGGGAAGTAAAAAGACCAACCATTTTCGCGAGAGCGCACACATAAGCGTCGCAAATAGGCATGGGGAATTGAAAGCCGGGCAACTGCCCGGCTTTTTTCATATCGGGGGCTCTCACGGCACGCGGTCCCAGACACGCGAGATGGTGAATCCCGAGGAACGCCCCCCCCGGAAATCGATGACCTCGACCAGGCGCTGACCGTCGTCCGACAGGCTGTAGTGCTCCTCGAAGGGAGGATGATCCTCGTCGGGATCGATCTGCTGCACGATCAGGGTCTTGTCCGACCAGCCGCAGCGCGGCGGAGGCACCTCGCGGCCGCGCGCCGGCATGTCGCGGCCATTGTCCGAATTCCGCGGACCCTTGGGACGATGCGGCTTGCCGCCGTCCGTCGGCTGACAGACGCGGTTCTGCCCGTCGGATGTGAACGCGACGACGCCGGCGACCTGCTTGAGCTCGAGCTGCTTTCCCGGCCAGCGCATCGCATCGCCGAGCACGCTCATCGCGGGGGTCATGGGTCCCATGGCCCCGCCATAGGTCGCCGGCATGCCGCGGCCGCCGCCCTGGCGCCCGCCGCGGCCGCCCGGTGCTCCCCCGCCGCCGCCCTGCGAGGTCGGCACGGCGGAGGGGTCGCTCTGCGTCTGGGCGACGCGGCGCGGGTCGTCGCTGTCGGCCTCGTTGAGCTTCCATTTACCGCTGAAATCCACGCCGGCCGGCGGCACCTGGGCAAGCTTTTCGCTCGCACAAGCCGCCAGGCAGAGCACGGTCGCGACCAGGAGTCGGCGCATGCGCCGATCTTATATCAGCCGGCGGAACGACGTAGCTTCGGCGCCGCGCGCAGGTCGTGAGGCCCCGAGATCCATATGCGGCCCGCGAAAGGCTCGAAGCACACGCGCACGGATTCGTTGCGGCGCAAGGTCTCGGAGCCGCAGATGATCTCGGCGTCCGCGAGATCCGCGCGGATCAGGTCCACCAACGAGGCCCGGGGTTCGCTCTCGTCGGTCGGCGGCAGCGCATGCGCGAGGATTCGAGCCTGAATCTCATCGCCGCCTTCGCCGTTGCCGAGGATCGCCCGCTTGAAGCGATCGAGCTCCACTAGCACGCGGTTCAACGAGTTGTCGGTGACGTCGCTCGGCCGGCCGGTGTCGCCGAGAAAGCGCAGATGCCAGAGGCCTCCGACCCTGCGCTCCTCGTCGTGCAGGCACAGAGCGAGCGCGCCACGGAGCTCCGCGACCAGGAGCAGCGGCTCCGGCGATACGCGGTAGGTATCGGGCGCGACCGGGATTTCAGTCAGATGCTTCAACGCGACCCCCAGGGTGACGTCGCTATGCTGCACCGACCTCTCCGCGCTGGATGCCGAGCAAATCACGCTTTGGAGGCCCCGGCACGCGAATTTGCGCGTACCGCCTAGGGAAGGAGCCCGCACGGGACGACGGGGTGACGCGCCGCGTCGGGATAGGTCGCGCCGCGTCGGAATGTGCCCTGGATGGACCTCGCGCGCCGGCGGCGCTAGGACTAGAAGTCATAAGCTCATGCGCACGCGTGATTGGCGGCCGGGTGCGGGCAAGCCGTATGTTGGCGTCCATGTATCGCTACGATGCGGTGGACAAGACGCTGGTCAGGGAACGCGTCGCGCAGTTTCGCGACCAGACGCGCCGCTTTCTTGCGGGCGAGCTCTCAGAGGACGAGTTCAAACACCTGCGGCTGCGCAACGGACTCTACATCCAGCGGCATGCGCCCATGCTGCGGATCGCGATTCCGTACGGCAACCTCGCCTCGAGGCAGCTGCGCGCGCTCGCCGCCATCGCGCGGCGCTATGACCGGGGCTACGGGCACTTCACCACCCGCCAGAACATGCAGTTCAACTGGCCGAAGCTCGTCGAGGTCCCGGACATCCTCGCCGAGCTCGCCGAGGTGGAGATGCACTGCATCCAGACGAGCGGCAATTGCATCCGCAACACGACCTCGGATCATCTCGCGGGGGTGACGCCGGATGAGCTCGAGGATCCGCGTCCGTGGTGCGAGCTGATCCGCCAGTGGTCGACCTTCCACCCGGAATTCAACTACCTGCCGCGCAAGTTCAAGATCGCCGTGACGGCGGCGGCCGAAGATCGGGCGGCCTCGCAGATCCACGACATCGGCGTACACATCGTGCACGGGCCGGGCGGCGAGCGTGGGTTCGAGATCCTGGCCGGCGGCGGTCTCGGCCGCACGCCCATTCTCGGCCAGGTGGTGCGCGAGTTCCTGCCGCGGGAGCACCTGCTCTCGTATCTCGAGGCCATCCTCAGGGTCTACAACCTCGAGGGCCGCCGCGACAACATTCACAAGGCACGCATCAAGATCCTGGTGCGCACGCTCGGCATCGAGGAATTCCGCCGCCGCGTCGAGATCGAGTGGGAGCGCAGCCGCGAAGCCGGCCCGCGAGTGGACGACCGGGAGATCGCGAGGCTCAAGGCCTGCTTCGATCCCCCGGCGTACCGCACGCTCCCGAACGTCAACGTCGCGGAAGGACGCAGCGCGGCCTTCCGCGCCTGGCATCGCTACAACACCGCGCGCCACAAGGTGCCGGGCTACACGGCCGTCTACGTTTCGCTCAAGGCGAAGGGCATGCCGCCCGGAGACATCACCGACGCCCAGATGTCGCTCGTCGCCGATCTCGCCGACCGCTACAGCTTCGGCGAGGTGCGCGTGACGCACTCGCAGAATGTCTTGTTCGCGGACGTGGAGCAGGAAAAGCTGTACGAGCTGTGGCAGGCGCTGGACGCGGCGGGATTGGCGACACCCAACATCGGCACGCTGACCGACATCATTGCCTGCCCGGGTCTCGACTTCTGCTCGCTCGCCAACGCGGGCTCGCTGGAAGTCGCGAGGCTCATCGACGATCGCTTCGATGACTACGACTACATCTACGATCTCGGCGAGCTCGAGATCAAGATGTCCGGCTGCATGAACGCCTGCGGCCATCATCATGTCGGCCACATCGGCATTCTCGGCGTCGACAAGGGCGGCCAGGAGTGGTACCAGATCACCATCGGCGGCGCCGCCGGCAATGATGCGTCGCTCGGCGAGGTCATCGGTCCTTCGGTTCCCAAGTCCGAGGTGGCGGAGACGATCTCCCGCTTGTTGTCCGTCTATGTGGCCTATCGCGCCGAGGACGAGCGCTTCATCGACACGGTGCGCCGCATCGGCGTCAAGCCGTTCAAGGAGAGGGTCTATGCCGCGCCGGCTGCTGCGTGACGGCCGCATCGTTGCGGACGATTGGCGCTACGCCGCCGACGGTCCCGCCGACGGCTCGTCACCCCTGATCCTGAAGCTCGTCGAGTGGCAGACCGAGCGCGAGCGCTGGCTGGGCGAGGACCGGCGCCTGGGCGTGCTGCTCGGTCCCACGCACAAGGTCGAGGTGCTGGTGCCGGATCTTGCGCGGCTGGACCTGATCGGCGCGGAGTTTCCCACCGCCAATGACGGGCGCGGCTATTCGCAAGGGCGGCAGCTCCGCGAGCATTGGAGCTTTCGCGGCGAGCTTCGCGCGGTGGGCTACGTGCGGCGCGACCAGCTGTTCCTGATGGCGCGCGCCGGCTTCGACAGCTTCGAGGTCGACGAGCGCGACCTGGACATCGCCGTGGCGGCGCTGGCGGACTTCTCGTTCGCCTACCAGCCGATGAACGACGCCGGTCTTAAGATCAGGCCGCGGCACCGTTGGCCGGGAACAGCTGCCACCGCCTGAATCGGATCCCCACCTTCGCGCCGACGGCAAAGCCCGCGCCGTCGTAGCGCTCGCGGCTGATCTCGGATTCCAGCCGGTCGCTCGCGGGTCTTCCGTCCGCCGACAGCTCGACCCGCACCACGGGTCCCATGACCCGGATTCCCGTGATGACCGCCGGCCAGCCCTGCCCCGCCGCCCCGATCTCGAGCTCGTGCGGCCGCACGAGCGCGATGGCGGGGTCGCGGATTCCTTCGGCGTCGGAGAGCTCGAGCGGCCCAAGGTATGCGCGGCCTTGGGCGACCCGCACCGGCACCTCATTCGTCTCGCCGAGAAAGCGGTGCACGAACGCGGATGCCGGCCGGTCGTACACCTCGCCCGGCGCTCCCGACTGCTCGATGCGGCCGCGGTTCAGGACCACGATCTCGTCCGCGACCTCGATCGCCTCCTGCTGATCATGAGTCACGAACACGCTGGTGAAGTGCAGCTCATCGTGCAGCCGCCGCAGCCAGCGCCTGAGCTCCTGGCGCACCTGGCTGTCGAGCGCGCCGAACGGCTCGTCCAGGAGCAGCACGTCCGGCTCGACCGCGAGCGCGCGCGCCAGCGCGACACGCTGACGCTGGCCGCCGGAGAGCTGCGCGGGATAGCGATCTCCCGCCCAGCCGAGCTGGACGAGCTCGAGCAGCGAGCCCACCTTGCGGCGGATCTCGGCGGTGCGAGGCCGCTCGCGGCGTCGCTTGACCTCGAGCCCGAATGCGACGTTGTCGAAGACCGTCATGTGGCGGAACAAGGCGTAGTGCTGGAACACGAAGCCCACCTTGCGGTCCCGGATCGGCCGGTGAGTGGCGTCGCGTCCGTCGAACAGCACCTGCCCTGCGTCGGGCACCTCCAGGCCGGCGATGATGCGGAGCAACGTGGTCTTGCCGCAGCCCGAAGGGCCGATCAGGGCCATCAGCCCGCCCGTCGCCACGTCGAGATCGATGTCCTTGACCGCGGCGAACTCGCCGAAGCGCTTGGCCACGCCGCGCAGTGAGATGCTCATGGGTTGTTCTCCCCGGGATCCCCTGCACTCCGGCGCGGGCCATGCCTCAAATCCGGCTGGCGCCACTCGAGCGCGCTCCTGGCCGCCAACGTCAGCAGCCCGAGCAACGCGAGGAGCGAGGCGACGGCGAACGCCGCCGTGTAGTTGTATTCGTTGTAGAGGATCTCGACGTGCAGCGGAATGGTGTTGGTCAAGCCGCGGATGTGGCCGGACACGACCGAGACCGCGCCGAACTCTCCCATGGCGCGCGCATTGCACAAGAGCACCCCGTAGAGCAGCCCCCAGCGGATGTTGGGCAGCGTGACCCGGAGGAAGGTCTGCCAGCCCGTCGCTCCGAGGGACAGCGCCGTCTCCTCATCGTCGCGTCCCTGCGATTGCATCAACGGAATGAGCTCGCGGGCAATGAACGGAAAGGTGACGAAGGTCGTCGCGAGCACGATGCCGGGAACCGCGAACACCACGCGCACGTGATGCGCCCTCAAGACCGCACCGAACCAGCCGTGCGCGCCGAAGAGGAGGATGAAGGTCAGCCCCGCGATCACGGGCGACACGGCGAACGGCAGGTCGATCAACGTCACGAGCGTGCTCTTGCCGCGAAACTCGAACTTGCCGATCGCCCACGCGGCGGTGATCCCGAACACGAGGTTGCAGGGCACCGTGATCGCGGCGACCTCGAGCGTCAGCGCGATCGCGGCACGCGCCATCGGATCGCGCAGCGCGGCGGCGTATACGGCCGCGCCCTTGCCGAGGGCTTCGGCGAACACCGCCAGCAGGGGCAACCCGAGAAACAGCGTCAGGAACGTGAGCGCGACCGCGATCAGGAGAGCACGCCGCAGCCGGCCCGCGGCTGCCGCACCGAGCGCCTCAGCGCTTGCCATGACGCGTGACCGCCCAGTGCTGCAGGGCGTTGATGCCGAGCATCAGCGCAAAGGACAGAAGCAGCATCACCACCGCGATGGATGCCGCGCCCGCATAATCGTACTGCTCGAGCCGCGACACGATCAGCAGCGGCGCGATCTCCGACTTCATCGGCATGTTGCCGGCGATGAAGATCACCGAGCCGTATTCGCCGAGACCGCGCGCGAACGCGAGCGCAAAACCGGTGATCAGCGCCGGCCAGAGCGCGGGCAGGACCACGCGCACGAAAGTCTGCAGCGGCCGGGCGCCCAAGGTGGCGGCCGCCTGCTCGGCTTCGCGATCGAGATCCTCGAGCACCGGCTGCAGCGTGCGCACCACGAACGGCAGGCCGATGAAGGTCAAGGCCACCACGATTCCGAGCGGCGTGAACGCCACTTCGATGCCGAGCGCGTGCAGGCGCGCGCCGATCCAGCCGTTCGGCGCATACAGCGCCGTCAGCGCAATGCCGGCGACCGCGGTCGGCAGCGCGAACGGCAGATCGACCATCGCGTCGATCAAACGCTTGAGCGGGAATGCGTAGCGCACCAGCACCCACGCCACCACGAGACCGAACACGAGGTTCAGCGCTGCGGCCAGCGCCGCCGCGCCGAAGCTCAAGCGGAGCGAGGCGATCACGCGCGGCGCGGACACCACCTCGAGGAAATGCCCGGCTCCCAATCCCAAGCTGCGGATGAAAACCGCGGACAGCGGGATGAGCACCAGCAGCGACAGATAGAGCATCGTGAACCCGAGGGTCAGCCCGAATCCCGGGATCACGCGCCGCGAAGCCCTGGCAAAGTGCCGCGCGGATTTCGCGGCGAACGCCCTCTGGCGCCGGTCCGATCGCGGCGGCGTTGCCCTGCTTGGGAGGCTCTGCACAGGTTTCCTCGCGGTGGCGCCGGCGGCCGGCGCAGGGTCGTGCTTCGCGCCCCGGACTGTGCGGCTACTGGCCGTAGATCCTGTCGAAGGTACCATGATCCGCGAAGTGCGTGGCCTGCGCCTTTTTCCAGCCGCCGAAGAGCGCATCCACGGTGACCAGCCGCGCAATCGCGGCGAACTGCCCGGAGTATTTCGCCGCCACCGCCGGATCGCGCGGGCGGTAGAAATGCCGCGCGGCGATCTCCTGCCCCTCGGGAGAGTAAAGGTGCTCGAGGTAGGCCTCGGCAACCCGGCGGGTGCCGTGCTGATCGGCGTACTCGTCCACCAGCGCGACGGGCGGCTCGGCCACGATGCTGACCGATGGTGCGACGATGTCGAATTTGTCGGGGCCGAGCGATCGCTTGGCGAGCTGGGCTTCGTTCTCCCACGCGAGCAGCACGTCGCCGATGCCCCGCTGCGCGAACGTCATGGTCGCTCCGCGCGCGCCCGGGTCGAGCACCGGGACGTTGTGATAGAGCTTGCGCACGAAGCTCTCCGCCGCCGCGTCGCTGCCGCCCGGCTGCAGGAGCGCATAGGCCCACGCCGCCAGGTAGTTCCAGCGCGCGCCCCCCGAGGTCTTCGGACTCGGGGTGATCACCGCAACGCCCGGCCGCGCGAGGTCGTTCCAGTCGCGGATGTGCTTGGGGTTGCCCTTGCGCACCAGGAACACGATGGTGGAGGTGTATGGCGCGCTGTGGTCCGGCAACCGCGACTGCCAGTTCGGGGGAATCAGATGCCCCTGGCTCGACAGCGCATCGATGTCATAGGCGAGGGCGAGGGTGACCACGTCCGCCTCGAGACCGTCGATCACCGCGCGCGCCTGCTTGCCGGAGCCGCCGTGGCTCTGGCTCACGCCGACGGTTTCCCCGGTTCGCGCCTTCCAGTACGCGCCGAAAGCCCGGTTGTAGTCCTCGTAGAGCTCGCGCGTCGGATCGTATGAGACGTTGAGCAGCTGCACGGTGGCCGCGTGCGCCGAGCCCAGCAGGATCAGCAGGAGCGCCAGGGCGAACCAGAGATACTCGCGCTCGAACCTGCGGCGCGGCCGCCCTGCCGCGGAGTTTTCCTGCTCGGACATATGACCACCCAGCGGGTGAGATCGCCGTGCGGCGAATTCCCACGAGGCTAGCGGGACGCTTTGGGCCGCGGAACTAATATCCCGTCATCTGCATATGCGTTCAGGGCATGTCCCGCAACGGGATGTGGATGTCGCCGAGGATGCGGTCCACTTCCTCCTGCGTCTCGAGCTTCTCGGTGTCCCTCACCAGCTTCCTCGGCAGGTGGGGCGCCAGGAGCTCGATGAATTCGTACATATAGGCACGGAGCAGCGCGCTGCGCCGAAACCCGATCCAGGTGGTGTGGCCCTCGAACATGTGCGCCGCGTCCAGGACCACGAGATCACCGTCGGTGACGGGATCCACCGCGAGCCGCGCCAGGATTCCGACTCCCAGGCCGATGCGCACGTAGGTCTTGATCACGTCCGAGTCGCGCGCCGTCAGCGCCACGTCGAGCGAGAGTCCCGCCGTCTCGAACAGCGCCGGGAGCGAGGATCGTCCGGAGAAGCTGAACACATAGGTGACGATCGGATATTCCGCCAGCTTCTTGAGCGTGAGCTTGCCCGCCGAGGCGAGCGGATGTCCCTGGGGCACCACGACCGCGCGATGCCAGCGGTAGACGGGCAGGCGCACGAGGTGCGGGAACTGTTCCTCGGAGCCCGTGGCCATGGCGAAGTCGACGCGATCGCGCGCGACCATCTCGGCGATCTGCTCCGACGTTCCCTGATGCAGATGCAGGCGCACCTTCGGATATTTCACCCGGAACTGCCGGATCACTTCGGGCAATACATAGCGCGCCTGGGTATGCGTCGTCGCGATCGACAGCGTGCCGCCGTCCGCCTTGCGCAGGTCCGCCGAGGTGCGGCGGATGTTCTGCATCTCGCGCAGGATGCTGGTGGCGCGCGAGATGATCTCCTCGCCCGCGTCGGTCGTACGCGTGAGCGCGCGCCCCTCGCGCTCGAACAGCTGAAACCCGAGCTCCTCCTCGAGGAGCTTCAACTGGCGGCTGACGCCGGGCTGTGAGGTGTGCAGTTGGCGCGCGGCGGCGGTGATGTTGAGGCCGTTCTCATGCACCGCCACGAGGTAGCGCAACTGTTGGAATTTCATGCGTCCCCACTATCCCCGGGAACCGCCTTGAACGCTATCACTAAAACGCATGTCCTCATGCCCTCAAGTTCGTTTGTCCCGCAGAGGCGCCGACCTATAGTTTTTGGCTCATCATCGTGGAAAGCAGCCTTGTCCGAGCTCCCCAGAACCCTCCGTGCACGCGCCGATGCTTCGGTGGCCGGCTTGCGCAGCGCCCTCGCGGAATTCAAAAATATCTGCTATGCCAATAGCTTAGGCGCCGAGTCGGCGGTGCTCACGGATCTCATCTGGACGAATGCGGACGAGATCGAGATCTTCACCGTCGACACGGGCAGGCTCTACCCCGAGACGTACGATCTGATCGAGCGCATCCAGCGCCGCTACGAGCGGGCGCTGAAGGTCTACTACCCGAAGTCGGAGGACCTCGAGACCTGGGTGGCGAGCCACGGCGTCAACGGCTTTCGCGACGGGCTCGAGCAACGCCACGGCTGCTGCCGCGCCCGCAAGATCGAGCCGTTCCGCCGCGCGATCAGCGGCCGCCGCGCGTGGGTCACCGGCATTCGGCGCGAGCAGTCGCCGAGCCGGGCGCGGGCCGCGCCGGTGGAATGGGACGCGGAATACGGCCTGCACAAGGTGAGCCCGCTCCTCGACTGGAGCGAGAACGAGATCTGGGATTACATCCGGCGCAAGCGCCTCCCCTACAATGTGCTGCACGATCGCGGCTTTCCGAGCATCGGGTGCGCACCCTGCACGCGGGCGGTCGAGCCCGGCGAGCCGGCGCGGTCGGGCCGCTGGTGGTGGGAGCGCGGCGGCTTGCGCGAGTGCGGCCTGCACCCGCGGCGGCGGGCGATATGATCGGCATGCATTGGATGGGGCCTGATTCGTGAGCTACTTTCCGGCTTTTTTCGATCTGCGCGGACAGCGCGTGCTGGTGGTCGGTGCGGGCGAGGTGGCGCTGCGCAAGATCGCGCTGCTCGACCGCGCCGGCGCATCGATCACCGTCGTCGCGCCGCACGCGGTGCCGGAGATCGAAGCCCGCGCACGCTCGGGTGAGATCGACCTCGCGCTGCGCGAGTTTCGTGCCGAGGATCTCGACGGCGCGCGCCTCTGCGTCGTCGCAACACCGCGCCGTGCCGTGAATCGCTGGATCGCCGCGCTGTGCGAGTCGCGCAGCGTTCCGGTCAACGTGGTCGATGACCGCGCCGCGTCGCGCTTCATCGTTCCCGCCGTCATCGACCGGGATCCCGTGCTGGTGGCCATCACGACGGGGGGCAGCTCGCCGGTGCTCGCACGCCGGCTGCGCGAGCGCCTCGAGGCGCTGATCCCGCGCGCCTTCGGCGAGCTCGCCGGCTGGCTCGAGGCATTGCGCACGGCCGCGCGCCGCAAGCTTCGCGACACCGGTGAGCGGCGGCGGTTCTTCGAGTCGTTGGTCGACGGACCGGCAGCGCGGCGTTTCGTCGAAGGCGACCGCCGCAGCGCCGAGCGCATCGCGCGCCGGCTGCTCGAGGCAACCGCGACCTCGCCGCGCGCGCGCGGCGAGGTCGTGCTGGTCGGCGCCGGGCCGGGCGATCCCGAGCTCCTCACCTTGAAGGCGCTGCGCGCACTTCAGGACGCCGACATCATCCTGCACGACCGGCTGGTGGCGCCCGCGATCCTGGACCTGGCGCGGCGCGACGCCGCCCGGATCAGCGTCGGCAAGACCCCGGGCGGCGAGAGCTGCGCTCAAGAGGACATCCATGCGCTGATGATCGAGCATGCCCGGGCGGGCAAGCGCGTGGTCCGTCTGAAGGGCGGTGATCCGTTCGTGTTCGGCCGCGGCGGCGAGGAGCTCGAGGCGCTGGCGGCCGCCGGCATCGATTTCTCGGTCGTGCCCGGCATCACCGCCGCGGCGGGCTGTGCCGCCTATGCGGGCATTCCGCTCACGCACCGCGAGCACGCGCACACCGTGAGCTTCGTCACCGGACACGCGTCGGAGGAAGGACCTGAGCCCGATTGGCGCGCGCTGGCGGCGCCCGGCGCCACGGCCGTGTTCTACATGGGTTTGAAGCGCCTGGATCGCATCGTGGCCAAGCTCCGCGAGCACGGCGCGCCTGCGGCCCGGCCTGCAGCGCTCGTCGCCCAGGGCACGACCTCCGACCAGCGCGTCGTCGCATCCACCTTGGCAGAGATCGGCGAGGCCGCGCGGCGCGCGCGCATCGAGCCGCCCGCGCTGCTGATCGTCGGCGATGTCGCCGGACTGCACCCGACCCTCCGCTGGTTCAACCCAGCAACGAGCGAGGACACGGAAGAGGACCGCTCGCGGACCGCGATCTGACCGGCCCGCGCGCAGCACGGCCGCCACCGGCGAATCTCGGCCGACCGCAGACTCGAAGCCCAGGCGTGTGGGCGCCCGGAAGGAGGCCGCGGTTCCCTTCGACCTCCGCTCGGGCGTACCGTCCCGTCCGGGTAAGAGCCAGGCGGGCACTGCTACCCGTTAGATGTTCCGACGTCCACCTGGGGGCCGCCTGATGAGCAGCGGTCTAGCCGCGGCCTAGAGACCCACCTACGGGTAGCAGTGCCCGCCTGGCTCTTACCCGGACGGGGCGGTACGCCCGAGCGGAGGTCAGTCGAAGGGAACCGGGGCCTCCTTCCGGGCGCCCACACGCTTAGGCAATCGCCTGTTCGAAGCCTTTTTCTTTGATCCAGGCCTTGCTGAACAGCCGCGACTGATACTTCGCTCCCCCGTCGCAAAGAATGGTGACGATGGTGTGTCCGGGGCCCATCTCTTTGGCGAGCGTCATGGCCGCAGCCACGTTGATGCCGGAAGTGCTGCCGAGCAGCAGACCCTCCTCCCGCATCAACCGATACACGTAGCGCATGGTCTCGGCGTCCTGAATGCGCAACGCGTCGTCGATGGGGGTGCCCTCGAGGTTGGCGGTCACGCGGCCGGTTCCGATGCCCTCGGTGATGGACGATCCGCCGTCGGTCTTGAGCTCGCCGTCCTTGATGTAGTGATACAGCGCGCTGCCGGGAGGGTCGATGAGCACGATGCGCACCGAGCTGGACTTGGACTTGAGGTAGCGGGCAGTGCCCGCCAGGGTTCCACCGGTGCCGGTCGAGGCGCAGAACGCATCCACCTTCCCGTCGGTGTCGCGCCAGATCTCGGGGCCCGTGGATTCGTAATGGGCGTCGCGATTTGCCGT
This sequence comes from Steroidobacteraceae bacterium, assembly GCA_036272295.1. Classification (GTDB taxonomy): domain Bacteria; phylum Pseudomonadota; class Gammaproteobacteria; order Steroidobacterales; family Steroidobacteraceae; genus Bog-1198. The sequence goes on from DATAYZ010000142.1 coordinate 133,739, forward strand.
GTTGTCGAATTGATTGGCCCAGATGGCGCCCGGAAGCTCCTCAGCCAGGCGACCGGCGACCTTCTGGTACTGGTTCGGGTTGCTGTAGGGGACGGCGGGCACCTTGCGCAGCTCGGCGCCGAGGGCCTCGATAATCTGGTATTTCTCAGCCGCTTGATTGTCCGGCATGACGATCACGCAACGGTACCCGCGCGCATTGCAGACATGCGCGAGGCCGATGCCCGTGTTGCCGGCCGTGCCCTCGACGACCGTGCCGCCCGCCTTGAGGATGCCGCGGCGCTCGGCATCCAAGATGATCCACTTGGCGGCGCGGTCCTTGACCGACCCGCCGGGATTCATGAACTCGGCCTTGCCGAGGATCTCGCAGCCCGTCTCCTGGCTCAGGGCATGGAGGCGTATCAGCGGCGTGTTGCCCACCGCATCGGTAAACCCGTCTTTCACATTCATCTTGGCACCCGTTCGAGGAAGCGCATTGTGCCGCGGGGGTGCCGACAAAAGAAACCCCGGACGTGCCGGGGACTTCGAGTGGAACAGGTGCTGGGTAAAAACCCGCACGTCCGTAAAGTTGGAAGATACGTATGCAGTAAATCGCCAGTACGCTCGACCTTGTTTGAATCTATCCAGTGTTGTAAGCAACAAACGCTGGTAGCAAACGCGAACTTTGTCGACGGTCTGATAATAGCAGATAAATTAGCGAAATCTAGTAGTTATGACGGGATGTTGAATGTTGCTGCACTATGTCAAATATGTCGCTATTTTGTGACACGTAGCGCATTCGCCACACCTCCGAGGCAGCGCGCCGTCACGGACCCGGATGCCCTATGTAACCCAATGACAGCCGCGCCGCAGCGCGGTATTTCACGGATGGCGCGCTAAGATGCGGCGAGCGCATTCCGGGGGTCGCCGCATGAAATACCTGCACACCATGGTTCGAGTGACGGACATCGACAAGTCGCTGGAGTTCTATCGCGATGCGCTCGGCCTGCGCGAGGTCGCGCGCAGCGACTACCCGCAGGGACGCTTCACTTTGATCTATCTCGCCGCGCCGGGCGATGAGAGCGCGCAGGTCGAGCTCACCTACAACTGGGACTCCGAGCGCTACGGCGGCGGCCGCAACTTCGGCCACCTGGCCTACGCCGTCGACGACATCTACGCGACGTGCCGTCACCTCATGGAGCACGGCGTCACCATCAGCCGCCCGCCGCGCGACGGCCGCATGGCCTTCGTTCGCTCGCCGGACGAGATCTCGATCGAGCTCTTGCAGAAAGGCGAAGCGCTCGCGCCGGCGGAGCCTTGGAAGAGCATGCCGAACACGGGAAGCTGGTAGCTGCGCGACGGGCGCCGGCGCCCGTGATGGCGCACGGCTGAACGGCCCCCTACGCTCGTATCTGCGCCGCCTGCGCGACGGTGCGCTAGAACATCTCCGACGCGCCGGGCATCTTGATTTCCACCTTGGTGCGCGACGGAATGAAATCGCCGGTGATCATCTCGCTGTAGGCCTGGCCCGGTCCGACCATGGGATACACGCCGGCATCCGGGTCGATGATCACCTCGAGGAACGCCGCGCCCTTGAAGCGGATGAACTCCTCGACGACGCGCGGCACGTCGGCCTTCTTGTCCAGGCGCACGGCGTACTTGAACCCGTCGGCCTGCGCGGTCTTGACGAAGTCCTTGGTGTGCAGGCTCTTGTCGCTGGCGCTCAGCCGGCCGCTGTGGAACAGCTTCTGCCACTGCTTCACCATGCCGTCGCCGAAGTTGTTGAGCACCACCACCTTGATCGGCAAATCGTAGGTCGTGACCGTCTCGAGCTCGCCGATGTTCATGCGAATGCTGGAGTCGCCGTCGATGTCGATGACCAGCCGGCCCTTCTGCGCGAACTGAGCTCCGACGGCGGCAGGCAGCCCGAAGCCCATCGTCCCCATGCTGCCCGAGGTGAGCCAGAGTCGCGGGTTGCGGAAATCGAAGTACTGCGCCGACCACATTTGATGCTGCCCGACGCCGGTGGTGATGATGGCCTCGCCCTGCGTCAGCCGGTTGATCTGCTCGAGCACGTAGTACGGCTGGATCAGCTCGCTGGCACGGTCGTAGTTCATGGCATGCACGCGGCGCAGCTCGGCGCAGTGCCGGTGCCACGCGGACCAGTCGCGCTCGAAGCCGTGGGCACGGGCATGGTCGAGCAGGCCGAGCAGGGCGTCCGGCATCAGTCCGACATGGCTCCAGTTCACGCGCTTGACCTTGTTGATCTCGGACGCGTCGATGTCCACGTGCGCGATGAATCTGGCATTTGGCGCGAACCGCGCCGGATTGCCGGCGACGCGATCGTCGAAGCGCGCGCCCAACGCGAGCAGGCAGTCGGCATCGTCGACGGCGTAGTTCGCAAAGGCCGCCCCGTGCATGCCGAGCATGCGCATGGCCATGGGATCCGTGGTATCGACGGCGCCGATGCCCATCAGCGTCGTCACCACCGGGATGCGAAGCTCCCTGGAGAATTCGCGCAGCGCGTGCGCGGCGCCCCCGCTGATCACGCCGCCGCCGGCATAGATCAGCGGGCGCTTCGACTCGCCCAGCGCCTCGAAGAAGGCGGCGCAGGAAGTCTCCGAGACCTTGCCGAGCTCGAGTCGATTCTGCCGCTGCCGGTAGCCGGCCACCGGCAGGCGCCCCGAGCCGTGGAACACGCCCTTCCAGTTCTGCACGTCCTTGGGCACGTCCAGCACCACCGGACCCGGCCGGCCGGTGCGCGCGATCTCGAACGCCGTACGCACGGTGGCTTCGAGCTTGGTGGGATCGGTGATCAGGAAGACGTGCTTCGCGACCGCCCCCATGATGCTGGGAACCGGCGCCTCCTGGAACGCATCGGTGCCGATGGAGGAAGTCGCCACCTGGCCGCAGATCACGACGATGGGAATGGAATCCGCCATGCAATCACGCACCGGCGTGACCATGTTGGTGGCTCCCGGTCCCGAGGTCACGAGCGCGACGCCGACCCGGCCGCTCGCGCGCGCAAAACCCGCGGCCATGAAGCCGGCGCCCTGCTCGTTCGCGGGAACGATCAGCGGCATCGACGCCCGATGCTCCAGGTTGTAGCGGAATACGGCGTCATAAATCGGCAGGATGGCGCCGCCGGAATAACCGAACACGGTCTCCACGGCCTCGTCGGCGAGCACCTGCACGAGCATGTCGGCGCCGGTCATGCTCGCGCCGGCGAGCGGGTGCGCGGCCTGATTTAACATGTCATATCGGTCTTTCACGCGGAAAGCCTAGCAGTTATCGCTCTGGCGCCCAAGTGGCAGCCTCCCGTATGCTTCGCGCTCCATGCGGCATCTCATTTCAATACTCCTGCAGAACGAGGCGGGCGCGCTGACGCGCGTCACGGGTCTTTTCTCGACCCGCGGCTACAACATCGAGTCGCTGTCGGTCGC
>DATAYZ010000143.1:0-10501 GCA_036272295.1 Steroidobacteraceae bacterium
TCATACCGATCGCCATGTTCACGAACGGCTGCGGATCGCGGGTGTTGACCGGCGCGTCCGAGCCCGCCACCAGAGTGCCGCCCGCATCCTTGACGCCCTTGAACGGGTAGACGTTGGACTCGTAATAGCCGCCGGGCGCGTGCAGAGCGGCATAGCCGTTGCCGATGACCTTGTCGACGAACGGCACGACGGTCATGTCGTATTCCGGGTCAGCGTTCGCCCAGGAGTACGTGAACGCGACGAACAGATGGTCCTTGCCGATGCGCGCCACGTCGGAGGGCTGCGCGAGCTGTACGTGGGCGAGGCCGTCGTTCTGCGTGGCGATGCCGTCCGCCGCGCGGGCCGCCTCGATCGCGTCCAGCACGGTCTTCAGCGTGCCGTCGCCGATCACATGGACGTGCAGCGTGAACCCGGCCAGGTGGAAGCGCCGCACGAACTCGAACGTGACGCCGCGCTCATGCTGCAGCCGGCCATAGGAGATCGTGCACTGGGCGGGATGAAAGCCATGCTCCGCGATGAACTTGGCTGCAGCCTCGGCGCCGGCATACCGATCTGCGCCCGCTCGCACGTCCGCGCAGAGCTTCGAGCCGGTGTCGACGTAGCCGGTCACCGTGAGCTTGCCGTCCTTGTCCTTGCCGAAGATCGGCTGCCGGTAGGGGTGCAGGGCCAGCGTATCCGGCAGAGTCGGCGGGACCGCATACGGATTGCCTTCCATCACACCGTCCCCGAACAGCTTGACCACATCGGCGCGGATCAGCGGATTGTCGGCGTATTTCGCGCGCACGCGCTGCGCCGTCGCCAGCATGGCTTCCCAGTCGACCTTGCCGTCGGCCGTGCGCATCTCCTCAGGGTCCAAGAACTGCGCGAAGGTCGCGCGCGCGGTCAGCTTGTGCTCGCGTTGCAAGGCGTCATACAGCTCGAGCGAGCGCTCCGTGACGGCCGCATCCATGAATCCGGTGATCCCGGCGGCGTTGAGCAGGCGCGGCAGCTCCGCACGCGCCTTCATCTTGTCGTCGAACTGCGCGAACAGGATGTTCGGAGCGCCGATGAGGTTGCGCGCGTCCTCGTTCACGGCGCCGTTCGGCTCGCCGGTCGCGTCGACGCCGACGAACGTCGCGTAGGTCGAAAAATCTTTAGCGAGCGTTGCCCGGGACAGGCCGACGGCGGCTCCGGCCTTGTTCTTGGCGCGCGCGAGCCCCGCGCTGTTGAATGCGCCGTGGTGGCCGTCGTTGCCGAGCAGCTGGATGGCGACGCGGCTCGATGCCTTGTCGAGCGCCGCCCGCAACGTGGGATGGTCGGCATCGGGCTGGTTGCCGTTCGAAGAATTCCATTGGTGCACGCTCAGCCACCCTCCAGGGGGAACCTTGAACTGCGCAAGGCATCCCTGCACGAACGCGGTCAGCTCGCGCAGCGTCTTCTCGGCGCTGTCGAGATCGCATTCCTTGATGGGGATGCTCGCAATGGGATGCATGTGAGAGTCGAACAGCCCCGGTAGGACGCGGCGGCCGGCCAGCCGCTCGACCTTCGTCCGCGGGCCGACCCAACGATTCGCCTCGGCCGCGCGGCCGACGAACACGATCTTGCCGTCCCGCACCGCCAGCGCTTCCGCCGTGGAGCGCACCGGATCGACGGTATAGATCTTTGCGTCCGTGATCACGAGATCGGTCGGAGCAGGGTCCGTTGGGGCTGCGGAGGCTGTTGGGGCTGCGGGGGCCGCCGAGGCTGCGACGGCCGCAAACGCCGCAATGGCGGCAATGGCCGCAACGTGCGAAACAAAAGATGCGGCTCGCGAGCGAAGCATATCGGACATGGGACTCCCGTTTTAGTGTATGGCAAGCGCCGTCCATGTTAACCGCTGGAGCTCGTTCGCCGCAGCACGATGCCGCTCCGGCTCTCGCGGCAGGACGTGCCGCGGATTTCGCGCATTTGCGCGGCGGGGCCGGCGATATTCAGGTCCGAAAACGGCGAGTATTTCTCCCGCGCCTTGGCTATCCTAGGGATCATGAGCCTCCCGCCGACAACGACTCCGGGCGCCGATCCGGCCGCTCTGCTCCGTATCGAGCAGGATGTCTGTTTTCGCGCGACGCGCGCCCGGGACCGGCGCTTCGACGGGCGGTTTTTCGTCGCCATCACATCGACGCGGATCTATTGCCGGCCCATCTGCCCGGCCCGGCCGGCCCGGCGCGAGAACATGCGCTTCTATTCCAGCGCCGCCGCCGCAGAACGCGCGGGATTCCGGCCGTGTCTGCGATGCCGTCCCGAGCGGGCACCCGGGCTCGCGCCCGTCGATGCGGTCAGCCGTCTCGTCGGCGCCGCCATGGCGGGAATCGAGGAGCACGCGCTTTCGAACACGCATGTCCGGGATCTCGCGGCTTCGCTCGGGGTCAGCGATCGCCATCTGCGGCGCGTGACCGAGGCGCAGCTCGGTGTGTCGCCGATCGAGCTCGCACAGACCCAGAGACTGCTGCTCGCGAAGCGCCTGCTCGCGGATACTTCGCTGAGTCTCGCGCAGATCGCGTTTGCAAGCGGCTTCGGCAGCGTGCGCCGCTTCAATGCCCTGTTCAAATCGCGTTATGGCCTCTCGCCGCGTGCGTTGCGCGGCAGGGCTCCGGGCGATCCGGGACTGCGCTGCCACTTGGAGTTCCGGCCGCCGCTCGCATGGGCGAGCTTGCTGGATTATCTACGGCTGCGCGCGATCCCGGGCGTCGAGCTCGTCGACGCGACGCACTATCGCCGGACCGTCGAAATCGGTGCCCGGCAAGGCTGGATCGCGGTGTCGCTGGGAGCGCGCAATGCTCTCGATGTGGAGCTGTCGCCGTCGCTGGCGCCGGTCGTGAGCACGGTGATCGCGCGCGTCAAGCGGCAGTTCGACCTCGGTGCCGTTCCGGACGCGGTGGCAGGATTGTTGTCTCAGGACCCGAGCCTGGCTGCCACGGTAAGGCGAATTCCCGGCCTGCGGGTGCCGGGAGCTTTCGACGGTTTCGAGCTCGCGGTGCGAGCGATCCTCGGCCAGCAGGTATCGGTGAAAGGGGCCACCACTCTCGCGGGCCGCTGGGCGGCGAAATTCGGGGAGCCGATCGCGACGCCTTACCCGGCGTTGAATCGCCTGACGCCGACCGCCGAGCGCATGGCCTCGGTCAGCCCGGATGAGATCGCGGCGCTCGGCATCGTGGGCGCGCGCGCGCGTTGTCTTGCGCTGATCGGACCGGCGGTTCTCGACAAACGGATCGTGCTGTCCTTTGCGCCGAACGTCGAGCAGCAGATCGAGGCGCTGATGAGCCTGCCGGGCATCGGTCCCTGGACGGCGCAATACATCGCCATGCGGGCGCTGCACTGGCCGGATGCATTCCCGAGCGGCGACCTCATGCTGCTGCGCGCCGCGAACGCCACGAGAAAGCAGCTCGAGCTGCGCTCGCAGGCGTGGCGCCCGTGGCGCTCGTACGCCACTCATTATCTATGGCAATCACTGGGAGCCAACCCATGAGCAACTTCTGTCATATCGAGAGCCCGCTCGGGCGGCTCCTGCTCACCGCAAACGACAAGTGCCTGACGGGCCTCTACATGCTGCCCAGCCGGAAATCCCGCTCCACCGATGGCTGGATAGAAGGGACGACCGCGCGCCCGTTGGCCGTCGCAATCCGGCAGCTTGCCGAATATTTCGCGGGCGAGCGCCAGAAGTTCCAGCTCCCCTTGGCGCTCGACGGCACGCCGTTCCAGACGCGGGTCTGGCGGGAGCTGATCGAGATTCCGTTCGGCCGCACCTCGAGCTACGCCGAGCTTGCGCGGCGCATCGGCCAGCCCGGTGCGTCTCGAGCGGTCGGGCTCGCGAACGGCAGTAATCCGATCTCGATCATCGTCCCGTGCCATCGCGTCATCGGCTCGGACGGCTCGTTGACGGGCTACGGCGGCGGCCTCGAGCGCAAGCGCTGGCTGCTGGAGCACGAGGGCAGCGCGGGGCGCCAGCAATCGCTCGCGCTCACGCCATCCTCGCGCACCGCCGCCTGATCGTCCCACTCGCCCCCCTCTGGCGCCCGACGGCTGATCGTGTCCCCGGACGGCTGATCGTGCCCGCGGACGGCTGATCGTGCCCCCGGACGGCTGATCGTGTCCGCAGACGGCTGATCTTGCCCCCGGACGGCTGATCGTGCCCCCGACAGCCGATCGTCGCCCTCGACGGTTGACTGTCCCGCCGCGCGAACGGTCAGATGAGGGCGAGCGTGACCGTGAAGACGGCGCCCGAGCCGTCGGCACGGTTGGCGGCGACGGCGGTGCCGCCGTGGAACTCCGCCACGAGCCGCACGATGTAGTGGCCGTGACCGAAGTGCGGCTTGTCGTCGCGGCCCTCTCGCTGCTCGAACAGCGACTCGAACAGCCGGCCAAGCAGCGCTTCCGGGATCGGCGGACCATCGTTCCGGACCGCAAGAACGTAGCAGCCTTCGCCCAGCTCGAGGCGCACCGTGATGGCGCCGCCCGCGGGACAAAAGTCCACGGCGTTCTCGACCAGCTTGTCGAGCAGCTGCACGATGAGGTCGGGCGCGCCGCGGATCGGACAAGAGGCGTCGGGGACTTCCAGCACGAAGCGTGCCTGGGGAAATCCGTCGCGGTAGCCGGCGACGGCGGACATCACGAGCTCCCGCAGGTCGATCGGCACCCGTTCCGCCTGCTTGATGCTCTCCTCGACCCGCGCGGCGGCGCCGAGAGCGCTCAGGATGGACTGCAGGCGGGATGCTCCCTCGCGGGCGCGCGTGACGTAGCGCCGCTGGTCGTCTCCCAGGCCCTCGGACTCCAGGTTGTCGAGCGAGGAGCGCACGATGGTGAGCGGCGTACGCAGCTCGTGGGAGAGCTTGCCGCCCAGTGTGCGCAGGTATTGGGCGTGCTCGTTCAGGCGGCCGAGCAAGCGCTCGAAGCCGCGGGAGAGTGCTCCGATCTCGTCCGCGCTCGCCGACTCAGGCATCTCGAGGCGGATCCTGCCATCCTTGCCAACCGCGGAGTCCGCGGCGGTTCGCAGCCGGCCGATGCGCAAGCTGATCCACGTGGCGAGGCCGAACATGATCAGGACGGCGGCCGCGGTGGCGAGCAGCGTCAGGTCGAACAGCTGCGTCACGGCGCGATCGCGCAGCGCCAGCAGCTGATCTCCGGCCTGCTCCAGAAAGACCGCGCCGCGCGTGCGCCCGCCGACCACGACGGGCGCTGCGGCGGTCAGGAGGGGCTCGCGGCCTCGCGCGGCGCGCACCCATTCCGCGTGAGGTCGCCCGGCGAGCGCGGACTCCACGCTGGCCCCCGTGAGGCGATCCGGGGATGGCGAGTACAGCGGGAATCTGGAGGTGTCGACCGTCACGAAGCGCCGGTACCAGATCTCGGCGGCATCCTCGGACTGACCTGCGTGATTGGCGCCGAGATTACCGGCCGTGCCGAGCTTCAGTGCATTGCCGTCGACCACGGTCGCGCGCGTGCCCTCGCGAACGAAGGTGCCGAGCAGATCGCCGAGGCCGGCCGTGGTGAAGTACAGGCGCCCGCCGGCGGGATCCTGCGCCGCGCTCACGCCGGCAGTCCCGCTGCCGCGGCCGTCGCGCGCCTGGATCCAGAGGCGGGTCGCGAGAAAGCTCAAAGGAATGCGCGCCTCCACGCGATAGCCCGCCGAGGTCTCGAGCCAGTAGGCCTGGATGCGGGGCTCTTCGACGACCCGATCCGGCGCCATGGGCGCGGGACCCGCGGGCGGCGGCCCGGGGCCGGACGGCTGGGCGGGGGAGGGCGGAGCGGCCGGGATCGACGAGGCGCCCGCGGGCTGCACTCCCGAGCCGGGTGCCGGCTCGCCGTGGACGACCGTCTGAGCTGCGATCAACCCGGGCGCGGCCGTGCCAAAGAAATAGCTCTTGAGCGCCCCGTCGGGAGCCCGGAAGGTGATGTCCAGACGGTCGAACCGGTCCCGTTCGGGATGCGGATTCGCAGGCTCGGGATCGAAGTGCCGATCATCCACCTCGACGTACAGATACAGATACCGCTCGGTGGACCCGGCCTGCGCGCGAGCGGCGTAGTGGGTCGTCGACGGCATCTCGGTGGGACCGGCCGCGATGTCCCAGTCTTCCTGATAGCCGTCGAGCAGGGGCTGGTTGCGCAGCGGGTGGACGTACAGGTCGCCCTGTTCGGGTGAGAATTTCACCGACTCTTCGGGATCCGGGAACACCCTTTGCGGCTGGGCCGACAGCGCGTTCGCGATCGTTCCGGCGCTCGCGAGCAGCGACTGCTCCTGGGAGTCGCGCAGGGCGGTCTCGAGCTCGCGCGCGTACTGGCAGCCGGCCCATGGCAGCACCAGGGTGGTGAGCGCGACGAGCAGCAGTTGCAGCCGGATGCTCACGGCTGCCGGCCCGCGCCGCGCAGGGCGAAATGTCGCATCGTCGCCGCGCCGTTGATCACGTTGTCAGGCTACCCAGCGATACCCCATCCCGTACACGGTCTGGATCGCATCGAACTGCGGGTCGACCTGCTGAAACTTGCGCCGTACCCGCTTGATGTGGGAGGTGATCGTGTTGTCGTCCAGCACGACATTGGCGGCGTCCATCAATTGCTGCCGGTTCTTCACGTGGCCGGGGTTCTTCGCAAGAGCATGCACGATCCAGAACTCCGTCAGCGACAGGGTGACCGGACCGCCGTTCCAGGTGGTCTGCATCTTCTCGCCGTCGATGGTGAGGGAGCCGCGGCGGACGATCTCGGCCGCGTTCTCGGGGCGCTTGAGCGCGTCGATCCGCCGGAACAGCGCCGCGACGCGCGCCGCCAGGTGCGGCAGGCTCACGTCCTTGGTGAGGAAGTCGTCCGCGCCGAGCCGCAGACCCGAGACCGCGTCGAGCTCGCTGTCGCGCGCGGTCAGGAAAATGATCGGCAGCTCGGCGGACAGGGCGCGCAGATCGCGGCAGAGGTCGAAGCCGCCCTCCGCCTCGTCCTCGAGCGATATGTCGATGATGGCGAGGTCGGGGAGATGCAGCTGGAATGCCGACATCGCGCCGCGCCGGTTGGCGTACGTCTTGACCGAGTAGCCATGGCGGGCCAGCGCCGCCGCGTAGTTCTCCCGCAAGGCGGGCTCGTCCTCGACGATCGCGATCTGCTTTTTCATGGGCAAAGCATAGCCCAAGGGCCGGGCGCCGCACGCGGCGCGGTCCGCTGCGCCACAATTCTCCACAATTCGCCCCGCAGCCGCCCGCGGCACCGCCCGCGACCGTCGGATTGACCGCCGACACTGGCCTTGCTACCGAAGAGGTGACCCATGTCGACGCTTGCACCGCTGAACGTTGGAATCTCCGTCCCCGCCGCGCGCCCGCGCGCCGCGTCCCCCGATCGCCGCATCCGCCATGCCGGCGCGGTCCAGGCGCTCTGGTCGCAGCATCGCGAGGCAACCCTGAACTGGATCGCACTCGGGATGCTCCTGGCGGCCTGGAACGCATCGGACAACGATGCCGCGAGCCGCGTACGCCGCCCCGATGCGCTGCGCGGCTACGCGTCGGTTTCGCTGCGCGCCGCGCAGCGCGCGTCGACGCCGATGCCTTGAGATGCGGCAAGTGCGCGACCCGTTGCGGCGCCGGATGCGGGCCCTCGCGCCCACACGCCGTGCCGATTGCAGGCCGCCGCGCCATCGACGCGGCGAAAATTCTTCGGCAAGGGTCACAATTTGGTAAACGAAATGTAAAGCTCCATGCCTCTAATTGCGTGGCGCATGGCAGCCACCGATTTCAACAAGCAGATTCTCATCGTCGATCGGGATGTCGCCGCCGTCGAACCGCTCCGTCAAAGGCTGAGCGAGATGGGCTTTGTCGTCAGGGCCATCACCGACGGCTCCGCCGCCATCACCGCGGTGAGCGAGCGGCCGCCCAATCTCGTCATCATGGACTGGAACATGCCGGGCCTCGCCGCGCTCGAAGTGATCCAGGGCGTGCGGCGCTCGCGCCATCCGCAGCTGGTCCGGTTGATCATCCTCTCGACGCTCGCCGGGGAGCAGGACGTGGTGACCGGGCTCAATCTCGGCGCCGACGACTACGTCGCGAAGCCGTTCTCGATGCGCGAGGTGGTGGCCCGGGTATGCTCGCTGCTGCGAACGCATCATTACGAGGATCGCCGGTCGGTGTTCACCTGCGGAGATCTCGTGCTCGACGGCTCCACGAATCGGGTGACCGCGCAGGGCCAATTGCTCAACCTGCGCGGCATCGAGTACCGGCTGCTCGAGTTCCTGATGGCGCATCCCGGGCGCACCTTCAACCGGACGCAATTGCTGGCGCAGGTCTGGGGCGGCGACAGCGAGATCGACGAGCGCACCGTCGATGTGAACGTGCAACGGCTGCGCAAGATACTCACCGGGCCGGGATGCGACGCCTACATTCAGACCGTGCGCGGATTCGGCTACCGCTTCGCCGTGCCGGGCCCCGTCACGGCAGCCTAGCGACGATACTCAACGGTTGACGGCGGCGACCCTCGTGCCGGGCCCGCGTTGATTGTGGATTAAGTCACATATTTACTGTTCCACGCGATGTTCCACGCCTAAGTGCCTTTGCTGTAAACAAATCTTCTTTCCGAAGTAACTGTTCCGTAACACGGTGCCGCGATCGTATGGACCGTGGGAAGCTTTGGAGAGAGCCATGGTCGAACGTAACCTCCCCTCGCCGCTGCGAGCACGGTCGGTTTTCATCTCGGACATCCATCTCGGCTTCAAGGGCTGCAGCGCCGAGCTATTGCTCGACTTCCTGCACAGCGTCGAGATGGAGACCTTGTTCCTGGTCGGGGACATCATCGACGTCTGGAGCATGAAAAAAAGCATGTTCTGGCCGCAGTCGCACAACAACGTGCTGCGGACCATCCTCGGCAAGGCCAAGCGCGGCACCAAGGTGATCTTCATTCCCGGCAACCACGACGAGGTGTTCCGGGACTTCGACGGCGCCGTGTTCGGCAACCTCGAGATCCACCGCGAGTACGTCCACCGGACCGCCGACGGGCGGCGCATGCTGATCCTGCACGGCGACGAGTTCGACAGCGTGGTGAAATGCAGCCCGTGGCTCGCCAAGCTCGGCAGCAACATCTATGACCTCCTGCTTGCGGCGAACCCCTACATCAACTGGGTGCGCCGCAAGTTCAAGCTGCCGCACTGGTCGCTGGCCGCGTATCTCAAGAACAAGACCAAGACGGCCGTGCAGTACATCGGCAGCTTCGAGGAGGCCGTCGCCACGGCCGCCCGCAAGCGCGGCGTCGACACCGTGGTGTGCGGCCACATTCACCGCGCCGAGATCCGCGAGATCGACGGGGTGCGGTACTGCAACGACGGCGACTGGGTCGAGAGCTGCAGCTCGCTGATCGAGGACATGAACGGCCAGCTGCGCCTCATCGATTGGCCGAAGCTGCGCGAGCAGATCCCGGCGCCGGTCACGGCCGTCCCGGTGGGTCAAGCGGCATGACCAAGGTCGCGATGGACCGCAGCGATGCGTGGAGCCTGCCCTGGCACGAGCTGCAGCGCGAGCTCGCCCTCGGCTTCGGTGTCGAGACCGCCGGCCGATCGGGCGAGGCCCGGGAGCTCAGGCCTCAAGCCCTGAGCGGAAGCTCCTGGCTCCGGCGTGCTCGCGAGCGCGCCGCGCCGACGGCTGCCGCGGCCTGATTGCCGCGCACGTCTTCCCATAAAATCCGGCCTTTGGAGAGTCTCGCGCGGGAGCCGTGAGGGATGCGAGTCCCGCGCCGCCTTCGCCCGCGCCGCTTTAAGCGAACCGCCGCATTTCTGTCCGCGAACTGTCATGTTGGCGAGGCACGATCCCCCGTATTCGCTCCACCGACGAGGATCCCGCCATGAGCAGTCTCGACCTGGACATCGATTCGCAGATGAACAATCTCGAGGCCGAATGGCGGCAGGCGTATGAGTCCAGCATCACTTTGCGCGGGGAATACCAGGCACTTGCCGCGACCCCGGGCGCAAATGCCCGGACCCTGGGCCGGGCCCTCGAGCGGCTCGACCAGACCGAAGCCCTGAAGGCGCGGATCATGGCGAAGATCGAGCGGCTCGAAGATGCGATCCTCGGCAAGGACTCATGATCAATCGCTGCGCGGAGGGTGACGCCGCCGCCGAGCTGCTGGAGCGGCGCTGGTTCGCGGCACAGAGCGCAGTGACGGCGATGCACGCGGATTGCGAGACCTTGCGCGAGGTGCTCGAGCTCGCCGAGTCGGCCTGGCGCGAGGCGCGCACGCGGCTCGCCAAGCTCCAGGATCTGCGCGACGTCCTCGATGAAGAGCTCTCGAGCCTGCACGGACGTGCAGCTCTCGCGGCGGAGCCTCTCGCGGCCTCATCCCCGTAGCCCCCTCGAGGCGGCCGCGCACCCCGCGGCTCCTTTCCGTACCTAACGCTCGCTCCGTCGGGAGGAGCACCCAGGCGTGTGGGCGCCAGGAAGGAGGCCCCGATTGCCTTCGACCTCCCACCGCTCGGGCGTTCCGCCCCGTCTGGGTCAGAGCTACGCGGGCACTGCTACCCGTAGGTGGGTCT
>DATAYZ010000144.1:0-41364 GCA_036272295.1 Steroidobacteraceae bacterium
CTCGCGCTCTTCGCCGGCTACATGCACATCAAGTACGCGAATCCCGGGAACCCGTTGAGCGCCGGTTTCGACGACATCGGCGGCTACGTGCTCGCCTTCGTCACCAACGACGCGTACGACGAAGCCAAGACCGTGCAGGTCTACTGGACGGGAGCTCGCTGCACGGTCACGTCGAGCCTCGAGTTGACGGCCGCCTATTACGGGTATCGCCAGAACGCCTACGGTACCGGCAAGCAGGCCGGCTGCTCAACGTCCGCGCACGGCACCTGCAGCGGCAGCCTCGAGGCCTTCTCCTTCGACGCCGACTATCATTTCAATCCGCACTTCGACGCTTATGCCGGCGCCATGTACAGCGGCGTGCACGACGGCGCGGCAGCGGGCTACGTCAATTCGACCAACATCAATCCCACGATCGGGGTCAGGTACAAGTTCTGATGTCCAGCCGGCAGCATCAGACGGCGTGCAGGATTGCGAGCAGCACCGGCGTCGTCAAGGCGGCGAGAACGTTGGAGACGACGATCGAGCTTGCGACCGGGCCCTGCAGCGTCTCGAATCGCACGGCCATCAGATAAACATTGACGCCGACCGACATCGACGCCACCAGTACGGCGGCCCGCAGCTCGAGCGCGGACAGCCCGAGCGCCAACGCCAGCAGCCACACGACGAGCGGCTGCAGCACGAGCTTCAGCGCGCAGAGCGCCGCGGTCGTCGCCCACGCCTCGCGTACCGCGAAACCGGCCAGCTCGAGCCCGAGCACGAGCAGCGCCGCGGGACCGGCGATGTCTCCGATCAGGGCGAGCCCATGGTCGAGGGCGACCGGCAGGGCGTAACCCGACTTCCCGAGCAGTGCGCCGCTGACGATCGACAGGATGATGGGGTTGCGCAGCACGTTGAGCAGGGTCTTGCCGATGCCGCGCGCGCTCAAAGCGCCGTGCAGCGACCACTCGACCGACACGCTGACCAGCGTCCAGAGCGTCAGCGCGTTGAAGACCAGCAGCAGCGCCACGACCGGTACCGCCTCGTCGCCGAGCGTGACCCGGGCGACCGGCAGGCCGGTGAGGACGATGTTCGAGAAAATGCCGCCGAGCGCAAACACGGACTGCGAGACCCCGTCCATCTTGAAGCGCCAGCGGGCGACCAGGCGGCCGACCACGAACACGATCAGGCAGCTGCCGAAGTACGCCGCGAGCACGATCGGATTGGCGGCGGGCAGCTCGCCGCGATGGCTCATCATCTCGAAGAGCATCGCCGGGAGGGCGATCGCGAACACCGCCCGGGATAGGTGGGTGGACCAGGCGCGCGGCCATCGCGGCAGCGATCCGATGGCGTAGCCCGTTGCCACGAGGCCGTAGAGCGGCAAGGAAAGCCGAACGAAGTGCCAAAGGGTGCTCACGGCATCGATCGTATCCGCCGTGAGGTGGGTTTCGGGCTCGCAACCTGCGCTTGGAGAAGCCGGCCATTCGGCCACGCCGCGCCGCTTGCCGTGTTGTCGAAGATGCACCATGCGCGGCCGCGCCATCGGAACCTCTGGAGTTGTCGCCCCAGTAGCGCCAGGCGCTCCTCGGAGTAGGCCGAGTAGTACATCCGCGGCGAGCCGTGCAAGCGGCAATAGGCAAAACGATCCGGGAGAGCGGTCCCGGCATTTCCGGCAATCACCGGCGGATCGGCGATCGCGCGATGCACTGCCGAGGCGCCGAGCGTCTCGCCGGCTCTCGGGCTGAACCAGCTGGGATGCCGGGCTTCGCAGACGATCGTGGCCGGCGTCGAGGCCGCAAGTTGCCGGAAGAACGCGCGCGCCGCGCGCGGCTCGAACTCGAGACCCGGCGGAAGTTGCGCGAGGATTACCGCAAGCTTGCCCCTCAGGCCTTGGATCTCGGTGACGAACCGCTCGACCTCCCGCCGGCAGCGCCGCAAGGCGAGCTCATGTGTGATGGTGCGCGGCATTTTGACCGAGAACCTGAATCCCGCGGGGGTCTCGGCGGCCCAGCGGACGTAGGTCTCCTGCCGATGCCTACGCTGGAAGGACGAATTGATCTCAACCGCGTTGAAGCAGCGGGAATACTGAAACAGATGGCTCCGCTCGCGGCCTTGCGGCGCCCGTTCTTGCGCGGGGACGACCCACCCAGCCGTACCGATGAAAATCATGTTGCCGTTTGCACGCGGGCCCACGCCCCGGCGGACTTGCCCGGGGCGGAATTGCCGGGCGCGGATTCGCCAAAGCGGAGCTCAGCCATCGCCGGCCAGCGCGTAGCGCCGGCAATGATCCAGATATGCGGCTTCGTGGGCTGCGGCCAGCTCGACCACGCTCGACCAAAGCCAGGAAGGCGCGTCCAAATCGGCGGCGCGGCGCTGTTTGAAGCTCGCGCTGAACTCTCTGCGCGTGCTCGCGTCCATTTGGCGCGCGTGGGCCCGGCCGACGACTTCGGCCAGGTAGCGCGCCGAACGCACGGCCTCCTCGCGGGACAGCTGGTCGATCTCCAGCTTGAGGTCTTGCGGCATCAGCTCGCGCAGCACGACCGCGCGCCCCAGCAGCGTAGCCGCCATCATCCGATCGCCCAGGGCAGGCGAGAGCCGCCTGGCGCCCTCGACCACCCGCTTGGCGTTGTCCTTCGGCATCGGGGCGTTCTTGGCTCGCGGGGCTGCCGCCCGCGTGGCCTCCTTGATGTCGATCAAGCAGAACTCATCCTGCCCACCCTTCCTCTGACTCACGCCGAGGAGCACGGCAAAGCGAAGGCGGCCGAGGGAGCTGCAGCCTTTCATCCAATAGGCGGCATCGAGCACCTCGATCTGCGATCGGTCGGGGCGTGACTTCAGGGATGTGACGAGCTTGCGGACTGCTTCCTGCTCGAACAGCATGCGGATGGCCTTGGCCTCTTCCTTCGCGAGCGGCCAGAATCGGGTGCCTCTCGGGATCTTGGGCTTGAGATCCTTGAGCCGCTCCTTTGCCAGGTTCTTCCATGTCCGCGACATCGCGCGGCGCATCACTACTTTGATTGCTTCGGGCTTGTCGCTCTCGATCAGGGTGGAGGCACCGGGTCCCAGGGCGCGCTGATAGCCGATCATCATTTGCTCGAGCATGTGCGCCGTGGTCACGCCAGGAAGATCGGAGCCTCGCGCAGCGGACGCGAGCGACAGCGCAAGCCGGATGAGGTCGTGATTGGGATTGCCGATGACCGTCTGATCGAGATCACGGATCTGCACATGGATCTTGCCGTCCGCGGAGGCAAGCGGCCCCAGATTGCCGGCGTGACAATCTCCGCAGATCCACACCGGAGGCCCTTGCGGCACGGCACGCCGGCCGCGCTCCTCGAGCCAACGATAAAATTGCACGGTGCTCCCCCGCACGTAAGCGTGGGCCGAGCTCGCCATTTTTTGCGTACGTCTGGCGTCCAGGACGCGCCGTCGTTTGCGGGGAGTCGGCAGGTCGGTCGATTTGCGCATGCGTTGTAAGCGCTACTCCTTGCCCGGCGGCACGAGCGGAACACGAAGCCGCTGACGGCCGGAGTAGACGTTGCAATGCCGCTCGCGCAAAAACCCCGCGAGCGTGAGCCCGGAAACGGCCGCAAGATGCACGGCCAGGCTGGAGGGGGCACCGATCGCCACGAGGACGGCGACTCCCGTCCGCAAGGCTTTCTGGGTGAGCTCGAAGCTGGCTCTGCCGCTCAGCAGGATGATGTGCTCCTTGAGCGGCAACCGTCCCGCAAGCAGAGCCTCGCCGACCAGCTTGTCGAATGCGTTGTGGCGGCCCACGTCCTCGGCGACGCAAATCAAGCGTCCGTCGAAGCCGAACAGTGCCGCGGCATGGATGCCGCCCGTGTCCCCGAACTTCGATTGCGCCTTGCGCATTCGGCCGGGCAGCTCGAACAGCAATTCCAGATCGATGGCTCGCGTCTCTGCGACGCGGATCGCGGCGGCTCGCGCAATGGCGGCGTCGAGTCCCGTCGTCCCGCACACCCCGCAGCTCGAGCCCGCGGAGAATCTGCGGGTTGCCATTTCCGCTTCCAGATCCACCTCGGGCCGCAAGCGGACGTTGACTACGTTCGGCCGCCGCGTGCTCGACTCGATGGTATCCACATCCGCCGCGGCGTTGATGATTCCCTCGCCGTACAACAGACCGGCCGCCAGATGCTCGTCGTCGCCGGGCGTGCGCATGGTCGTGCCGAAGGAAACAGGCTCGAGGCCCAGCGACGGATGATGCAGCATGTACTCGAGAGGCGCTTCGACGGCCACCCGATCCTCCCGCTCGGCCGAGGCATCGAGCCCCGCTCGCACGATGTGAACCTTCATGGTCCCGCCCGCGACCGGCGTCTCGATGGCCGGCGAGGGCGAATGGGGGATGGTGGTCATGGCCTTATAGTACTCCCACGTCCGCGCGTCAAATCCACCTCAGCGCGGCGGCGATGATCTCGGACGCGCCTGTTGTTGCGCATTCGCCATGGGCAATCAGGAGCCGCCGTGGCCGCCAATCGAGGACCGTCCGTCTTGCGGTGCGCGCCGCATCCCGCGCCAAGAAGCTCAAGCGCCAATCGCGCGGCGTGCTCCCTCGAGGCCCCACGATGCCGCCGTATCGCATTAGCAATCCCTTCCATCCCGTGGCCGCAGTCTCAGGAAACCGCTGAATCAGGTCGGCGAAAATCGCGGTGCGGGACGCGCGGTGATGGAACACGACCTCTGCCAGCGCGAACGATCCACGAAACACCACGTGATCGATCTCACCCATCCAGGCGCCGATTGGTTGATCCCCCAGCTCAGCATCGAAATGAAGCAGCTTCATCTTCCGCGCAAGACCCGGAGGGGCATAGAGTCGTGCATCAGGCCAGCGGGCCCGCCATTCGGGCAGGAACAAGTGATGGAGCTTGTTCGGCGATACAATGTAGCTGACCGGGCCGATGGCCTCTACGGCGCTGGCCAAGCCGCTTGTCAACGCAATCGGAGACCACACCCAAGCCCTGCCGCCTGCGAGTCGTACGACCGCCATGCGGGTCGGGTATGGAATGCCGAAGAACGAAACTGTCGGTCCATCCGCCAAGTAGAGGTTCTCACCGAATGGGACGAGCATCGAGGTAGGATATCTCGAGCGCCGGCCGATTTCCCACCGGTAACGCGGTTCGCCCGAGAATCCAATATGATTTACAGAATGCAATCGTTGCAAGCGGTAATCGAACGGGTGCGCAGCGACTCCGATCAGCGTTCAGTATGCTTGTTCGTCGCGGCCGCCGGCCGCGGGCCGGCGCTCGGAGCCCTGATGCCGCTGCTCATGGCGCTTTCGGCTTCCGTTGGTACGACTTCAGCCGCCTCCTCCGGGCTTCATCACATTGGCAACCATGTACGATCGCGCCGCAATGGGTCCGGCAGAAATACCTGAAGATGTGTTGCGCTTCATAGAGATCCGGATCGACAGCGTGCCGCATCTGGAGACCCTCCTATTGATGTGGGAGAATCGCGATGATTCGTGGTCGGAAGCGCAAGTGTGCACGCGTATCTACATAACACGTGACCAGGCGCGCTCCGTCCTAACCGATCTCGTCAGCCGCGGATTTATCGAAGCGCTGAACGAGCCGGCCACGGGTGCTTACCGCTTCAATTCACAAGGTGACGAGGGGCAATTGTTGTCACGCGTGGCGGCCGCCTATCGTCGTCACTTGATCTATCTTACCGGCCTGATCCATGCGAAGGCTTCGCGCGCGGTGCTCGACTTCGCGCGCGCGTTCGAGTTCAAGAAATAGGAGCGATATGGCGCCCGTTGTCTACATCTTGGGCACGCTGACCACGCTTCTTTGCGCGATCCTACTGTGGCGCGGCTATATCCGTGGGCGCCAGAAACTGCTGCTGTGGAGTGCGCTGTGCTTTGCCGGTCTCACGGTCTCGAATGCGCTGGTATTCATCGATCTGGTGGTGTTTCCCGTCAGTGTCGACCTGCGTCTGTGGCGCCTGTCCACGGCCGCGGCGGCAATGCTGGTGCTGCTCTTCGGCCTCATCTGGAATAGCGAGTAGACCATGGTCGAGGGATTTCTGCTCGGCATCGTGGTGACGGCATCTCTGGCGGCCGGTACTTTCTTCATCAAGTTCTGGAAGCGTACTCGCGATCCTCTATTCCTGACGTTCGGCCTCGCCTTCATCATCGAAGGCCTCAACCGTATCGGCTTCCTTGCAGGCGCCAGGCCAGATGACGGGCGTCCGTTCACTTACATCGTTCGCCTCGTGGCCTTTTTGCTCATTCTTTTTGCGATCGTGTGGAAGAATCGCGGCCGCAAGCAGTGAATCTTGGTGCATGAGGCCAAACGCGTACGCTCGTCATTGCAAACTTCGTCAGGAATCCTCGCCATGAGCGCCAATTTCCCTGCGTGGCTCGACAGACTGGCCGCCGTCTCTCTGGCCGTTGCCGCGCTCTGCGCGGTGGCGATCGTCATCGACGAGGTTCTGCATCCTCAAAAGATGTGGGTCATGAATCTGGTCTGGCCCCTGACGGCGCTTTTCGGAAGCTTCTTGTGGCTTGCCGCATATTGGGTCTGGGGACGCGCGCCGCCTCGGAGGGGGGCGACAGCTCGACGGCCGACACGCGCGGTCGCGGTCTTCAAAGCAAGCAGCCACTGCGGCGCCGGTTGCACGGTAGGCGATCTTGCGGCCGAGTGGCTGGCTTTTGGCGTGCCCGGTACGGCGGTGTTGTTCGGCTGGCATAGCTTGTTCATCGACAAGACCTTCGCCGTTTGGGTGCTCGACTTTCTCCTGGCGTTCATTCTGGGGATCGGCTTTCAGTACTTCACCATCAAACCCATGCGCAATCTATCGGTCGGTGAAGGGCTCGTGGCGGCGCTCAAAGCGGACGCGGTGTCGATCACCAGTTGGCAGGTCGGAATGTACGGACTGATGGCGATGGTCCAGTATGGTTGGTATAGAAGGGAATTCGGCGGCATTGCCTCCGTCGCCAGCCCGGAGTTCTGGTGGGCCATGCAACTTGCCATGTTGGCGGGATTCGCAGCGTCCTATCCGGTCAACTGGCTGCTTATCCACCACGGGTGGAAAGAAGAGATGTGAGAACCCGGCCTCCGATCAGCCCTAGCCTTCACGCTCACGATCGGCAGGCTCAGGGGCGATACCCAGCAGCCGCAGCAGGCCTGACATGGTCAATCCGTGCATCAGGATGGACAGCACGGACACGCCGAATGTCATCGATATGATGAGATCGCGCGATGGAAAGTCGGCCGGCAGACTCAGGGCCAGCACCATGGGCAGCGCGCCGCGCAGCCCTCCCCATGTCAAGACGACGCCCCATCGCCACGAGAAGCGCTCGCGCGTGAATGCCACCAGACCTCCGCCCAGTGCGATTACCAGACCTCGGCCGAGGGTCACGACGAGGTAGGCGGCGAGGATCGGCAGCCAGTGGACCAGAAGCGATCTCAAGTGAACCTCGAATCCGATCAGCAGGAAAACGATCGAGTTCAGGGCAAACGCGACGTACTCCCAGAAAGACTCTGCTGCAATGCGCGTCGATGCGGAAATGCCGGACCGCGCGGCGAAATTGCCGCAAATCATGCCGGCCACCACCGTGGCGATGATGCCCGACGCGTCGAGGGACTCGGCGATGACGAAGGAGCCGTATGCCGTTACGGTCGTCATGGTGATCTCGATCATCGGATCGTCAATCCGTCTGATCAGCGTCGATGTCGCGTATCCAATCAGCGCACCGACGAGGGCGCCGATGCCGACGATCGAGAAGAATTGCAACACCAGTCGATGTGCGTGAGGTGTGCTGCCCGCGATCAACGACAAGCTCAGTGTATAGAACACAATGGCCGTGCCGTCGTTGAGCAGGCTTTCGGCATCCACCAGCAAGGTCAAGCGTCGCGGTGCCCCCAGATGGCGAAAGAGGCCGACCACCGCTACCGGGTCGGTCGCCGAGATCAGCGCGCCGAAGACCAATGCCTGTTTCCAGCCGAATTCGGTGCCGGCTCCCAATGAGCCGATGAGCGGGGTCAGGAGAAGGGTGATGAGCGCCATCGAGGCGATCACGCCCGGTACGGCAAGAAGCAGAATGGTCAGGGCGTTATCGCGAAATTCGCGCCAACCGATGTGGAGCGCCGCCTCGAAGATGAGCCCGGGTAGGAACGCAAACAGCAGCAGGTCCTTCGTCAGGTGGGGCGCCGGGAATAGATCGAGATAGCCGAGAATGAGCCCGGCCAACACGAGCGCCACGGTGTAGGGAACGCGGGCGCGCCGGGCGGCCAATGCTACGGCCGTAGCTACGGCAAACAGCAGAATGAATACCGACTCGATGCTCACGCCGACTCCGGTAGCTGATATCTCGAAGGACCGCGACCCGAGTTATACGCCCGCGTCAATCCCGCCGGCGCGCACGGCATGGCTTGCGATTTTAGACCGCATCGGCACTTCGCTCTCCCCTGCCATCTCCGCCGGCGATCAAGAACGCGGTTCGTAAGGCGGAATATTCCTGATCTCGTCTCGAGTCAACTTGACGGTTACCCGTTCCTCCGGCCGGCTCACATCGGTGATCGAACCGGCGGCAATGACCGCTCGATGCGGGAACAGGGCCCACTTCGTAGTGCGGATCAGCATCGAATCGATCTGCCACGAGCGGTCATCGACGAATATGTCCTCGATGCGGCCCACATCGCCATCCGTCGCATGAACGTCATACTTCATGATCGCAACCATGCTACGCAGATGCGAGTCACCTGGTTGGAGACGCCCTGCGGCTTCCGCCTCCAGTCGTTCGCCTTCCGCGCGCGCCTGACGATACGCCGGGTTGATGCTGCCCCTCATCGCCGAGCGGCCTGCCGGCACCAGCACCCCGGGAGCTGCGATCGTTCGTTCAGGAGCGTCCCAATAGAACGGATATTTGTAATATTCACAATACCGCATTTCGTATTGACGGGAGACAGGCTTGACGGTGTCGATGTCGGGGCTCAGCTCGGCCTGGCGCTTGGTGATGGTGGCCGGCAGTGATTTTACGCTCCAGTCCGGCGCGCCGACGGAGATCGGCGAGATCAGCACTTGGCGCGCCAGCGGCCCGCTCTCAATATCCACGACCAGATATCGAACACGCCGCGTCTGGTCATCGAAGTACATGTCGCTCACGCGCCCGATCACGCCATCGCTTGCGCTGATGTGGCATTGCTCGAAGTCCGAGAATCTCTTGATCATGAAGGGCTTGCGCGCATCACGGCGGGGCGGCGGCGCGGCCGCCATATTACGATGCATGATGGACGAAAAAGTTCCCGTTCCATCCCATCGGTAAATCGCGTTGCCAATGCTGCTTCAGCCCCGCTAGTGCCCACGCTCGATCCGCATCAGCCCGACCTGCCGGGCGGCCGCTGCGGTACCCGCCGGATTTTATCAACGTCGTAACCCAAGTGCCGTACCTTGTCGACCAACGCGGCGTACTCCTCCTCCGATACGGCCGGCGTGCGCGTCATGATCCAAGCGTAGTCGCGCGCGTCGCGCGCGACGATGGTTTCGCCGTAGTCGCGGCTGACATAGGCGACTATGTACTGTGCCTTGAGCGGCCAGAACAGTTGGATGCCCCAAACGGCGTTGCCGGTGTTGGCTTTGACGATACCGAGGGAGCGGATGGTCTTCACCGGCGCGGCGGATGCGCCGTCGTTGAACCGAAAGGTCGTTGCGACCTCGCCGTCCGATTGCAGCGTGTAGGTTTCCATCGCGTTGTACGCATCTCTCTCGACGCGCGTCGGGATGCTGGCGATGACGTACCAGCTGCCCATGAAACGGGGCAAGTCCACATGGGCGACCGGCTGGATGGGAGGTAAATCGCGAGCGCACGCCACCGCAGCAGCGAGCAACACCCCGAACAGCACCACGCATTGTGCGGATATGCGCATATATTGCATCACGGGCGGACGAAGCGATAATGTGCCACCTGCCACTCCCGCCCGTCGGCATAGCCAAAGAGCTCGGCGCAAGCGATCCAGAACATGCGCCAACGCTGGAACCACAGCGCGGCATGATCGCCGTAGGCCTGCTCGAGCATGGCCAGCACCTGGCCGCGCTTGTCGTCGTGCCGCGCAAGCCAGTCGTTGGCCGTGCGCGCGTAGTGCTTTCCATCGATCAGCCATCGCTGCTCGAGCGCGAGGTCGCGCTGGAACCACAGCAAGGTGTCCGTCGCGGGCATCAGTCCGCCGGTGAAGAAATGGCGGCCCAACCAGTTATCCTCGCCATGGATCTCGAACGGGTACATCAGCGTGCGATGGGCGAAGATGTGCACGAACAGCACGCCGCCCGGCTTGAGCCAGGACGCAATGCGGTGCATCAGCTGCTCGTAGTTGCGCATATGCTCGAACATCTCGACCGACACGCAGCGATCGAACCGGTTGCGGTCCAGCTGCAGCGTGTTCACGTCGTCGGTGATCACCTGCACGTTGGCGTAGCGCCGCTGGCGGCACCTCGCCTCGATGTACCGCCGCTGCCCGTGCGAATTCGATACGGCGGTGATATGTGCTTCGGGATAGCGCTCGGCCATCCACAGCGTCAGCGAGCCCCACCCGCAACCGAGCTCCAAGATGGACTGCCCGTTGCGCAGGCCCGCGCGTTCACCGTAGAGCCTCAGCATCGCGTCCTCGGCCTGCGCGAGGGTTTCCTCTCCCGTCGGGTAATAGCAGCCCGAGTATTTCAGACGCGGCCCCAGACATAGCTCGAAGAACTCCGCCGGCAGCTCGTAGTGCTGGGCGTTTGCCGCGTCGGTGTCGACGGCGATCGGGCTCTGCCGCAGGTCGTCGATCAGGAGCTGGAAGCGCTCCGCCTGCGCGCCGATGCCGCCGGCACGCTCGGTCCGCAGGCGTTGCGCGCACAACTGACGGACACCGTGGCGCAGCAGCCGGTCCGGAAGCAAGCCGCGCTCGGCGAGGCCGAGCAGGCCGCGCGCGGGGCGGCTCGAGGACAGGGGCGGAGCGTAGATGGCGACGGTGCTCATTGGGGGGATCCTTTTCGGCCGGTCGGCCGCGGGAACCACGGAAACAGCATGGGCGTGCTCCGCTGGTAGCGGCGATAGTCGTCGCCGCGGGTGCGCAGCGCCTGTGCCTCGGTGAAGGGGATTCCGCTGATCCAGCGCAAGAAGACGAACATCATGATCGGCCCCGCCCAGGCGAGCCACGCGAGCGTGGACCCCTGGGCGAGCGCTACATAGGCGAACCAATGCAGCCATTCGAAGAAATAATTGGGATGGCGGGAGCAGCGCCACAGCCCGGCTCGGCACGTGCGTCCGCGGTGCTCAGGATCGGCACGGAAGCGCGCGAGCTGGCGATCGGCGACGCTTTCGCCCAGCACGCTTCCCGTCCAGATGACGATGCCCGCGATCAGCCAGACGGCCGACGTTTCGCGGTTGCTCGCCGCCGCGAGGAAGGGCAGCGCGAAGAGAACGGCCAAGCCGGCTTGGAGCTGGAAGAATGCGAAGAGTTTGCGTTGATCGCCATGCCAGAGGTCGCGCAGATGTCGGTATCGGCCGTCTTCGTCCTTGCCCCGCACGCGTGCCCACAGATGTGCCGCGAGACGCAGGCCCCAGATGCCGCCCATCACCGCCACCGCCGCCCGCGGCGCGGACGCGCCACGTCTCATCGACGCTGCAAGCAGCACCGCGGCCACGGCCAGTGCGCAGGCCCATAGCACGTCCACGATGCCCGCGTTGGCGTGCTCCTTTTGCCAGTGCCAGCCGAACGCCATCATCACAGCGGCAATGATCCATACCGCCAGCAGTGCCTGCCACGCCGTCACGTCCGTATCCCGCGTCTTGCCTGTGAAAGGGCCGCGCGATGCAGTCCAATTCGCGCGAGGGTGGTGAGCACGGGCAGCGCGATGCCCCAACCCAATGCCAACAACAGATACGCCTGCCACGCCGGCCGAGAAACGGCCAACGCATGCCACGCGTTCGCGGCGGCCGCGTAAGACAGCGGACCCCCCAATGCACCGATTAGTGCGGCGAGCCACGGGCGGTTTTGCAGGTATCCGAACAGCGGAACGATGGTCTGCGCGAAGCAGATCCACAGGCCGAGAACCCAAACCGGGACGGTCGGCCAAGGTCGCGCCGCCGCATAACGAAGCCAGCCGCCGCGCACCCACAGTGTCTCCAGTGTGATACCCATCAGCAGCGACACGGACATGAGGCCGCATTCGAGGCGGCGATGCCGTGATGCGGACAAACGCCACGCGGTGAAGAGCAGCGCCAGCATCACGCCCGGCCACTCCCGCCCGTGCCCCGCACCGCTCACCGTGCCGAGCCATACGGCCTCATAGGCGGCGAGGGTGATCCAGAACATCATGCAGCCGGGCCGCCGGTGCGCGCGTGCCGCCCGGGGCGATAGCCGGGCTTCGCAAACAGGAAGTGGGACACGCCGATCGAGCGCTCGCGGAAACCGCCCTCGCAGTAGGCGAGGTAGAACTCCCACATGCGGATGAAGCGCTCGGCGAAGCCTTGTGCGCGGACCAGATCCCGTTGCGCCATAAAGCGCTCCCGCCACGCCTGCAGCGTCTTCGCATAGGAGTCGCCGAGGTCGCTCTGCTCGATCAGCGACAGATCGCTGCTGCGTGTCTTTGCGGCCAGCAGTGCGTGGATCGACGGGATGAAGCTGCCCGGGAAGACGTGCCGCTGGATGAAGTCGACGGACCTCAGCGCCTGCCGGTATCGATGGTCCTCGAGCGTGATCGTCTGCAGCAATGCCAGGCCGTCGCGCTCGAGCAGCTTCGAGAGCTGCGAGAAAAAGAGATCGAGATATTGCGCGCCGATCGCCTCCACCATTTCGATCGACACGAGCTTGTCGTACCGGCCTCTCAGGTCACGATAGTCCTCGAGCAGCACGGTGATTCTGCCGGACAAGCCGGCGGCGGCCACCCTGGCCGAGGTCAATGCGTGCTGCTCACGCGAGATGGTGGTGGTGGTGACGCGACAACCGTAGCGGGTCGCGGCGAACAGTGCAAAGCCGCCCCAACCGGAACCGATCTCCACGACGTGATCGCTCGGTCTCAGCTGCAGCCACCGACAGATGCGGTCGAGCTTGCGCGTGGACGCGGCCTCGAGCGTATCGTCGCAGGCATCCCACAGCGCGGACGAATACATCATGTCCGGCGACAGAAACAGACGGAAGAACTCGTTGCCGAGGTCGTAGTGCCCTGCGATATTGCGCCGGCTGCCGCTGCGCGTGTTGCGGTTGAGCGAATGCCATGCGCGCATCACCATGCCGCCGACCCGCGCCAGGCCGGCCTCCATGCCATCGAGCAGGCCGCGATTGCGCACCAAGAGCCGCACCAGCCCGACGAGATCGTCGCAATGCCACGACCCGTTCATGTAAGACTCGCCGGCGCCCACGCTGCCGTTGGCGGCGATGGCGCGGTAGAGCTCCATGTCCAGCACGTCCACGCGCACGACCAGGTCAGGACGCCGGGATGGCGGCGTACCGAGCTCTTCGGTGCCGAAGGCGTCGTTGAGCACGAGGCAGCCCTGCTGCAATCGAGCCAACTTCTCGAGCAAACCGCCGCGCAGGAAGCGGGTGAGTGCATCGACCCGGAAGGCGCCGTCGGCGCGGACGACGGCGTTCATCGGGAGCCTCGTGAAGGGGCGGGGTGGCCGTAGACCGGATTTCCCTTCAGCCAGAGCCGGAGGGCGTGCCAGTGAATGGCTCCCACGATCCGCATCGTCATCAGCGGGTAGCGGCAGAGCACGGCGGCCATGGCGCGGCTGTCCAGGGGCCTTCGAGTCATCGAAAGGTGTGCTTCGAACTCGCGACGGCCTTCGCGCAGCACGTCCATGTGCACGTGCAGGTCTTCGGCGGGGCAGGTGAAGCGCCAGGCATAGCCGCGATTCATGGGCATGAACGGCGAGACATGGAAGGCCTTGGCAAACGCCCATGCAAAGATGCGCCCACGGCGTTGCGCAGTGCCGGCAGACAGCACGTAGGCATACCGTTCCTTCCAGGGCGTATTGGTGATCTCGGCAACGATGGCTTCCAGCGCCTCGCCATCGGGCGCATAGCAGTAGTAGAAAGTCACCGGATTGAAGACGTGGCCGAAGTAGCGCAGGTGCGTCAGCATGCGCACGGGGCCCGATGGGCGGCGGCCGGTTTCCCGCTCCACGAGCCGACGCACGGCTTCGGCCAGCGGCAGGTCGCTGGGGCCGAGATAATCGCTGCGGCGGAACTCGGCTACGTTGGGCCGATTCTTCGACCACAGCCAGCGGTCCGCGAAGACGCCGTCGAGCTCATCCAGATCGAGATAAAGCTGCGCGACGCGGAAGGAAAACACGTGCGGACGCGGCGTCAGCCGACGATGCCGCACGAGGCCCTCGTACACGGCACTGGCGCCCCCTTGCCGCACCGGCCGTGCCTGGGCGCTCACGCCGCGCGCTCCAGCGCCCCGTCGGAAGGTGCGGCCGATTCGATCGGCCACGACACTCCCAGCGCGCGCGCCACCTCCACCGCGCTGCGCATGCCGTCTTCGTGGAAGCCCCAGCCCCAGTACGCTCCGGCAAACCACGTGCGCTGCCGGCCCTGTATGTCGGCTTTGCGCGCACGCGCGGCCACCGACTCGCGGGTGTGGACCGGATGGCGATACTGCAGGTGCCGGAGCATCTTGGACGGATCGATCGCCTCGGTGCGATTCAGCGTCACGATGAACGGCTCCGGCGACTCGATGCCTTGCAGCAGATTCATGTAGTAGCTGACCGTGCAGGGGGCGCAGGCACGCGCCGGAATGAACGCATTCCACGCTGCCCAGGCCTGGCGCATGCTCGGCAGCACCCGGGCATCGGTATGCAGCACGACTTCGTTCGACTGATAGGGAATCGCACCGAGCACCGCGCGCTCGCCGGGACTGGCGTCGTCGAGCGCGCCCAGCGCCTGGTCGCTGTGACAGGCCATCACGACGTGCTCGTAGCGCTCGAGGCCCGCGGTCGTGCGGATCGTGACACCGTCGGGCCGTCGGCTCACGGACAGCACCGGGCAGTTGCGGCGCTCTTGCACGCGCCAAGTCTCGCGCAGTGCCCGTACGTAGCCTCGTGAGCCGCCTTTCACCACGCGCCATTGCGGGCGGCGGGCGATCTGCAGCATCTGGTGATTGGCCATGAACTGCACCAGATAGCGCGCCGGGAACGCCAAAATGTCATTCGGCGGCGCAGACCACAACGCCGACGCCATCGGTATCAAGTGCTCGCCGCGGAACGCGGCGCCGTAGCGATGCTCCGTCAGCCAGTCTCCCAGCGTCGGACCTTCCGCATCGCCCTCGAGCAAAGCCGGCGCTTCGCGGTAGAACCGCAGCAAATCGCGCATCATGCCCAGGAAGCGCGGCGAAAGAAGGTTGCGGCGCTGGCAGAACAGTGCACCGAGCGAGGCGACGTTGTATTCCAGCCCGCTTGCCTCGTTGTGCACCGAGAAGCTCATGCTGCTCGGCTGCGAAGCAACGCCCAGCTCCGCGAACAGCCGGCTGAGCAATGGATAATGCGCCGGGTTGTAGACGATGAAGCCGGTGTCCACCGCATAGCGTCGACCGTACAGCTCGACGTCTTGAGTGTGGGTATGGCCGCCGAGATGATCGTTCGCCTCGAACAGCGTCACGGAATACTTGCGCGACAGGAGCCATGCCGACGCCAGCCCCGAGATGCCCGAGCCGACCACGGCGATACGCATGGCTTGCGGGCTTGCCTGGGCCGTACTGCGCGCTGCCCGTGAGGAGGCTTCGAGCGCGCGGGCCGCGGCCGCTGATTCCGTCGGCGACGGTGCCGCTGCCCGTGTGAAGAGTGCCATGTAAGCTACCTGTGAGGCTCTTACCTGGCAATACGTAAATGCGGGCAATTTGGATGCACCCGAACGCGAAAATAGGCGGTGGCATCAGCCTGGCGCGAGACTCGTCGGCGGTCTGGCGTAGCCTTGGACGAACCCGGGCCATAGCGGCGTCAGCGGCTGCAGCAGTCGCGCGGCCCGTCGCTCGAAGCGCCGCGGCGCATCGGTGGATGCCGGCTCACGGCATAGGGTGGCCGCGCAGATCGACCCCGGCGGTGACCCGCAGACGCCTTGCAAGGCTCAGCCGGGAGACGAGACCGCGCGCCAGCACCGCAATCCTTGCCGTGCTCCTCCACCACCAGCACGTGGGTCAAGCCCGTTCCTTGGAACCGCTCGTACATGTCCAGGGCGCTCACCCACTGGAGCGACTCGACGTGAACCAGCGGCAACTCGTGCCACGGGGTCATGACGATCTCGAGCGAGACGTGTCCGCCGGCGCGGCGCGAGCACCGCTCGAGACCCGCACAGGTCACGAAGCCCACCACGAGGGGCTCCGTATGAGTGGAACTGTGGCGGGTCACGAGCAAAGAATGGGCGCCCAGGCGCGTCATTTCCGTGAGAGCGTGCGAAACGGGGCACTCAACGTCGACGGATAACGGCGCGTCCCGGCGAAAGTCGGTGAAGGCATCGAGCGCGGATGCGGACGGATCGAGCTTCATGTCGGACTCCAGGCTGGGCCGAGGAGTCAGCTGAGCACTGGATGCCAGCCGCGATGGGATCATCAGCCCTTCGGTCATGCTCACAGGTTAGCCGCCCCACATTAAAGGGCCGCGAGTGGAACATTAAAGAGTCATCGCGCTGCGGTGGCGCGGGTGCGGTCGGGCACGTGTGGCAATATGTCAAGCGCGATCGCGTCACGCGAGAAATGGCGCAGAACCTGGGTCGATCGCGTCAGCTTCGTGAGTTGCGATGGCGCGGCGATGCAGCCGGTGCGGGCCGCTCGGCTGACACAAGCTACTCGACGCTGTAGCCGCGGCCTTTCAAGCACGCCGCTTGCGCTCGCATATAGTCCGAGCGCTGGGTGGTCGACTGCGTCGTGGCGCCTTGAGTCGCCGTCTGAGCGGGATCAAAGCCGCTCTGAGCGGCAGCCCAGGAGCGACACGCCGATTTATCGGTGGCTTGCTGAGTCTCCGTCTGGCCGTTTTTTGGGTAGGCGATCAGATTGGGCGATGACGCCTGGGCCTGGCGTTGGACGTCGGCAGGGGGAGTGACGGTTTCATATTGACCGACATCGCCATCCCACTCGAAATAATTGCCGTCGGCATAGTAGTAAGGCACGCCGCCTGCCCAGAAGGTGTCGTAATAGAACGGCAGAGTTGCGAAATACAGGCCAAGCCCAAGGCCACCCCACCCCCAGCCGCCATATCCCCCGCCCCAGCCATAGCCGCCGCGAAATCCTCCGCGCCCGCCATGCCAGCCTCCATATCCGCCGCGGTAACGTCCGGCGTACGCGCCGCCATGCCAGCCCCCATATCCGCCGTGGTAGCCTGCGCCGTAGCCGCCGTGCCCCGCGAACCCCCGCCCTCCTCCGGAGAAGTGGCCACCACCAAAATGTCCCCCACCTCCGCCATGCCCGCCTCCGCCGCCTCCGGGATGGGCGACCGCGAAACTCGAAGAGCCGATGGCGATGCCCAGCATCATCACCGCAGCGCCCCACCGCATTCGTGTGCTACTCATCGCGATACCTCGATCGGGAGAATTAAACGGTTACGATAATTTGACCGGGCAACCGCAAGGGTAGTTCCTGCCTGGCGCACGATCCGAAGCCCTTTATTCCGCGCGCCTCTTGCTTTTCCTCGTGCTCGGCGTTTGCATGAGAGCGTTTCTAATGAAGATCTAACGCTGCTCTAATCGAAGCGCTTTCAAATGGCGGAATGAGGTGGTCACCGTGCGAATACTCATCGTCGAGGACGATCGAAAACTCGCTGAATTCGTCGCTCGCGGTCTGCGCGCGGAGCGATTCGCGGTCGATCTCGCAGCGAATGGACGCGAGGGCGAGACCTACATCAATTCTTATACCTACGATCTCCTCGTCCTTGACTTGATGCTCCCGCAATTGAGCGGCACGGAGCTCTTGCGGCGCGTACGCCAATCCCATTCGTCCCTTCCGGTCCTGGTGCTCACTGCCCGGGACGGCATCGATGACAAAGTGATGCATTTCGAGGCGGGCGCCGACGATTACCTGACGAAGCCGTTCGACTTCGCCGAGTTGCTGGTGCGGATCAAGGCGCTCCTGCGGCGAGGGCCCGTCGAGCGGGGCGACGTGTTGCGCATCGGCGATCTCGAGCTCGATCGACTGACCCAGCAGGTGAGGCGCAGCGGCCGCCGGATCGATCTCACCGCGAAGGAATACGCGCTATTCGAATACCTCTTGTGCTCGCCCGGGCGGGTATTTTCGAGGACCATGATCCTCAATCATGTCTGGGACCAGAGTTTTGAGGGCGTGACCAACATCGTCGATGTCTACGTGCGATATCTACGCAGGAAGATCGACGATCCGTTCCCAGCCAAACTCATTCATACCGTGCGCGGGGTTGGCTACTGCGTGCGCGAGCCGGAGGCGGAGGCCCACGCCGCGCTCGAATGAATCATCGTTCACTCGCCTTTCGGCTGGGGGCCTGGTACACGCTCCTGTTGAGCGGCGTATTCGCGCTCGTTGGGGCGGGCGTTTTCTTCGGTCTGCACCATTACCTGCGGGTGAATTTGGCCGACACCCTGGGGCGGCGTTCTGCCCAAGTCGAGCAGATACTGCTCCAGGCACCTGCGGAGGCGGGCGCTGGCGCGATCGCCCGGGAGATCGATACGCGAGTCGCGCCGGAATTCAACAATCGCTTCGTGCGCGTGACGCGGCTGCCGGCGACGGTGATCTATCGCTCGCGGATGCCCGCAGATCGCAGCTTCGATCCGTCGGCGGTGACCGTCCCGCAGAGCGACGGTGCAAAGCCTGTAACCACCGTCGTACCCGATCAGCATCTGATGGTCCGCGTGACGCCGGTTCACGCGGTCTCCGGTGATTACCGCGTCGAACTGGGAGTCTCGACCGCGCGGATCGAGGAGGCATTGGAGCGGTTGCTGGATCTTTTGGCGCTGCTCCTCCCGGTTCTCGTTGTCTGCGCCGCCGGAGGCGGTTATTGGTTGGTGAGCTGGGCGTTGAGGCCGGTCGACCGATTGTCGCAGACCGCCGAGCAGATGAGCCTGCAGAATCTGAGTCTTCGGCTTCCGGTCGTGCCGAGCGGGGATGCTCTTGAACGGCTCTCGATCTCGTTCAACACGATGCTCGGGCGGTTGCGTGACTCGGTGCAAACCTCCCGCCGGTTCCTGGCGGATGCATCTCATGAGCTTCGGACGCCCCTCACGGTCATCAAAGGCGAGTTGCAGGAGCTCACCCGCGAATCTCACCTCGCCGAAGGCGACCTGCACGAGCGCATAGGCAGCGTCCTCGAAGAAGTGGCGCGCTTGGAGCATCTGGTATCGGGGTTGCTCGTGCTGTCGCGACTTGACGCGGGCGAAGCCCAGGGCGCTTGGGTCGACGTCGACTTGGCGGAACTGGCGTTGAACACCGCCGAGCACATGCAGCTGATGGCGGAGGATCGCGGCGTTGAGATAGACGTATCGGAGTTGCAAAAGACCGTCATTCGGGGTGATCGGGCGCGGCTCAAACAGATCGTCGTGAACCTTCTGGACAACGCGATCCGCTTCACTTTGCGCGGAGGTACCGTGTCGCTGCGCACTGCCGCGGACAATGCAGCCGGCGTCCTCGAGGTGGCGGACACCGGCATCGGCATTCCGCCTGCGGCTATTCCCGAGGTATTTGATCGATTTTTTCGCGTGGATGAAGGGCGCTCGCGCGAGGACGGCGGCGCGGGGCTGGGGCTCGCGATCGTCAAATCCATTTGTCTGGCCCATGGTGCGGAGATCGAGGTACGAAGCCGACCGGAGTTCGGCAGTTGCTTTCGCGTTACGTTTCCCAAGCGCTCGCTGGCACCCGCACCCGCACCCGCACCGGCACCCGCTGAGCCGGAGGCGCCTCTGGCCGGCCCAAAGGGGTGAGCCACGCATCAGTGCCAATCGACCGATGATCCAGATAGCAAGGTATGCGCCATGGGCTTGAAGGATCTTCACCGTCCAGACGGATCTCGGTGTCCGGATTTGCGAGATTTCTCGCAGGAGGAATGCTCGACGCCCCCGCGAGATCGGACCTACTCAACGTCCCCTATCAGCGCGAACTCAACCGCGGTTTGGACGTAGAAGAGCTGCAACTTCTCGCTCTTTATTCGCGAGAGGATCGATTCCGCCTGTTCGGCAGTGGCCGTCATGAGGACCATTTGCGGTTGGTCGGCGAGGTCGAAGAAATTTGCGGAATGCAGGTGCCCGCTGTGACCAAATCCCTTCGCACCGGGGAGGACGGTGGCTCCGTGCAAGCCCGTCTCCTTTGCCAGGTCGAGCAGCCAGTCGCAGATCGGTTTGTGCGAGTGCCGGCGGTCCTGCTGCGTAAAGAAGGCAAGTTGAAAGCCCTGCATGCGATGTCTCCTCTTAGCGCGCCGCGAGCCATCGCCAAGTCGCGATCCCGGCGAGGGTCATCAGTAATGATCCACCGACATGCAACGCGATGGCGCTTGAGAACAGCCCCAGCCGCCCCTGCTGAAGCAACGCGGTGATCTCTGCGGAGAACGTCGAGAACGTCGTGAGTCCACCACAAAAGCCGGTGATGATGAGCAAGCGCCACTCCGGGGCAATTCCCGATGTTTGCGAGAAGAATGCGATCGCCGCCCCGATCACGTAACCGCCGATGAGATTGGCGGCCAAGGTTCCAGGAGGGACGGAGGGGAAATAAGTGTTCAGAAAAACACCCAGGATCCAGCGGAGCCACGCGCCGCCGGCAGCCCCCACACCCACCGCAAAAATGCCGGTTCCCGTCATGGCATCGCCTCCCAGTCAGCTATTACGCGCCTGGATGGTCCGATACGGTGTAATGGCCCTACCGCCGGAAGATTCCAGGCATGGTAGGCATCATCAGCCCTGCGGGCGGTTCGCGGAGGAATGCCATCTCCGGACGTTTATTATATCGTGTTTGCGGAACGACACCGCTTCAGATGCTCACGCCGGATTCCACGCGCCGTCTTTGGGTTCAAGGCCGGCGCAGGCATCAGGCCGCGCCTCGAGCCATCAGTGCCGCATGCGCCTCGTAACCCGTTGATTAGATGGCGCTCCCTACCGGATTCGAACCGGTGTTACAGCCTTGAGAGGGCCGTGTCCTAGGCCTCTAGACGAAGGGAGCGATGCCTTGCGGAACGGGGTACCCGGCTCCTCGAGGAGCAAGGCGCCTGGACCTTTGGAGGGCTGGTAGTATACGGGCCAAATTTTTTGACTCAAGCGGAACTCCTGTATTTGAACGCACCGACCATCCCGCACGCCCTGCGGGTCATACCTCGCTCCGAGCATTCCATATCGCGCGCCGCGATTTCTCCGAACGCCCTGAAAGTGCTCTATCGCCTGAAGGAAGCGGGTTATCAAGCCTTTCTCGTGGGTGGGGCCGTGCGCGACCTGCTTCTCGGCATCAGGCCCAAGGACTTCGACGTGGCGACCAATGCGCTGCCGGAGGACGTGCGCCACCTGTTCCGCAACTGCCGCCTGATCGGCCGGCGCTTTCGCCTGGCACACGTGCACTTCGGCAACGAGATCATCGAAGTCGCGACCTTCCGGGCGACGGCCGCGCCGGAGCGCGAGGACGCGGAGGACGATGGCGATGAGGGGGCGGCGGCGGAGGACGCCGAGGGCCCGGCCAACGCGGCGGGCGCAAGTGTCGACGCCGCAGATGGCGAGGCCGCAGATGACGACGCCGCAGATGGCGACGCCGCAGATGACGAGGCCGCAGATGACGATGACGCAGATGGCGACGCCGCAGATGGCGACGATGCAGACGCCGACGACGCAGATAGCGACGCCGCGGCAGGTGCCGACGTTCCGGGCAACGATGCCCGCGCCGCCTTCGTGCGTCCCACCGACTCCGAGCATCGTGCCTTCGATCGCACCGGCCGCATCCTGCGCGACAACATCTACGGCACCATCGAGGAGGATGTCTGGCGCCGCGACTTCGCTGCCAACAGCCTCTACTACAGCATCGAGGATTTCTCGATCTGGGACTTCGTCGACGGTGTCGGCGACGTGCAGGCGCGCCGCCTCAAGCTCATCGGCGATCCGGAGACGCGCTTTCGCGAGGATCCGGTGCGCATGTTGCGCGGTGTGCGCTTCGCGGCGAAGCTCGACTTCACCTTCGATCCGCAGACGGAGGCACCGCTCGCGAAGCTCGCGCCGCTCCTCGATGGGGTGCCCGCGGCGCGTCTGTTCGATGAGACCCTGAAGCTCTTTCTGTCGGGGTTCGGCGCGAAGTCGTACCGGCTGTTGAAGAAATACGGCCTGTTCGCTCATCTCTTCCCGATGTCGGCCGCTGCGTTCGCGCTCCCGCCGTACGCCTATGCGGAGGACATGCTCGAGCGCGGGCTGGTCAACACCGACCAGCGCGTCGCGCAGGACAAGCCGGTCACGCCGACGTTCCTGTTCGCGATATTGCTCTGGAGCGCCGTGTTGAAGGAGATGAATGAACGCCAGGCGGGGCCTGCCCCGGAT
Source organism: Steroidobacteraceae bacterium (assembly GCA_036272295.1). Taxonomy (GTDB): domain Bacteria; phylum Pseudomonadota; class Gammaproteobacteria; order Steroidobacterales; family Steroidobacteraceae; genus Bog-1198. The sequence continues at coordinate 22,422 of DATAYZ010000144.1, forward strand.
ACCGCGATGCTCATGGAGGCCTGCGACACGGTGCTCCGTGCCCAGCAGGCGCGCGTGGCCATCCCGCGGCGATTCGGGGTGCCGATGCGCGAGCTCCTGATGCTGCAGCCGCGCTTCAACCGCCGCAGCGGCGTCAAGTCGCTGAGCCTCATGCAGCATCCGCGCTTTCGCGCGGCGTACGATTTCCTGTTGCTGCGCGCGGAAGCGGGTGTCGCGGACCCCGAGCTCGCCAAGTGGTGGACCGACATCCAGCTGCTGCCTCAAGAGGAACGTGTGACGCTGGTGCAGGCGCGGCCGGCGGAGCCTGCGGACGACGGTGCCGGCGGCAAGCCGGGCCGCCGTCGCCGGCGCCGGCGCCGCGGCGGCGCTGCGCGCAGCTAGCTCAAGCATGCTGCATGCAGTGAGCGCCACCGGAAACTCTCCGTCCGCGCAGATCCTCTGGCGTCCCGCGTATGTCGCGGTCGGCAGCAATCTCGGCTCACCGGCCGAGCGCGTGCGTGAGGCGTTCGGACGTCTTGCGGGGATGCCGGCGTCGCGGTTGCTGCGGGAATCCCGTCTCTATCTCACCAAGCCGATGGGACCCCAGGACCAGCCGGATTTCGTGAATGCGGCCGCGGGCCTCCTGACGCGGCTGCCGGCCCGCGAGCTCCTCGATCAGCTGCTCGCGATCGAGCGCAGCATGGGGCGCGATCGGCAGGAGCGCTGGGGTCCGCGCGTCATCGATCTGGACCTCGTGTGGATGGCGGGAGAGACGATCGACGAGCCGGGCTTGACCGTGCCGCATCCCGGAGTGTCGAGCCGTAATTTCGTCCTGTATCCTCTTGCGGATATAGCCCCCACGCTGATGATTCCGGGACATGGCCGGGTGTCGGACCTCGCCGCCCGGATCGGCGGCGTGGGGATTTCCGAGTTGGAGCAGTGAGCGAGGCATGGTGAGCGCAAAACCCCACCGCTTCATCGTCGTCGAGGGACCGATCGGGGTGGGCAAGACCAGCCTCGCGCGGCGGCTCGCCGACTCGCTCGGCGCCCAGCTCATTCTCGAGCAGGCGGACCAGAATCCCTTCCTCGAGCGCTTCTACAAGAACCCCCGCGCGGCGGCCTTCCAGGCGCAGCTCTTTTTCCTGTTTCAGCGCGCGCGCCAGCTCGAGGAGGTCCGGCAGGAAGATCTGTTCGAGTCGGTGCGCGTCGCGGACTACCTGCTCGAGAAGGACCGGCTGTTCGCGCGGGTGACGCTCGACGATGCCGAGTACTCGCTCTACGAGCGCGTCTACGAGCGTGTGGTGGTCGATGCGCCGAAGCCCGACCTGGTGGTGTACCTGCAGGCACCGGTCGATGTGCTCATGGACCGCGTCGCCAAGCGCGGCATCCGCTACGAGCAACACATCGAGCGCGGGTATCTCGACAAGCTGACGCAGGCTTATGCGCGCTTCTTCCACAGCTACGATGCGGCGCCGCTGCTCATCGTCAACTCCGCGGCCATCGACCCGGTCAACGACGAGCGCGACTACCAGCAGCTGTTCAGCGAGATCAACAAGGCCCGGCGCGGGCGGCACTTCTTCAATCCCGGCGGCCGGAGCCTGCTCCCGGGAGGCTAGCAATGGGGCCGCCAGGAAGAAGGCCCCGGTTCCCTTCGGCCGCCGCTCGGGCGTACCGCCCCGTCTGGGTAAGAGCTACGCGGGCACTGCTACCCGTTATATGTTCCGACGTCCACCTGGGGGCCGCCTGATGAGCAGCGGTCTAGCCGCGGCCTCGATACCCACCTACGGGTAGCAGTGCCCGCGTAGCTCTTACCCAGACGGGGCGGTACGCCCGAGCGCAGGTCGAAGGGAACCGGGGCCTTCTTCCTGGCGGCCCCATTGCTAGCCTCCCGGGAGCAGGCTGCGGCCGCTCTCATTGTGGAAATGCGCTTTCTCGTGGCGGGCGAGCGCCCATTGGACGTGCTCGCGCACCAGGGCAGAGGGGTGCCCGGCGCGGCTTTGGAGCGCGCCGATCACGGCGGGCGAGGTCGGCGCGTTGCCGAGGGCGACGGCGATATTGCGCAGCCAACGCTCGTGGCCGATGCGATGGATGGAGCTGCCGCGGGTCCGCTCCTCGAAGTCGGCCTCGCTCCAGGCGAACAGAGCCTCGAGGGGTGCGTGATCGAGGCCGTGGCGGACGGCGAAGTCGGGCTCGGCCGCCGGCCGCGCGAACTTGTTCCAGGGGCACACGAGCTGGCAGTCGTCGCAGCCATAGATGCGATTGCCCATGGCCGGCCGAAATTCGACGGGAATGGGGCCCTTGAGCTCGATGGTGAGGTACGAGATGCAGCGCCGCGCATCCAGGCGGTACGGGGCCACGATGGCCCCCGTGGGGCATGCCGGCAGGCAGGCGCTGCAGCTGCCGCAATGCGCGCTCGCGCCCGCGTCGCCCGGCAATTCCAGGTCGACATAGATCTCGCCGAGGAAGAAGTACGACCCGGCATCCCGGTCGATCAGATTGGTGTGCTTGCCGATCCAGCCGAGCCCGGCATTGCGCGCGAGCGCCTTCTCGAGCACCGGCGCGCTGTCGGCGAACACGCGGTGCCCGAAGGGCCCGACCGCACCCTGGATGCGATCACAGAGCTTCTGCAGCCGTCCGCGCATGAGCTTGTGATAGTCGCGGCCGAGCGCATAGCGCGAGACGTAGCCGATGCTCGGGTCGCCGAGCGTGGCGGCGGCATCCGCCGCAGCCGCCGGCCAGTAGTCCATGCGCACGCTGATGCAGCTCACCGTACCGGGCACGAGATCGGACGGGCGCGTGCGCTTGAGTCCGTGCCGCGACATGTACGACATCTCGCCGTTGAAGCCCTCGCTCAGCCAGTCCAGGAAGCGCGCCTCATCCGCCGCGAGGTCGATGCGCGCGACGCCGAGACGCGCGAATCCAAGGTCGCGGCCCCACCGACGCACGTCGGTGAGCAGGTCGGCGGTGTCGATGGCGCGGATCGGGTCTGGGCGGGTCCGTATAATCGTCACACATGGATGTTACCGCGCCAATGAGCTTCGACCTGACGGACAGCGCCGCGACCGATGCGCTGGGTGCCGCGCTCGGCCGGACGCTCATGGCCCTCGCCTCGTGCGCGGGCGAACCGCCGGGGCGCAGCGCCGCCGATGCCGCGGCCGTTCCCGGCCCGACCGCCGCGGCGAGCGTCCTCTACCTGCGCGGGGAGCTCGGGGCCGGCAAGACCTCCGCGGTGCGCGCGCTCCTTCGGGCCGTCGGTGTCCAAGGCCCGATCCGCAGCCCGACTTACACGCTGCTCGACACCTACCTCGCCGGAGGGTTGATTTGCGTACACGTCGACCTGTACCGCCTGCAGGTGCGCAGCGAGGTCGAGGAGCTCGGCCTGCGCGATCTGCTCGGTCCCGCGACGCTGCTCCTCATCGAATGGCCGGAGCGCGGGTGCGACGCGCTGCCGCCCGCGGACGTGGAGCTTGCGCTCGACTATGCAGGCGATGGTCGCCGCGCATCGCTTGCGGCCTCCACCGGCCTGGGACGAGCGTGGCTGGAGAAGCTGGTACTCGACACTAGCTTGTCTCCCTATGTATCTAATTTAACTTGAAAAAGGATTGGAGGCGGCGTTAACTTAACGCCCATGGTGCGAAAGGGGATGCAGGCGGTGTGGGCCCTCGCGGCAGGAGCGATGCTCTCGCCGTGGGCGAATGCGGCTTTGGCGCGTTCCGCCGCCGCACATTCGACGGCGGCACATTCGACGTCGGTGCATCCGGTCGAGGTGCGCGCGGTGCGCCTCTGGGCGGGACCTGACAGCACGCGCGTCGTGCTCGACCTCTCGGGCCGCGCGCCGCATCGCGTGCAGGTCCTCCGGACGCCGGATCGCGTGGTGCTCGACGTGGACGGCGCGCACCTCGCGCGCGGCGTCAACCGCTCTCCCGCGCCGGAGGGCGCGGTGCGCCAGGTACAAATCTCCCAGAAGTCATCGGGCGGTCTGCGCCTCGTGCTGACCCTCGGCCGGGCGGCCCAGGCCAAGACGTTCCTGTCGGCGCCCAACAAGAGCTATGGCTATCGGCTGGTCGTCGATCTTGCTCAAGCGCCGAGCGTCGAGGTGCCGGTCAAGGTCGAGCATGCTCGCGCCGATGCGCGGGATCTCATCGTCGCCGTGGACGCGGGGCATGGCGGGGAGGACCCGGGCGCCATCGGCATGAACGGCGCGCGGGAGAAGGACGTGGTGCTCGCGATCGCGCGGGAGCTCGCGGCCAAGATCAATGCCGAGCCCGGGATGCGGGCGGTGCTGACGCGCAACGGCGATTATTTCGTGCCGCTGCGCGACCGGATGCGTCGCGCCCGCGCGCAGCAGGCCGACCTCTTCGTCTCCATCCATGCCGACTCGATCCGCGATCGGCGCGTCGACGGCTCGTCGGTGTACATCCTGTCGCAGCGGGGCGCGAGCGACGAGGCCGCGCGCTGGCTCGCGGAGCGCGAGAACGCCTCCGACCTGGTCGGCGGGGTCTCCCTGGACGACAAGAGCGATGTGCTCGCGTCCGTGCTTCTCGACGTGTCGCAGTCGGCCTCGCTGAGCGCGAGCGAGATCGCCGCGGAGCAGGTCCTGCGCCGGCTGAACCGCGTCGGTGAGGTCCGCAAGGCGCGGGTTCAAGAAGCCCGCTTCATGGTGCTGAAATCACCCGACATTCCCTCGATGCTGGTCGAGACCGCCTACATCTCGAACCCGCGGGAGGAGCAGCGGTTGCGCTCGCAGGCGCACCAGGCGGAGATCGCCGGCGCCATCCACCAGGGCGTGCGCGACTACTTCTATGCGAATCCGCCGGTGGGCACCCGCATCGCGCAGATCGCGACGGCGAGCGCCACGCGGACTGCGGCCGCGAGCGGCTCGGGGGACTCCGGGCTCTAGCGCCGCGCCCGAGGCGGTTTCCCTGTGCGAGAATGCGCGGCCTACGAGGTTGCCCGTGCCCATCCGACTCCTGTCCGACGAGCTCATCAGCCAGATCGCCGCCGGCGAGGTGATCGAGCGCCCGGCGTCCGTGGTGAAGGAGCTGGTGGAGAACTCCCTGGACGCCCGCGCCCGCCGGATCGAGGTGGAGCTGGAGCACGGAGGTCTCAACCTCATCCGCGTGCGCGACGACGGCGTCGGGATCGACCGGGCCGAGATCGCGCTGGCGATGGCACGGCACGCCACCAGCAAGATTGCTTCCATGGACGACCTCGAGAGCGTGGCGACGCTGGGGTTTCGCGGCGAGGCGCTGCCGAGCATCGCCTCGGTCGCGCGCCTGTCGCTCACCTCGCGCTCCGCCGCCGAGCCCCATGCATGGTCCGTGGAGGTGCGCGACGGCGAGATCGGGGCACCCGCGCCCGCATCGCACCCGCAGGGAACCACGGTCGACGTGCGGGACCTCTTCTTCAACGTGCCCGCGCGCCGCAAGTTCCTGCGCGCGGAGGGCACCGAGTACCAGCACATCGTGCGCATGCTGGAGCGCCTGGCGCTGTCGCGCTTCGACGTCGCGTTCTCGCTGATGCACAACGGCCGCACGGCGTGGTCGTTGCCGGCCGCGAGCTCGGGAACCGACCGCCTCGAGCGCGTCGCGAGGATCTGCGGCGAGGACTTCGCCGGGCACGTGCTCGAGGTCGAGCACACGCTCGAGAGCCTGCGCCTCACCGGCTGGATCGCGCTGCCCACCTTCTCGCGCAGCCAGTCCGACCTGCAATTCGCGTATCTCAACGGGCGCTTCATCCGCGACAAGCTGATTGCGAGCGCGCTGCGCCTCGGCTATCAGGACGTGCTCTTCCACGGCCGCTTTCCCGCCTACCTCGTGTACCTCGAGACGGCGCCGGCATCGGTGGACGTGAACGCCCACCCACAAAAGCTCGAGGTGCGCTTTCGCGACTCGCGGCGCATCCACGACTTCGTGTTTCGGACGGTGGAGCACGCGCTCGCAGGCACCAAGCCCAGCACGCAGTCGGCCGGCAGCGCGCCGCTCGACTGGTTGACCGGGACCGGGAGCTTCAACCGCCGCGCGCCGATGCAGGCGGGCTTCAACCTGTCGGGCTCGTACCTGGGGGCCGCTGATACCCTGCGCGGCGTGGCGGAGCGCCCCGCCGAAGGCTATCGCGGCGCCCTCGCGCAAGAGGATCCGCTCGGGCTGATGGACCGCGGACGCGCGGCCGAGCCGTCGGGGGAGTGGCCGCCGCTGGGGCTGGCGGTGGCGCAGCTCCATGGCGTGTACATCCTGGCGCAAACCGGTGATGGCGTCGTGCTCGTGGACATGCACGCGGCGCACGAGCGCGTCGTCTATGAGCGGATGAAAAAGCTGTTGTCCGGCCAGACGGCCGCACAGCAGCTGCTGATTCCGGAGATCCTGCGCGTGTCGCCGGCGCAGGCGGAAGCAGGGGAGCAGCACGCCGAGGAGTTCCAGGCGCTCGGGTTCGGCGTATCCCGGCTCGCGCCCGATCAGCTCGCACTGCGCTCCATCCCAATGCTGCTCGTCGGCCGCGGCGCCGCGGGCATCGTGCGCGACGTGCTGTCCGATCTCGCCGAGCAGGGACACTCGCGCCGCGTGGAGGAGTCCATCAATCACCTGCTCGCGACCATGGCCTGTCATGCGGCGGTCCGGGCACAGCGCGCGCTCACCGTTCCGGAGATGAACGCACTGCTGCGCGAGATGGAGGGCACGGAGCGCGCCGATCAGTGCAATCACGGCCGGCCGACCTGGGTGCGGCTGTCGCTGCCGGAGCTCGACCGGCTGTTCCTGCGCGGACGCTGATGCCCTCGCGCGACGTATCGCCGGGCGGCGCCGGCGCGCGGCCGGGGGCAGGCGGCCCGCATCGGCGCGCCATTCTCCTGATGGGGCCGACCGGGGCGGGCAAGTCCGACATCGCCCTGCGGCTCGCCGAATGCCTGCCCGTCGAGATCGTCAGTGTCGACTCGGCCCTCGTGTACCGCGGGATGGACATCGGAACGGCCAAGCCGACCGCGGCGATGCGCGCTCGCGTGCCGCATCACCTCATCGACGTTCGCGATCCTGCCCAGCCGTTTTCAGCCGGTGAGTTCACGCGTGAGGCGCTCGCCGCCATGGAGGGGATCTGGCGCCGCGGGCGATACCCGCTTTTGACCGGTGGAACCATGCTCTACTTTCACGCGCTGACGCATGGCATTGCGAGTTTGCCTGAAGCAGATCTCGAGGTTCGAGCCGCCCTCGATGCGCGCGCGGCCGCGGTCGGCTGGGCGGCGCTCCACGGTGAGCTCGAGCGCATCGATCCGGCGGCCGCGGCGCGAATCCACGTGAACGATCCGCAGCGTATCCAGCGCGCCCTCGAGGTCTTCGAGCTGACCGGCCGGAGCATCACGAGCTTGCAGCAATTGCCCGAGTCGGTACTTGGCGACGCCGACATTTGGGAATTTGCGATCTGTCCCCTTGAACGGCGCGAATTGCACTCCAAAATCGAGCTGAGATTCGACTCGATGCTGCAGGCGGGTTTGGTGGCTGAGGTGCGGACGCTCATGCAAAGAGGCGACCTCACTGCGGAACATCCGTCCATGCGCGCGGTCGGATATCGACAGGTATGGCAGCACTTGACAGGACAATCGACACTGATCCAGGCGAGAGACCAAGCCCTTGCGGCGACGCGACAACTCGCGAAGCGGCAGTTGACCTGGCTGCGCCGAAGGGAGCGCGCGCAATGGCTCGACTCGTTGCATCCCGACTGTGCCCGCGCGATCGCTCATGTGCTGCACGAGGCGGGATTCGCCGCGGTAACGCCGCGGGAAGCCGTGTGCTAGCATGATAAAGAACATGCCTGGCGCCGCAGGGAAGTGGTTGGGCAATACGAATGACACGAAAAAACAAGGAGCTTCACTCATGGCCCGTGGCCAGTCTCTGCAGGATCCGTTCCTCAATGCCTTGCGCAAGGAGCGCGTGCCCGTCTCGATCTACCTCGTGAACGGCATCAAATTACAGGGACAGATCGACTCGTTCGATCAGTTCGTGGTTCTACTCCGCAACAGCGTGAGTCAAATGGTTTACAAACACGCCATCTCCACCGTCGTCCCCGCACGCAACGTGCGGCTGCCCACGGGTGAGGACGGCGAGGTGACGGAACCGGCGATCGTCGAGTGAGCGGGCGGCCCTCTGCAATTGTTTGATCGCCCTCGAGGCGGCGAGCGCGCGGTTCTGGTCGGCGTCGGGATCGGGCACCCCGTCGATCCCCATGACACCGCTGAATTTCGCGCGTTGGCGGCTTCCGCGGGTGCGGAGGGCGTCGGCTTGGTGCTGGCGTCGCGGCCGCGTCCCGACCCCAAGTATTTCGTCGGATCGGGCAAGGCCGAGGAGATCCGCGACTGTGCGCAAGCAGTCCAGGCGGAGGTCGTGCTCGTCGACCAGACGCTGACCCCCAGCCAGGAACGCAACCTCGAGAAGCTGACCGGTCGTCGAGTATTGGACCGTAACGGTCTGATTTTGGACATTTTTGCTCAACGCGCGCGCAGCTTCGAGGGCAAGCTTCAAGTGGAGCTCGCGCAGCTCTCCCATCTGTCCACCCGCCTCGTGCGGGGATGGACTCACCTCGAGCGCCAAAAGGGCGGCATCGGCCTGCGCGGCCCGGGCGAGACGCAGCTGGAGACCGACCGCCGCCTGATCGCCAAGCGCATTCGTACCTTGAAGTCGCGCCTGGAGAAGCTCGCGCGCCAGCGCGACACCGGACGCCACGTGCGCCGCGAGGTGCCCGTTCCGACCGTGGCGCTCGTGGGATACACCAACGCCGGCAAGTCCACGCTGTTCAACACGCTCACCGGCGCTTCGACTTATGTCGCCAACCAGCTGTTCGCGACCCTGGATCCGACCGTGCGGCGCATCGAGCTCGAGCATGTCGGCGAGGTGGTGCTGGCCGACACCGTGGGCTTCGTGCGCGCCTTGCCGCACGAGCTGGTCGCGGCTTTCCGGTCGACGCTGCAGGAAGCGCGCGACGCCGACCTTCTGCTGCACGTCGTGGACGCAAGCGATCCCCAGCGTCAGGAGCGCATCGGGCAGGTGCGCGAGGTGCTTTCCGGGATCGGCGCCGGGTCCGTGCGCGAGCTCATCGTGTTCAACAAGATCGATGCCGGCGGCGACGCCCCGCACGTGGTCTTGGGGGAGGACGGGATCGCCGCGCAGGCCTGGGTGTCCGCCGTGACCGGCGCGGGGCTCCCGGCGCTGCGCGAGGGCATCGCGCAGGCGGTCAGGCCCAATCAGGTCCGCAGCGTGGTGCACCTCGGGCTCGAGGCGGCCGCGCTGCGCTCCGACCTGTACCGGCGCGATGCCATCCGCGAGGAGCGGCAGTGCGACGACGGGAGCTGGGACCTGACGGTCGAGCTCGAATCGGCGGAGCTCGAGAAGCTCCTGGGCGGCAGGGGTGTCGGCCTGGTGGACCGCGGCGAAGCCGGCCGCAGACAGCGCGTCGCTTGAGCCCTTGTGAGCGGCGGGTCGGCTGTTAGAATGCGCCGCTCATTCTAAAGAGATAGGCATGGCCTGGAACGACCCCGGCGGCGACAAGCAGCGCAATCCCTGGAACCGTCCGCAGCAGTCGCAGAACGACCTGGACGACGTTCTGCGCAACCTGCAACGCCGCCTTGCCGCCCTGTTCGGGCGCAGCGGCCCGGGCTCCGGAGGCGCAGCGCCGGGCACGGGTTTCGCGCGGGGCCTTTCCAGCATCCTCGTCCTGATCGGCGCGGTCTGGATCGGGAGCGGCGTGTACCGCGTCGATGCGCAGGAGAAGGCGGTCGTGCTGCGCTTCGGCAAGTACGTCGATACCCGGGGCCCGGGGTACAACTGGCATCTGCCCTGGCCGATCGAGCGCAAGCTGATCGTCAACGTATCGCGCCAATACAGCGTGGTCGACGACGCCAGCATGCTGACCGCCGACACCAATCTGGTCGAGGTCAAATCCGCGGTCCAGTACATCCAGCCGGATGCCCTGAAGCTGCTTTTCAAGGTGCGCGACGTCGAGGACACGCTGACCCAGGTGAGCGAGAGCGCGATGCGCGAGGCCGTGGGTCAGGCGCCGCTCGACAAGGTGCTGGCCTATGACCCGTCGATCACCGATCGCGCCAAGTCGCTCGTGCAGCGCACGCTCGACAATTACGACATGGGCATCGAGATCCTGAGCGTGAACTTCACCGGCGTGAACGTGCCGGATGCCGTGCAGGATGCGCAGCGCGACGCCATCAAGGCGGACAAGGACCGCCAGCGCTATCAGCAGGATGCGGAGACCTATCGCAACGACATCCTGCCGAAGGCGCGCGGTGCCGCCGCCAAGGAAGTGCTGGATGCCGAGGCCTACAAGATCAAGGTCGTGGCGCTCGCGAAGGGCGAGACCTCGCGCTTCGATCAGGTGTTGGGACAGTACGAGCGCGCGCCGGCCGTGACCCGCGAGCGCATGTATCTCGACACCATGGAGTCCGTGTACAAGAGCTCGCGCAAGATCATCAATGACGTCAAGGGCGGCGGCAACATGATGTATCTGCCGCTGGACAAGCTGATGGCGCCGGGCGGGCAGGGCAGCGCCAGCCAGGGCGACCTCCCGGGGCTTCCGCAGATGCACGCGCCGGATTCGAGCTCCTCCTCCGAGGACCCCGCGCGGGCGCGCGGCGTGCGCTGATGCAAAATCGGGTGCTCTACATCCTGCTCGCGCTGGTCGCCGCCATCCTGGTGGTGCGCTCGAGCCTGTTCACGGTGAGCGAAGGGCAGCTCGCGATCAAGTCGGTGGGCGGCGAGATCGTGGACGCGAACATCCAGCCGGGCCTGCACGTGCGCGTGCCGCTGGTCGAGGACGTGAGCCGCTTCGACAAGCGCATCGTCACCCAGCTCTACCGGCAGGAGCTCTTCCTCACCCGCGAGCAGGAACAGCTCAAGGTGGACTTCTACGTGAAGTGGCGCATCAACAACCTGCGCCGCTACTACGAGTCGACCGGCGGCGTCGAGGAGGCGGCCAACGACCGTCTCGGCGAGACCATCAAGGACAGCATCAAGACCGTCGTGACCCAGCGCACCTTGCAGCAGGTGGTCACGGCCGAGCGCACCGAGTTCACCGACGCCATGATGAAGAACGCGCGTCCCGCCGCGGAGAAGCTCGGCGTCGATCTCGTCGACGTGCGCATCACGCGCATCGACCTCCCGCAGCAGGTCCAGGACTCGGTGTTCGACCGGATGCGCGCGACCTTCAAGGCGCAGGCGGCGAAGCTGCGCGCCGAGGGTGTCGAGGCCTCGGAGCGCACCAAGGCGGACGCCAACAAGCAACAGACCGAGACCCTCGCGGACGCCCAGCGCCAGGCCGGCGAGATTCGTGGACAGGGTGATGCCGAAGCGAGCGAGATCTATGCGAAGTCCTACACCAAGAATGCCGAGTTCTACAGCTTCTACCGCAGCATGGAGTCGTATCGCGAGGCGATCGGCACACAGGGTGACCTGCTCGTGATCGCGCCCGACAACGCGTACTTCAAGTACTTCAACAAGCCGGCCGCGCAGCCTCAATCGAAATGATGCAAGTGGGATGGAGTGAGCTCGGGCGCTACCTGAGCGGCGCCTTCGCCCTGTATCTGGTGCTCGAAGGAATCCTGCCGTTCGTCAATCCCGCGGCCGCGCAGCGCCTGATGGCGAAGCTCGCCAGTGCGGAGCCGACGCAGCTTCGCTGGGGCGGCTTGATCAGCATGCTGGCGGGGCTCGGGCTTCTCTGGATGGCGCGCAATGCGTGAGGGGAGCGCGCGCCGTGGGTAAGAACCTCGTCGTCATCGGCCTGCAGTGGGGCGATGAGGGCAAGGGCAAGGTCGTCGACCTGCTGACCGATCAGGTGCAGGCGGTGGCGCGCTTCCAGGGCGGCCACAACGCCGGTCATACGCTGGTCATCGGCGGCAAGAAGACCATTCTTTCCTTGATTCCGTCCGGCATCCTGCACCCCCACGTGCAATGCCTGATCGGCAACGGCGTCGTGCTCTCGCTCGAGGCGCTGTTCAAGGAGGCACAGATGCTGATCGACCAGGGTGTGCCGGTGTTCGACCGGCTCAAGGTCAGCCCGGCATGCCCGTTGATCCTGTCTTCGCACGTCGCGCTCGACCGCGCGCGGGAGAAGGCGCAGGGCGCCAACGCCATCGGCACGACGGGGCGCGGCATTGGCCCGGCCTACGAGGACAAGGTGGCGCGCCGCGCGCTGCGTGTCTCGGATCTGTTTCATCGCGAGCGGTTTGCCGCGAAACTCGGCGAGATCCTCGACTTTCACAACTTCGTCCTGCAGCGCTACTTCCAGGAGCCGGCCGTCGACTTTCAGCAGGTGCTGGAATCGAACCTCGCGTTCGCGGAGCGCCTCAAGCCGCTGGTCGCCGATGTCACCGGCATTCTCGAGGATCTCAGCATCAAGGGCGGCAATGCGCTGTTCGAAGGGGCGCAGGGAGCGCTCCTCGATGTGGACCTCGGCACCTATCCCTTCGTGACCTCGTCCAACACCACCGCGGGCGGCGCGGCGGCGGGCACCGGCCTCGGACCGCTGCGGCTCAACGAGGTGCTCGGCATCGTGAAGGCGTACACGACCCGCGTGGGCGCGGGCCCTTTCCCGACCGAGCTGTTCGACGAGTTCGGCGAGCACCTGTCGCGCGTCGGGCACGAGTTCGGCTCGGTGACCGGGCGCCGCCGCCGGTGCGGCTGGTTCGATGCGGTCGCCATCCGGCGCTCCATCGTGCATTCGAGCTGCTCGCTGCTGTGCGTGACCAAGCTCGACGTGCTCGACGGGCTCGACGTGATCCGCGTGTGCGTGGGATACCGCGTCAACGGCATGGTGCAGACCTCGCCGCCCTGGGCGTCCGGAAATCTCGGCGATGCCGAGGCCGTGTACGAGGAGCTGCCGGGCTGGAAGGAGAGCACCGTCGGCATCAAGCGCTACGAGGAGCTGCCGGAGCGGGCGCGATCCTACCTCGACCGGCTGCAGTCGCTCGTCGGCGTGCCGATCACCATCATCTCCACCGGTCCCGATCGGGACCAGACCATCATCCGCAGGAATCCGTTCGACTAGGATGCACCGGCAGCCTCACGCTGCCGCCCCGCATCCGGCATCGTCTCTGAATCCCGACAGCGCGGAACCCTCGCACTGCGCACGATGTCGGTTGAGCAGATACGATGTCCGATATCGATGAGGGAGAGCGAGCCATGGCCAACATTGCTCTGATAGGCAGCGAGCGCGAGGCAATCGGCGGCGCCAGGTCCGTTGCCCCCGCCAATCCCGACGAGCGCCTCGAGGTCACGGTGCTCGTGCGCCGGCGGGCTCGGCAGGAGCTTGCGGCGCGCGCCGCGGACATCTGCGCGGGACGTGCGCGCACGCCTTGGTTGAGCCGCGAGGAGTTCGCGCGGCGCCACGGCGCGGACGATGCCGATCTCGGTGCCATCCGCGCGTTCGCATCGAGCCACGGCTTGCAGGTGGTGCTGTCGCACGCGGCGCGGCGCACGGTGATCCTGTCGGGAACCGTCGCGCAGTTCAGCGCCGCATTCGGGGTGACCCTGCATCACATGCGGCATGCAGCGGGCACCTACCGCGGCCGCACGGGCGCCATCATGATCCCCTCCGAGCTCGATGGGATCATCGAGGCGGTGCTGGGACTCGACAACCGGCCGCAGGCGGTCCCCCATTTTCGCCTGCGGCGCGGGCCCGTCGCGAGGGCTGCGGCGGGCGCGGCGGGCGCGACGAGCGCGACGAGCGCGACGAGCTCGGCCGGTGCGAAGGCCGCGGCGGACGCGGGCACCTTCACGCCGCTTCAGGTGGCGTCCGCGTATGGATTTCCCAGCGGCACCGGACAGGGACAATGCGTCGCTCTCATCGAGCTCGGCGGCGGCTTCCAGCCCGCGGACCTCGACACGTACTTCACGGGGCTCGGCGTGTCCGCGCCGTCGGTCGTCGCCGTGTCGGTCGATCATGCGCAGAACAGCCCGACCGGCGATGCGAACGGGCCGGACGGCGAGGTCATGCTGGACATCGAGGTGGTCGGCGCGATCGTTCCGCAGGCGACGGTCGCGGTGTACTTCGCGCCGAACACGGACGCCGGATTCCTGGATGCGATCACGACCGCGATCCACGACACGACGCATCGGCCCTCGATCATCTCCATCAGCTGGGGCGGCGCGGAGTCGTCATGGACGGCACAGGCGATGACCTCGATGGACGATGCGTTTCAGTCCGCGGCGAGCCTGGGACTCACGATATGCGTCGCCTCGGGTGACAGCGGCTCGAGCGACGGCGTCACCGATGGCGCCGACCACGTGGATTTTCCGGCATCGAGCACGTACGTGCTCGCCTGCGGGGGCACCAGCCTCGTCGTCGCCGGCGGGACCATTGCGCGCGAGACGGTGTGGAACGATGGTGCGGGCAACGGCGCGAGCGGCGGAGGCATCAGCGACATCTTTGCGCTGCCCGCGTGGCAGCAAGGCCTCTCGGCCGTCGACCAATCGGGCTCGGTGGCTCTAGGCAGGCGCGGCATCCCGGATGTCGCCGGCAACGCAGACCCGGAGACGGGTTACCAGGTGCGCATCGACGGAACGGATACCATCATCGGCGGTACCAGCGCCGTCGCGCCGCTCTGGGCCGCCTTGCTCGCCCGGTTGAACCAGGCGTCGGGCGGCACGGCGGGGCTCGTCAATCCCCGGCTCTACGCCGCGCCCGCGACGCTGCGTGACATCACCCAGGGAAACAACGGCGACTTCGACGCCGCCAAAGGCTGGGACGCGTGCACCGGCCTCGGCAGCCCCAACGGTGCCGCGCTCGGCGCGGTCGTCAGTGCAGGTGGCCGCCCATGAGGCCGAGCAGCCCGGTGATGATCAGGTAGATGGCCACGATGTAGTTGAGGAGCCGGGGCACGATCAAAATCAAGATTCCGGCCAGCAGGGCGACGAGAGGTCCGATGCTCAGATAGAGATTCATTGCGACTCCTCAGCGAAAGCGAAGGTCAGGTAGGCGGCATGAGCAGAGTGCAACGGCGAAGTCCAAACTCTGGTCCTGCCCGCGCGGACCGCCCGGCCGCACGCCGTCAACAACAATAGCGCGACTCCGAAACAATGCTATCCGAAGAGCTTCAGCGCCTTCTTGAGAGTTTCGGCGACGCCCCAGAGTAGGGGAATTCCGACGAGCATCCACAAAACGATCAGTCGTCCCTTCACGATGGAGCGCTCCCGCTGTAGAGGCGGCGCGCATCGACCGCGCGCATGGCGAAGTTGCAGATGAGCCCCACGACCAGCAGTCCGCACATGATGTACATGGTGATCGAGTAGGACTGCGCCTTGGGAACGCCGTGCTCGATCTGATAGGCGCGGATGTAGTTGATCAGCACGGGTCCGAGCACCCCCGCCGCCGACCACGCGGTGAGCAGCCGGCCGTGGATGGCGCCGACATGCATGGTGCCGAAGATGTCACGCAAGTAGGCGGGAATCGTGGCGAAGCCACCGCCGTACATGGACAGGATGATGACGAACGCGGTAACGAACAACCCCACCGAGCCCAGGTGGCCGAACGTGGGCACGGTGGAGTAGAGAACGATGCCGAGCAGGAAGAACACCATGTACGTGTTGCGGCGCCCGATGTAGTCGGAGGTGCTCGCCCAGAAGAATCGGCCTGCCATGTTGAACAAGCTCAGGAGGCCGACGAAGCCCGCCGCCGCATCCGGACTCACCTTGCCGGCGAAGATCTCCTGGATCATCGGCGAGGCTTGACTGAGCACGCCGATGCCGGCGGTCACGTTCATGCAGAGCACCACCCAGAGCAGCCAGAACTGCGGCGTGCGCCAGGCGACATCCACCGCCACATTGCCGGTGGTGACCAGGGATTTCGGCACCGTCGGCGGAGTCCATCCGGCCGGCTTCCAGTCCGGTGCCGGCACGCGCACCGCGTAGACACCGATCATCATGAACATGAAGTAGATGACGCCCATGGTGACGAAGGTCTCGAGCACGCCGCCGGAGGTGGCGGTCTTGAAGTGCGCCATGAGAATGACCGAGAGCGGCGCGGCGATGAGTGCGCCGCCGCCGAATCCCATGATGGCCATTCCGGTGGCCATGCCCGGCCGATCCGGAAACCATTTGATCAGCGTCGATACCGGAGAGATGTAGCCTATTCCGAGGCCGCAACCGCCGAGCACGCCGTAGCCCAGATAGAGCAGCCAGAGCTGGTGCCAGTGAATTCCGAGCGCCGACACCAGGAAGCCGCCGCTGAAGCAGAGCGCCGCGGTGAACATCGACTTTCGCGGGCCCACGTTCTCCACCCAGCGTCCGAACGCCGCGGCGGAGATGCCGAGGATCGCAATGGCGATCGAGAATATCCAGCCCAGCTCCTTCAGATTCCAGTCGCCAGGCGCGGATTGCGTGACGCCAAGGAGCTTCGTCAGGGGCAGGTTGAAGGTCGAGAATGCGTACACCTGACCGATGCAGAGGTGCACCGCCAGCGCAGCCGGCGGCACCAGATACCGGTTGTATCCGGGCGGCGCGATGGTGTGCTCACGATCCAAAAACGACGATGCCATAGACAGCCCTGTCGATTGTTGTTTGTGGGGCGGCGTTCCCCATTAATATGCTCCCAGGCGCGGGTGCTTGTCACTAAGCCCGACGCCTGAGTACGGGCGCCGCCGCCGCGCCGTGGAGCCCCCGCCGCGCACACGGGCCTCCGCCGGCGCGGCTAGTGGGGCACAAAGCGGTCATTTGGTTGGCCACAAAGCGGCTGTCGTTGGCCACAAAGCCGCTGTCCGTTGGCCATAAAGCGGCCGTCCCGCCTGCGAATCCTGTCACAATCCCGCGGCCTTCCCGGCCCCCTCCTCGCGAGGCGCGCAGCGGGCGGTCGCGGCCCCGCCACAAGGCTCTCAAAACCGTGACGCTCGGGGTCGAAGATGGCGCCCGGACGCACTACCGTTGTGGGTCTCATGGGCCTCCTCAATGCGACGGTGCGCTGCCTTGCCGCGGTACTCGCCTGTGTGTGGGTGCTGCTCCCGGCATTTGCCTCGGCAACCTGCCTGCCGAGCCCCGATCCGCGGCTCCGCGAGCTCCAGAACCTCGTCGACCGCGATGCGACCCGGGCGTTGCAAGAAGTACACGCTCGCATCGACGCGGCGACCGGCCACGCGCCGCCCGCGGCCCTTGCCGCGCTCCATGCCATCGAAGCACAGTCGTACAGCATCCTGGAGCTCGATGCGCAGGCGCGCGACTCCGCCAACGCGGGCTTGGCGCTGGCGCCCCAAGCGAGCGATCCCGTGCACGTCGATCTGCTCACCGCCTATGCGGAGAACGTCTACGACGCCTCCGGGATTGCCGCTGCACTCCGGATGGTGGAAGGCGCGCGCGCGGCGCAAGTCAGGGGCACGCTCGCGGATAGCTGCCTGCTGATCACGCAGGGTTTGCTGCAATACCGGCAGGATCGCGCCGATCTTGCGGTCGCGAGCCTCATCCAGGCGTACCGCGACAGCACCGCGTCGGATCGCGCGGCCGCGCGCATCCTTGCCGCCTCGGTGCTGTCGAGCGTGATGCGCGGCACCGGCGACTACCCGCAGGCGCTCGCGCTCAACCAGGAGGTCATCGACTGGGACACGCGCCGCGGCGCCACCCTGAGCCTCTCGGTGAGCCGCTACCTGCGCGGCAAGATCCTCAATCTCATGGGCCGAAACAGCGAAGCGATCGACCAGCTCGGGCAGGCGCGCGCCTTGAGCCTCGAGGTCGGCGACACCGAGGGCGTCGCCTACGCGGACGTCCTCGATTGCACCGCGCGCATCGAGCTCAAGCAGCTCGATCGGGCCGCGGGATCCTGCGACGATGCGCTCGGCATATTCGCCGCGTCGAATTCGGCCGACGAGGTCAAGGAGACGGAGGGTCTGCTAGCGCGCATCGATCTCGCGCAGGGACATGCCCAGGGGGCGCTGGCCCGTCTGAATGGGGTGCTGGATCACCAGGGCGAGGACCTCCTGCCGATCCGGGTGGCCTCTTTGTACGAGTCGCGCGCGCGCGCCAATGCCGCGCTTCACAACTACCGGGACGCTTACGGCGATTTGAACGAGTACGTGCGGCGCTACGTCGCGGCGAACGACGCCGAGAAGACCAAGACCGCGGCGGCGCTGCGCGCCCGCTTCGAGACCGATCGCGAGATCGAGCGCAACAGCCGCCTGAAGCGCGAGCTCGGCGCGTCGCGCGAGGAGGCGCATCGACAGGCGCGCGAGCTCAAATGGAACGCGATCGCGGCGACCCTGGGCACCGTCGTGATCCTGTTGCTCATCTATTTCCTGATCGTCAACCGCAGCTATCGGCACCAGCTGATCAAGCTCGCCAGCCAGGACGGACTCACCGGCCTCGCCAATCGGCGGCGCACGGCGGAATTCGCGAGCGCGGCGCTCGCCGAGGCGACCGCGACGAGCCGTCCGCTCAGCATTGCCATCATCGACCTCGACCACTTCAAGGTCATCAACGATCGGTGCGGGCACGCCACCGGAGATCACGTGCTGACGGAGTTCGCCCGTGTCGGCCGGGAATCGATCCGTCCCGCGGACGTGCTCGGCCGCTGGGGCGGGGAGGAATTCCTCCTGGTGATGCCCGACACCACGCTCGAGGCGTCCATCGCCACGCTCGAGCGCATGCGGACGCTCATGTTCGGGATCAACCTGCCGGCATCGGGGGCGGGCATGCGAGTCTCGCTGAGCGCCGGCGTCGCCATCAGCCCGAGGCACGGGCGTTCCCTCGACGAGATGGTCGCGCGGGCGGATTCCGCGCTCTACGTGGCCAAGAACGAGGGGCGCGATCTCGTGCGCGTGGCCGACGACAACCATCTGTCAACCACCTCGATCCGGCGGGTGGTCCGGCGCTAGTGTGGGCGCCAGGAAGGAGGTCCCGGCTCCCTCGACCGACCTCCGCTCGGGCGTACCGTCCCGTCCGGGTAAGAGCTAGGCGGGCACTGCTACCCGTTACAGGTTCCGACGTCCACCTTGGGG
>DATAYZ010000145.1:0-33659 GCA_036272295.1 Steroidobacteraceae bacterium
TACGCGGGCACTGCTACCCGTAGTTGGGTCTCTAGGCCGCGGCTAGACCACTGCTCATCAGACGGCCCCAAGGTGGACGTCGGAGCATGTTACGGGTAGCAGTGCCCGCGTAGCTCTTACCCAGACGGAGCGGAACGCCCAAGAGTGCGCGGTCGAAGGGAACCGCGGCCTCCTTCCTGGGCCCACACGCCTAGCGTCCGTGCTCCGGGTCGGCGTGATGCGCCCGGAACAGCCTGCCCCGCTCCGCCACCAGCACGAACGCCAGGCTCGCGATCCCGCAGATCAGCGACCCCGCGGCGAGCGGCACCAGGGTGCCGTTGAACATCCGCCCGATGATCGCGCCGATGAAGGCTCCGCCGAGCGTCGACATGAATCCCTGCAAGGATGCGCCGATACCCGCCACCGCGGCGACCGGCTCCATGGCCATGGCACCGAAGTTCGAGATGGAGAGGGCGAAGCAGGCCATGGTGGCCGACTGGAACACCACGAACAGCCACAGCGGCTCGCCGCCCGACGCGGCCACGACGGTGTGCAGCCCGGTGATCGCGAGGTAGCTCAGCAGGGCGGTGTGCGATATGCGGCGCATCCCCAAACGCTCGACGATGCGCGAGTTCAAGAACGCGCCCACGCCCATCGTCGCGGCGCAGAGCGCGAACATGGTGGGCATGATCTTCGGCCGGTGAAACACCTCGTCGAAGATCTGCTGCACCATGCCGACGTAGGCCATGATGCCGGCGAACATGACCGACATGGCCCAGGTGTAGAACAGCGAGGTCCGATTGAGCACCACCAGCCGCACCGCCCCGGCGATGTGCGCGCGGGTCAGGGGCAACCGATACTCCGGGTGCAGGGTCTCGGGCAGCCGCAGGCTCACCCAGGCGCAGATCACCGCCGCGAACACGCTGAAGACGACGAACATGTAGCGCCAGGGCAAGACCAGCAGGATGGCCTGGCCGAGGCTCGGCGCAATGATGGGGACCATGAGGAACACCATGAAGGTGAGCGACATGACCCGCGCCATCTGTCTGCCCGAATACAGGTCGCGCACCACGGAACGGACCACGACCACGCTGGCGGCGGCGATGCCGTGCACGAAGCGCCAGGCGAGCAGCGCGTGGAAGCTGCCGGCAAGTCCGGACAGGAGCGCCGCGACGACGTAGAGCGACAGGCCGCCGATCAGGATCGGCCGGCGGCCGAAGCGATCCGAGATCAGGCCCCAGATGAGCTGCCCGCAGCCGAGGCCGGCCATGTAGGCGGTGACGATGGCCTGGACGTGGTTCTCGACCAGCACGTGCAGCGCGCGTCCGATGACCGGAAACGCCGGCAGCATGGCGTCGATCGCGATCGCCTGCGTGGACATGGTCGCGGCGGCGAGCGCGACCAGCTCGTGAAAGCCGATGGAGGTCCTGCGATGGTGCCCTGGGCCCGGGGCTGCGGCGCCCGAGTCGGCGCCAGTGCCAGCGGGATGGTTGCGCGGGGGGCCGCCCGCGGCCTCGTTCCGCGCAGCAATGGCGCGCGGCTCTTCCGTGCTCAAGCGGCGGGAGTCGCGGGCGGCTTCCTTGCGATGCTCGTGGCCATGGTCACGATGGAGGCGAGATCGCTGAGCTGTGCCGGCACCACCAGGGTCGTGCCGGATTGAGCCAGCTTGCCGAACTGCTTGACGTATTCCTCGCCGATGCGCAGCTGCATGGCCTCGATGCCGCCGCGGTCGGACAGGGCGATACCGACCTGGCGCAGCCCTTCGGCGGTGGCCGTTGCGACCGCCAGGATGGCCTGGGCCTGGCCCTCGGCCTCGTTGATCTGCTGCTGCTTGTTGGCCTCGGACTGCTTGATCACGCGCTGCTTGTCGCCTTCGGCGGCATTGATCTTGGCGTCGCGCTCGCCCTCCGAGGTCAGCACGACGGCACGTTTCTCACGCTCGGCGCGCATCTGCTTTTCCATGGCGGAGAGCACGTCCTTCGGCGGGGTGATGTTCTTGATCTCGTAGCGCAGCACCTTGACGCCCCACGCAACGGACGCCTTGTCGAGCTCGCTCACGACGTTGGTATTGATCTGCCCGCGAGCCTCGAAAGTGCGGTCGAGCTCGATCTTGCCGATCTCGCTGCGCAGGGTGGTCTGTGCGAGCTGTGAAATGGCAAAGCCATAATTGGTGATTCCGTAGGAGGCAAGGTGCGGATCGAGCACCTGCATGTAGAGCACGGCGTCGACGCCCACCTGCACGTTGTCGCGCGTGATGCAGACCTGCTCCGCGATGTCGATCGCGATCTCCTTCAAGCTGTGCCGGTAGGCGATCGTCTCCATGAAGGGAACCAGGATGTGAAAGCCGGCCTGCAAGGTACGGCTGTACTTGCCCAGATGCTGGATCACGTAGGCGCTCTGCTGCGGGACCACGATCGCGGTCTTGAACAACATGATCAGGACGAGTGCTGCGATGATGACGGCGACGGTCAACACGTTCATGAATGGGATCTCCGCGGAGTCAGAGGCTGCGCACGATCAAGGTCAATCCATCGACACGCACGATTCGTGCCGCGGCGCCGGCGGGGATTGCGCCATTGCCGCCGTTCAGCGCGCTCCAGGAGGCGCCGCGATACTCGAGCCGGCACGATTCGCCGGGCGCGAGCGCCGTGGGAATGTCGATGGTCTCACCGGCCGGGCCCGCGCCGACCGGCGGCAGCCTGCGGCGCATGCGCTCGTAGATCTGCCGGCGAAAGGTTAGCATCGAGACGACCGCGAGAGCGGCGAACACCAGCCACTGCGCCCAATCCGAGCCCGGCACGCCGCCGGCCGCCATGAAGCCGACGATGATCGCGGCGAGGCCCGCGAACACGAGATAGAACTGCGCGTTGATCAGCGTCAGCTCCGCTCCGAGCAGCAGGGCTCCCAGCGCGATCCATGCCCACCATTGCATCTGAGCTCCCCTGACGACCTCCGCCGACGCCGCCCCGCCGCGAACGCGGCGAAGCTATCGCTTCATCGCATCGAAGAAATCGGTGTTGGTCTTCGTGTCCTTCATCTTGTCGAGCAGGAACTCGATTGCCGCCAATTCGTCCATCGGATGCAGGAGCTTGCGCAGGATCCACATCTTGGACAGCTCCGCGGGATCGGTGATCAGCTCTTCCTTGCGGGTGCCGGAGCGGTTGATGTTGATCGAGGGGAACGTGCGCTTCTCGGCGATGCGGCGATCCAAATGGATCTCAGAATTGCCGGTGCCCTTGAACTCCTCGAAGATCACATCGTCCATCTTGGAGCCGGTATCGACCAGCGCGGTCGCGAGGATGGTGAGGCTGCCGCCCTCCTCGATGTTGCGCGCGGCGCCGAAGAACCGCTTCGGCCGCTGCAGCGCATTGGCGTCGACGCCGCCGGTGAGCACCTTGCCCGAGCTCGGCACGACCGTGTTGTAGGCGCGCGCGAGACGCGTGATCGAGTCCAGCAGGATGACCACGTCCTTCTTGTGCTCGACCAGGCGCTTGGCCTTCTCAATCACCATCTCGGCCACCTGCACGTGGCGGCTGGCCGGCTCGTCGAACGTCGACGACACCACCTCGCCCTTGACGGTGCGCGCCATCTCGGTGACCTCCTCGGGCCGCTCGTCGATGAGCAGCACGATCAGGTACACCTCGGGATGGTTCGCGGTGATCGAGGTCGCGATGTTCTGCAGCAGCATGGTCTTGCCGGCCTTGGGCGGCGAGACGATCAGGCCGCGCTGGCCCTTGCCGATCGGCGCCACCAGGTCGATGGCACGCGCGGTCAGATCCTCGGTCGAGCCGTTGCCGCGCTCGAGCTTCAGGCGCTCGGTCGGGTGCAGCGGCGTCAAATTCTCGAACAGCACCTTGCCGCGCGAGCTCTCCGGCGAGTCGAAATTGATCTCGCCGACCTTGAGCAGCGCGAAGTAGCGCTCGCCGTCCTTGGGCGGACGGATCAGGCCCGAGATCGAGTCTCCGGTGCGCAGGTTGAAGCGGCGGATCTGGCTCGGGGATACGTAGATATCGTCGGGTCCGGCGAGATAGCTGGAATCCGAAGACCGCAGGAAGCCGAATCCGTCCTGCAGGATCTCGAGCACGCCGTCGCCGTAGATGTCCTCGCCCTTGCGGGCATGCGCCTTCAGGACCCCGAAAATGATGTCCTGCTTGCGGGAGCGCCCCATGTTCTCGAGACCCATGGTCTCGGCGAGCTTCACGAGGTCGCTGATCGGCCGCTTCTTGAGCTCCGTCAGGTTCATGGAGCTGCGGCTGCGGGCGAGATCCGCTTGCGCAATGATCTCTAGATCGTCGCCGCCCTCCGGCAGATCGCCGTAATCCTCGACGGGCATCCGCCCGCCGTTGGTGTTGCCGTTGCGGTTGTCGTTACGGGGACCGCGGTTGGATCGATTGGAGCGGCCGCCGCCGCCGCCGCCGCCCTGGCCGCCTCCCTGCTGCCCGCCGCCTTGGCGGGACTGATTTCCCAGGTAGCCTCTCACAGGTTGCTGTCCAGAAACTGGGCGAGCTGCGATTTGGTCACTGCTCCCACTTTCTGGGCCTCCACCGTGCCGTTCTTGAACAGGATCAGCGTCGGAATTCCGCGGATGTTGAACTTTGGGGGTGTTGCCGGGTTGTCGTCGATATTCAGCTTGGCGATGCGGATCTTGTCTTTGTATTGGTCTGCGATCTCGTCGAGGATGGGGGCGATCATCTTGCATGGCCCGCACCATTCCGCCCAGAAATCCAGTAATACCGGCTTCTCGCTCTTCAAAACGTCCTTGTCGAACGTGGCGTCGCTGGTGTGAACGATACTTGGGTTACTCACTGAACGGTTACCTCCTTTTGGAGATTCGATAGAGGTGCGGGTTGATGGAATTGCGCCGGGCGTTTAGCGCGAAGTGACGATGCGCGCCCGTTCGGGCACAATACAGCGGCTTTAGCGGTCTTGATTACCTTAAAAGGGTACCGATGATACGGTTAGTGGGAGCGGATGGACCTGCTCCGGATTGATCGTATTGTTATCCGGTCCCTTCCAATTTGCAAGTTTCTCCAATCCTTTAAGAGAAAATGTCAGACGCCCATCTCAGTCAGCTCACTTTCGAATCGCTCGACATCACCGAATCCCTGAAGCGCGGCATCGCCGAGCTGGGATTCACGCGCTGCACCCCGATTCAAGCGCAGACCTTGCCCATCGCACTCGCAGGCCGCGACGTGGCGGGCCAGGCCCAAACCGGCACCGGCAAGACCGCGGCATTCCTGATCGCGCTCTTCAATCGGCTGTTGACGGACCCCGCCGCGCCGACCCGGCCGCGCAATGCGCCGCGCGCCATCGTGATCGCACCGACCCGCGAGCTCGCGGTGCAGATCCACTCCGATGCCGAAGGTATAGGCAAGCACACGGATCTCAAGCTCGCCATCGTGTTCGGCGGCGTCGACTACGAAAAGCAGCGGCGCAGCCTCGAGGAAGGCGTCGACGTGCTGATCGGCACGCCCGGCCGCATCATCGACTACTTCAAGCAGCACGTATTCGAGCTGCGCCACATCCAGGTGGCGGTCATGGACGAGGCGGATCGCATGTTCGACCTCGGGTTCATCAAGGACATCCGCTTCATCCTGCGGCGCCTGCCGCATCCCACTCTTCGCCTCAACATGATGTTCTCCGCGACGCTGTCGCACCGCGTGCTCGAGCTCGCGTACGAGCACATGAACAATCCCGAGCTGATCCGCATCGAGCCCGACAAGATGACCGTCGATCGGGTGCGGCAGGTGCTGTACTTCCCGGCGACCGAGGAGAAGGTTCCTTTGCTGGTCGGGCTCCTGCGGCGCATCGATGCGCGCCGGACCATGGTTTTCGTGAACACCAAGCGGGTCGCCGAGCTGCTCGAGCGCACGCTCACCGCCAATGGATTCGTCGCGCAGGCCATTTCCGGCGACGTGCCTCAGGCGAAGCGGCTGCGCATGATGCGCGATTTCCACAACGGCGATCTGGCCGTACTGGTCGCCACCGACGTGGCCTCCCGGGGTCTGCACATTCCCGACGTGAGCCACGTCATCAACTACGACCTGCCCAATGACGCCGAAGACTACGTGCACCGCATCGGCCGCACCGCGCGCGCCGGCGCCGAGGGCGATGCCATCAGTTTCGGCTGCGAGGAATACGCCATCGGGCTTCCCGACATCGAGGGCTACATCGGCCATCAGATCCCCCGGGCGGCCATCGAAGCCGTCGATCTCGCGGCGGTGACCCAGCCCCCGCCGCCGGAGTGGCGCGAGCGCGCACCGCGCTTCGGCAATTCCCGCGGCGGCCGCCCCGGCAGCGGAGGATCCGGCCGCGGAGCCCCCCCCGGTCGGCGGCGCGGTCCCTCGGGCCCGCGCCCGCAGAGCGGGTCCTCCTCACGGTCTCATCCGGGCCGCGCCTCCTCCGACGGCGCGCCGGCTGCGGGCGGCGCATCCGCACCCGGCGGCAGCGCATCCGCGGGAAGCGGTGCATCGGCGTCGGCGGGCGGCAATGCTCCCACTTCGCCCGACCGCGCCCGCGCGCCCGGCTCTGCCCAGGCTCAAGGCGGGGCGAGCCCCTCCGGTGAGCGGCCTCGGCGTCGACGCCGGCGAGGCCGTGGCGGCGGTGGCGGCAACGGTTCCGGCGGCGGCAGCGGCTCGGGCGGCGGCGGCTCCGGCGGCAACGCTCCAGGGGGCGGCGCCACCTGAGTCCGCGGGCCCGATGCGGCCGTGACCGGTCACCGCCGGCGCATCGTGGCTCGGATCGGTTCCTGGATCAGCTCGCCTACCGCATCGATCGCGGTGAACTCGCCCGTGGCCTGAGGCGGCCGCCCCGAATCCGGCTGGCGCACCGCTCGCAGGAAGCCGATGCCGAAGGCACGCGCGGCCGCCAGCACGTGCAGCGAGTCGTCGACGAGCAGCGTGCGCTCGCGCACGAACGGCTCCGCGAGATGCAGTCGCGGCCAAAATTCCAGGTGCTCCTTCGGGTAGGCGAACGGATGCGTCGAGTAGCAGGCATCGAAGTGCGCCAGCAAACCGACCCGCTCGTTCTTCAGGCTCAACGTGGTCGGGTGTGCGTTGGTCACGAGCACGCGGCGCTTGCCGAGCGATCGCAGCTTTTCGAGGAAATCCTCGGCACCGGGCAAGAACTCGACGCGCGGGAGCGCGGAGCGCTTGATGACGCCGATGTCGAGATCGAGCTCGCGGCTCCAGTGCTCGATGCAGTACCACTCCAAGGTGCCGCGCGCGGCCGTGAACTTCGGCGCGAGCAGCGCCTTCGCCGTGCAGACTTCCAGTCCGCGCGCCGCCGCGTAGCGCTCCGGAATCAATTCCTGCCAGAACCAGTTGTCGAAGCGCAGGTCGAGCAGCGTGCCGTCCATGTCGAGAAGCACGGTATCGATGGCGGACCAGTCGAGCGCGGCTCCCGGCGGCATTTCAGTATCATAGCAATCGATGCGAGATCTACACGCCTTGGGTTCGGCCTTGAAGCCCATTGCCCTGCGCGCCGGAGCGGCCATCATGCGCATCTACGGCTCGGGTTTCACGGTGGAGCGCAAGGACGACGACTCGCCGCTGACGCAGGCCGACCTCGAGTCGCAACGCATCATCCTCGAGGAGCTCGGCCGCCTCACGCCCGACATTCCGGTGCTGTCGGAAGAATCGGCGGAAGTGCCCTGGGAGCAGCGCCGCGGCTGGCGCGAGCTCTGGGTGGTCGATCCCTTGGACGGGACCCGCGAGTTCGTCAAGCGCAACGGCGAGTTCACCGTCAACATCGCGCTCGTGGTCGATCATGAGCCCGTGCTGGGCCTCGTGTCCGGCCCCGCCCGCGGCCTGCTCTACTGGGGGGCTGCGGGACTCGGCGCGTTTCGAGACCACGCCGGCGAGACTGCCGCTCCTATCCGCGTCTCGCCGCCCGCCGACCCCTTGCGCATCGTCGGCAGCCGATCGCACTCGAGCCCCGAGACCGCGGCCTACCTCGGGCGCGTGGGGCCGCACGTCCTGCAGGGAATCGGCAGCTCGTTGAAGTTTTGCCTGCTGGCCGAGGGCAAGGCGGATCTCTACCCCCGCTTCGGTCCGACCTCGGAATGGGATACCGCGGCGGGGCAGGCCCTTCTGGAGGCCGCCGGCGGCCGTGTGACGCGGCTCGACGGCCACCGACTGCGCTATAACTGCCGCGAAAGCCTGATCAATGGCGACTTCCTCGCCTGCGGCGATCCGAGCGTGCTGCCGTCTACCTAGGCGTGACCCACGGGCTCGCAAAGCTCGAGCGTTGCATCCAGCAAGGTCGGAATGTCGAACACGACCTCCTTTTCGGACATGGTCAGGCGTGCGACTCCTGCCGCCCCGATCAGTGCCGCCGGGACGTGGATCTGGTCGCGTTTCGGGTGCGAGGTCCACGTGCTGACGCGGGCATCGCCGAAGGCGCGATTGAGCGCCCGCCAGCGAAGCTGCGCCGCATGCGCCACGGCGCTGTTGCCCGCCCATTGACGCTCCGCCAGCGCCATGGACAGATCGCCCGCCACGCCGCCGTGCGGTGCCACCATCAGCGTCTGAACGTACTGCACCATTTCGCCGGGATCGACGCGCACGGTTAAATTCGGTCGCGATTCTTCGGTCATATTGGCTCTCCTGACAGCTGTATGGGGGGTGGCCGTGGAAATCCAAGGGTCGCATTCGTGCGGTAAGCTTGCCGGATCATGAGCGACTTCTTGCTTTTCGCGTCACTGGTGACCGCGTTGGCGGTCATTTACAAGGTGTGGCATGACTCCCTGGATGCCCGGGAGCAGGCCAATCGGATCGCCAAGGACACCTGTTCCCGCGCGGTCGTCCAGCTGCTCGATGGCACCGTGGCGTTCTCGGGCTTCCGCTGGACGCGCAAGCCCGGGGGCCGGCTCAAGGTGCTGCGCACCTATACCTTCGACTACAGCCGCGACGGATTCGAGCGCGAGCAGGGATTCATCGTGCTCGCGGGCCTCAAGCTCGAGGCCATCGGACTGGCGGCCGCATGAACATCGACCTGCACACGCATTCCAGCTGCTCCGACGGGTCTTTGTCGCCGTCCGCCTTGATCGAGAGGGCCGCGCGGGCCGCGGTGGACGTGCTGGCGCTCACCGACCACGACACCGTCGCAGGACTCGAGGAGGCGCGGGCGGCGGCTTCGCTCCACGGCATCTCCCTGGTGCCCGGGACCGAGATCTCGGCGCAATGGCGCTCCCAGACCCTCCACGTGCTCGGGCTCGGGATCGATCCTGCGTCCCCCGAGCTCTGCGCCGCGCTCGACACGCAGGCGGAGCGGCGCCGCGAGCGCCTGCGCAGGATGTGCGCTCGGCTCGACAAGCAGGGATTGCCCGGAGCACGGTTTCTCGCCGAGCTGGAGCACGAATCCGTGCCGACGCGATCGCATCTCGCGCGCGCCATGGTGCGGGCGGGCGTCGTGTCCCGGCCCGACCAGGCGATGCGCAAGTATCTGGGAGCGGGTCAACGCGCCCACGTCTCCTGCGAGTGGCCGGCGCTCGCCGAGGTGGTCGCCTGGATCCGCGCCGCGGGCGGCGCGGCGGTGCTCGCGCATCCGGCACGATATCGGTTGTCGGCGGGCGCCCGCCGGCTGATGCTGGCGCATTTCACCGCGGCGGGCGGCGCGGCGCTCGAGGTCGTGACCGGTCCGAACGGCGCGCAGCACGCGCCGAGTCTGGCTGCGATGGCCGTCGGGCTCGGGCTCGCCGGATCGGTGGGCTCCGACTTCCATCATCCTGAAGCTGCCTGGAATCCGTTGGGCCGCTCCCTTAAGCTACCGGATGGCGTTCCCCCAGTGTGGCATACCCATAAACTACTCTGACGCCGTGAGCGACGAAGAAAGCAACGTCAATCGGGATCTGTTCAAGAACATCGAGAAACTGCGTCAGCTGCGTATCGAGCACCGCGATCTCGACGACATCATTGCGCGCCTGAGCCTCGATTTCAAAACGGACGAGTTGCAAATGAAACGGCTGAAGCGGCGCAAGCTCATGCTCAAGGACCAGATCGCGAGACTCGAGAGCCAGCTGATTCCGGACCTCAACGCATGACCGAGCTGATCCAGCGGGCCGATGCGTTTTTCGACATCCTCTTCACCCGCAACGTGCTGGCCGAGATCGGCTCGATCGCGGTGTGCCTGCTCGCCGGATGGATCGTCGGCGCGCTCCTGCGCCGCCGGTATGACCGGCGCATCGTCCGGGCGCCCCCGGCGCTCACCTGGGAGTACTTCGTATCCCAGGGCGGGATCGTGGCGATGCCGGTGCTGGTCGCGCTGGCCGCCGTGCTCCTGGTGCGCGCCGGACTGCAAGGAGCCCGTTATGACGTGAGCATCCTCGATGCCGCGGCGCACCTCATGGGTGTCTACATCCTGGTGCGGCTCGCGGTGCTGCTGTTCGCGGCCAGCCTCGGCAACAAGACGTGGATGCAGTCCTGGGAGAGCCGCGTCACCCTGGTGCTCTGGGTGGCGATCGCGGCGAAGTACCTCGGCTGGCTGGATCCGATCATCGGCGAGCTGGACAACATCGGCGTCGTCGCCGGCAAGAGCCGCGTCACCGTATGGTCGGTGTTGAAGCTGCTCGCCACCCTGACGCTGTTCGTGCTCGTGGCGATCTGGATCAGCCGGTGGGTCGATCGACGCCTGAAGCGGCTCTCGACGCTCGCCCCGTCGACCCGCATCGGGATCGCGAAATTCACCAACGCCTTCCTGATCGCGCTCAGCATCCTCATCGGCCTCAACGCGGCGGGTGTCGATCTGACCGCGCTCACGGTGCTGACCGGCGCAATCGGCCTGGGGCTCGGCTTCGGCCTGCAATCCATCGCCGCGAATTTCGTCAGCGGCTTCGTGCTGCTCATGGACCGCTCGATCAAGCCCGGCGATGTCATCAGCCTGTCCGGCCAGAGCGGCACCAGCACCGAGAATTTCGGGTGGGTGCAGGAGCTGCGCGGCCGTTACGTCGTGGTGCGCGATCGCGACGGCATCGAGATGCTGGTGCCGAACCAGCAGCTGATCTCGAACGCGGTGATCAACTGGAGCTACACGGACCCGCGCATACGCCTGAAGCTGCCGGTGCGGGTAAGCTACCGGGACGACCCGGAGGAGGCGCTGCAGCTCCTGCTCATCGCCTGCGAAGGACAGAGGCGCGTGCTGCGCGAGCCGGCGCCCGTATCGCGCCTCATGAACTTCGGCGAATCCGGCATCGATCTAGAGCTGCGTTTCTGGATCTCGGATCCGCAGGAAGGGGTGAACAACGTGCGCTCCGAGGTGAATCGCGCCATCTGGCGGCTGTTCCGCGAGCGCGGCATCACCATCCCCGTGGCGCAGCGCGAAGTGGTGATGCGCCCCGCGTCGAACCTCGACTGAGCGGCCGCGGCTCGGCCCATGCCCATCGTCATCGCGCCCGATCTCGTCATCCCCGACGACGAGTTGGAATGGCGCTTCGTCCGCTCGTCGGGCCCCGGCGGTCAGAACGTCAACAAGGTATCGAGCGCCGCGCAGCTCAAGTTCCTGCTGGCGCGCAGCACCCGTCTTGCGCCGGGCGTGAAGGCGAGGCTCGCACGCCTCGCCGGGCGGCGGCTCACCGAGGATGGCGATCTGCTCCTGAAAGCGATGAGCGAGCGCAGCCAGGAGCAGAACCGGCGCGCCGCGGAGGAGCGTCTGGGCGCGCTGATCCGTGCGGCGCTGGTCGAGCCCAAGGTGCGCCGCAAGACCCGCCCCACCCGGGCTTCCAAGGAGCGCCGCATCGACTCCAAGAAGCGGCGCGGCGTCGCGAAGCGTCAGCGGGGCCGCGCCGACTGGGAGTGACGGTCCGCCGCAAGCACCGCCGGTCACCCGCCGAGCGTCACCTGCAGGATGCTGTGCCGGATCTGCTCCGACAGCACGAGCTGCGCATCCGCGCCGACGCCGAGCAGCGGATCGCCGTAGAGCAGCCTGCCTTCATCGGAGGTCTGGATGACGTTGCGGCGCCGGAGCAGCTCGATGAAATTGCGAAACAGGCTCTTGTCGAAGAATTCCGGCGAGTCGAGCCCGTAGAGCACCGACATGCGCTGCGCCATGAGGTGGCAGCGCTGCTCGAGGGCCTCCGGCGTGATGCGGCCGCTGCCCGCCTGCAGGAGCAGCGCCACCGCCAGGTAGTAGCGCTCCAGGGTCTGGATCGAGGCCTGCGCCAGCAGCGACAGCCGCCTCGCTCCGGGTGAGGTCGACGGCGGCCGGCGCCATTCGCTCCGGTCCGGCACCGCTTCCAACAGGCCCAGCCGTGCAAGCGCCTCGAGCAAATCGTCCGCCGCGACGTACGCCGACGCCTCGTCCCAGCGCAGGTACAGCTCGGCGGCCACGTACGGATACACGCGCCACACCAGGCGGTGGATGTCCTCGGTGCGCATCGCCGCGTTGCTCACGAAACAGCACGCGAGCAGCGAGGGCATGGCGAACAGATGCAGCACGTTGTTGCGATAGTAGGTCGCGAGCACCGCGTTCTCGGGCTTCATGCGCACCAGCGCGCCGAGCGGGTGATTCTGCCGTTCGACCAGGCCCATGCTCTGCGCGTAGCGGATCATGCTCTCGCCGTCTTCCGCGGTCACCGTCACGAGCGGGCCATAGGGCGCCTCCGCGAGAAGGTCGCGGTAGAGCTCGACCTGTCGCGCCAGATCGGCCGCGGCCAGCGCCTGACGCGGGGTCGCCAGCATCGCGATGGCCACCAGGTTGATCGCCGTCACCGCCGCGGCGGCATTGATCTCGACGTTGATCCGACGCGCGAGATCGGCGATCGCCTCGCCCACCCAGGGCGCACGCGGGTCCGCCTCGTCGAGCCAGTTGGGCTCATGACTCTGCAGCAGCTCGTCGAGGTGGATGGGCTCGCCCAGATTGACGTGCACCTTGCCGAGCTTGCTCCGCAGCACGGAGATCACCGCCTTGAGGAGGCCGAGCACGCTCTCCTTTTCCTTGGGCGCGCCGGACAGCTCCCCGATGTAGGTGCGCCCCTCGACCACGCGCTCGTAGCCGAAATACACGGGCATGAACACGACCGGGCGGCGCGGATCGCGCAGGAACGCGCGCACCGTCATCGACAGCATTCCCGTGCGCGGCGTCAGCAGCCGGCCCGTGCGGCTGCGGCCTCCCTCGACGAAGTATTCGAGCGGATGGCCTCGCGCCATCATGATGGAGAGGTACTTCGCGAACACCACCGCATAGAGCGCGTCGCCCTTGAACGTGCGGCGCAGGAAGAACGCTCCGCCCTTGCGAAGGTACCGCCCGATGACGGGCAGATTCAGGTTGACGCCCGCCGCCACGTGCGGAAGGGCGAAGCCCTTGTGATAGATGACGTACGACAGCAGCAGATAATCCATGTGGCTGCGATGACAGGGCACGTAGATGATCTCGGCGCCGTCGCCCACGTCGTTGAGCTTCTCGACGTGCTCGAGGTCCACGCCGTCGTAGAGCCGGTTCCATAGCCAGCCGAGCATGACCGACATGAAGCGCACGAACGCTTCCGAATAGTTCGCCGCGATCTCGAGCGCGTTCTTGCGGGCCGCGAGCAGCGCCGCACGGCGCGAGATGCCCCGCGTCTGCATCTCGCGGAACGCGGCGCGGCGCACGTCCTGCGCCTTCAGCACCTGCGCCAGGATGGTGCGCCGGTGGGACAGGTCCGGGCCGATGGTCGACGCGCGCTGCGCCCGCAATCCGGCACGCAGCGACCGGAGCACCCAGCGCACGCTGCGTTGCTCGCTCATGCCCTCCCGAAGCGCGTCGCGCAAGCGCACCGGCTCGCCGAAGTTCACCAGCACCGCGCGGCCGTTGACCAGCACGCTCAGGAATTTGCGGAAGCGCCCGACCAAGACCCAGTCCTCGGCGAACAGGAGTCTCCAGAGGCTTGCCTCCTTGTGCGGTGCGCGCCCCCAGAAGATCGCGACGGGCACGAGATCGATGTCGAAGGAGGCATCCGCGCCGGCCGCTGCGACCAGCTGCACCAGGTAGCGCGGCGCGCGCGGCGCGGTGCGGGTCGTGAACAGTCCGGCGGGCCGGATCAGCTCGAAGTAGGCCGGCCCCGCGCGCCGCTGCCCGATCACCAGCCGGCGCTCGGCGCGCGGCAAGCCGAGCCGCGCGCATACCATGCCGAGCACCGCGAGGTCGGTCTGGCTCTCGCGCTCGAGCACGTAGCACACGGGCCGAGGGCTCGCCGCGATCTCCTCCGCGGCGGTTGCGGGCTTGACGGTCGTCCGTACCCAGCCGCTCAGCAGCTTGCGGACGGTCCAGCGCCACGCCCGGCGGAGACCGTCGACGGGGTTCATGATCGGCGCCATCCCCGACCGGCGGGCTCGAGGCCCATGCCTCGGCGCGGCAGTCCGCGCGCGCCGCCGCGCAACGCCTGCGCGCGGTCCGGCACTCCCCGTGCCGTACGGAGCAATCCCTGCGCGGCGCCGAGCGATCCCTCCGCGCCGCCGAGTAGTCCCTGCGCGCCGCCGGGCTTACTGATTGTCGCCGCGATCTTCGCCGTCGACCGCCTTGCGGGTGGCGGCTGAGTTCGCATCGACCGCACCCTGAACCGCGCGGGCCTTGCCGAGCTGCTGGGTCATGGGATCGAAAACCGTCTTCTTGGGCGGTTCCGGTGCGGAGCACGCGGCGCATGTGAACGAAAACGCAAGCAACAGTGTCGAAATTTTCGCCAGTCCCATATGCACCTCGGAGACGCCGGACGGGATGAGCTCCGAGTGTACAATCGTTGTGGACTCTCAGTCACTCGGAGCTCCGGATGTTTCGCGCAGCAGTTCTCATTCTCTGGTCGACCAGCCTGTACGCCGCGCAGTCGGCCGTGGACATCGAAACCGCCGCGAATCTCTATCAGGAGGCCGCGATCCGCGAGCAGGTACGGGCCTCGCTCGGCGCCATGCCCGGGCACATCCGGCAGCTGTTTTCAGCCGATCCCGCCGCGAAGCTCTCCGCGGAGCAGCTGAACGCGGTCACCGCGGCGGCGAAGCGCGGATTCCGCATCGACGTGTTCGAGGTGCCTGCGTTGAGCGCGCTCGCGCGGAATCTCGACGCAGGCACCGTGAAGAAGACCGAGGCCTTCCTTGCGAGCGACCTGGGCCGCCGCATGGTCGCGGCGGACGTCGCCGAGTCGCAGCTCGATGAAGCGAAGATCGACCAGATCATGAACGGCGAGATCTCCGTTCCGGTGTCGCACGAGCGCGAAGCGTTGTTCGACAAGCTCGAGCACGCGTCGAGGTCCACGGAGTCCACGGTGCAGATCTTCATCAGCATGGGCCGATCGGTCGCAATCGGCACTGCGGTGGGCGCCGGGCACGACAGCTCGGAGGTCGCGGAGAGCGCGCGCAAGTCGGGTGACGCGAGCCGCGATGCGCTCGAGCGCAGCATGCGCGAGCCCCTGCACCGGTACATGGCCTACGGCTACCGCGACTTGAGCGATTCGGATCTGAAGCACATCCTTGTGTTCCTGGATTCCTCCGCCGGGAAGCGCTACATATCCGCCTACATCGCCTCTCTCGGCGCGGGCTTCGATGCCATGGGCAGGCGCACCGGGGAGCAGCTCGGCGAAGCATTCCGTGAGCTCGCCCAGGCGCAGCTCGACGTGCCTGCACCGGCGTCGCCGTCGATTGCGGCGCCCGTGCCGGCGCCCTCCTCGCCGCGCCCGGAGCCCGTCAAGCCACTTTAGGCGCTGCGGTTCGTCAGGCACTGCGCGCCTCTCCAACGGAGCCTTGTGAGGCGCTTCGCGCCACTCCAACGGGGCCTTGTTAGGCGCTTCGCGCCACTCCAACGGGGCCTTGTGAGGCGCTTCGCGCCAACTCCAACGGGGTCGAGGCGACCCCGGCCGAAAGTGATGGCCGGAGGGGGCTTCTAGATACGCTGCAGGAAGCCGCGCAGCAGCGTGCAGATCTCGGAGATTCGGTCTTCCAGGCGGTGGCCTGAATCGAGGACGTGCAGCGCGGCAGAATGCTCGCGCGCCCAGCGGATGCTGTTCTCGACCGGCACGATGTCGTCCCGCCAACCGTGCACGAGGGTGGTCGGACAGCTCACATCGTGCGGGGTGTATTGCTCGAACCCGGGCATGTAGAAGGCGGGCGCGAGCAGGAAGAGGCCGCGCGGATTGAGCACCCCCGCCGCCGCCGCGCAGACGTGCCCTCCCATGCTCGAGCCCGCGAGCACCAGCGGGGCTTGGAGCGCCGCGGCCTCCGTGATCAGCTTGCGCACGCGCTCGGCGGGATTGTCGATGCCGCGATAGTCCACGGACTCGGCCGCGACGCCGGCTTCCCGCACCACCGCCGCCATGGCGGTGATCTTCGATCCCCATGGACCGCTTTCCTTGCCGTGCGAGAACACGACCGTCGCCACCCTGCCCATCGCGCCGGCCACGTCAGGAGCCTAGTGAAACAGCCGCTGAGCCAGGCCGTCGACCCACTCCAGCTCCGCGGGACTCATCTGTGCCCCGAGCTGGCCCAGCGTGAGTCCGCGAACGGCGCTGCCCTTGACCGAGTGGGTGATGCGGAAGCTGTGCAAGCCCGGCGCGAGGCGCGCCACGAAGCCGAGCACGAGCTGGTATTCGGTGCCTTGGCCGCCGCAGGCCACGAAGAACGGCTCCGGGCCCGCGGCCTCGGGCCCGAACGCCTGGTCGGCCTGCAGCGCGCCGAAGAAGGCGCGCACCTGAGACGAGACCTGCTCGGCGACCTCGGCGTGCGGTTGCGCCATGATCGCCGCCCAGCGGGTGCCGCGCTCGATGCTGTTGAGCACGAACAGCGCGAAACGGCGCGGCGCGAGATACTTCCAGTCGGCATTGTCGGCGGAGCCCGCGGCGAGCGTGCGCGCCGCCACTCCGATGCGCGCGGCGGAGCGCACCGCCTGAATGGTGTTCACACCGAAGCTCGCGAGCCGGACGCGCCGGTCCTCGCTGACCAGGCAGGTGGGCCGGTAGCCCGGACGCAGCACGGCCTCATCGCTCCTCGAGAAGCTCCACACGGGCGAGGCTTCATCGGCCCGCGCGAGCATCCCGGCCGCGGCGCCGCACGGAGCGAACGCCTCGAAGTGCCCGCGCAGCTTGTCGAGCGCCAGCACCCGCGGGAAGTACATGACCGCGCTTTCGTTGAACAGATCCCAGTCGCGCATCCCGGCAAGAGCGTCGTCGGCGGTCAGCCATCTCGAGGGCGGATCGACGATGAGCAGCGCGCGCCGGTCCCGGCAATAGCGGGCGCCGACCCACAGCGCGGAGAGTCCCACGTCCCGCTCGCGCGAGAGCGGCGGCAGACAGAGGAAGCTGAAGTGGTCGGCATCATCCAGCGCGAAGATGCCGCTGCGATCGGTCGGGCTGCCGATGAGGTCGTAATCGGTGAGCGGCGCACCATCGTCGCCGTCGGAGCTCGAAGCGACGTAGCCCGTTGCCAGGCCGCTGGCGGCGTCCAAGGTTCGATCCGGGCGCTCCGGCGGCGGCTCATCCACGAGCTCGATGAGCTCCGACCCGGCGACGACGCGCGGCAGGTAGCTCTCGGCGGCAGGGCTCAGGGAGAGCTTGCGGTAGATCTCCTGATCCTCGACCTGGGCGGTGCCCTGTGCGCGCACCCTCTGCACCGTCAGGTTGAAGGATGCGGTATCGCCCGGTGCGATGTTGTCGTAGTCCACGCTGGCGCGCAGGAACTCACGGGTGCCGGGGCGCACGGCCCGCAGCTTGAGCGTCGACTTGCCCGCGCGCAGGGACAGCGTCGCCGCCCGGGCGCCATTGACCACGCGCACGACCAGCGCCTCGCGCCCGCCATGGTCGAAGAACTGCTCGACCGCGTATCCCAGCGAGCTCGGCTGCCACAGGCCGCCGAACGCGTGCTGAAATTCCGTGAAGCTCTTCAGCAGGATCGGGCGATTGACGGGGCCGCGCAGCGTCCGACCGACGAAGGCGGTGCGTGCCGCGTAAAGGCGGGGGATGGATTGATCAGGACCGCGCTCTTCCTCGACCTCGATCCCTGGATTGCGCGTCGTCACCAAGTTCGTTCTCTCCGGCGCACGGGGCCGACTCTATCACAACCTCCGCGGCCGGGTCGGCGCGGGCAGCGGCTTCTTCGGCCCTCTTGCGCTCGATCTCCTCGAGCATCACTTTCAGCCACTCGCTCACTCGGGGTCCTCCGCATCCGCGGGCGTGACGATGCGATCGATCGCGGCCGCCGTGCTCGAATGATAGGCGGGCCGGGCCTTGGCATACACGCGCTTCGCGAGCCGGGTTCCGGACGGCGTCTTCATGAGCTCCCGATACAGGGGCTCGACCAGGATCTGCCGTCCGATCGTCTTCAGGTACTGCTCGAGCCGCGGGTATGCCGGCTGGTAGTCGTTGCGGATCGCCACCACCAGCCAGCTCTTCTCGATCAACGCATTCTGACTGTGTGTGAGCTTCTGGGCTCGATCGAGGTCGGCGAGCTGTGCGGCGCTCACCGGCCGGTCGATGCCGTCCAAGAAGCGCTGCCACTGCTGCCAGGCCCATCCGTTGCCGAGCGAGCTTGCCGGGCGCTTCCCGGCCAGCCACGCGACGCGCGCCTCGTCGACCGACTGCAGCGCGCTCGATACCGGCAGCACGGCATCGGCCGGCAGCCCCGGAGCGTACAGCCACTCGCGCACCTGGTCGCGAGACACGACGCCCGGGTTGGGCTCGAGCAGGTTGTGGTCGAGGTACGACGCAAATTCCTCGGTGCTCAGGCTCTTGAAGGCGAAATGATCGAAATAGCCACGCAGGAAGCCGTCGAAGCGCTCGCGTCCGAACCGGGTCTCCAGGAAGCGCAGGAACAAGCGGCCCTTCTGGTAGGGCACCTCGGAGAGCTCGAGGCCGGGATCGCGCCCGCGCAGGTCGATCGCAAGCACCTGGTCCGCGGGCTTGAGCCGCGCGAGCTCGCCCCGGAGCACGTCGACGCCGAGCACATCCTCCATGTCGGCGCGCTCCTGGCCGTAGACCGCCGCCATGATGCGGCTCTGCAGATAGTCCGCGAATCCTTCGTTGAGCCACGTGTCCCGCCAGGTGGCGTTGGTGACCAGATTGCCGGACCACGAGTGCGCCAGCTCGTGCGCGATCACCCCCACCATGCTCTTGTCGCCCGCCAGCACGGTCGGCGTGATGAAGGTGAGCCGCGGATTCTCCATGCCGCCCACGGGGAAGCTCGGCGGCAGCACCAGGATGTCGTACCGATCCCACCGATAGGGCCCGAACAGCTTCTCGGCCGCCTTGAGCATCGATTCGGTGTCGGCGAATTCCCTGGCCGCCTCCTTCACCACCTTGCCTTCGGCATAGACCCCGGTGCGCGGGCCGGTCTCCTGGAATTCGATGTCGCCGGCCGCGAGCGCGATCAGATAGGCCGGCACGGCCTGCGGCATCTCAAACAGGTATTCGCCATTGCGCTTGTGCTTGGGATCGTTGCGCGCGCTCATCACCACGGCCACGCCCGGAGAGGTATGGATCACCGCATCGTAGGTCATGCGGACCGCAGGCGTGTCCGGCAACGGAATCCAGCTGCGCGCTCCGATGGGCTCCGCCTGCGTGTACAGGAACGGCTTGTGGCTCGCCGTCTGCTTGGGCGTCAGCCATTGCAGCGCGGCGGCTCCGGGTTGGGTCTCGTACTCGATCCTGACCAGCTCGGTCGTCCTCGCGGAAGGCGGCAGGTCGATGACCAATGCACTGCCGAGGATGGGGTCCGGCTTGTCCAGATGAAACGGCCGGCTGACCCAATCCGACTTCCCCTGGCCCTTCTCGGTCGCGCCCAACACTTCGCCGGCCTTCTGGCTCACGCCCTGGATCATGAGATCCTTGGTGTCGAGAATGAGCTGTGTGGCGCGGGGGTCGAGCCGCTTGACCTTGAGCCCGACCACGCCGTCGATCTCCTGGTGATCGAGATCGATCCTGAGCTCGATCTGCAGGTGCGTGACCTGGAACTGGTCGGTGTTCGCGAAGGAGTGATAGTCGAGCCCCGGCTGAATGGGCTCGAGGTCTGAAGGCACCGGCGCCGCCGCCGCGCAGGGTACCCCCGCACCGGCCCCTCCAAGCGCCAAAGCGATGAGCACTGCGGGGATCGGCGCCGCGAGCGGCGGGGCGGTACCGCCGGCTCCCGGCACTCGCGCGCCCGTCATCACTGCGCGGAAGCTTGCGCTT
The DNA here is from genome assembly GCA_036272295.1 of Steroidobacteraceae bacterium. Classification (GTDB taxonomy): domain Bacteria; phylum Pseudomonadota; class Gammaproteobacteria; order Steroidobacterales; family Steroidobacteraceae; genus Bog-1198. The sequence goes on from DATAYZ010000145.1 coordinate 20,093, forward strand.
GCGAGGCCGGCGGCGCTTCGGCCCGGCCGCCGACCAGCTCCTTGAAGGTCTTCTCATCGACGAGCAGGCCCGTCTGCCCGTCCCAGTTCGAGCCCGTGGGCAACGTGTTCTCGACCAGGATGGAGCTCGATATCACGGCATCCACGCCGGGCTGATTTCCGGTGATCGGCACCGGCACGGCACGGGGCGTGTGCGCGAGATCGGACACGCGCTGCCAATCGATGTCCTTGTCGTGGTCGGACATCAGCTTTTGCAGCTTGGGATTGCGCAGGTTCGCGAGCATCCGCTTGCGGCTCTTGTTCCAGTCGCGCGAATCGTCCTCCATGACCGTGTAGGCCTGCAGATACAGGCTGCCGTCGCGCGTTCCGAACACATACGGCTGATTGACCACCGTCACCTTGGTGCCGATGGGGATCAGCTCGTAGAACACGGCGATGTCCTCGGGGTAGAGGCGCATGCAGCCGTGGCTTGAGCGCATGCCCACGCCGTAGGGCTTGTTGGTGCCGTGGATCAGGTAGCTCGGCCAGCCCAGCCTGAACTCGTAAGCCCCGAGCGGGTTGTCGGGGCCCGCGGGGACGACCGCAGGCAGCATGTCGCCATCCTCGGCGTGCTCCTTGCGCACCGATTTCGGCACCACCCAGACCGGGTCCTTCTGGCGGCTGACGATCCGGGTGGTGCCCTCCGGGGTCTTCCAACCGACCCGGCCGATGCCGATGGGGTGCGTCAGCACCATCTGCGGCTCGCCCTTCTTGTGCGGAGGGTAATAGAAGATCCGCATCGCCGCGACGTTGACCACGACCCCTTCGTGCGGGGCCGCGGGCAGGACGAACTGGGTCGGGACCACCACCTCGCGCCCCACGCCCGGCAGCCAGGGATCGACGCCGGGATTCGCCATCAGGATCTCTTCGTACCCCACATCGAAGCGCCGTGCGATGTCAGGGAGGGTGTCGTCCTTGCCGACGACGGTGCGCTGCACCTCGCCGACGATGTCGCTGTCCGGGGACACCTCGAGCTTGTGCATGGCCACCGGCTTCGGCAGCTCTGGCGCGGGCGGCGGCGGCGCCTTGACCGGCGCGGGCGGCGGCACCGGGGTTGGGCGGAACAACGAACAGCCGGCGGCGAGCGCCGCGGCAAGCGCAACCGCCGTCGGCGCGGCGGCCCGGTGCAAGCACTGCCATGGAATGCCGCGCGATCCGCGCGGGCTGCTCGAGAGACCCTGGATCTTCATGGGTCTTATCTACAGCAAAGTCGGCTGGTCAGGCAATTGATTATGCACGGGTAGGACGGGTCCGGTGCCGGCCGGGAAATGGTGGGCCAGCAGGTTGCCGATGGCGTCCACGCCGGCAATGCATCCCGCCTCGAAGTGCCCCTCCCGGAAGTGCTCCTCCATCAGACGGCACACCGCCTCCCACTCCCCGCCGCTCACGCGCCCGGAAAGGCCGCGATCGGCGACGATCTCGACGGTGCGGTCGGCCACCTGCAGGTAGACCAGCACGCCGTTGTTGCGTTCGGTGTCCCAGACCCGGAGCCGCGCGAAAACCTCGTGCGCGCGTTCGCGCGAGGACATGCCGTTCAATACCGCGAGCGGCGGCAACGCCGTCTCGATCGCGAACCGTATCTCGCCCGCGTGGGTCCGCTCGGCGCGCACGACCGCCTGCTCGATGGCATCCAGCGTTCGCTTGGGGAACAGCATGCGCGTGCGCCAGTGGGTCGCGCCCGCGTGCCGCAGCAACCGGCCGATGGGCGTCACCAGCTTCCGGAGGCGCCGCCCCCGCCCCCGCCTCCGCCGCCGCCGCCGAAGCCGCCGCCGCCAAAACCACCACCGCCGAACCCACCGCCGCCAAAGCCGCCGAAGCCTCCCGGACCCCAGCCGCGCCCCGCCGACCAGCCGCGCGAGCCCACGCCCGCGAACAGTGCGAACAGGAATCCGAGAATCCCGGCGCCGACACCGATCGGAATGAAATGGCTGAGCAGCCACGCGGCCCCGCCGGCGAGCCCGCCCGTGGCCACCGAGCCGAGCATCCGACCGAACACGGCACGCAGGATGCCGGAAGCCACGAACACGACGATGAGCAGCAGCGGCAGCAGATGTCCGAGACCGCTGCGCCGTTCCCACTTGCGATCGGGCGCGGGCAGCGGCTCGCCGTTCACCACCGCGATCATGCGATCGACTCCCGCCTCGATCCCGCCGTCGAAGTCACCCTCCTTGAAGCGCGGCGTGATGGCCTCGTCGATGATGCGGTTGGTCGTGGCATCGGTGAGCACGCCCTCGAGGCCGTAGCCGACTTCGATGCGCACGCGCCGGTCGTTCTTGGCGACGATCAGATAGGCGCCGTCGTCCACGCCCTTGCGCCCGAGCTTCCACGCGTCCTCGACGCGGATGCCGTACTGCTCGATGTCCTCCGGCTGTACGGTCGGCACGATGAGCACCGCGATCTGGGCGCCCTTGCGTGTTTCGAGGTCCGCGAGCTTGGCTTCGATGCGGCTTTCAGCCTCACCGGAGAGCGTGCCGGTCAGGTCGGTGACCCGGGCATTCAGCGCCGGTACCGCCGCCTGTCCGTGCGCCGTTGCGGCGGCGACGAAAACCGCGGCCAGCGCGATCCACGCCGCGCCGCGCGAGCTCATTGCTTGGGTGGCGCGGGCGCCGGCTGTGCGCTCGCGTCGGGCGCCGCCTGCGGCGGCACCGAGGGCCCGCGCATGGCGGGGCCCGCCGGCGCGCCGAAATCGACCGTCGGCGGCTTGGAGATCTGCGCCTCGTTCTCCACGGCAAAATTGGGTTTGGGCTTGTAGCCGAAGATCATGGCGGTCAGATTGCCGGGAAACCGCCGCACGGTCACGTTGTAGTCCTGCACCGCCTGGATGTAACGGTTGCGGGCGACGGTGATGCGGTTCTCCGTGCCCTCGAGCTGCGCCTGCAGGTCGCGAAAATTCTGGTCCGATTTCAGCGTGGGATAGTTCTCCGTCACCGCCAGCAGCCGCGACAGCGCACTCGTCAACTGCGACTGGGCCGCCTGGAATTTGGCGAATGCGGCCGGGTCGTTCACGAGCTCCGGCGTCGCCTGGATGGACCCGACCTTGGCGCGCGCCTCGGTCACGCCGAGAAGCACGGAGCTCTCCTGGGACGCGTAGCCCTTGACGGTGTTGACCAGGTTGGGGATGAGGTCGGCGCGACGCTGGTACTGGTTCAACACCTCGGACCATGCGGCCTTGATCTGCTCATCCTGAGATTGCATGGTGTTGTAGCCGCAACCCGACAGCAGCAGGCCGAAAGCGGCAGCGAGGGCGGCGGAGGCAAGGCCCAGTCCCCATCTACGCATGGATTCCCCTTCCGCTCCTTGAAGGTGGAGCGTCGGGTGAAGTTTAGCACCTGGCAAAAAAAAGCCCCGAGTGATGAGCTCGGGGCTGAGATGCGGACTTCATTGAAGGGAAGTAAAGCCCGCTAGGGGATCGATCAGTGCAAATGGTCCCACTGTAAAACCTGGATGTCGTTCTCCTCGAGGTCGAAGCTGCGCGCCAGGAGGCGTGCGATCTCGCGATCTCCGGAGATACCGCCCGAGCGATCCAGCAACTCCACCACGCCCCGGTACTCGTTGTACTCGACCGCGCCTTCGGATTGCGCGATGAAGTGGGTGTAGTATTTGACGCTCATGGCGAGGAGCTTAAGATTTGGGGCCCCGCACAATCTGTGATCGGGCGCTCAGTCGATAAAACCACACCCGAACCCAGTTCACGTCCTTGGGATTCGCTCGAGTTTGATGCACCGTGTCACGATATCGCTCCCCCACGCAGCCGGGTTCCAAGTACATCACCCCTGAAGGCGCCAAGCGCCTGAAGGATGAGCTCGACGCGTTGTGGCGCGACGAGCGGCCGCGCGTGACCCAGGCGGTCGCAGAGGCTGCCGCCCAGGGCGATCGCTCCGAGAATGCCGAATACACCTACGGCAAGAAGCGCCTGCACGAAATCGATCGCCGCGTGCGCTTCCTGCGCAAGCGTCTCGAGGGGATGACCGTGGTCGATGCGGGCGCCCCCGCGGCGCGGCGCGATCCGACGCGCGTGTTCTTCGGCGCCTGGGTCCGGGTGGAGTGCGAGCGCCGGCTCTCCTGGTACCGCATCGTCGGGCCCGACGAGTTCGACATGGCGGACGACTACATCAGCATGGATTCACCGCTCGGCCGCAGCCTCCTCGGCAAGCGCCTCGACGACGAAGTCAACGTCGCACTCCCCGCCGGCCCGGCCACCCTCACGGTCACCGCCGTCCACTACGGAACCACCCGGCCGGAATAGCACCCCTCCGCCCGGGAAGCCCGCGGGGAGCCGCCTGCAGCGGGACGAGTCAGGTCATCGCCCGACGGTGACTGCTCCGGCGTAGCGGCATGCATCCGCCACCAACCCCATGACGGCTCCATATCCCCAGAAAGCCCGTCGGACCGCCCGATGCGGAGCAGTCACCGTCGGGCGATGACCTGACTCGCCCCGCTGCAGGCGAATCCCCGCGAGCTTCGCGGGCGGAGGGGTGCTATGCCACCCTGACGTTTTTGAACTGCCAGGGATCGGAGCGATCGAGGTCCTCGGGGAAGAGCTCGCCGCGTTGGTGCAGCGGCGTCCAGTCGGTGTACTCGCCGACGACGGTGCCGAGATACGGCATGCAGATGGCGAGGCTGCGCTCGAAATCGATCTCGTCCGGCTCGACCACGCCGCGGCGCGGATTCTCGATGGCCCAGATCATGCCCGACAGCGCGGCCACCGTGACCTGCAGGCCGGTGGCACTGTTGTACGGCACCAGCTTGCGCGCCTCCTGGATCGAGAGCTGGGAGCCGTACCAGTACGCGTTCTTGCCATGTCCCGCGAGCAGCACGCCGAGCTCGTCGATGCCCTCGGTGATCTCGTTGAGCATGATCCGCTTGCGTTCCTGCATGTGCCAGTTGTTGCCGGCCAGCTCGTGCACCGAGAGCACCGCGTTGTCGCTCGGATGGTAGGCGTAGTGCGCGGTCGGCCGGTACACCGCCCGGCCTCCGTCCATCACCGTGTAATAGTCGGCGAGCGAGATCGCCTCGGAGTGCGTGATCAGGAAGCCGTGGAAGTGGCCGGCCTTCGGGGTCCAGGTGCGCACGCGGGTGCTGGCTCCCGGCCGATTCAAGTAGATGGCGCAACCCGATCCGCGCGCGTGCCGCCCGCCGTCGTCGGGGAAATGCCTCTCGTGGGTGCCCCAGCCGAGCTCCGCCGGCTGCGAGCCCTCGCTCACGAACCCGTCGACGGACCACGTATTCACGAACTCGCCCGGCATCTTGGGCACATTCGACACCTGCGTGTCGCGCTCGGCGACGTGCATGACCTTGACGCCGAGCGTCTGCGCGAGCTTCGCCCACGCGGCGCGGTCGCGCGGCGTGCCGGCCTCGACTCCCGTGTCCTTGGCGATGTTCAACAGCGCCCGCTTGACGAGATGCGACACCAGTCCCGGATTCGCCCCATGCGTGAGCACCGCGGTCGGCGCCTCCGCCGCCCCGTCGCGCAGCGCCAGCGCATCGAGGCGCATGGCGTAGTTGCTGCGGCTCTCGACCGGCGCGCCGGGGTCGGTATAGCCGCCCGCCCAGGGCTCGATGCAGGTATCGAGGTACAAGGCGCCGCGCTCGCGAGCGAGCTCGATCAAGGCGATGCTCGACACGTCGACCGACAGATTGAGGAGGAAATCACCGCGGCCGAGCAACGGCTCGAGCACCCGGCGATGGTTGTCACGAGTGAGCGCGGTCTTCACGAGCTTCACGCCGAAATGCTCCGCTTCGGCGCGGCCGGCATCCTCCGCGGTGATGATGGTGATGCGCTCGGGTGAAGTGCCGATGTGGCGCAAGATCAGAGGCAAGACACCTTGTCCGATGCTGCCGAAACCGACGAAGACGATCTTGCCTGGAAACCTCACGTGCACTTCGTGCTCGCTCATGACACTCTTCTCATTTTGTTGGGCCCTCGTATCAATGGTGACGCCGCCCCGAGGGCGGCGCCGCAAGCCTACCTTGCGGAGTGCCCGATGTTAAGTTTCGCGCCAATGAGGCGGATAAGATCGCTCGTAGCCCGGCAACGATTCGATGCGATTGATCCAGCGGGCGAGCGCCGGATAATTACGCTCCATCGGCAGGAAGCGGGCGCTCAACGAAGCCGCCGACTTGCGATTGAGCGCGCGGCGCAGGACCTGGATCCACGGAAAGATCACCATGTCCGTGGCCGAGTACCGGGTGCCGACGATCCAGTCCTCCTTGCTCAGCCGTCCCTCGATGGTGCGCGCCTCGCGCCCCACCAGGTGCATGGCGTCGGTGAGCGCGTCGATGTCCTCGGCGACGCGATCCTCGAAGATGGCGGCGGTGATCTTCATCAGCGAGGGCTCCGTGTAAGCCATGAACTCGCAGATGACGCGCATGATCACGCCCGCCTCCTCCGGCGTCACACCGAAGATCGGCGGATCGGGGTACTTCTCGTCGAGGTAATAGAGCATCGCGACCGACTCGAACACCACGTAATCGCCGTCCTTGAGCACCGGCACGCGCCCTCGCGGGTTCATCTTGAGCATGTGCGGGGACTGGTGCTCCTGCTTGTCGAAGTGCAGAAGCTGAGATTCGTACGGCAGGCGCTTGTGCTCGAGCGCGAGCAGCACGCGCCATGAGAATGGACTCCCGCTTCCCCAGTACACGGTGATCGCCATGCGCGGATTGTAGCGGATGAACTTCGCGCATCGTCGCGCTAAGCTCGAAATACCCGCGCCGGCCGCCGTCCCCGGCGCAAGCCCGAACATCCACCGCTCATCCGGACACCCCACATGAACTGGAAGAACCTCATCGATGCCGACTCGCTGCGCGCGGGCCTCGGCGCACCCGACCTGGCCGTGGTCGATTGCCGCTTCGATCTCATGGATGCAGCCGCCGGCCGGCGGCAGTATGCCGGGGGCCACATCCCCGGCGCGGTGCACGCCGACCTCGACCGCGACCTGTCCGCGCCGGTCGAGCCCTGGACCGGCCGCCACCCCCTGCCGGCGGCCGGGACGTTTGCCGCGCGAATGGGCGAGCTCGGCATCGGCGATGAGAGCCGGGTGGTTGCCTACGATGCGTCGAACGGCTCGCTCGCCGCGCGGCTCTGGTGGCTGCTCCGCTGGGTGGGACACGAGCGGGTCGTCGTCCTCGACGGCGGCCTGCGCGCGTGGACCGCGGCCGGCGGCGCGCTCGAGCCCGGCGAGGCGGCGCCCCGACCGCGGCGCCTGCACGCCCGCCCCGACCCGGCGGTCGCGCTCGGCGCGGCGGAGCTCGAGCGCCTGGCGGCGGACCCCTCGCACCTCATCGTCGATGCGCGCGCACGCGAGCGCTTCGAGGGGGCGGTCGAGCCCATCGACCCGGTCGCGGGTCACGTCCCGGGCGCGGTCAGTCATCCATTCAGCGCGAATCTCGGTTCCGACGATCGGTTCCTGTCCGCGGACGAGCTGCGCGCGCGCTGGCTCGCGCGGCTCGGCGGCCGGCCGCCCGAAGCCCTCGTCGCGATGTGCGGCTCGGGCGTCACCGCCTGTCACAATCTGCTCGCCCTCGAGATCGCAGGATTGCCCGGCGCGCGGCTCTACCCGGGATCCTGGAGCGAGTGGATCCGCGACCCCCGGCGCCCGGTCGCGCGCGGAGCGGGCTAGGCACGCCGCGACCGGTCATTTACATGCAGCCCCAATTTGTTATCGTTCGCGCGTCATGAACGCGCCCGCCAAATCGCTGTCGCTGAACCCCGCGTGGAAGATCGAGGAGTCCGCCGATCTGTACCAGGTCGAGGCCTGGGGCAAGGGCTACTTCGCGGTCAATTCGCAGGGACACGTGGTGATTCGCCCGAGCCTCGATCCCGAGCGCGAGATCGATCTCTTCGATGTGGTGCAGGGACTCAAGGCACGCGACCTGCACACGCCCGTGGTGATCCGCTTCTCCGACATCCTCGCGCACCGGCTGCGGCACCTCGCCGAGGCCTTCGGCAACGCCATCGCGGAGAACGACTACAAGAACCGCTACGCGGCCGTGTTCCCGATCAAGGTGAACCAGCAGCGTCTGGTGGTCGAGGAGGTCTACCGCTACGGCCAGGAATTCGGCTTCGGCATGGAGGTCGGCTCCAAGCCCGAGCTGCTCGCGGTGATGTCGCTCACCGAGAACGCCCCGGATCGCCTGGTGGTGTGCAACGGCTTCAAGGACGAGAGCTACATCGAGGCCGTGATCCTCTGCACGAAGCTCGGCCGCACCATCATCCCGGTGGTGGAGAACTTCGGGGAGATCCATCTCATTCTCGCGCACGCCGAGCGCTATGGGGTCCGGCCGAAGATCGGGGTGCGGGTCAAGCTCGCGAGCGAAGGTGCCGGACGCTGGCGCGAATCCGCGGGCGAGAAGTCGAAATTCGGCCTGTTCATCAGCGAGATCCTCGATCTGCACGCGCTGCTCAAGGAGCGCAACATGCTCGACTGCCTGCAGCTCGTGCACTGTCATCCCGGCAGCCAGCTGCAGGACATCCGCCGCGTGAAGGACGCCATCAACGAGCTGGCCCACGTCTATGCCGAGCTCAAGATCATGGGCGCCGCCCTGCAATACATCGACATCGGCGGCGGTCTCGGCGTGGATTACGACGGCAGCGGCACGAACTTCGAGTCGTCGATGAACTACACCCTGAACGAGTACGCGAGCGACGTGGTCTACCGCATCAAGAGCGTCTGCGACGCCCGCGACGTCCCGCACCCGATGATCGTGAGCGAATCGGGACGCGCCATCGCCGCCCACCACAGCGTGCTGGTGTTCGACACGCTGGGCTCCTCGACCCTCGACCAGTTCAAGGTCTCGGGGCGGCCGGAGGAGGACTACCGCGGCAACGAGGAGCTGCCGCCGCCGATCCGCGACCTGTTCGACAGCTATCGCTCCGTGAACGAGCGGCGCCTGGTCGAGTGCTACCACGACAGCCTGCAGGCGCGCGAGCAGGCGCTGCAGATGTTCAACCTGGGGTACCTGAGCCTCGAGTTCCGCGCCTTGGCCGAACGGCTCTACTGGGCCACCTGCACCAAGATCCGGGACTTTTGCCGCAAGCTCGATCGCGTGCCGGAGGAGCTCGAGGACCTCGAGGACATGCTGAGCGACATCTACTTCTGCAATTTCTCGGTGTTTCAATCCTTGCCCGACAGCTGGGCCATCGGCCAGCTGTTTCCGATCATGCCCATCCAGAGGCTCGCGGAGCGGCCGACCCGCAATGCCGTGCTCGCCGACATCACCTGCGACTCGGACGGCAAGATCGACCGCTTCGTCCATCCCCGCTCGACCAAGCGCACCCTCGAGGTCCACGAGCTCGTCCCGGGCGAGCCCTATTACCTCGCCGCCTTCCTGGTGGGCGCCTACCAGGAGACCCTGGGCGACCTGCACAACCTCTTTGGCGACACCCATGTGGTGCATATCCGGCTGCAGGCGGACGGCGGCTGGTGGATCGAGGAGATCGTCAAGGGCGACACCGCCAACCGGGTGCTGGAGTACATGGAGTACGACACGGACGAGCTCTACCCGCGCATCGCCCGGGACTGTGAGCGCGCGGTCCAGGAGGGGCGCATGTCGCTGACCGAGGCCCAGGCGGTGAAGCGCTTTTACGAGAACGAGCTCAACGGCTACGCCTATCTCGAAGGCTGAGCACGCGCGTTTTGCCGGTTTGCCAACCCTATTTCCCTGGCGTAGCATCGGGCGTAGGTTCGTTCCCTACACGACCCAGGGTGCAGGCCCCGAACGCGGCGACGATCGCGTCGGACCTGAGTTCGAAACATTGTCTAGTGAGACTTTGAATGACGACGATTTACGTTGGCAATCTGCCATTCAGTGCTACGGAAGACGAAGTGCGGGCGCTGTTCGAGCGTCACGGTAAAGTCGAATCGGTCAAGCTCATCAACGACCGCGAGACGGGCCGCCCGAGAGGATTCGCTTTCGTGGACATGGGGGCAGGCGAAGCACAAAACGCGATTCAACAGACGAATGGCTTCCAGATGGGGGGACGTCCGCTGCGCGTGAATGAGGCCCAGGAGAGGGCGCCTCGCTCCAAGCCGCCGGGTGGCGGGGGCGGCGGCGGCGGGGGCGGGGCTCGACGCTGGTAAACGCTCGCTTCGGCGAGCCGCGATCAGTACGACGACCGAGCGCGAAGGGACCCGCGGGGTTCCTTCGTGCGCTGCTTCACCACATTTCCTTCAATTGGGCGGCCACATCGACCGCGGCAGCGCCGCTGTCCCTCAAGTTCTCGACCGCGCGCAGATTGCGCAGCGTCACCTGCTCGAAGCAGTCGAGCACCTTGTCGGTCATGAAACGGCTCTTCGCGCCGTACACGTGCGTATCGCCGTCCTTGGGCTGCTGCGTGACCGCATAGCGCAGCGGCGCGCAGAGGTGCAATTCGTTGCGCGCCCGCGTCATGGCGACATATAGGAGCCGCCGCTCCTCCTCGATCAGGTCCGGCTTGCCCGCAGCGAATTCGGACGGAAAGTTGCCGTCCGCGACGTTGAGCACGTAGACGTAGTCCCACTCCTGGCCCTTGGCGGAATGGATGGTGGAGAGGATGACGTAATCCTCGTCCTTGGAGGCGGCACCCGACTTGTCCCCCGACACGGCGGGCGGGTCCAGCGTCAGCTCGGTCAGGAATCGCTCCCGGCTCGCGTGCTGCACGGCGAGGGTATCGAGCTGCTCGAGGTCCCCGAGACGGGTCCAAGCCGACTCGTAGATTCTCTCCAGCTGCGGCTTGTACCACTCGCGCACCAGGCCGACCTGCCCGGGCCACGGCGTCGCGGGATCCGCGAGCTTCTCGTAGAGGGAGCAGAAGCGCTTCCATTCCATTTTCACGGCCTGCGGCGCATCGAAGGCGGCGAGACTCTTGAAGCCGAACGCGCCCGCCTCGAAGTGATCGAGCGCCTGCTTCGCGTGGCTCGGCCCGATCCCCGGCACGAGCTTCAGCACGCGGAATCCCGCCACGGAATTGCGGGGATTGTCGGCCCAGCGCAGCACGCTCATCACGTCCTTGACGTGCGCCGCCTCGAGAAATTTCAGCCCGCCATATTTGACGAACGGAATGTTGCGGCGGGCCAGCTCCACCTCCAGCACGTCGCTGTGATGCGAGCTGCGGAACAGCACCGCGTGGCGCTTCAGCGCGCCGCCGATCTCGCGCTGCTTCAGCATCCGGCCGGTGATGTACTCAGCCTGCGCCTGTGCGTCGTCGAGCGCCACGTAGAAGGGCTTCTGGTGCGCCTGCCGCGTACCGAGCAGGGTCTTGCGGTGCTGGCGCGCGCCGTCCGCCATGAGCGCGTTAGCGCAATCCAGGATCGGCTGCGTGGAGCGGTAATTCTGGGCGAGCACCACCATGTTCGCCTTGGGGTTGTAGCGATCCGCGAAGCCCAGGATGTTCTCGACCGCGGCGGCGCGAAAGGAATAGATGGCCTGGGCATCGTCGCCGACCACCGTCACCCCGCGGCCGTCGGGCTTCAGCGCATGCACGATGTCGCCCTGCAGGGTGTTCGTATCCTGATATTCGTCCACCAGCACGTGGTCGAAATTCTTGGCGAGGTTCAGTGCGAGCTCCGGGGTCTGCATCATCGCGTGCCAGTAGAGCAGCAGGTCGTCGAAATCCAGGGCGCGATTCTTCTGCTTGCGGGCCACGTATTCACGGTAGATGCGCGCGAGATCGGCTTCCCATTCGCGCACCCAGGGAAATTGCTCCTCCAACGTCTGCTTGAGCGGCAGGCGGGTGTTCACCCGATAGGAGTAGATCGCGAGGCACGCATCCTTGCGCGGGAAGCGCTTCTCCTTGGAGGAATACCCGAGCTCGTGCCGCACCACGTCCATGAGATCGGCCGCATCGGAACGGTCCAGAACCGAGAAATTCGGATCGAGGCCGAGGTGCTTGGCATACAGGCGCAGGATGCGGTTGCCCACCGAATGAAACGTGCCCGACCACATGAGACGCGACGCCAGGGTCCGGTCGCCCCCCTTGCCGCGCTCATCCATGACCTCCGCGACGATGGATTGCGCCCGGCGAATCATCTCCTGCGCCGCGCGGCGCGTGAACGTCAGCATGAGGATGCGCGCCGGCTCGACCCCGTTCAGGACGAGATGCGCCGTGCGATGCGCGAGGGTCGCCGTCTTGCCGGTGCCCGCGCCGGCGATGATCAGGAGCGGGCCCGCGGAGATCCCCTTGCCTTCCTCGACGGCGCCGAAGGTTGCTGCGCGGCGCTGCGACGGGTTCAGCGAGTCGAACGCGTTGGGCTTTGCTTTCATCATGAGCGTGCCGGTACTGTACGTATATCCAGAGGTGCTTGCAATGCGCGAGCGGCAAGGATGGACCGCCCCGCCGCCGTCGCGCGCGGAGCCAGGTCACAGGCAATTGCGCTGTCGGGAGAACGAGGCATGCCTGCGTCTCAGTTCCCGCGGCGCCGCGGTTCGGTAGACTCGCCCGATGAAAAAGCCAACCGTCATCGCCAGCCGGCACCATTTCACGGGCCGCATCATCGAGGTCTCGAGCGAGCTCTTGAGGTACGCCAACGGCCGCGAGCACGACCTCGACTTCGTGCGCCATCCGGGTGCCGCGGCCATCGTCGCGCTGGACGCGGCGGGCCGCGTCTGCGTCGTGCGCCAATATCGGCACGGCGTCGAGGATTTCCTCTGGGAGATCCCCGCCGGCAAGCTCGACCGCGGCGAGCGGCCGGACGCCTGCGCCGTGCGCGAGCTCGAGGAGGAGACCGGGGTCTGCGCCCGGAGCTGGACGCCGCTCGGACGGTTCCTGCCCGCGCCCGGCATATTCACCGAGGTCATCCACCTCTACCTCGCCCGCGAGCTCACGCTGGGCGCGTCGAATCCCGACTCCGATGAGGAGCTCGAGGTTCGCTGGCTGCCGCTCGACGAAGCGGTCGGGCACGTGCTGCGCGGCGACTGGAATGACGGTAAAACCGCCATGGCGCTCTGGCGCGCGCAGCATCACCTGAAAGCGTGACGCAGTCACCGCTTCGAGCGTGACGGGACCCGTAATTTCAACCACTTGAGGTTGACTTAACGCGGTGCTGGCTTAATAAAGGGGTCGTGAGCGCAGAGAAGCCAAAATCCACTCCTCGGACGGACGAGGATTTCTCGTTCGCACCGGAAGACGCCGGCGCGGCCGACAAGACCACGGGTCGAGTCAAGTTCGACGACCGTGGCAACGCCGTTTGGGAATGGTCGGTCAGCACCGGCGCCTACGGGCGCGAGGTGGGCACCGATCGGCTGAAGAAACTCGAGGGCGGCGCCGGCCTGTCGCTCGCCGATGACGCGCCCACGCCTGCTGAAGGCGTGCGCGCGAATCCGCTCGGCACGAAAAAGGGCTACGACCCGTACGACAGCGGCAAGCTGGCCAAAGCCGCCGCCGCCGCGCGCAAGAAGGACCTGCGCAAGCTGGGCGAATGGCTGAAGCTCAAGAAGCAGGCCGCGACCAAAAAGAAGGACGACGACAAGACCTAGGAGTGTGGGCGCCAGGGAGGAGGCTCCGTTTCCCTTCGACCGCCGCTCGGGCGTACCGTCCCGTCCGGGTAAGAGCT
>DATAYZ010000146.1:0-1680 GCA_036272295.1 Steroidobacteraceae bacterium
CACGCTCGAGGGTGCGGCTGTGCGTCCGTACGCGGCGCGCATGAGCGCACATTGCAACCGTGTCGCCGTGGAAGACGGCCACACCGAGAGCGTCTCGATCAAGCTGCGGGTGCCCGCGACGCGCGAGCAGGTGCTGGCCGCCTGGAGCGAATTCCAGCCCCTCGCATCGCATCAGTTGCCCACAGCACCTGCGCAGCCGGTCGAATTCACTCCCGTGGAGGATCGCCCGCAGCCGCGCCTCGACCGCATGCGCGGGGCCGGCATGTCGGCGACCGTCGGACGTCTACGCCCGTGCACTCTGCTGGATTGGAAGTTCACCGTGCTCTCGCACAACACCATCCGCGGAGCAGCGGGCGCTGCCTTGCTGAACGCCGAGCTGCTGATGCAACTGGGCAAACTGGGCGGTACACGCTCCGCGACGGCGGCTGTCCCCGCATGAAACTTGTCGTCATGAAGTTTGGTGGCACCTCGGTGGAGGATGCTACCGCCATCCGCCGCACCGCCGATATCGTCGCGGGACGGCTCGCGCTCGGTCTGCAGCCAGTGGTCATTGTGAGCGCCATGGCGCGCGTGACCGACCAGTTGCTGAACGCAGCAGCCGCAGCCGGACGCGGCGATAAGACATCTGCGCTAGCAGCCAGCGTTGCCTTGCGTGCCCGGCATCACCAGACCGCCGGCGAGTTGATCCCGGCAGACACAATCGCCCCGATCACTGCGTTCCTTGACGAACATTTCGACGCGCTCGACGAGCTGCTGCGCGGCCTTGCCGCGGTCGGTGAAGTGACGCCGCGCACCACCGACATCGTCGCCTCCTATGGCGAGCGGCTCTCCAGCCCGATCGTCGCCTCAGCGTTTGTCGCCCGCGGCATCTCAGCCGCGCATGTCGATGCGCGCAACGTCATCATCACCGACGCGCAGCACATGAAGGCGATTCCGCAGGATGACCTGATTGCCGAGCGTTTGCGCCAGCATGTGCAGCCGCTGGTGGAGGCCGGCCGGGTGCCTATCCTCGGCGGATTCATCGGTTCCACGCCGGAGGGCGTCACCACGACGCTGGGCCGCGGCGGATCGGATTTCAGCGCCGCCCTTATCGGCGGCGGTCTGCACGCGGAGTCGATCGAGATCTGGACCGACGTCAACGGCATCATGACCACCGATCCGCGCATCTGCCCGGACGCGCTGCGGGTGCGCACTATCAGCTTCGACGAGGCCTCGGAGCTCGCCTATTTTGGCGCGAAGGTGCTGCATCCGGCTACCATTCTGCCCGCCGTGGAGAAGAACATTCCCGTGCTGGTGCTGAACTCGCGCGACGCCCAGAACGAAGGCACCCGCATCACCGCACTCGCCCCGCATTGCCGGAGCCCGTTCAAGTCCATCGCCGCCAAGAAACGGCTCACCATCATCGACATCGTCGCCAACCGCATGTTGATGTCGCACGGCTATCTGAAGGCCGTCTTCGAGGTCTTCGACCGCCACAAGTGCTCGGTCGACATGGTCTCCACCTCGGAGGTCAGCGTTTCCCTCACCGTGGATTCCAACGAACGCCTCCCGGAGATTGCCGCAGACCTGCGCAAGTTCGCGGATGTAAAGTACGAGGGGCGGAAGGCGCTGATCTGCATGGTGGGTGAAAATATACGCGGCCAGAACGGCATCGCCGCGCAGGTCTTCGGCGCGCTCCGG
>DATAYZ010000147.1:0-114332 GCA_036272295.1 Steroidobacteraceae bacterium
ACATTCCCTGCCTCATGTAAGTCTTTGAATTATGTGAACATCATCGTAGCACAAATCGCGGATGGCCCCACCGCCGCGCTGCCTCGTGGAAAGTGCGTCGACATGGACACGTGTGCGTAAGGCAGGTAGGCTGGTTCGCGATGCAGGTCTCACTCACCTTCGACAATGGTCCGGACCTCGAGATCACGCCTCGTGTGCTCGATACCTTGGCGGCGCACGATGCCAAGGCCACGTTCTTCCTGCTTGGCAAGAACATCGCCAATCCCGAGGTCCACAAGCTCGCGGAGAGGGCGTCGCGCGAGGGCCATCGCATCGGCAATCATTCCTTCAGCCATTCCGTGCCGTTCGGCCTGCTGGAGAATCCTTTCGAGGGCGTGCAGGAGCTGCTTGCCACCGATGAGCTGCTCGGGAGCTTGCGCGGCGGCGAGCCCCTGTACCGGCCGTTCGGACGTGCCAATATCGGGCGGCACCTTCTCAACGCCCCGACGTGGCAGACCTTGGTCGAGCGAAAGTACACGGTGGTGCTCTGGACGCACGTCGCGCCGGAGCGGTTGCAGCCGGACACCTGGATGAAAACCTCCCTCGAGGAGTGCAAGTCTCGCCCGTGGAGCGTCGTGGTGATGCACGATATCCCCACCGGCGGCACCCGGCATCTCGGCACGTTCCTGCGCATGCTCGAGGATGCAGGTGCGGAGCTGTCGCAGGACTTTCCGGTGGATTGCACGCCGTTGCGCAAGGGCGTCGAGCATGGATCGCCCGAGGCCTTGATGCCGGCGGCGCTGGAGGGCTAAAAGCAGCTCAAACGGTGGCGGCGGTCCCGAGGATCGCCGTGGTCTGCGCGGACAAAAGTCCGCCGTTGCCGTGAGCGATCGCGACCTCCGCGCCCTTGACCTGCCGCTCTCCCGCCGTGCCTCTCAATTGCTCGATCGCCTCGATTATCGCGAAGATGCCGTACATGCCGGGGTGTACGCACGACAGTCCGCCGCCGTTGGTGTTCACGGGCAGCGATCCACCCGGCGCAATGGCGCCGCTCGCGACCAGGGCGCCGGCCTCGCCTTTCTTGCAGAAGCCCAAGTCCTCGAGGAACAGGATCACGTTGATGGTGAAGGCGTCGTAGAGCTGGAGCACGTCGACGTCGGCGGCCTCGACTCCGGCCATCGTGAAGGCACGGGGGCCTGAGACCGCGGCGGGCGTCACGGTGAGATCGGGCATCTGGCTGATCTGGCGGTGGCTCTGTGCGCTGGCGCAGCCCAACAGGTACACCGGGGGATTGCCGAGGTCCCGGGCGCGGTCGGGCCGCGTCATGACGATGGCGCCGGCGCCGTCGGTTACCAGGCAGCAATCGAGCAGGCTCAAGGGATCGCAGATCATGCGGCTCTTGAGCACATCGTCCAGGGACAAAGGATCGCGCGCGAAGGCGGCCGGATTTCGCTGCGCCCATTGACGAGCGGAGACCGCCACCGCGGCGAGCTGCGCGCGGGTGGTGCCGTAGACATGCATGTGGCGTGCGGCGGCCAGCGCATACGATGAGATGGGCTCGCGCGGATTGTAGACGGACTCATAGGGCGGCGCATCGGGCGGCGCGCCCTTGCCGGTGCGCGCGTTGCTGCCGTAGCAGACGAGTGCGACGTTGCAAAGGCCGGCGTCGAGCGCCATGGTGGCCCAAAGCAGATGATCCACGAAGGAGTTGCCGCCGGTGTTGGTGCCGACCGCGACCGCCGGCTTGATGCCGAGGTACTCGCCGACGGCGAGAGTGGGGAGGATGTTGGCCATGTTCGCAGTAAACAGGCCGTCGACCTCGGCGAGCGCAATGCCGGCATCCTCGAGGGCGTCGTGGACGGCGAGGCCGAGCAGGTCCAGATGGGTGAAGCCGGGCGATGCGCCGATGCCGGCGAGCCCGGTCCCGACGAACGCCGCGGAGCCGCGCAGATTGCGTGCGCTCATGTCAGTGCTCCGCCCGGTGGAACAGCACCAGCGCGGCGCCGTTCGCCTCGCCGATCACGGCCTCGACCGGCATGCCGATCCTCACGTCCGCGGCCGGAATGCCTTCGACCCGGCTCAACATGCGCGCACCCTCGGCCAGCTCGATGACGGAGATGTTGTAGTCGCCGCCGCGCTCCGGCTTCTGGCGCACGGTGGTGGTGGAATACACGATGCCGCGTCCCGACGCCGCGCGCCATTCGAGCGCGACCGACCCGCAGTAGGGACAGAGCGTGCGCGGATAGAAGATCTGCTTGCCGCAGGCGCTGCAACTCTGCAGGCGGAACTCGCCGCTCTTCAGGTACTTCTCGTACTCGGCGCCGGGCGCGGGCGGTAGCGTTGCGGGCATCATGATCCTTGCGTATTCGGTGGCGATCTGTTGAGGAGCGGCGCGGGTTCAGGGTCGGAACGAGGTCGCCACGGTGCCAGGCTGGCGGAGCGGTGCGGCCAGGTTGGCGAACTCGCAGAGCAGCGGGCGCGTCTCGCGCGGATCGATGATCTCCTCAACCAGAAACGCCTCGGCCGTTCTGAACGGAGACCGGAAGACGTTCAGGCGCTCTTCGATCTGGACACGAAGCTTCGCCGGGTCTTCGGCTGCCGCGAGCTCGGCGCGATAGGCGGCCTCGATGCCGCCCTCGATGGGCAGCGAGCCCCAGTCGCCGGACGGCCACGCGTAACGGTAGTGGAGCTTGGTGTGGTCGGCATGCGCGGCGCCGGCCACGCCGAAGGCGCGCCTCACCAGGATCGAGCACCAGGGCACGTTGGCCTGGTACAGGGCGGCGAGGGCCCGCGCGCCATGGCGAATCGTGCCTTCCGACTCCGACTGCTTGCCGATCAGGAAGCCCGGGACGTCGACGAAGTTGACGACGGGCAGATGGAACGTGTGGGCGAAGTCGATGAAACGGGTGATCTTGATGGAGGCATCGGCTGTCCATCCGCCGCCGTAGTGGTAAGGATCACTGGCGAGTACCGCGACCGGCCAGCCGTCGAGTCGGGCGAGACCGGTGATGGCCGAGCCGCCGTACTTGCGCGAGAACTCGAAGAACGAATCGGTGTCGACCACGCTGCGCACGATCTTGCGCATGTCGTAGACCTTGCGGCGGTCGCGCGGAATGGCCTGGATGAGCCAGTCGTCGCGGCGATCGGTGCGGTCGGTGATGGGGCCGCGCGGCGGGAGCTCGTACACGTTGGAGGGCAGGTAGCCCAGGAAGCGGCGTGCACGGGCGAAAGCTTCGGCCTCGGACGCGACGATGTCGTCGACGGCGCCGGCGCGCGCGCAGATGTCGGTGCCGCCGAGCTCTTCTTTGGTCACGGTTTCGCCCGTTCGCGCCACCAGCGGCGGGCCGGCGATGAACATCTGCGAGATGCCCTCGACCATGACCGAGTAGTGGCTGGTCACCAGACGGCTCGATCCGAGGCCCGCCACCGATCCCAAGCCGAGTCCGACCACCGGCACCTTGGCCAGATTGTCGACCACCCAGTCCCAGCCCTGGTTGTAGGGCACGTAGCTGCGGCCGTCGCTCTCGAGCGTCTTGACCGAGCCGCCGCCGCCGGTGCCGTCGACCAGGCGGATGATGGGCAGCCGGAGCTCGTTGGCCATCTGCTCGGCGAAGACCTGCTTGCTGCCGATGGCGGCGTCCATCGCGCCGCCGCGCACGGTGAAGTCGTCGCCGCCGACCACCACCGGGCGTCCATCGATCTTGCCGCGGCCCATGACGAAATTGGCGGGTAGGAAGCCGCTCAAGCGGCCCTCGGCGTCATACGACGCCTTCCCGGCGATGCCACCGATCTCGTGGAAGCTGCCGGGATCGAGCAGATGGTCGATGCGCTCACGCACGGTGAGCTTGCCGCCCTTGCGCTGGCGCTCGATCTTCTCTGCACCGCCCATCTGCTGCGCGAGCTTTTCGCGCTCCCGAAGGTCATCGATCTCCGGCTGCCAGGTCATCGCTCGATCACCGCCACGAGCTGTCCCTCGGTGAGAGTGTCGCCCGCCTTGACGTGAAGAGCCGCGATCCGGCCGGCGGCCGGCGCGACCACCGGAATCTCCATTTTCATGCAGTCGAGCAGAACGATCACGTCATCGATGGCGACCTCCTCGCCGGGGTGCTTCTCGATGCTCTGCACCGTGCCCGCGATTTCCGACTTGACTTCGGTGTTGGCCATGGCCCGCCTCAGCCTTCCTTCTTCGCCTCGTTCAACGCCTCGCGCGCGATGCGGAAGGCATCGACGCCGGCTGGCACGCCCGCGTAGATGGTCGCCTGCAGCAGCACCTCGCGGATCTCGTCCTGCGTGACGCCGTTGCGCAAAGCTCCTTTCACGTGCATCTTGAGCTCGTGCGGGCGGTTGAGGGCCGTCAGCATTGCCAGATTCAGCATGCTGCGGGTCTTGCGGGTCAAGCCCTCCCGCGTCCAGACCGCGCCCCAGCAGTATTCGGTCACCAGCTCTTGCAGCGGACGATTGAAATCGTCGGCCGAGTTGATCGACTTCTCGACGAACTCGCTGCCCAGCACGGCCTTGCGGACTTCCAGACCCTTCTCGAATGACATTGAACTCTCCTCGTGGATTGGAATGCGGGGAGGCTATGCGCCCTGCTTGGCCGGCACGGCTTTCACCTCGACGCCCGCCAGGCGCTCGATGCACTTCACGATGGCCGTGAAGTCCGAATCCGGCCCGATCTCCCGGCAGGCCTGCAGCCAGATCTGACGCACGGCCGGTGCGACCCACATCTGCACGCCCAGGTGCTCCGCAACCTCCATGCAAAGCTTCACGTCCTTGTACATGTGCCCGGTGGAGAAGCCGAAGTCAAACGTCCTCGGCAGCACCGAGCGCGGAAATTTGTCGGTGCTGGCGCTGTTCCGGCCGCTGCCGGTGTTGATCACATCGAGCATCACCTGCGGATCCAGGCCGGCTTTCACGCCCAGGACCATGGCCTCCGAGGTGAGCGCCAGCACGGCCGACGACAGCAAGTTGTTGCAGAGCTTCATGGTCTGGCCGAGGCCCGGGCGCTCGCCGACGCGGAATACCTTGCCGACGATGGCGAGAAGGTCGGCGCAACGCTCGATGCTCGCGGCCTTGCCCGCCACCATCACGGCCAGCGTGCCGTTCACCGCGCCTGCGATGCCGCCGCTGACCGGCGAATCGATCATGTCGATGCCCTTGGCCGCGAGTCCCGCGGCGACTTCCTCCGTGACCTGCGGCCCGGTGGTCGAGACATCGATGAAGACGCGTACCGTGCCTCCCTCGATCACCCCGCCCGCGCCGAGCGCCACCTCACGCACGACCGCCGGCGTCGGCAGGCTCGCGAACACCACCTCGCAGCTCGAGGCCACGGCGGCGGGGCTGTCGGCATAGGTGGCGCCCTTGGCCACGAATTGATCGGCGATGTCCTTGCGCGTGTCGAAAACCACGAAGCGCCGACCGCTCTTGGCGAGCAGCCGGCCCGCGATCGCGCCGCCCATTTTGCCGAGCCCGATGAAACCCACGCCGTCGATCATCGTGTCTCCCGTTCGCGTGCGCCCGCCATCAGCGGTTCTCGAACTTCGGCCGCCGCTTCTCGACGAAGGCGGTCACGCCCTCGATCATGTCCGAGGTCACGGTGCTGGCCGCGAAATTGATGGCCTCCTGCTGCAGGTGCGATTCCAAATCGCGCGACAGCGCGCTCGATAGAAGCGCCTTGGTGCGTCCGAGCGCCTGCGTCGCACCGAGGGCGAGCTTCCCGGCCATCGCGCGAGTCTCCTCGCCGAGCCGGCCGGCAGGCACCACACGATTGATCAGGCCGTGCCGCTCTGCCGTGGTGGCATCCAGGCGCTCGCTCAGAAGCGCGATCTCCATGGCGCGCTTCATGCCCACGGTGCGCGGCAGGAAGAACGATGCGCCGCCGTCCGGCGTCGTGCCGATCTTGACGTAGGCGAGCGTGAAGAAGGCGTTGTCCGCGGCGATGGCGAGGTCGCAGGCCAGCACGAAGCTGACGCCGAGACCGGCGCAGGCGCCCTGAACGCTCGCGATCACCGGCTTCGGCATGCGGCGGATGAGATAGATGATCGGATGCATGGCGTGGCAGGTCCGCTCGAAGTAGCTGCGCCGTTGCTCAGGCGCCTGCGCGAGATCGGCCGTGAAGGCCTTCACGTCGCCGCCCGCCATGAAATTCTCGCCGCTGCCGGTTAGCACGACGCAGCGTACCGCAGGATCGTGCTCGACGCGCATCAGGAATTCTATGAGGCCCTCACGCATCTCCGGCGACCAGGCGTTCATCACGTCGGGCCGGTTGAGCGCCGCCCAAGCGATGCCGCCTTCCACGCGGCCGAGGAAGTGCGGCGCTTCGCTCATGTACCCGCCGGCCCGAACCGGCCCAGCACGTTCTCGGCATACTCGGCGGCGCCCGGAAATCCCCGCGCGGCGCTGAGATCGGAGATCTGCTCGAAGGAGCGGGCCACGGCGTCCGGATCGCCGGCGACCGCGGGCTCGAGCCACACACCCTCGCCCTCCATCATCTGCGCGCGCGCGAAATAGCCGCCGCCCGCGCTGATGATGTGGCCGGTCACCTGGCAGTCTTCGCTGCAAAGATAGGCTACCGCGGCCGACACGTACTCCGAGCGAAGGTGCGGAAGCGCCGCCTTGGGATAGAGCGCTTCGGTCATGCGGGTCGCGGCGATCGGCGCCACCGCATTCACCAGGATGCCGTTCTTGATGCCCTCGAGCTTCACCACGTTCATTAGGCCGAGCACCGCGGCCTTTGCGGCGCCGTAGTTGGACTGGCCGAAGCTGCCGTACAGCCCGGCGCCGGAGGAGGTCATGACGATGCGGCCGTAGCCGTTGTCCTTCATTAGCGGCCACGCGGCCTTGGTGCAGTACACCGAGCCCAGCAGATGCACCTCCACGACGGCGCGGAAATCGTCGAGGCCCATCTTGGCAAAGGTCTTGTCGCGCAGGATGCCCGCGTTGTTCACCAGAACGTCGAGCCGTCCGAAGGAATCGGCCGCGGTCTTGACGATGCGTTCCGCGCCGGCCGGGTCGGAGACGCTGTCGTAGCTCGGGATGGCCTCGCCGCCGGCCGCGCGTATCTGCTCGACCACGGCGTCCGCCGCGGAGCGCGAGCCGCCGCTGCCGTCCACCCCGCCGCCCGGATCATTGACGACCACCTTCGCGCCGCGCGAGGCGAGCAGCAAGGCATGACTCCGGCCGAGACCGCTGCCCGCGCCCGTGATCAGTGCAACGCGCCCATCGAATCGGATCGCCATGATTTCTCCGTCCAAGACCGCAGAATATGCGTGCAATTATCGCCCAGCACCCCGGCAAGTCAAACTGAATCTCGAATTATTTTCGGATTCTGGCGCGGCGCGGCGGGACCGGTTCGTCGTCGAGCAGACGCAGCATCCGCGCGACCATGGGCGCCGCCGCGCCCACCAGGTCTCGGGGCCTCTTGTACAGGAGCCACGTTATGATCAACTGGCCGATTGCGCCGGTGAAGATGGTGGCCGCCTGGAAGGGCTCTGCCTGCCGCGGCCACTCGCCGCGCCCGGCCCCTTCCGCGATCAGGCTCATCATGATGCGCGCGTAGTCATCGAGCACGTGACGGACGCGCGAGTCCTTGACCAGGACGCTCGGCCATATCTCCAGATAGAGAACCCGGGCCCACACGGGATGGCGGCGCGCGTAATCGGCGGTGAGCCAGAGATAGTGCGCCAGGCGATCGCGAGAGGTTCCGAATCCGTCGGCCTGCGCAGCAAATTCGCCGAAGAACCCGGTCTGGTGCACGATCGGCACCGCATAGGCCAGCTCCTGTTTGCCAGGAAAGTAGTCGTAAATGGAGGCCGGCGGCACGCCTGCCTCGGCAGCGATGTCGCTGATCCTGGCTCCGGCGATGCCGTCGCGGGCGAAGACGCGGAGCGCCGCCGCGATGATTTCCTCGCTACGCTGGCGGCTCCGGTCCTGCTTCAGCACCCGGCCGCCGCCGGCCGCGCGGCCGCGTGCCCCGTCGATGATGGCCCGCCAATCGCCGGCCGCGACGCGCTTGCTCATGTCGAAGCCGCCACGATTACGACGACCCTGCGGATTCCGTTTGACACGGCGCGCCGCTGGTGCCGAGAATCGGTGCTGAGGCGCATCCGCGCCGCGACGCCACGAGATTCTCCATGAGCGGTAAATTTCCGAGCTACGAGGTCTTCGCAATCCGCTACGCGACGCGCGATGCGCGCCGCCCCGAGCACTTCATCGGCGGCGACCCCCATGACACACCGATGCCGATGGACTACTTCGTCTGGCTGGTGAAGGGCGACGGCAGGGCATGGGCGGTCGACACGGGATTCACGGCGCCGGTTGCGGAGCGGCGCAAGCGTCGATGGCTCAGGTGTCCGTCGCAAAGTCTCTCCTTGCTGGGCGTCGACCCGAACGCGGTCGAGGACGTGGTGATCACGCACCTGCATTATGATCACGTCGGGAACTTCGACAATTTTCCGCGCGCGCGCTTCCATCTGCAGGAGCGTGAGATGGCATATGCGACCGGACGATACATGAAGTACGGCTGCTTTGCGCACGCGTACGAGCCCGACGACGTGCTCGGCATGGTGCGGCTCAATTTCGCGGGACGGGTGGACATGCACGACGGCGCGGTCGAGCTGGCGCCCGGCCTCACGCTCCATCCGACACCCGGCCACACAGCCGGTCTTCAGGCGGTGCGCGTGCACACCGCCCGCGGCTGGCTGGTGCTCGCCTCGGACAGCTCGCATTACTTCGAGAACATGGCGACCGACCGGCCTTTCCCCGTGACGCTCGACGTGGGCCGCATGCTGGATTCGTTCCGGTTGGTGGAGAGCCTGGCGGAATCGCCGGATCACATCATCCCGGGACACGACCCGCTGGTGATGCAGCTCTATGCGCCGCCGAGGCCAGAGCTCGAGGGCATCGCCGTGCGGCTGGACGTTGCGCCGAAGGGTGCGGCGCCGCGATCGCCGCATGCGGCACGGCCGGTCCGCCCAATCTAAGGCGCACGCGGCCGAGCGCGCCGGCGCAGTCAGGTTGCGGCGGGCCCGCCGCTAGCCGGCCTGTGCCGCGATCTTGCTGCGGTAGAGCTCGCGCAAGGCTTCCTTGGCCACCTTGCCGGTCGAGTTGTGCGGCAGCTCGTCGAGGAATACCACCTGCTCGGGCACCCACCACTTGGCGACGACGCCCGACAGGTAGCCGCGCAGATCGTCGGCGGAAAGCTCCGCGCCGGCACGCTTGACCACGAACAGCAACGGACGCTCCTGCCAGCGCGGATGCGGCACTCCGATGACGGCGGCCTCCGCGACGGCGGCATGGCCGATCGCGGCATTCTCGAGATCGACCGAGCTCACCCACTCGCCGCCCGACTTGATCACGTCCTTGAGGCGGTCGGTCAGGCGCAGGGAATCGTCCGTGTCGATGACCGCGAGGTCGCCCGTCTTGAGCCAGCCGTCGGCATCGCAGAGTGCCACGTCCGGCCGCTTGAGATAGCCGGACGCGCACCAGTGTGCCTGCACCTGCAGGTGACCGATGGACTTGCCGTCCCTCGGCAGCGGCTTGCCGTCATCGCCCACGACGCGGATGCGCGTGCCGAACACCGGCTGGCCTTGAGGCGCGCGCGCCTCCGCCTCGCCGGAGAGCACGTCGAGATCGGTCCAGAGGTTGGTGGCCGCGTGCGTGGTCTCGGTCATGCCCCAGACCTGAACGGTGCGGACCCCGTGATCGCGCCAGAACGTGCGCATGAGCGCGAGCGGCGGTGCGGCTCCGCCGCACACGATGCGATCGAGCTTGCCGAGGCCGGCGCCCGATTCGCGGCAGTGGTCGGCGACGCCGAGCCACACCGTGGGCACGCCGGGGCCGACCGTCGCGCCTTCCTCGACGATCAGGCGTTGCAGGCTCTTGCCGTCCATCGCGCGGCCCGGAAGGATGAGCTTGGCGCCCGCCATGGGCCCCAGATACGTCGCGCCCCAGGCATTGCAGTGGTAGAAGGGCGCCAACACGACGATGGCGTCCTTGCGGCTGATGCCCCACACGTTGGAGGCGGCGATGGCAAGGGCCGAGAGATAAGTGCCGCGGTGGCTGTAGAGGACGCCCTTGGGGTCGCCCGTCGTTCCGGAGGTGTAGCAAAGCGTGGAGGCGGTGCGCTCGTCGAACACCGGCCATGAGAACTCCGCATCGCCGCCATCGACGAGATCCTCGTAGAAACGCACGTTGGGCAGCCGCGTCGGCGGCGCCTCGGATCGCGAGCACATCACCACGAACGTGGTGGCGTCGGGCGTGCGCGGGGCGATCTGCTCCATGAGCTCGATGCAGTCCGGATCGACGAACATGACGCGTTCGCCGGTGTGCTTGATGGAGTATCCGATGTGATCGTGAGAGAGGCGCGGGTTCACGGTGTGCAGCGCCGCCCCCACGCCAGGCACGGCGTACATGAGCTCGAAGTGGCGGTAGGTGGTCCAGGCCAGGCATCCGGCGAAATCGCCCTCGCGGAGCCCCAAGCTCCGAAGGCTGGAGGCCACGCGGCGTGCACGCGCGGCGGCCTCCGCGTAGGTGTAGCGGAAACGGCCGGCGGAGCTCTCCGAGACGATCTCCACCCGGGGAAACGCGTGCGCCGCGTGCTCGAGCAGCCCGGTGAGGAGCAGCGGCTGGAATTGCATGAGCCCGTGCATGGGAGTCCTCTATGCGGCTAAGGGTAGCGGCGCATGATCCACTCGGCGATCACGGCGGGCTTTTCCGCGCCCTCACGCTCTATCGCGGACTTCCACGTAAGCTGCGCCCCCGGCGCCAGGTCGGTGTATTCCTGCAGGGTGAAGCGGCCGCGAACGCGGTCGCCCGCCAGCACCGCCGAGGTGAAGCGGATGCGGTTGAGCCCGTAATTGACGCTGAGCTTGGTGCCGCCGATCGACAGGGCCGAAGCGAACAGGGGCACGAGCAGCGACAGCGTCAGAAAGCCGTGGGCGATGGTGCTCTTGTACGGCGACTCGGCTCGCGCCCGCTCAGTGTCCAGATGAATCCACTGGTGATCGTCGGTGGCGTCGGCGAATATCGCGATCCGTTCCTGCGACACCGGGAACCAATCGCTGAGGGATAGCTCCTGGCCCACCAATGGCGCGAGGTCGGCGATGGCCCCGAATGTCCTCAGGGGCATGCGGCACCGCCGCTGCACACGTATCCAATGGGCATGCGCGCCGCGCCCACGCTCAGGACAGCTCTCGCCGCACCAGAGCGGCGCCGTCGGCGAGTCCCTTCAGGCGGGCGAAGGCGGCCTCGCGCGTCATGTACTTCATGCCGCAGTCGGGCGAGGGCATGAGGCGCTCGGGCGACAGATGCTTCAGGCCCGCGCGGATGCGTGCGGCGACGGTCTCGGCGCCTTCAGGCTCGGCCGTCGAATGATCGAGCACGCCGAGCGCGATGGACTTGTTCTTGAGCTCGGCGAGCACGCTCAGATCCAGGTTGGGCTGCGCCGCCTCGATGGAGATCTCGTCGATGCGCGAGCCGGCGAGCTCGGCCAGGTATTCGTAGGAGGATGGCTTGTGCCCGCTGCGCAGGAAGGCATAGCCGAAGCACATGTGCAGCGCCTTGCGCACCGTCAGGCCCTCGAGAGCACGGTCGAGCGCCTCGACCCCATAGGCTCGCGCGCCCTCGGGATCATTTCGAAGCCAGGGCTCGTCCACCTGGATCACGTCGATGCCCGTGGTCTCGAGCGCGCGGGCCTCTGCATTCACGGCAGCCGCGAAATCCAGCGCCAGCGCGCGCCGATCGCCGCCGTAGTATTCGTCCTTCACCTGTTGCGCCAGGGTGAAGGGGCCGGGAATGGTGATCTTGGCGCGGTGCCTGGTGTGGGAGCGCAGGAACGACGCCGCGACCAGCTCCACCGTGCCCCGATGGCGCACCGGTCCGATCACGCGCGGCACGCGGACCTGGTGCCCGATACGGCTGGTGATGGTGGCGGGATCGTCGACGTCGATGCCGTCGAGCCCCATCACGAAATGATTACTGTAGCTCTCGCGCGCGGTCTCGCCATCGGTGATCACGTCGATGCCGGCCGCCTCCTGGTCTCGGATCGCGAGCAGCGTCGCGTCGCGGATCGCCGCGTCGCGCTGCTCGCGCGGCACGCGCCAGAGCTTCTCGATGCGCACGCGCGGCACGTACTGCCCGCGCAACACGTCCTTATCGACCAGCCAATCCGGCTGCGGATAGCTGCCGACCACGCTGGTCAGCAGGATCGCGTCGTCCTTGCCCGACATGTTCCAGTTCGCTCCCGATGTGTATCCCCCAAGCGATTCTTGCATTCCATAGCACACGTGTCCATATGCTATGCTTGGGAAAATTCTCTAAAGACGCGGCGTCCGGCGCCGCACCCCTGCGAATCGTCCGAAGGAAAGCGCCAGTGAAGCTTGTAACATATTTGGTCGACGGCTCCGCACGCATCGGCATCGTGTCCGGGAACGGCATCGTCGACGTGTCGCGCCACGTGCAAGGCGCGCCCGCCGACATGATCGAGCTGATCGCGCGCTGGGCCGGATGGGGGCCGAAACTCGAGAGCGCGGCCTCGCGTCCCGCCGATCTTGCGCTGTCCGCGGCCAAGCTGCAGGCGCCCGTGCGCGCGCCGCGCAAGGTCTTCGCCATCGGCCTGAACTACGCCGACCACTGCGAAGAGTCCGGCCTCGAGATTCCCAAGGACCAGGTCTGGTTCTCCAAGGCGGTGACGTCCGTCAACGGTCCATTCGATCCCATCGAGCTGCCGGCCGCCTCGACCCACCTCGATCACGAGTGCGAGATGGTGACCGTGATCGGCAGGCGCTGCCGAAACGTGTCGCGCGAGCGTGCCAAGGAGGTCGTGTTCGGCTACTGTGTCGGCAACGACGTGAGCGTGCGGGACTGGCAGCTCCGCACCACCCAATGGGTGATCGGCAAGTCGTTCGACACCCACGCACCCATCGGGCCCTGGATCACCACCGCGGACGAGGTGCAGGATCCGCACAAGCTGGGCATCCGCTGCCTGGTGAACGGCGAGGAGCGCCAGAAATCCAATACCAGGCACCTGGTCTTCGACGTGTACGCGCAGATCGAGTATTTGAGCAAGGCCGTGACGCTCGAGCCGGGCGATCTGATTTTCACCGGGACCTGCGGCGGCGTGGGGATTGCGTACAAGCCGCCGCGCTGGCTCAAGGCAGGGGACCGGGTGAGAGTGGAGATCGAGGGGCTGGGGGCGATCGAGAATCGGGTGGAGCCGGGGACGGCGGCTACCCTGATCGAATGAGCCGCGCGGAGGTTCAGTAAGCCTCCTGCGAGCTCACACGGTCAACCGCTGCGCCGCGAACCTACCGGATCACGAACGGGTTCGCAGCCTGCCCGCTGGTGTCAATGAACACCGACTTGGTCTGCAGATACTCGTTGATCGAGTCCTGGCCGCTCTCCCGGCCCAGTCCGCTGCGCTTGAAGCCGCCGAACGGGGCCATGAAGCTGATGGCGCGATAGGTGTTGACCCAGACGGTGCCCGCCTCCAGACGGTCGGACATACGGATCGCGCGGCCGATATCCGTGGTCCAGACGCCGGCGGCGAGGCCGTAGGGGGTGTCGTTGGCTATCGCCAGGGCTTCGTCCTCGTCCTCGAAGGGGATGACGGCGAGGATGGGGCCGAACACCTCTTCGCGCGCGATGCGCATGGTGTTGTTCACGCCTGTGAATATGGTGGGCTCGACGAACCAGCCTTGCCCAAGACCGGGATCGCCGGGCACGCCGCCGCCGAGCACGCAGGAGGCCCCGCCGCTCTTCGCGATATCGATGTAGTCGAGCACGCGCTGACGCTGGGGGCGGGTGGTGACGGGGCCGACCTGCGTGTCGATGCGCTTGGGGTCGCCGATGCGGGCCGTCTTGGCGAGCGCCACGAGGCGGTCGACGACCTCGTCATGCACCTTGCGGTGCACCAGCAGCCGCGAGCCGGCGATGCAGGTCTGGCCCGTGGCCGCGAAGATGCCGGAGATGGCGCCGTTCACCGCATTCTCCAACTTGGCGTCGTCGAAGATGATATTGGGCGATTTGCCGCCGAGCTCGAGGCTGACGTGCTTCAATCCCTCGGCGGCGGCGCGATACACATGCAGGCCGCCGGACTCACCGCCGGTGAAGGCTATCTTGGCCACGTCCGGATGGCGGGTGAGGGCGGGGCCGATCTCATCCGGCAGCCCGGTGACGGTGTTGACGACGCCGGGCGGAAAGCCGGCGATCTCGAACAGCTTGACGAATTCCAGGGTGGAGGCCGAGGCGTGCTCGGAGGGTTTGATGACGGCGGTGTTGCCCGCGGCCAGCGCCGCGGCGAGTTTCCAGGTGAGCAGCAGGAGCGGCGAGTTCCAGGCGGTGATGCAGGCGATCACCCCGAGCGGCTCGCGGCGCGTGTAAGCGTGCAGGCCGCGCTTGTCGATGGGCAGCACGCCCCCCTCGATTTTGTCGGCGAGGCCGCCGAAATAGCGATACCACTCGGGGATGTAGCGCAGTTGGGTCAGCATCTCCGAGATCAGCTTGCCGTTGTCGCGCACCTCGACGGCGGCCAGCTCTTCGGCGCGCTCGGCGATCACGTCGGCGAGTTTCACCAGGAGCTTGCCGCGTTCCGTGGCCGTGAGTCCGCGCCACGCGGGCGAGCGGTAGGCCGCTCGGGCGGCTTGTACAGCGGCGTCCACGTCGGCCGGGCTGCAGCGCGGAATGGCGGCCCAGGGGGCGCCCGTGAAAGGGTCGAAAGACTCGAAGGTGGCGCCGTTCGCCGCCGCAACCTCACGTCCGCCGACCGTGTTCGAATGCCGCTTCAAATCCGTCATGGTCCAGGATGATACGTGTTCGGAACGGGCATCGCGAGCGCCTTACGCACACGTTGCCATAAAGGGAGCCCATGCCTTATTATTTTGCGTGATCCGCGCGACCGGCGGCGCCGGCGAATTCGATCAATCAGGGGAACAAATCGGTGGAACTCAACATTGCGGGCCGCAAGGCGATCGTCTGCGCATCCTCGCAGGGTCTGGGTCTCGCATGCGCCAAGTCCTTGGCACGCGAGGGTGTCCGCGTGGTCTTGAACGGCCGGAGTGCCGAGAAGCTAGAAAATGCCCGGGCTGCAATCGCAGCCGAGCATGGCGAGGGGAGCTGCCGCTTCGTCGCGGCCGACATCACCACCGACGAGGGTCGCGCCATGCTGATCGCGGCTTGCCCCCAGGCGGACATCCTGATCAACAACAATGCAGGTCCGCCGCCCGGCAAGCTGGATGAATGGACTCGCGATGCATGGATCGCCGCCTTCGAGGCCAACATGATCCCCGCCATCCTGCTCATCCGTGCGCTGGTGCCCGGCATGCGGGCGCGCAAATTCGGGCGGATCGTCAACATCACCTCCGCGATGGTGAAGTCGCCGATGTATCCCATGGGTCTTTCGACGGCTGCACGCACCGGCCTTACCGCGGTGTGCAAGGCGATTTCGAAGGAGGTCGCGCCGGACAACGTCACCATCAACAACCTGCTGCCGGAGCGCATCGACACGCCGCGCCAGGACTACATGGCGAAGCGCATGATGAGCGAGCAGGGCATCAGCTACGACGAGGCGCGGGCGCAGATCGTGGGCACGGTCGCTGCCCGGCGCTTCGGACGCCCCGAGGAGTTCGCCGATGCTTGCGCGTTTCTGTGCAGCGCCCAGGCGGGATTCATCTCCGGCCAGAATCTGCAGCTCGACGGGGGCTCCTACGAGGGCTTGATCTGATGAGGCTTGCAGCCGGCAGGGCCAGCTCTAAGGCTTCCGGCCCGGCGCCGATCCGCGCGGAAGAGGGCGGGACGCCGTTCCGCTTCTACGACAACCGCCAGAAGTACCTGGCTTTCGTCAACACCTGCAACGAGAAATCGGCGATCGCCCGGCGCGCAGCTTTGGAGCTTGCGCACATCCTCCCGGCGCCGCCGGCGATCCGATTGTTCGACGCAGGCATGGGCGATGCCACCGTTCTGGTGCGACTGATGCGCACCGTGCATCGGCTCTTCCCGACCGTGCCCATGCGGGTGGTGGCGAAGGAGATCAGCCTGGAGGACGTGCGGCTGGGGCTCGAGAAGCTGCCGGATCGTCTGTTCGAGCATCCGGCCACGGTCTTCGTCGTGACCAATCTGAGTTACGCGGAGGCGCCGCGCCTCATGCCGCGCGACCGCCAGGCGGCAATCGCGCTCAACTGGCACGAGGTGAGGCTCGCCGGATCCTCTGCTCATGATTATGCGGAGCAGATCGAGGAGCTCGGGCCGGCGCTGGCGCATGGTTGGCAGACGCGGCCGAGCGAGAAGACCGGCAATCCGATCTACGTACGCCCTTCGGTGCTGATCGTCTACCGCGACGACCACAAGTTCCTGCTGGATCCGGTGATACCGAAGCCGGGAAAAGTCTTCGAGAGCTACGATCTGGTGCTGGCGTCGCAGCCCTGGCGCGCACGCATGTCGGCCAGGTTCAAGGCCGAGAAAGTGCTGGCGCCACTCGTGAGGAGCCTCGCCGCCGGGGGGAGACTTCTCGGCATACAGTCTTGCGGAAACGACCCGGGGCTCGACATCGTCAGGAGGCTCTGGCCCGGCGAGAATCCGTTCACGATCGACCGGCACGCGCTGATCGCCGCGCTCAAGGCCGAGCTCGGGCGCGACGCTCGAGACTTCCACTTTGCCGCGCAGTCCGACGCGAAGAGTATTTTTCGCTACGACATGCACACGTTACCATCGGAGATCGGCGACCGCATCGGCACCTCGACGCTGTTCGCGGCCTGGAACGCCGCCATCTACGTCAATCAGATCGAGGAGGAGCGGCTGGATTCGGTGGTCACCACCGGCGCCTACCTCGACGTGACGCACCGGGTTTTGCAGGAGAACTCGGGTCTCTGGTTCAACGATGAGACCTTCGTGGTCTCGCGAAAGCGATGACCGCGTCGCGGTCCACGACGCTGAGGCGGCAGGCCCCGGCGTCCTCGCCGCCCCGCGTCCTGATCTCGGGCGCAGTCTGCTTCGAGTTCGTGAGCGAGTTCGCGGGAATCATGCACGAACGTACGACCGCTCAACGCGGCGTCTGCGTCGACTGGACGATTCGCCTGCCGGCGTCGGCGCGCCGCTACGGCGGGAGCGCCGGCAACATCGCCTACAACCTGCGATTCCTGGGCGATTGCGGGGCGCCGGTGGCGTGCGTCGGCAAGGACGCGGAACCTTATCTCGATTGGCTCCTTGCGCATGGCATGTCGACGCGCTGGATCAGCATGTCGGAGCAGGCTCCGACCGCGCGGGCGTCCATCGTCGTGGACGCGGATCGCAACCGGATCACCGCGGTTCACGACGGTGCGATGGATGCCGCGCACCTTCATGGCATCGGGGCTGCGGACGGCATCGAGGTGGGGGTGATCACGCCGGGCGCGAGCGCGACCATGTTGCGTCACGCGGACGATCTGGCGCGCGCCGGAGTCCCGTTGCTGTTCCAGCCGGGTCATACGCTGGCACAGTTCGACGGCGAGGAGCTGCGAGCCTGGATCGAGCGTGCTTCCTGGATCGTCGTCGATGAGCGGGATCTGCGCTCGCTGCGCGAGCGCACCGGGCAATCCGAGCGGCGCCTTGCGGCACAGGTGCGTGCGCTGATCGTGATGCGAGGTCCTGACGGATGCCTGATTCGCGCGGGCGGCGACACTTACGAGATTCCGCCGGCACGAGTGTACCGTGCGGCGGACCCGATCGGATGCGGCGACGCGCACCGGGCCGGTTTGTTGCACGGCATCCTGCACGGGCTCGATTGGCCGTCGAGCGGCCGAATTGCATCGCTGATGGCTGCGATCGCGATGGAGTCGCGGGGTTCTCAGAGTCACCGCTTCACGCGCTCCGAATTCTATACGCGGTACCTGCAGAATTTCGGCGTTCGCCTGCGTCCGGCGGCGATGCGCCGCGCCGACGTGCTGGCATTTCGCGCGCGCTAGGCGGACATCGGGCGCGCGGAGGAGATGCCCCGGCTCTCCACGCGATGCGCAGAGAATGCCTCCGAGCGGTGGCGCCCTCTCCAGCCGCGCTCAGGTCGCCGCGGCGAATGCCAGCGAGGTCACGCGGCGGCTTATCCTCCAACCCTTCGGGCCGCGTACGAACTCGTCGTCGTTCTGCACGATCGCGGTCGGATCCTTGAGAGCGCCGGGACCGGTCCCTGGGTAGTCCGTTTGCCGGAATACCAGCATCGTCGAGATCGACGTCGCGTGGTCGGTATCCTGGATCTGCACCAGCGCATTGGCGGAGAAGTGCCGCACGAGCGAGGTCTTGTGGTTGGTGCGGCCGGCGAAAAACTTCTCGAACGCCGGCCGTCCCTCGAGCCGGAGGTTCGGCGCTTCCCATACCGCATCGTCGGTGAAGACATCGAGCCATGAGGCGGCATCGTCCGAATCCGTCGCCACGACGTACTGGGTGAGCAGGCGCAGGCAAGCGTTCTCGATCAAAAGGACTTGGGTGGGGTCCATGGAGGCTCCGGTTCAGTGATGCGGGCGGACGTCGTTGTTCACCGTGCGGTCGCCCTGGGACCAGCGTCGCAGAGTCTCGTGCGCGGTCTTGCGCTGCTGATCGTTGATCCTGTCGACGTCGGGCGGGTCCACGGTGAACTCCAGCAGGAGGCCATCCGGATCGTGGCCATAGACGGACTTGCAGTAGCCGTGATCGAACTCGAACGCAAACGCCTTGGCATCCATCAAACGTTTCTTGAGCTCGTCGTACGCGTGCTCGTCGACGGCGAGCGCGATGTGCACGAAGATGGACTGCTGCCTGGCCTTGTAACGCTCCGCGACCTCCGGGTCGGGAAAATTGAAGAATGCCAGCGCACCGCCGTCGGCGATGCCGAAGAACGTATGGCTGAAGGAGCGCTTGCCGCCAGGGAAATCCGGCAGGTCCGCTTCCTCGACCCACGCCGCGAGCAGGGGAAACCCCAGCATGTCCTCGTAGAAGTGGCGCGTGCGCTCCTGGTCGGCGCAGACGTAGGCGCTGTGATGCAGGCGAATGGGCAGAGCGGCGGTCGAGGCCTCACGGCCGGCGGCTTTGGGGTTGGTGGCCATGGCTATCTCCTTGGGTCTGAAGGCGTGAATGTCTCTCGCGCGGCGCCTCACGCCGCGTAACAGCGTGCGGCGAATGCGTCGAGCTCGGCGTTGAATCGGGACGGACTCTCGAAGAACGGCATGTGTCCAGCCTCCGGATAGATGGATAGCTCGACGTTTTGCATGCGGTGGGCGATGGCCTGCGCGGCCACGGGCAGGATCAAGCGATCGCTTCCGCCGTGGGTCGCGAGAACGGGGATGTCGAATCCACGCATGGCGTCGCCGTAGTCGATGTGCCATTGGTAGCTGCCCTGGCGCGCAACCATCGGAACCACCATGGCTGCCCCCATCATCAGGTCGAAGTCCTCACCGGTGGATGCAACCGCGGTGCAGGCGCGAATGAACCGTGCGGTGCCGATGATGAGCTCCTCCCACCGGGGCGACAGCGTCTGCTGCGAAATCGCGCCTTCGGGACCGCGGAATGCCGTCTTCGGATCCGCGAACGCCGGCGTGCTCACGAAGTTGACGCCGCGGATGCGATTCGAGCCGTGGGTGTAGAGATAGTTGGCGGCGATGCGCCCGCCCATGGACCAGCCGACCAGCACGGCGGAGCGCAAGTCCAGCGCGTCGAGCACGGCGTCCAGGTCATCGGACCAGAGCTTGTTTCGACTGTAGCGTGCAGGCTCGTCGGGCTTCTCCGACTGGCCGTGACCGCGCACATCGTAGGTGACGAGCCGATATTTGTCGGTCAGCGCACTGTCCACCTGACGCGAGAAGGCGAGCTGCGAGCAGCAGTATCCGTGGATGAGGACGATGGCGGGCGCCGTTCGCCGGCCGTGGACGCGGACGGACAGCCTGGTGCCGTCCGAGCTGAACGCGTCCTGCGTCTCATACCTCGCTGCCATGATTTATCAACACTCCCGTCCAGCCTCGTCCAATGACGAGATACGCCGGAGACTGGCGCACACGTGACCATAAGTCAATTGACGCGGGACTGCCGCGGTGTTCTACGTCGTGACCTACGTACCCGACGACATCGCCGGGCGCTTCACCCGCAAGCAGATGAGCGGGCCCTCGCTGTATTCACTGCTGCGCGCCGAGGGGTTCGAATTCAAGTTCGGTGAGCAGGCCATCAGCGCCGCGCTCGCCGAGCCCGCCGTCGCCGATGCGCTGGATGTCGAGGTGGGGGCGCCGTTGCTGCAGATCCGGCGCATCCACTTCGACGAGCGCCGCCGGCCCTTCGAATACATGGAACGCCTCGACGAAGGCGACGTCGGCCCCGGCCTGCAGCGCAAGATTCGCCCGCTCGACCGCCGCCTCGACTCCCAACACGCTGCGCGCATCCGTGCGGGCGATGATCACGAAGGCGGGATGGCGACGCGCCGCATGGGCGGCGCGAATCTTGTCCAGGAAGTCGTCCGCGTCGACGAGCTGCTTGCCGTCCAGATGCCCACATTTCTTAGGAAATGCCTGGTCCTCGAGCTGAATCCCGGCCACGCCACGCGATTCATACTCGCGGACCGTCCGCACGGCATTGAGCTCGTTGCCGAAGCCCGTGTCGGCGTCGGCGATGACGGGCAGGGCGGTGGCCTCGAC
This sequence comes from Steroidobacteraceae bacterium, assembly GCA_036272295.1. Lineage (GTDB taxonomy): Bacteria > Pseudomonadota > Gammaproteobacteria > Steroidobacterales > Steroidobacteraceae > Bog-1198. The sequence goes on from DATAYZ010000147.1 coordinate 20,598, forward strand.
CAACCGGCCGGCGTTGTCCGCAAACTCGGTCATGGTGGCCAGGCCGTAGTCGGGGTAACCGAGCATGGCCGCGGTGCCCGCGCCGGACATGTAGAGGGCATCGAACCCGGCCTGCGCGATCAACCGGCCGCTGATGCAGTCGTGCGCGCCCGGCGCGACGATCAGTCGGTCGCCTTCCAACTGCGCGCGCAGCCGCTCGGCGCCTGTCATCGCTTCGTACGGATCCAGGCTCCCGGCGCTCTGCTCAACGGCCCGGGACTAGTTGAAGCGGACAAACTCGAAGTCCGCGGGCTGCCTGTTGATCGGCCGCTCCGGCGGCGCAATCCATCCGGCGAAGGCCCCGGGCGTCACCACCCGGCGCATGAGGGAGGCCACGAAGGCGCGGTCTTCATCCGTCGCCAACCAGTCCTTCTCTTTGGCAGCCCACTCGCTTTCGCCGATCACCCGTCCATCGGGAGCCACCTTGACCCCGGCGAGCGTGCCGATCTTGCGATTGAACGCCTTGTGCGGCACGGTGAGCTCGAAGTCGACCCCTTCCTTGCGGATGACCTTGTTCCAGCGGCCGACACCGGCGATGGAATCCTTGATGTAGTCGTCCCGCAGACGCTCATTGAGCGCGTTCAACGCCGGCGCCTGGACGCTGGTCAGGCGGCCATCCGCCACCTGCAGCACGGGATACGTTGCGTCCTTGAGCAGGTGGTCGTCCTCGATTTTTCCCTCCTCGAAGCGGCCTTTCAGGCCGCTCGAGTAGAACGTCGCCGCGTTGGATGACACGTCGGCACCGAACAGATCGAGCGTCACGCTGTAATGGAAATTCAGATAGCGCTGAATGGTCGGCAGATCCACCACGCCGAGTGCGCGCAGGCGCTCGGGATTGTCCGTCTTGTGCTGTGCCATGACTTCACAGGTCCGTTTGATGACGCGCGCCACACCCGATTCTCCCACGTACATGTGGTGCGCCTCTTCCATCAGCATGAACCGCGTGGTGCGGGCCAACGGGTCGAAGGCCGATTCGGCCAGCGCGCAAAGCTGGTACTTGCCGTCGCGGTCCGTGAAATAAGTGAACATGAAGAAGGCGAGCCAGTCCGGCGTCTTTTCGTTGAAGGCGCCGAGGATGCGAGGGTTGTCGGCATCGCCGGAGCGGCGCTGCAGAAGAGCCTCGGCTTCCTCACGGCCGTCTCTGCCGAAGTAGCGATTGAGAAGATACACCATCGCCCAGAGGTGCCGGCCTTCCTCGACGTTGACCTGGAACACGTTTCGCAGGTCGTAGAGCGAGGGGCAGGTGAGGCCGAGATGGCGTTGCTGTTCCACGGACGCAGGCTCCGTGTCGCCTTGGGTGACTATGATGCGCCGCAGGTTGGCGCGATGCTCGCCCGGCACATCCTGCCAGGCCGCTTCGCCGCGATGATCTCCAAAGTGGATCTTCCGGTTCGGATCGCCGGGCGCCAGGAAAATACCCCAACGATAGTCCGGCATCTTCACGTAGTCGAAATGAGCCCAGCCGCTCGGGTGCACATCCACGGCGGTTCGAAGATACACGTCATGGGCGTGCGAACCCTCAGGCCCCATGTCGGACCACCAGTTGAGGAACTCGGGCTGCCAGCGCTCGAGCGCGCGCTGCAGCACCTTGTCGCTGGAGAGATCGACGTTGTTCGGGATCTTGTCGCCGTAGTTGATGCTCATGAGCGTCCTAGATTCGGTCTCGATTGAATTTGGCCTTGCGGCCGGTGCCGAACACCTTGAGTGCCCCGGCTTCGCCGACGGCGTTGGGCCGGATGAAGATCCAGTTCTGCCACGCGGACAGGCGCCCAAAGATGCGGGTCTCCATGGTCTCGCCGGGCCCGAAGCGCAGATTCGCCTCGAGGCCGCTCAGCGCGTCCGGAGAGAGAGCCGCGCGCTCCTCGATGGCGATGCGGATCTCGTCGTCCCAGTCGAGCGCATCGGGCGCGGCTGTCACGAGACCGAGCGCTTCGGCCGCGGAGGCGGTGAGCACCGACCCGAGCGTATTCTCGGCGGCCGCCAGTGCCGCGGGATCCTCGTAAAAACGCTTCGCCAGCCGTGATTTGCCGTGCACCGCCGGTAGCGGGCCGAAGTTCATCGCCGACAACGCCAGGCGGCCGCCTTGGTCGCCCGCGTTCAGCATATAGATCCGATCCGCAGCGAAGGCGAGCTCCATGAACGTGCCGGCAAAGCAGCTGTCGGCGTCGATCAATGCGAACAGGGAACGCGCGGACACGTCGAGCCGCGCGAACGTGCGACGCATCATGCCGATCACCTCGCGCACGAACCAGTGCGAACGGTTCGCGAGCAGGAAGTCATCGAACGCGAGCAGGTTTTCGCGCGACCCCCGGGTCTTCAGGATCCAGAGCCCAAGCTCGAGATGATTGGTGCGCAGATTGAGGATGGCTTCGTCGAGCTCGCGGGCCATGCGCAGCGGCCACCAGCCCGCACCCTGATTCAACGCGTCCTCGATCGACGTCGGCGCTTGATCCGGCGCCGACACCGTGATCTCGACCTGCCGGCGGCTCACATCGAAACAGGCGTCGACAAATCCGTAGTGCAACCCGCCGGCGTCGGCGCGGCAGCCGATCGGCGACAGTGTGATGCCCCTGGCATCCGCGGGCCGATCGCTGTCGGCGGAGAGCGCAAGCGCTCTCTCCTGGATGTAACTCGGGAAGGCCTGCGGCTTCACCACGGCATCCACCAAGCCCCAGGCCTTCGCGCGCTCACCGCGCACCCCTTCGACGGTGGTACAGAAGATGTCCGCGCGGTCGCGGCGCACGTGCCGCTTGTCGGTCAGGCGTGTCAGACCACCCGTTCCCGGCAGGACGCCGAGCAGCGGCACTTCCGGCAGACTGACCGCGGAGGACCGGTCGTCGACCAGCACGATCTCGTCGCAGGCGAGGGCGAGCTCATAGCCGCCACCCGCCGTGGTCCCGTTGCAGGCCGCGATGAACTTGAGACCGGAATGCCGGCTCGCGTCCTCGATGCCATTGCGCGTCTCATTGGTGAACTTGCAGAAGTTGACCTTCCAGGCGTGGCTGGACAACCCGAGCATGAAAATATTGGCGCCTGAGCAGAAGATGCGATCCTTGGCGCTGGTGATGACCACGGTCCGTACGCCCGGATGCTCGAACCGGATGCGCTGCAGGGCGTCGTAGAGCTCGATATCGACCCCGAGGTCGTAGGAATTCAGCTTCAGCCGGTAACCCGGGCGGATTCCGCTCTCCTCCGCAACGTCCATGGTGAGCGTCACGACAGGGCCGTCGACCGACATTCGCCAGTGGCGATAGCGAGCGGGGTCGGTGTCGAAGCTGACCGGCTGCGACGGTGACGGGCTAAGGCTGGCAGGCTCGGCCATGGTTCCAATTCCTGGCGCTAAAAGTGCACTATACTGCATTATCACGTCGGGGATACATCAGGTCAAGCAACGAACGAGGGAATCTAGACATACATTTCGGCAACAGGATGCACTATAGTGCCAATGCTGGCGCGCGACCCGGAGAGAGGCTGTGGAAATCGCAACGTTCGAGGCACGCGTCGCTGGGACGCTTCCCGAGATCCCAGATCGATTCAACGCGGCGGTCGATCTTTTGGAGAGGAACCTCCGCGCTGGACGGGGCGACAAGGTCGCGATCATCGACGATGTCGGTTCGTATACCTATCGAGAGCTCGCCGCGCGCGCGCATCGGTTTGCCTCGGCATTGCAACGCCTCGGCGTCCAGCCGCAGGAGCGCTTGCTCCTTTGCCTGAAGGACGGCATCGACTTCCCGACGGCTTTTCTCGGCGCCATCCTCGCGGGCGCAGTCCCCGTGCCGCTAAACACGCTCCTCGCGGCGTCCGACTACGCCTATATGCTGGAGGACAGCCGGGCCGTTGCGGTGGCGGCTTCGGATACGCTGTGGCCGCAGCTTGCGCCGGGCATCGCTCACGCGGCCGCGCTGAGACACGTCATCGTGTCGGGGTCCACGCTGCCACCGGGCGCTCATGCCTTGTCCGATCTTCTGAGCGCTGGTCCCGACCGCGTCGAACCCGCGCAAACGCATCGCGACGACCCCTGCTTCTGGCTCTATTCGTCGGGATCGACCGGAGCGCCCAAGGGAACCGTGCACGTGCACGCCAGTCCCATCCAGACCGCAGCCCTCTATGCGCAGCAGACCCTCGGCATCACCGCGGACGACGTGGTGTTGTCCGCCGCAAAGCTCTTCTTCGCTTATGGCCTCGGCAATGCCCTGGTTTTTCCGCTGTCGGTGGGCGCGACGGCAATTCTGATGGCGGAGCGGGCGACGCCGGCTTCGGTGGCTGAGCGGCTGCGAAAGCATCGACCCACCTTGTTCTCGGGCATACCCACGTTGTTCGCCTCGCTGCTTGCGAACGATGTGTTACCCCCGCGCGAGGAGGTATCTCTTCGTCTCTGCAACTCGGCGGGCGAGGCATTGCCCGAAGACGTGGCCCGTCGCTGGCAGGCGCGGACCGGGGTCGAGATCATCGATGGCATCGGCTCGACCGAGATGCTGCACATCTTCATCTCCAACCGCCCGGGGCGGGTGCGTCACGGTACCTTGGGCGTCCCGGTCCCCGGTTTCGATGCCCGGATCGTGAATGACGCCGGCGAAGACAGTCCCAGCGGCGAAATCGGCGATCTCTGGGTTCGTGGTCCGAGCAGCGCCCGCCATTACTGGAATCAGCCTGAGCGCAGCCAGGCAACGTTCGTCGGCGGATGGACGCGCACCGGAGATCGGTTTCGACGCGACGAGTCGGGCGACTATGTCTACGCCGGCCGCGCCGATGACATGCTTAAAGTGGGCGGCATCTATGTATCGCCCATCGAGGTCGAATCCGCTTTGGTTTCGCATCCCGCCGTCCAGGAGGCCGCGGTGGTCGGGAAGGAGGATGCTGATCGGCTGGTGAAGCCCATTGCCTACGTGGTGCTGGCTCGAGGTGCGGTGCCGTCGGAGTCATTGGCCGCCGATTTGAAGATGTTCGTGAAGTCGCGGCTCGCTCCCTACAAGTATCCGCGTTGGATCGAGTTCGTGGACGATCTGCCCAAGACGGCGACTGGTAAGATTCAGCGTTTTCGCCTCAGAGAGCTATGCAGACGCAGCGACTGACGATCGGCGGAGCCGGCATCGAATATCGTTTCGCGGGATCGGACGCCGCCGGCCGTGACATCGTCATGCTGCACGAAGGCTTGGGCTCCACGTCCATGTGGCGCGATTTCCCGGAGCGGCTTGCCCAAGCCACTCGTGCGCGCGTGTTGGCTTATTCGAGGCGCGGGTACGGCGGCTCCGCTGCGCTCAATACGCCCCGGAGCCTCGATTACATGCACGAGGAGGCACGTGTTCACCTGCCGGTACTCCTGTCGGCTCTCGGCATCCAGCGGCCCATTCTGTTCGGTCACAGCGACGGCGCCTCGATTGCCCTGATCCAAGCCGCGGAGCCGGGCAGCACGGCCCGGGCGGTGGTGGCGCTCGCGCCGCACGTCAAGGTGGAAGCTCTCACGGTGCGCAGCATCGAGCAGACACGAGCCGCCTTCGAGAGCACCGACCTGCGGGCGCGTCTGGCGCGGCATCACGTCGATGTCGACGGCACCTTCTGGGGATGGAACCGAATCTGGCTGGACCCGCGATTTCGCACCTGGAACATAGAGGGGTTGCTGCCGCGAATCCGCTGTCCCGTGCTGGCCATGCAAGGCACCGAGGACGAATACGGAACGCTCGAGCAAATCGACAGCATCGAGCGCGCGGTGCCGGGTGCCCAGGCGCTCCCCTTGTCCGACTCCCGGCACTCGCCGCATCGAGATCAACCCGATCGAGTGCTCGCCGCGACTCGGCGCTTCCTGGACGAGCGGATTCCCGCATGACGCGCAAGTCCGGACGCCGCTCCGCTCCGCGGCGCAATCACGAGGGCAAGGATGTGTATCTCGATTCCTTGGCGGCGCGAATCCGGGAGGCTCGGGCACAACGTGGCATGACCCGCAGCGCCCTTGCCGCGGACTCCGGTGTCTCGTTGCGCTTTCTGGCACAACTCGAGAGCGGCGAGGCCAACCCTTCGATTTTGGTCCTGAGGCGGATTGCCGCTGCCATGGGGCGCTCCGCCGATTCACTGCTCTCCGAGCACTCTTTGGGTCCGGCGGCCCAACGTATCGTCGGACTGCTCGGGCGGCTCCCGGAAGATGACGTTCACGAGGCGCAGCGGCTGCTGGCGCGGCGATTTGGCGGCTCCGACGCATCGTCCCCGAACGGGGCCTACATCACCCTCATCGGCTTGCGCGGCGCTGGCAAGACCACACTCGGCCGCCGCCTCGCTGAGCAGCGGGGTGTGCCCTTCTTCGAGCTCGACCGGGAGGTTGAGCGCGAATATGGCGCGACGATCGGCGAGATACTGCAACTCCAAGGTCAGCCCGGCTATCGGCGATTCGAGCGCGAAGCGCTGCAGAACGTGCTCTCCAGCGATCCCGCCGCGGTGATCGAGACCGGCGGGGGGCTCGCGGCCGACCCTGAGACGTTGCCGCTGCTGTTGGACGCCACGCTCGCGGTCTGGATTCGCGCCTCGCCCGAGGAGCATATGCAGCGAGTCATAGACCAGGGAGATCTGAGACCCATGGCGCGAAGCCGTGAAGCCATGCGCGAGCTCAAGGACATCCTTCGGGCGCGTGAGCCCTTTTACCGGCAGGCGCACCTGCATCTCAATACCGCCGGGAAAAGCGTTGGCCAAAGCCTGGCCGAGCTCGAGGCCATGATCGAGGAGCGGATAAGCCAGGTTTGATGACGGAAGCCGCTCACGCCAACAATAGGCGTCGACCTGCACGACCGGCGTCGGTGCAGATCTCAGCACTCGATCATCTCCGCTTGCCACCCGCATCCTGTTCATCGCGTCGCGTCCATTGTGCATTGTACAGTCGGTCATGTAAGCTGCGAACGTACGGCTACGATGTTTTGGAGACCGAACGGAAGGAGCGTGCCGCCGTGTCGAGCAACAAGGTCATCGTCACCATCGCGCCAACCGGCGGGATGGCCATGAAGCAACAAAATTCCAAGTTGCCCACTCAACCGGCGGAAATCGCCCGCGATGTCTACGATTGCTACAACGCTGGAGCGAGTGTCGTTGCATTGCATGCGCGGCGGCCTGATGACGGGGCGACGTGCAACCCCGAAATCTATCGGGATCTAAACACGCGGATCAGGGCCAAGTGCGACATCGTCATCAATAATTCCACCGGGGGCGGTGTGCATGGCGACATGATCGCCCAGGGCCCGAATGGGTACTGGGAGATTCTGTGGGAGGAGAGGCTCAAGGGCTTGGAAGGCGGCGCGGAAATGTGCACGCTCGATGCCACCACGATCATCGCCAGCTTCGGGGGCCGGGAATTGCTGATGAATACCCAGCCGTCGCGGTGCCGGGAGCTGGCCGCGGCGATGCGCGAGCGGGGCATCAAGCCGGAATGGGAGGTGTTCAGCCCGACCCACATACTGCAGGACGTAGCCGCGCTCATAGAAGCGGGTTTCGACGAAGCCCCGCATTTCATCAATCTCGTCCTGGGCGTTCATCGCGGATTCCAGAATGCGATGCCCTACAGCCCGCGGATATTGCAGATGATGGTCGATATGCTGCCGAAAAATAGCGTCTTCTGCGTCAGCGGCATAGGCCCCGCGCAGCTTCCCTCGGCCGTGAACTCGCTTTTGTTGGGCGGTCACGTGCGCGTGGGGCTCGAAGACAACCTGTATTATCGGCATGGAGAGCTGGCGAGCAACGTTCAGCTGACCGAGCGCATCGTCAGGGTCTTGCGGGAGATGGGGTACGAGCCGGCGAGTGCTGCTGAAGCGCGGCAAATCATCGGGCTGCCCCGCAAGGACGTCAGCGTCACGCCGGCATTCGCCGTGCAGTGATTCGCGATGCCTGGACGCTAGTCCCTCGTCGGCGGGCGCGCCGTGCCTCCATTGTCCGCGGCGGCCGGTACCGCAGCGGCCGGCACATCGCCGACCCACCAGGCCTTCGGCAAGGTTTGTTTGACGGGCCAGACCTGGTCCAGCGTGTCGCCCTCGTAAAGCCGGCCATCCTTCATGACGTAACGGATGGTATTGGTGTTGTGGATGTCCAGAAGCGGGTCTTTTGCCAGGATCACGAGGTCCGCGAGCTTGCCCTCCTCGATGCTGCCGAGATCCTGGGCGAGACCCAAGGCTTCCGCGCCCCGAATGGTCGCAGAACGCAACACGTTCATCGGGCTCACGCCCCCGGTTGCCAAAAGCCACATCTCCCACTGGTAGCTGAGGCCTTGCATCTGCCCGTGTGAGCCCAGGGTGACCCGTGCTCCCGCATCGATCAGCTTTTTGTCTTCGGCCGCCAGGCGCTCGAATACGTACTCGTTGTCGGCCGACCAGATCGGGCGCCGGTGCGTCATGGCATCGAGAATATGGTTCGGCACGAAATGCCGCAGCTTGGCATCGTTCTGCACGTCGGTGTGCTCGTAGAAGTAATCCTCGGAAAGGGGACCACCGTAGGAGACGACCAAGGTCGGGGTGTAGGTGACCTTGGACTGCGCCATGGCTTCCACGACGTCCTTGTACAGCGGCGTCGTCGGCATGCTGTGCTCGAGCTCGAGGCCGTCGATGAGATGCGTGAGGTCGAGCTCCGTATCTGAATGTCCTTCGGTGGTCGCGATGATCTTCAATTGCTGCGACGCTTGCACCACCCATTGGCGCTGCTGCCGGTTTCCGGTGAGATACGCCTTCACGTAGTCCAGGCGGTAATTCTTCTTGTACGACGCCAGGTATTCTTGGGCTTCCTGGTAGGACTGGAAATCCGTCGGCGAAAACACTCCGGGACCGGTCGAATAGGCCCGGGGTCCAAGCTCCTCGCCCATGTCGACCAGATCCTGGTAGGCGAGCGTGTCGAAGGTCATGGTCTGCGGATCGCGCCCGGTTGTGACGCCATAGGCGAGATACGCCGTGAAGTCCCAATTGTCATCGGGGTCCAAGACACCGCGGCGGACGTTGAACCAGTGCGGGTGCAGGTCGACGAACCCTGGAACGATGGTCGTGCCGCTCACATCGACGACGCGCGCATCCGCCGGCACGTCGAAGGAGCCGCGGCTGCCGATCTTGCCGAAGCGATTGTCGTGCACCAGGATGTCCGCGTTCTCGATGATCTGGTCGCCGCGCATGGTGATGACTTTTGCGCCTCGCAAAAGGACCGTGCCGCGGGGCGTGGCGCGAGGAAAATCGAGCGAGACGGTGAGCTCCCGGGGAGCGGGCGATCCCGCCCAAACGGCCGTCACGGGTTGGCGAAAGACGCTCGTTCCCACGGTCCAGCTCAGGGTCGGGCCGCCGCTCGACCAAGAGAGCGAGTCTGCGGCCATGCCGCTCAGCCTTCGCACGGGAAGCGCCGCGCTCGAGATGCGCTCCGGCGACAGGTCGACCGTCACCGTGTCGCCGAGGTTGGGAGCCGTCATGAGATATATCCGACCGTAAACCCTGGCGGCGATCCACTTCCCATCGGGACTCATTTGCACGTCCAGAAAAGTGCTGGGGAACGGCGCCGGTTTCCCGTCGAGCGTGATTGCCAGAATGGTGCGCTTGTCGGTGCCGTCGAGACGCAGCGAAATCAGCCCCTCGGGCGTAAAAAGGAACACCCGGCCGGGCTGCGAGGAGACGAAATGGGGATGCGTCCCCGTGCCGGCATAACCGATCCGCTTGACCTCTCCTCCCTGCGCCGGAACCGCAACGAGGTCGAGCAATTCTCGGCCGCCGGCGAATTCGTCCGACTTGTTCAACTGCCACTGACGCGGTCCGGAGAGCCCGACGAGGGTCATCCCATCGGGGCTCCACGCGATGTCCCGGTAATAGGCGGGCGTCTTGGTCACCTGCGTGGGCTCCCCGCCGTCGCTGCGGACTTTCCAAATTTCGCCCCCTTCGGGCGACCAGGTCACGTAGGCAACCCAGCGGCCATCCGGCGACCAGACGGGCAGGTATTCGTGATCGTTGCGATGGGTGAGACGCCGAGGGGTCTCACCGACGTTCATGACGTAGACATGGTTCGCGGCTGAAAAGCTCAGGCGGCGTCCGTCGGGCGATAAAGAAGCGCCCTGGAACACCCGCCATCGCACCGGTCCCTCCTCGACCCGGTAATGGGCGTTGAGATCGGGACCGATGCCCTGCGAAACTTCTGCGTCGAAGGGAATCAAGGATTCCTTTCCGCTGGCGACGTTGATCCGGTGGATCTTTCCGCCATAGCTGACCACGACGTCCTTGCCGTCCGGCGTGAATGCGTACCCCGGCAGAATGTCGCGGTGGAAGGCGCTTCCATATTCGGACTCCTGATCGTCGTGCTGCACCGGATACTCGAGCCAACGCTCGTCGCGCGTGCGCAAATCGACGATCTTCAGCGCGGTCTCGGTTTTGTAGCGGGTGCCGTAGATGAGCTGCGTTCCGTCGGGTGAGATCTGCGGACGGAAGGCGGAGCCGATGGCTTCGGTGATCGTCTCCTCGTCTCCGTTGGATCGATCGCGGCGAACGATCTGGCACCCTGGGGTCAAGGACATGAACTCGGGGGTAAAACTGAACTTCGCGCTGCGCTTCGCGTAGTAGACGTACCGGCCATCGGGCGAACCGGCGGGTCCCGTTGCGTTGGATTGATCTTCGGGCGCGCCGTCGGCTCCTTTGGTGACGCGGCTGCCGGTGCCTCCCTCGATGCTGTACTGGTATAGCTCGAAAACGTCGTCGCCCGAGAGGGTGCTGCGCCGGGACACCAGGATCTGCTTGCCGCCTTCGAGCCAGATCGGTGAGGCAAACTCCGCTCTGCGGTCCTTGCTTATCTCATGTGCATCGGTGCCGTCGGGCGCCGCAGTCCACACGTTCTCGGCGCCCGAGCGATCGCTGATGAACGTGATGTGCTTGCCGTCAGGTGAGAATCTAGGCTGGCTGTTGAAGGCCATGCCCGTCGTTATCGGCGTCGCCCGGCCACCTTCGATGGGGATGGTATACAACTGGCCGAGAAGGTCGAAAACGACCGTCTTGCCGTCCGGCGATACATCCAGAGAAATCCAGGTACCCTCGTCCGTGCTGAATCGGACTTGCCGCTGCGGCTTCAGGGGCAGCTCATCCGCCGAGCTCGAGCCTGCGGATATCAAAAGAGCGAGGGCAGCTATTTTGAAGACATCTCGGGGCTTGCTCATCGGTCGTCATCCTTCGGAGGTGTCGGGTCTTGGGCGGTCATCGAGCGAGGTGCATGCGGTGTCGAAGAGTCGGGTTCAGCGGCGCGGTGCGGCGATGCCAAAATGATGAAATACGTTCGCGAGGAGCCTGGAGAACGCAGGATCGGCCGAGAGCACCCATGCGGCGGCGCAGGCGCCGGCGTTGAAGATGCGTCCTCCTTGGGGCCGATCCCAATAGATCATCTCTGCGGAAAGGCCATCGAGCGAGTCCGTTTGCCTCGCAAAATAGTCCAGGTACGCGTCGAGTTTTCCCGGGACCTTGCGCCGGCCGGTCGCGATGACCTGAATCGTGGCATCCGGCGTGGGCAGCGCTTCGCCCGGCGGCACCGATGGCGTCATCTCGAGCAGCGTGCGCTCCGTCAAGTCCCATTCATGACCGATGGCACGCGGCAGGGCGCCGTCGAGGCCATGGCCAAAGGTGCTTCCGGCAGCCAACCGGGTTTCGTTCGGCACGTGAAAGAGAGAGTGCTCCGGCTGTTCCACGTGATACACGCCAAAGTCATCTCCGTCCGCGAAAGCCCAGCCCGCGGTCTCGAGCCCGATCAGTCGGCCGGGCGCACGATCGAGGAAGCGCAACGGACCACCCCGGGCCCAATCCTGGCTATGGTACTGCTCGCGCCGAGGACCGGCGGGCGGTCCCAACACATCTCCCTCGGGTCCCGACTTGCGCTGCTCCATGACGGTGTACTCGCCATCGAAGCTCACGCGCATGTACATGGTGTTTCCGGACAGGACCACGGCGCTTCCGCCGCCCCGTAGAAACGCATCCAGCCCCTCGAGCGCCCGGATCGACCAATACTCGCTGTGCCCTGCAATGACGACGGTGCGGTATGACTTCAGCAGCTCGGGGTCGCGGTCGACGTCGCAATCGGCGACCACATGGTAATCGTAACCTTCGGCATCCAGCCAGACGTGGAGGTGTCGCTCCATGCGGGCCCATTGGCCAAACGATGTGCCTTCCGGCGCATACAGCGCATCCGGGCTCGCGTTCGGCCAAGGCATGCGCAGTCCCGTGTAGTAGCTGGGCTGCCCGCAGCGGTGGTAGGTGTAGCTGCCGTACTTCGGCGCTTCAGGGCTGGCCGCTTCGAGTCCCACGGCCCGGCGCGGCCACACCGGATTCGGACCGATGTTCTTCATGAACGGCGTCGAGTTGTAGGCAAGCCACGAATTGGTGGCGCAAAGCACCAGCACCTCGACGGGGGCGGCATCGAGCGCCGGCTTCACGATGAAGGTGATGTCGTAGACCAGAGCATCGCCGCGCAACAGGTACTCTATGCGCCCCACGTAAATGCCGGACTTGGAATCCCGTGGAACGTCGAATCGGTGCGTCTCCCTCCATCGACAGTCCACCAGATCATCGCTCGCGAATCTCAGGCCGTGTCCTCGATCGGGATCCGCGAACGGGTCATAGCCGTTGTCGCTGAAGATGGGATGCTCTTTCCCCGACCAGGATGGGCCCCCGATCATCCAGGTTGCATGATTGATGATGGTGCCGGTGCGGCCATATCCGCTGCAATCCTGAACCGCCTCGCCGCGTTCTTCGCGAAGCGGCCAACAGGCGAGCACCTTCCCGCCCACCGGGCGCCGCAATCCCCCGGCAAGAAAACGCTCCCGCACTTCTCGATCGCCGAGGAACCCGGTGAATAGGGCAGGCATCGCGATGTCGGCGTCGAGGAAGTGTGCCGCCTGATCTCCCGCGCCGGCGGCGCCGATGCGCAGGGGCGCGACACCGACGATGAGCGGATGCCCGTATTCCCATTCGCCCGCGCGCGCGCCATCCACCCAGAAAACCACCCGGTCTCCGTCCCAGGCCGCCGCGACATGCGTCCAGCGGCGCCGTGCCAGCAACGGACCGATAAAGATACGACCGTCCAACTGCAGCGCGATATTGCCGTCGGCCGTGAGGAACAGACCCCATCCGGTATTCCCATCATGCTCGGATATGACGCCCTGAAGCAGCGTGGAATTCCAGGGTTTGACCCAGACCTCCGCCGACAGACCGCGCTCTGCCAGGATCGGATCCAAGCCGCGTTCAACGGACACGTAGGAGCCCGGATGAATCGGCTGCGGCGCCGCAGGCGACTCCTCGAATCGATGCATGAGCCGATCCGTCGTCCGTGAATTTGGATCGCTGCCCAATTGATATACGGACAAACGGAAAGGCACCGTTGAGCTGATGTGAAATCCCACGGCATCGCCGGCATGGATGGTCTTTTGGCAGTAACCGTGCACGCCAGGGACGATGACCGCACGATGCGCAGGAAGCGGGCTCACGGCGTGCGGTCCCGGTCAGAGCGACGCCCGGCGCACGCCGGTACCCGCCCAAGCTCGTTCAACATCTTGAAGCACCATTCACGGTCATTTATTGATGTAGCATCTCTCTTGTACACCAGACAATACGCTCTGGCAATGACGCTCTGACGGACATGTTCGACGTGTACAATGGTGGTTGTTCAGGTGATCAAGCACGGAGAAGAAATCATGGCGACCGGGCGGCGCAGCACACGGAAGAGCCCCAGCGGCCGTCGGAGAGGCGCAAAGGCAAAAGGGGCGGGGGATCGAATCCTCAATCGCTCCACCGTGGTGGCGGCGGCTCTCGAGGAAATCGATCGAGCCGGCTTGGAGAATTTCAGCCTGCGGAATCTGGCAAAGTCGCTCGGAATCTTTCCCACCGCGGTGACGTGGCACGTAGCGGACCGAAGTCAGCTGCTGGCCGAAGTGGTCCGGCTGGTGCTGGAGGACATTTCACCTCCCGGGTTCCATGATTCCTGGCAGGGCTACCTCAGGGAAGTGTTCCACCGATTTCGCGCCGCGTTGCGCAGGCACCCCAACTGCGCGCCGCTCATCGGCGCACAGCTCGTCGCCAACACCGCCATCGACTTCGATTTCATCGAGAGATTGCTGGCGGCTCTTGCGCATGCCGGCTTGAGCGGTACACGCCTCGTCGCGGCGTACAACTCGGTGATTGCGGGGGTCGTCGGGTTCACCACTCAGGAGTTTGGTCCGGTTCCAACCACCGACGCCGGCCACTGGCAGAAGGAAGTCAAGGATCGGCTCGAGGGCGTACCGGACTCCAAGTATCCCGTGCTCGCCCAGAACATGGCCTTGTTCGGCAACAAGGCGTTCATCCTGCGCTGGCAGAACGGCACGGATGCGCCGCTCGATGATTCGTTCCACGCGTTCGTCGAAATCATGATCTCCGGAATCGCGCAGTTCGCTTCCAAGAAATGACTTCAGCCGGCGCGGCGCCCGGATTGGGACAGTTCGCGGAACATCGAGAGGACGGCGGCTTCGACCCGATCCACGATGGTTTCGATCTCCTGAGGCCGGGAGTTGTACGGCGGCGCGATGATGGCGTGATCACCCGCTCGTCCATCGATGGTTCCGCCCGTGGGATAGATGCCGACCCCGGCACCGAGACCATGTCTTTTGATTCGTTCGTGCACCCTCAAGGCCGGGTCGAACGGACGCTTTTCCTCGCGGTTTTCCAAAAATTCCAGGGCAAAGAACAGGCCGCGGCCGCGGATGTCGCCGACGTGAGGATGGGTGGAAAATCGGTCGCGCAAAAGCCTTTCCAGCAAGACGCCTTGATTGCGCACATTGGTCAGCAGATCCTCCTCGCGGATGATGCGCTGTACCTCGAGAGCCGCCGCGCACGCCACCGGGTGCGCCTGGTATGTATGGCCATGAACGAAAGCGCCCGACCCGGATGCCAGGGCTGCTATGACCCGTCCTGAAATGAGAATGCCCGCGATCGGCTGATAGCCGCCTCCCAAACCCTTGCCGATAGCCTGGATGTCCGGAACGATCCCTTCTTGTTCCCAGGCATGCATGCTGCCCGTGCGACCGCTGCCGCACATCACCTCGTCCAATATGAGGAGCGCCCCGTATCGGTCACACACCTCGCGCACGGCTTTGAAGTAGCCGGGCACCGGGGCGACGCATCCGGTGGTGGCGCCCACCACCGTCTCGGCACAAAAGGCCGCTACGGCGTCCGGTCCCAGCCGTTGAAACTCCGTGTCGAGCTCTTCGGCGAGACGCTTCACGTACTGCCCGTCGGATTCTCCCGTGCGTCGATAATGGAAGGGAAAGCAAGGCGAGACGCGGCTGAAGCGGTCCGCCATGATGGGCTCATAGGGCACTCGCCGGGCATGACTGCCGCCGGTGCTGAGCGCCCCGAGAGTGTTGCCGTGATAGCTCTGCCGGCGCGCAATGAAGCGGGTGCGATTGGGCTCGCCCCGCTCGATGAAGTACTGTCGAGCGAGTTTGAGCGCACTTTCCATCGCCTCTGAACCTGAGGAGACGAAGAACGCGTGCGTGAGCCCGCCGGGCTCGTTCTCCAAGAGCAGGTCCGCAAGCGCCTCGGCGGGTCCGGTGGTGAAGAATCCGGTGTGCACGTAGCCGAGCCGCTGCGCTTGCGCACCGATGGCTTCCGCCACGCGCCGGTTGCCATGGCCAAGGCATGCCACGGCCGCGCCGCCGGAGGCGTCGAGCACCTTGCGGCCATCGCCAAGGGTCAAGGTCAGCCCGGAGCCGCTGACCGCGAGGTCCGGCTGGACCTCGATGGTTCGATGAAGAACACGGGTCATTAGTAGCGGTAGGTGCCCATCACGCCGATCACGCGCGGAATCTGCGGGATGCCGTAGTAAAGCGGCGATCCGATGGCATCGTGGTTCAGCGCCAACAGCGAGTGTGAATTGGCCAGGTTGTTGACGAACAGCGAAACCTCGGCCCCGCTGAAGCGGACGCCCATCCTGGCATTGAACTGCTTCTGCTCACCCAATGGCGGATATCCCGGATCGTAGCCGTACATCGCGGGGTCGGGCGTCTGCCAGCGGCTCTGGTAACGGCCGTCCAGGCGAAGGAAGCCCTCGTAGTCGGCCATCACCGGACGGCGGTATTCCCCATTGATGCTCGCGCTCCAAGGCGCACCGTCGCCGCCAACCGGGGCTCCGCTTTGCGTCAGATAGCCGCCGCTCGGCAGAAGGATCGTCGAGGTGAGCTTCGCATCGGTATACCCCGCATTGCCGCCGAACAGGAAGTTGGCATTGGGTTTGTACTCGATCGCCAGATCGAACCCTGTGCTGCTTGCCGTGCCGAGATTGGCGATGAATCCGCCGCCGCAAGCGGGCAGGGAGACCAGTTGCTGGATGTTCTTCCAATCAACCTTGAAGACGCTCGCATCCACGTGCAGGCGGTTGTCGAGGAACTGCAGTTTGGCGCCCAACTCGTAGCTCCACAGGCTGTCCGAATCGTATTGGTCCGGAGATGCGGAGATCCCCAGCTTCGCAAGATCGGGTCCGCAGACCGCCGCGGAGCCCGGGCCATTGGAGCCGCCGGGACGAAACCCCTTGGAGGCCGACCCGTATACCAGCGCGGAAGCGAATTGATATGAAAGGACGAATTTGGGGGTGACGGGAGATTCGGAGTGTGAGCCGGCGGTCGTACCGGCCGGTCCGTAGAAGGGCCCGGCGCCGTCGTCCGAGAAAGTGTTCTCGAGGTGCGAGTAGCGCACGCCCGCGGTGGCTTTCAGGCCGCCGACGATCCGGAAATCGACCTGACCGTAACCGGCGAATTGCTTGTCGGTCTCGTAGTGATGAAACAGGAACAGGCTGTTGCCGTTCAGCAGCGGGACTCCGAGGAGCTGCCCGGCATTGCATCCATTCGACGGGCAGAACGGCAGACCTACGGTCATGGCCATCGACGCCGCGTTGAAGTTGGGGTCGTAGTTGTACTGCCGGGTCAACTGCCGGCCATAAGAGTAGAAGAAGCCGGCGTTCCAGCTCAAACGCGAGTCGCTGTCGGCGGACTGCAGGCGGACTTCTTGCGCGAGCGTGTTCTGCCGGGTGACCTGGTAGGCGTCGTCGATCTGATTCGGAATGACCGGCGCGGGTACGCCGGAAATGATGTCGTCGACGAAGTTGACATAGTCGTTGGTCGAGTTGTTCGACCGATGGAAGTACGAGGTGTTCGAGACCAGAGTGACGCCCGGGAAGTCGTACTGCACGCGCAGCGACGGCAGCACGAACGTATCTTCGTTGGGCTCCGGTATCCCGTAGCCATTGCTGTAACTGTCCGGGGGGCTGGAAAGGCTCAGCCAATAGTCATTGCGGTTCTGGCTGTTGAAGTCCTGGTAGTACAACGACGGCGTCACGGCGAGGTTTTCCACGGGCTTCCACGTGAGCCCCAGCTTAACCGCCGAGCTCTGCTTGCCGTTGTTGTTCTTGGCGACGAGCTGGCCGGTATCGGGGTCCACGCGGTCGATGAAGCCGCCGTCCTGGCGGTACCAGGCACTGATGCGAAAGCCGAGCTGGTTGGCGATGATGGGACCCCCGGTGGCGACGCCGAACTCGTAATTCGGTCCACCGCTGTCGATGAAGGAGAGCTCCGAGCGAACGTAGGTGCTCCATTTGTCCAGGCTGGGCTGCGGCGTGATGAACCGCAACGCGCCGCCCTCCGAACCCGCACCAAATAGCGTGCCCTGCGGGCCCCGCAAGACCTCCACCCGGTCGAGATCGAAGATCAGCGGAAAGGCGTTCGACGCGCCGTTGCCGGTATTGCGTATTTGGATCGGGGTGTCGTCGATATAGATGCCGGTCGTGGAAGCACCGACCGACGAAGAGATGCCGCGGATGGAGATCGTGGAGGTGCCGGCTGCGCCCGCGGTGGGAGAGAACTGCAGGCCCGGGGTCAGTTGCTGGATGTCGCTGAGGCTGCGAACGTTGGCCTCATCCATGCTTTCCTTCGTCAGGGCGCTCACGCTGAGAGGAACGCGTTCGAGCGGCTCCTCTTTGCGCGTCGCCGTGACGACGATTTCCGCGAGTCCCGCGCTCTCGCTGTCCGCAGAGAGCGTCGCCGCGCCTCCGATCTGCTGCGCGCGAAGCGAACCCGAGGTGACCGCGGTCAAGAACAGGCCTGAGACTACTGCGAGTTGAGTCGCGCCAAATTTCGTTCGCATACAAGTTCCCCATTGGTTGCACACGCCGTTCAACAAACCCTGCTTGTGCGGCACGCTCTCTTTCGATTGACGTGCGTTATTGCTCTGATGACAACAAGAGCAGTTTGATATTATACAGTTATAGTACGATGTACAAGATATAACAAGCGCTGTACAAGGAGCTTCCATGCACATATCAGATCCGCGGCCGGCGGCCCCGTGTGGCGGCGGGCGCTGGGCGTGGCTGCTCTGTCTGCCGCTGCTGTTGGTTGCGGCGGCGCGATCGGCCGATCGGAGCTCGAGCGATTCGGGCAAAGTGGGGGCCGGCACCTACGCGCGTGCCGAAAGATTTCTCTACTGGAACGCCGCCAAGTACATCAAGAACGCGGATGTCGACTACACCTGGATCGGCCCCGATACGTTTACCTATGCGCGGCAGACCGAAGCAGGCCGGGAATTCGTCGTCGTCGACGCGGCCAAGGGCACCAAGCGGCCTGCCTTCGATCACGCCTTGCTCGCGCGAGCCTTGTCCACTGCGCTGCGGCGGCCGATCGATGCGCAGAACTTGCCCTTCGGATCGTTTGCGTTCGAACCAGCCGGCCGCTCGATTCGCATGTCGATCGATGGAAGGGATTGGTCGTGCAGCCTGCAGCAAGCGCTGTGCGCGGTTGCGGCCGCGGGCGAGCGGCGCGACGAGCTCGTGTCCCCCGACGGTAAATGGGCGGCCTACGTGAAGGGCTCCAACGTCTGGGTGCGCTCGCGGAAGGATCACACGGAGCGGGCGCTGACGAGCGACGGACAAGCGCACGATGCCTATGGCAGTGTAGCGGGGCCGACGGGACTTCTGGGCATCAGCGCGGCGCTGCGCGCGGGTCCTCCGCCTCCCATGGCAATCTGGTCTCCGGACTCCAAGAGGCTGCTGACCGATCGCTTCGACGAACGTGAAGTCCTCGATTTGAACCTGCTGGAAACGGTGCCCGCGACAGGTATCCGTCCCGTGGTCCATACCTACCGCTATGCCCTGCCCGAGGATGGTGAAAAGCACATCGGCGAAGTGGAGTTGATGGTCTTCGACATGGCGACCGGCAAGCGTACGAACATGCAGCATGAGCGTCTGCCAGCCCCTCTCCTTGGACCCATCGAGGTGGACCGGGCGTGGTGGAGCAACGACAGTCGGACGGTCTATGTCATTCCCCAGGAGTGGGGTGCGAAGCGCGCCCAGCTACTTGCAATGGACGCCAATACGGGCGCCACGCGCGGGCTGATCGAGGAGCAGAGCCGGAGTTATGTCGAGATTGGGGGTGCGGTGACGACGCGGGCAGTCCGGACACTGAGCGACGGACGGGTGATCTGGTATTCGGAGCGCGACGACTGGGGGCATCTCTACCTGTACAGCCCCGAGGGGAAGTTGATTCGTAGAATCACCTCGGGGCCCTGGAAGGTCTTCGACATTCTCCGTGTGGACGAGGCGCACGGTCGCATCTACTTCACCGCGGTCGGTCGAGAAACCGGCGAAGACCCCTATCAACAGCACCTGTATTCGATCAATCTCGATGGATCGGGTCTGCGGCTGTTGACGGCCGGCAATGCCGACCACGAGATACGGTTCCCGACGCATGAAATTTTGCGAAAGCTCGAGCCCGGCTTTCCCGGTCCCGAGCAGTCGGCGTTCTCGCCTTCCGGCCGCTACTTCATCGAGACCTACAGCCGGCCTGATCTCACGCCCGTCAGCGTCGTGCGCGACGCCGATGGTCGATTGGTTCAGACCTTGGAGCGAGGGGACATTTCGGCGTTGAAGGCCGGCGGGTTCACCATGCCGGAGCCCTTCAACGCGGTATCTGCGGATGGGCACACGAAGCTCTACGGAACGATCTTTCGGCCCAGCGATTTCGACGCGACCAAGAAATACCCGATCATCGAGACCATCTACCCGGGGCCGAACGAAAAGGACACCGAAAAGTCGTTCGTGCCGGCGTTGTGGGGTCGGTGGTTTCGAACGCAAGATCTGGCCGAGCTGGGTTTCATCGTGGTGACGGTGGATGGACGAGGTACCCCATACCGCTCCAAGTCCTTTCACGACATTTCCTATGGGAACATGGGGCAGGCCGGCAATCTCGAAGACCACATGGCGGCGCTTCGACAGCTAGCAGCCCGGTATTCCTACATGGATATCGATCGCGTGGGGATCAACGGCTACTCGGGCGGAGGATTTGCCTCGACCCGGGCCATCCTGCAATACCCGGATTTCTACAAGGTCGCGGTTTCCGGTGGCGGTGATCATGACCTGCGCCTCTACAGCGCGCTCTGGCTCCCGACGTACCAGGGGACCTCGAAGGAGGGCGACTACGACGATGTGCAGAATGCGCGGCTCGCCGCAAACTTGAAGGGAAAGCTGCTGCTGATTCACGGCGAGCTCGATGACAATGTCCATCCCGCGCAGACCATGCGTGTCGTCGACGCGCTGATCGGCGCGAACAAGGATTTCGATTTTCTTCTCATGCCGGGCCAGGACCATACGATGAGCGGAAAGGCTGCAGCTCCCTACTACCATCGCAAGCAATGGGACTACTTCGTGCGCAACCTGTTGGGCAAGGAACCGCCGGCAAACTACCAGATCTCTCATCCGTAACGCTGCCCAAAATCATGCCGCGTGCCCGGCCAGGAGCCGAGCCTGAACACCCCCGAGCATAGTCGGACGGGAGAGGCCGGCCCAGGGCTCGCCCATGCGTTGGCGAATCGCCACGTTCAACTGATTGCGATCGGCGGTGCCGTCGGCGCGGGTCTCTTCTTGGGTTCGGGAGTCGCGATCAGCCGGGCGGGGCCGGCGCTTCTGATCGGGTATGGCGTCGCGGGATTCGTCATCTTTCTCATGGCGCGTGCGCTCGGGGAGCTTGCCCTCTATCGCCCGGTGGCCGGCGCGTTCGGCACCTATGCACATGAGTTGCTGGGCCGGCGGACCGGCTTCATCACCGGCTGGTCCTATTGGCTCATGTGGTTGCTGGTCGGTACCGCCGAAATCACCGCGACCGGTGTTTTCATGCGGCATTGGTTTCCCACGCTCCCGCAGTGGATTCCGGCGCTTCTTGCGGTCGTGCTCCTCTATACGATCAACATGCGGGCCGTGAAGGCATACGGGGAGCTCGAATATTGGTTCGCCCTCATCAAGGTGATCGCCATCGTCGGACTATTGCTGGGTGGGCTCTCCATGCTCCTATTTGGCTTTGGCTCGTCCAGCCGGACTGCGCACGTGTCTAATTTGTGGCGTTACGGCGGCTTCTTTCCCCACGGGTGGCAGGGAGTGATCGATGCGCTCCCGATAGGCCTGTTCGCGTTCGGCGGCCTCGAGATCATCGGTCTCACGGCTGCAGAGACCAAGGATCCAGAAAAGACGCTGCCGCGTGCGATCAACGGCGTCGCGCTCCGGATCCTGATCTTCTACATCGGCTCGCTGGCGATGATCATGATGTTGTATCCGTGGAACGCCCTCGACAGCTCCAAGAGCCCCTATGTGCTCGTGCTGCAACGACTCGGGTTCTCGTCGGCGGCAGACGTCATCAACTTCGTCGTCATCACGGCCCTGCTGTCGTCGTGCAACAGCGGCATCTTTGCCGGCAGCCGGATGCTGCAGTCGCTCGCCGAGTCGGGAAGCGCACCCCGGTGCCTGGCGCCGTTGAACCGGCGGCGGGTGCCGGGACGCTGCGTGAATGCCTGTGCAATCGTCTTGTTGATCGGAGTGGCTTTGAACTACCTGATCCCGGATCGCGTATTCGGGTACCTGATGGCCTGCGTGTCCGCGCTGTTGATGTGGACCTGGGCCGTGATCATGCTCTGCCATCTCGCTTACCGGCGCCGGGTGCTCCGAGGCGAGGCGCGGCAGGTGGGTTTCCGCCTCCCTGCGGCGCCCTACAGTAACTGGCTCGTACTGTCGTTCATCGGCGTCGTGGGCGCGCTGCTGGCGCTCAACAGCGGAAGCCGCGCGGCGTACTTCTCGGCCGGGTGCTGGTTTGCGTTCCTGTTGCTGGCGGATGCCGTGGCGGCGTGCGTGCGAGCTAGAGTCGTGCAGGGTGGCTGCGCGCCGTAGACGCGACCTTTCGTATCTTGTACAGTGGCTAAGAAACACTAGCCGATGCTCACGTAACGAGCGATCCAATGAACAAATCGGAAAACACGGTTGTCGGTCTGGCGCTCCTCGTCTTTTGCATCGCGCTGTGGATGCCGGCCATCGGCGCGGCGGCGGCACCGGTGCCGCACGAGCTCCTTGGCTCATGGGTGGGTGTCGCCCATGAGTCGGACGGCAGATTCCACGCGGACTCTCCCGTCGACATCGAGATCAACGAGGCGCCCGACGGGGCGGTACTCATCGACCATGACCGGGCACGAAGCCAAGCCGACCCGGTTTCAGTGGCCGTTGACCGCCGCGCCTTCCACGCGCAATACACGGGACTCTGGCCCACCGCCGTGCAGGTGAGCGGGCGACTGTCGGCCGATGGTCAAACGGTCGAGGTCACCCTCACGGGCATCGGAATGACCGGCAAGGAGTCGCAGCGCGCGACTCTGCATCATTCCGACGCTGCTGCTCGTGCCTTTCAGTCGCCGCGCCTCGATCCCTCGGGCGCGCGGACCCAGGACTATACGTATGCGGCCCCGCGGGCCAGGAGCGACGGTATTCCCGTGTCGACAGCCGAAAAGGAAGGAGTAAACCCCAAGTTGCTGGAGCAGCTTGCAAAATCGATACTTGCAGAAAGCGGCGCCCGTCATACCCGCCAAACCGACGGCGTGCTGGTCCTGCGGCACGGCAAGCTCGTATTCGAGGAATATTTCTGGGGCCAGAGCGCGGACAATCCGCACATCATTTCCTCCTGCACCAAGAGCGTGACTTCGATACTTGCGGGGATCGCCGCCGACCAGGGTCACCTGGCGACAACGACGCCGATCGTTTCCTTGTTTCCCGAGAAGCACGACAGTCTTTGGGCCCGCTCCAAAGATCCGATCACGGTTCAAAACGTGCTGTCGATGTCTTCGGGCACGGCATGGGACGATCGGGTGAAGGGCCCGGAGAATCCCTCGTGGATGCTGCTCGAGGCCGAAGACGTACCTGCATTCATGCTCAATCGCCCTGTGATCCACCGGCCGGGCAGCGCGTACAACTACGACAACGGACTGCCGGCGTTGATGGGCGACGTGCTCGCCCGCGTCACCGGCCAGCCCTTCGAAAAGTTTGCGGAGCGAGCTCTATTTGGGCCGCTGGGCATCGCCAACTACCGATGGACGCGCATGCCCTCCGGCGCGCCGCTCGCCGCGGGCGGTTTCTACCTTCTTCCCCGCGACATGGCCAAGCTGGGGCTTCTCATGCTGGACGATGGCCGGTGGCAGGGCCGCCAGATCGTCTCGTCGCGCTGGGTGGCCGAATCGACGCATCAGCAGACTGCAACGGATCAATATCCGTATGGCTACTACTGGCATCTCACGAATGCGAAGCACCGGCACGTCAAGGATGCGGACGGATATCTCGCCTTGGGGCAGGGAGGTCAGATCATCGGGGTATTTCCAGCGCTGGAGCTCGTGGTCGTCATCACCTCTCAGAACTGGGCGATGCCGGGATTGACCTCGCTGCCATTCAGCTTGTTCGACGATTTCATACTACCGGCGGTGAGCCCATCCTCCGCGCAACCCTCGGCAGCCGCCGGCTAGACACCGGGCGTCGCGATGTGAGCGCGCGCCCGGCAGCGGCGGCGGCCACCAGCCGGCCAGTGGCGGTACGCGGCATCGTGGCCGCCGTCATCGGCAATGCGCTCGAGTGGTTCGACCTCGTGGTCTACGGATTCTTTGCATCCGTCATTGCCGAGCTCTTTTTCCCGAGCAAGGACCCGCACGTCGGCTTGCTCTACGCCTTCGGCACGTTTGGCATTGCTTTCGTGGTGCGTCCTCTCGGCGCGATTCTCGTCGGCCGGTTTGCGGACCGCGCGGGGCGCCGAAAGGCTTTGGTACTGGTCAGCGGGCTGATGTTGGTGGGCACCCTGATGATCGCGATGACGCCGCCCTACGCGCAGGTGGGTGTCGCCGCGCCGGCCTTGCTGCTGGCGGCGAGACTCGTACAGGGATTCTCGGCCGGCGGCGAATTTGGCAGTGCCACCGCGTACCTAGCCGAGCAATCGCCGCATCGACGCGGCTTTTATTCGAGCCTGCAGTTCGCGAGCCAGGGACTCTCGACCTTGCTCGCCTCCGCCTTGGGCCTGGTTCTGACCACCGCGCTCTCGGTCGAGCAGCTCCAGTCCTGGGGCTGGAGAGTTCCGTTCGTGCTGGGGCTGGCGATTGGGCCCGTTGCCTGGTACATCCGTTTGCACGCGCCTGAAACACCCGAATTCGAGGCCTCCCGCTCGGTGGATTCAGGCAAGGAACAGGCTGCTCAACTCACGAGCAAGGTGCTTGCGGGGAGCGCCGCGGTGGTGGTGGCCACGGTGTCGATGTACCTCATGTTGTACACGCCTACCTTTTCGAAGAGCGTGCTGGGGTTGGGCGCCAGCGTGGGCTTTGCGGCGACTTTCGCCATGGGGTTGACGCTGCTCGTCCTTCCGCCCGCGGTGGGCTCGCTGTCCGATCGCATCGGGCGGATGCCCCTTGCGCTCGCCGCGGGGGGCTTGCTGCTCGTTCTTCCGGTGCCGCTGTTCCTCTGGCTGGTGGATGCGCCGTCCGCGCTCAAGGTCCTGCTGGTGCAATCGGTGTTGGGCCTGGTGACCGCCACCTATCTCGGCGCGCTTGCGCCGCTTCTCGCGGACCTTTTCCCGGTGACGTTCCGCACCACCGGCCTCTCACTGACTTACAACATTGCAGTGGTCGTCGCAGGCGGCTTCGCGCCATTCGCAGTGACCCTCATTCTCAAGATGACCGGAAGCCATGCCGCCCCCGGGTTCTATCTGACCGCCGCCGCGGCCATCAGCCTCATGGCGCTGGCGGTGATCGGGGCTCGGAATTGGGTGCGATAGAGCAGGAGAAACCTATGTCGAACATCGATAGTCCCAAGAACTACCGCAAGATCCTTGGCGAGTGGTGGATGGCCATGTCGTCGCGTGCCCGGCAAAAGCGGCCGCAATGGCGCGGCTTGGCGCTCGTTCTGGCAGCGGCGTGCGGAGCGTGGTCGCTGTCGGCGCGCGCCGCACCCGAGTCGGCGGCGCGCGTGGAGGATCTCCTGTCGAGCGACCTCGACTCGTGTCCATTCGGACAGGCCGAGAAAGCCGTTGCAGATCGCCAATCCATGTATGTGCCGATGGAGGATGGTGTTCGACTGGCCGTCGACATCTACTTGCCCGAGGGTGCCCATCAGCGGACCAAGGTACCCACCCTGTACACGGCCACCCGTTATTGGCGCAGCGAGGTCAACGGAGCGCTCAGAGACGTGCAGAAACAGTGGATCGCGAGCGGGTATGCGCTCGTGGACGTGGACGTTCGCGGCACCGGCGCGTCTTTCGGCCAGTGGTACATGCCTTACTCGCCGGAGGAGTCCAAGGACCTCGGGTATCTGGCCCAATGGATTGCGACGCAGCCGTGGTCGAACGGCAGCGTGGTGATGTCCAGTAATTCATACCCGGGGACGACGCCCTGGCTGGCGCTCGCGCGCGGAGGCTCGGCGATCAAAGCGATTGCGCCGAAGTTTTCCGACTTCGACATCTATACCGACCTGCTGTGGCCCGGCGGAGTCATTGCCGAGGATTTGATCGTCACATGGGGTCATGAAGTCCGCCAGATGGACCTGAATCACGCCAGTTCCCCGGGAGGCGGCCAATCCGTCAGGCCCGTCGACGGACCGGACGGTGAGACGCTGCTGCAGGCAGCCGTCAAGGATCATGAGGTCAATCCATGGAGCTCGGTGGAGGCGGCGCATTCGTATACGTTTGCCGACGAGCATCTGCCCCAGGCGGGCGGCCTGGCGATCGACGATACCCGTCTTTATCGCTACAAGGACGCAATCGAAAAATCGGGCGTCCCGATCTTCGGTTGGGGGAGTTGGTTGGATTCCGGAATCGCGCAAGGGCTGTTGAACCGATACAGGACGTTCAAGAACCCGCAACTGACCATCATCGGCCCGTGGATCCACGGCGCGCGGGCGGATGCCAATCCGTTCCAAGCGAATGAGACTCTGGATCCGCCGCGGGAATCGCAGAACCGCGAGATCTATTGCTATCTGAATCGCTATGCACGCGGCGACGCGCCAAAAACCCCACCGGAGCGGGCGATTCTCTACTTCACGATGGGAGAAAACCGTTGGAAGCGAACCGGAGTCTGGCCCGTTTCCGGAACTCGCCTGACACGCTACTACCTCGATTCGCGCCGAACGCTCGCTACTCAAGCCCCAAGGTCTCCCGGCCGCGACAGGTACCCGGTGGACTTCGAGGCGTCCACGGGCCCTGCCAATCGCTGGGCCACGCAGGCGGGCTACCCGCGCATCGACTATGGCGACCGTGCATCGGCGGATCGTAGGCTGCTGGTGTACAACAGCGGGCCGCTGGCCCATGACATGGAGGTGACCGGCCAGGGAGTCGTGACATTGCGCGTAACGTCTACGCACACGGATGGCAATTTCTTGGTCTATCTCGAGGACGTGGCGCCCGACGGCCGCGTCACTTACGTTACGGAGGGCGAGCTTCGTGCGTTGCACCGCAAGTTGTCCAATGCAACGCCGCCTTACCGCACGACTTATCCCTACAGGACGTTTGCCAAGAAAGATGCGATGCCTCTGGTGCCCGGCGAGATTGCGACGCTGATCTTCCAATTGCAGGCGACATCGGTGCGATTCAAGGCGGGGCATCGGTTACGGGTTGCGATTGCCGGTGCCGACAAGGGCACGTTCCTGCGAATTCCTGCGATCGAACAGGGTGATGTCACCATAGAGGTCCTCCACGGTGGTTCCGGACCTTCGTTCATTGATCTACCCGTGGTGCCGATCCCTATGACATGATCTTCCGCTCCATCTCGCGTTTTATCTTGCCATCATCGCGTGGGAAGCCGTCCGCTGTCCGGACGACGCTGCCCGAACTAGCAACTGTCTTGGGTCCGGCCAGAGGTGCGCACGTTGAATACTCAGGTTGAGCCGTTTCGCGCGATGGCGATCAACCGCCTCGCGCAGGAGCTCGAAGCGCAGGGGCGCTCCATCCTTCACATGGAGTTCGGACAGCCATCCAAGGGCGCTCCGCGTGCCGCGATCGCCCGCGCCCACGAAGTTCTCGACAGCGATGCGATGGGGTACTGGGAGAGCCCCGCCCTGAAAGCGCGCCTGGCCCGCCACTACGAGGAGAGCTACGGCGTCAGCGTGCATCCAGATCAATTCATCCTGACCTGCGGCGCCTCGCCCGCGTTGGTATTGGCGCTCAACTCGACATTCAGCCCCGGCGATCGGATCGCCTTGGCGCGCCCGGGTTATGTCGCGTATCGCAACACCATCAGGGCGCTGCATTTGAGCCCCATCGAGATCACATGCGGCCCCGAAACGCGATTTCAATTGACGGCCTCAGCGGTCGCCGCCTTGGATCCGCCGCCCAAGGGGCTCGTCATCGCCAGCCCCGCCAATCCCACGGGAACCATCATCGCGGCCGGCGAAATGGCAGCGATTGCGAAGATTTGCCGCGAACGTGCCATCCGGGTCATATCAGACGAGATCTACCACGGCTTGAGCTACGTTGAGCCGGCGCACTCCATGCTCGAGTTCGAGCCGGCCGCGCTGGTGATCAACAGCTTCTCGAAGTTCTTCAGCATGGTCGGCTGGCGCCTGGGCTGGCTCCTGGTTCCGCCGGAGCATGTGAGCCGGACAAGAGCGTATATGGGCAACCTGTTCCTCACCGCGCCTTCGCTCAGCCAACATGCGGGTCTCGTCGCCCTCGACTGCGGCGAGGAGCTGCGCGGCAACGTGGCAAGCTATGCCCGCAATCGCTTGCTGCTATTGGGAGCGCTGCCTAGGCTCGGCCTGAATGCAATCGCTCCGCCGGACGGCGCGTTCTATATATACGCCAGCGTCAAGGAATTTACTGACGACAGTCTGGCATTTTGCGAGAAGCTGCTGTCGGACACCGGAGTGGCCGCGGCGCCGGGCGTTGATTTCGATCCCTTGAACGGGCGACATTTCATTCGACTGAGCTTTGCCCTCGCGTCATCCGAGGTGGAGGAGGCGATTGCGAGAATGGAGCCGTGGTTCGGCATGCGGACCCCGCGCCATCATGGCAACAAGTTCGTGTAGGGATCCTCTTCCAGGGAGGCGCACGAAGTCCGGCAACGCTTCGGGCCAAGAGAGGGCTCGAGGCGTCTGACGTTTCTCCTGCCTTGGAAAACGTCGGTATTTTAGTTTAAGTGCATGGGGCCCAAGCATGAACTGCCGGCAAGTGCTAAGAGGCGGTGAGCAGATGCACGGGAGCGATTTCGTCGGGTGGGGCAGCAGCATCGTACTGCTCGCGACCATCGGCCGGCAGGTTTACACGCAGTGGAAAACGCGTTCGGTAGCGGGCGTGTCTCACTGGCTCTTCGTGGGACAGCTGACGGCCTCGAGCGGCTTCACGATCTACAGCTTCCTGCTCCGCAACTGGGTGTTCTTGTGTTCCAACCTGGCGTTGCTCGCGACGGCGGCCGCCGGTCAGATCGTCTACCGCGCGAATGTGCGCCATCACGCGAAATCGGACGAACATTCAGGCGGAATCTCACGCCAATAGGTCAAATTGCCTTCGATTTTGGGAAGTTCCGGTTCAAAGGCCAGCGCATGGCGGCCAATGCAAAAGTTTCGACAACCGCGACGGGGGGTGGACGAAGGTCATCACTCACCCGAAGGCCGCTTAGCATGCCTCGATAGACGCATCCGCCAAAGCCTCGAGGTCACGCTCGGCGTGGCATTGTCGAATGTAGAGAGCCAATGCCATGTGCTGACGCGCGACGTGCGCATCGTAGGCAAGCAGTTGAGGCCCCGTCGCCCGGCCGAAGCGGTCCAGAACCTCGGTGCAAGTCCTCTCGATCAAGTGACGAACCTTCAAGGCGCGGACGCGCGCCTGCCCATGCGTGTCGGAGGGATCGGCATCGATCTCCTGCCCTGCATGGATCATCCAGGTACGAAGGCTCCAGGCGTGCGCCAATAGCGCGCCCAGATGTGCTTTGGAATGAGGGTCGTGGCGATTCAGGCCGAGAGCCGCGTCGATGAGGGAAAAAGCGCCGCCGGCCCAGCACGCCGCCGGTCCGATCGCGCCGTGCCAGAATCCGGGCCGTTGCAGATACCAGTCGCCGGACCCGATCTGATACGCGGGAGCAACGGTGACGCCCTCGAACTTCACCGGCACCGTGCCGGTATCGTTCATGGCGGGCGTCTCCCAGCTCGACTGGAGTACCCGAATCCCCTTTTGCCGCATCGAGACATCGAACAGAAGCACGCTTCCTTCGTGATGGGCCGTGACGAGCGCGGCATGCAAGAAAGGGGCACCGCTGCAGTATTGCTTGATCCCTTCGAGACGCCACGCACCGTCGGAGCCACGTTCGGCGGTCAGGCGACTGTTGGGCCCGTCGCAAGCCCAGACCCCGTATAACGCGCCTGCGCGGGGCTCGTGGCCGGCTTCCGACAGGATCGCAGCCGCATCGAAGTGCGCTTCCGCGATTCGAGCAAGCGACAAGTCAGTTCGACCGAGCTCCGCGAGTGCCTCGAAGCGCGCTGGCGTATGACCCAGTCCCGGCCGCACGAGCCGCGCACCGGCTCCTGGAACCCGCGACAGCAATTCCTCCGTGAGCTCAGGAACAGCGTTCACCGATGACGCCTCTCAGCGTATCCGCAAACCCGCCTCGCGCACGACCCACGAGGCGGGCACTCGTCGTCACGACGCTTTCGGCGGGCGAGCATACGCGCCAGCCCTTGGCGAGCAGCCGCCGCCAGAGGCAATGGTCTTCAGCCAGCGCGAGGTCCCGCCAACCGCCGACATCGAGGTAGGCGTCGGCGCGAAGCGAGAGATTGGCGCCGTGCACATGCTCGTGGGTGCCTCCGGCATGGATGCGATACGTCCGCCGGAAGAGCTCTCGCGTGGAGGAATCGGCGGTCGCGTCGAGGGCGACGATGCCGGCGATACCCGTGATGCCCTGCTCGGCCAGTGCGAGCTGATGACTCATCCAATCGCCGGGGACGACGCTGTCGGCGTCGGTGTTGCAGAGCCATATATGCTCCGGTCTATGCTCCTGAAAGTGCGCCAGCGCCGCCTCGACGCCCAGGCGTCTGGCGGCGCCCGCGGAACCTGCATGCGAGACGATGACTTCGCCGTGCCCATCGAGCGCGTTCCGAGCCACGGCGGCCGTTTCGTCCCGGCATGCATCCGCGACGACGACGACCCAAAATCGGTCACCGCAGTGGGCGGATGCTGCGGCTCGAATCAGGCTCCGTATGCAGGCTTCGATGCGCTGCTGCTCATCGCGCGCGGGTACGATGGCCCCGATTTGCCACGAAGCGGGGCCGCTCATGCGCCCATCCAGGTATCGAGACGGAAGCCGGCCGTGCGATTGCCCTTCACCCAGCGGAGGGGCAGATGCTCTCCGAGCACCTCGTGTACCTCATCCGCGTGGAGCAGGTGGTCGGCACTGGAACCCAGCCAATGCGCCGCCACCAACTCGGCATCGGGCGCCAGAGTCGATGCGATGGAATGCGCGATTTCGCTCAGCTTGCGGCGGGAAAAGTAATATCCGACCTCGCTCAGGATGATGAGATCGAACGGTCCGGCCGGCAGCTCGCCCGCAAGGCTGGCGCGGGTGATCGATACATGGCGATGATTCCGGCACCTGAATCGCGCCAGCGCCACCGCCGAATCGACGATGTCGGTCGACACCAAAGTCCGACAACGCGGCGCCAGTCGTCGGGTCAGCTCGCCGACGGAGCAGCCCGGCTCGAAGGCACGGTCGTACCTGGGCCGCAGCAGAGCATCCAGTATTTGCCGATAACGATTTTGCTCGTACGCGGAGTGCGCAAAATTCCAGGGATCGGGATTCCTGCGGTAAAGGTCTCGAAATACCTCGTCAGACACGACATCGCGCGAGGATCCCCCGCTCATATGAGGAACAACTCATACGGCCGCGAGAAGTATTCCAGCACGTGCGGGGGAATGATGGGCGCCGCGGCCGGCGGGCGAGTTTGCGACGCAAAACACTGGAGCGCTTGGGCCTTGGCGATTTCGGCATCCCGATCCAGCCAGAAGCGGCCGCACCGGAGGTCGGCGAGCGTCGAGGGAGGGGCTTGATGCCACATCCAGATCGGGTACCGTGCAACGGGCAAGCCGAGGGAGCGAGCTACGCTTTGGCATGCGCGGCCTGCGGCTTCGTGGTCGGGATGCCCGTCATTTTCATAGGGGCAAATCAACGTGCTGGGGCCGTCGACCGCTGCCCTGATGGCGCGCTCGATCCTGGCCATATGCCGGACCGCCTGTCCGTCGGGGATGGCCAAGCGGATGATGTGCACCAGCCCATTCCCGAGGATGCACAACGCCGCGCGCAACTCTTTGCGTCGTACCTCTTGCAAACGCGGCCAATTCGAGTACCCCGCCTCGCCGTCCGTCACGCTGATGACGATCGTCTGGTGCCCGAGACGGATCCAGTTATGAATCAGGCCGCCTGCCGCCAGTGTCTCGTCATCGGGGTGGGGACTTACAATGATCAATGTTCCCGGGGAGGGAGCCCACGCCGGGCAGCACGCCAATACGCCTCGCCAGATGGACTCTGGCGTGCCTTGCGCGGCAGGATCGAATTCTGAGCGTAATGCACCCAAGGAAGGCTCCCTTGCAAAATGCATTCGCAGCTTCGCAGAGTCTGCGCTCCGGGGGGCATAAGCCAGAAACTCAGCAAGCTGTCAGAATAAGGCTCGTCGCTATCGTGCGATATATCGAGCACCTGCGGGATTGCGCTACGATATCCATAATCAGCTTGGTTGATGGGCGGGCACTGATTCGATGTCGAAAAGCGCGAAAACCCGAATCGAGCGCCAGCGCCGGCCGCGCGGCGCAAGAAGTCATCTCGTCGACGAGGTGCAAGAGTACTCGCAAGCGGATCTCACGAGGCTGTTCCAGTTGCCGCCTTCGCTGATCCGATCCCTTGCGGCCGCCGGCTACATCAGCAAGACCGCCGGCGAAGGCAAGACCGCCTATGGTTTTCAAGACTTGCTCGTAATGCGGGTGGCCAGCGCGCTCAAATCCGCCAAGATCCCGTCCGCCAAGATCACGGCGGCACTCGGAAAGATAAGGGGAACATTGCGCCCAGGCGAGGTTCTGACGACCCTGGCCTTGGCTGCTTCCCGGGCTGCGCCGTCTGCGTTCGAGGGTGCGAGCGAGTGGCACGAGCCTTCCGGGCAACATCCGCGGCCTCTGCCCGCTGCATCCAAAGGGCCGGCGGCGTCTTCGCTCGCCATCACGAAGACTTCAGCGATGGTGATTGCAGAGCAGCACTACTCGCGCGGTCACAGCTTGGAAGACTCGGATGTGACCGCCGCCCGGGCCGCCTATCTGGATGCGCTGAACGCACACGGCGATCATCTGGAGGCGCGCATCAATCTGGGCCGTCTGCTGCACCTCAACGGCGAGCTGAAGGCAGCGGAGAGGGTCTATCGGCAGGCGAAGAGCTCGAGCGCGCTCTTGTCGTTCAACCTTGCCATCCTGTTGGAGGATCTCAACCGAGAGGAAGAGGCCATCGTGGCTTATCGCGAGGCGCTGGCGCAGGATCCGTCCCTGCACGATGCGCATTTCAACCTCTCACGCCTGCACGAAAGGGCCAAGCAATCGCAGGATGCCCTGAGACATCTGCTCGCGTACCGTCGGCACGTCGCGAAGTTTGGCGGGTAGGCCCTCGCCGGCAACCAGCGTAGGTCAATGCGCTACGACCGCCGCTGTAGGATTTGGCTGGCCGCAAGCTCCAGCGAAGAGGAAATGCCGGCCGCGATAGCATTCATCCATGCAAACCGAATCCTCAGCGCAAACCGAATCCCCGGCACCGAAGCCCGGCAAGCCCGACGACCCTCCAGCCGAGGGCGGCGAGGACGAGGGCGCGCAGAAGCTGCCGTAGCGGCGTATCCGCCCCTCGTACGTTCGCCACCGATGGACGCCCTCGCCTGACTGCTCACACTGCGTTCGATGACCCCGCGAGCCCGGCCGGCGCGCCGCCGCGACAAAGCATCGAGATTCGCGCCATGGTGTTCTGGTAAAGATCGGGCACTCCAGAAGTTGTTCGCCGTCTGCCTTGTGCATAGTCCGGGGTCGCCGCGAGGCTGTGTGCCCCGCGGCGATCACCCGCTCAACCGATTGAGATTCGTCGCGGTTGCGCTTTGGCTTGCTTGCGAATCGCAATCGAAAGCACGCCGTTTTTCCCATTGGCTTTGACGTGCTCAGTATCCGCCGTCTCAGGCAAGATAAACCGGCGATGAAAGCGACCGGTCGGACGCTCGACCCGGGTATGTTGCACTTGCCCAGCCTCGGCGAGCTGCTCTTCCCGTCGATCCCCGGAAAGAGTCAGGACGCCGGCGTCCAAGGTGATCTCGACCTCCTTGGTCTCCACGCCTGGAAGATCGACCAGCAGCTCAAAGCGATCAGCATATTCGCGAACGTCGACCGCCGGACTCCACTCCGCAGTCGCACTATCCGACTCGTTGCCCGTGTTGAAGTTACCGAACACGCGATTAATCTCGTTCTGCAACCGGGACATGGCTGCCCACGGCTCGTAACGCACCAACGCCATAAGATGCCTCCTCTGTTGTGTTGAGTTGAGCGAACAACTTGTCCGCTAACAAGTCCCGCATATAGGCAACGCCGCGACTTTTTCAAGGGTCGTTCTTGACGCTTTGTCGTGGCGACGAAAATTTCCGCGGCAGGGCTGGTACAACTCGTGGGAATGATCCTACACGGGCCGCTGAGAAGGCGGGCGCAGCGCTTGGAAACTGTGTCGAAGGCCCGAAAAAATACCGGGTGCCGGCGGAAGGATGATTTCCAGCGTGCCGGGTCCTCGAATCTTGCCGACATCGCCTCCGCGATTGTCCGTCGCGGCGTCATTGATGGCTGGGTCCGTTCCCACCTGCCGCGATGAAAGAGGCGCGAACTCTGCGGCGGCGCGTTCAATGCGCTCTGCTCCAGCGTCGCGGCGTGAAGAGAGGCCGCAGACCGGTGTCTCCCCCCTTGAAAAATTCAATCGGTGCGCTAGATTCTTTCTCCGAAGATCGCGCCTACGTCGCGGCGATCGTGCTGTTGCACCTCAGGAGAACCATGATCTAAGTTAAAAATTAGGAGGTATCTACTCATGTCCCCGTCTGACGTCACGATGCCCTTAATTTCGGCGCCTTGGTTGAACGCCGATGGCAATCCTCTATCCGTCACCCCCCTTCCCGGACTTCGCTCTGAGGTCGTTCGAAGCCTCGAATGCTCCTATCCCGGTCTCTTGAGCCCCCTCATGAAGGACTTGCTCGGTCGGAGCTGCGGACTCGCAGGCACGGCCCTTGGCAGCATCGATTTTACTGGCTGCTGGTTTCAGGAAGAGCCGTACCTGGCTTTCCGACCCGCCCTCACGCTCGCCATAGACGAGGCCGAGCGACGCTGGGTAGCCGAAGTTGGCAACAATGAACTACCCGGTCCAGTTTGGTGTGTTTTTCCAAGGCCAGAAGTAGCCGTATACGTGAGTGACGACTTGGCCGCATTCTTGAACCTCCTTCGCAAGCGGACTTGTCGAGGGGAGACGGAGGCGTGGCTCCGGGAGTTAAGCGCGCAAGCACGCGCCGTCTGGTCGCGGCGCCATGCGCTTGCCCTTCGCCCGCACGAAGTGCATCGCGTGGACCGGCCTATCCGCGGGTGGCTCGCCACGCTGCCACAGGATGCCTACGTGTACGATTTGCGCATGCCCGCCGGTGAGCGGGGTTGGCCATACGGCGTGAGCGGCCCTTCCGGACGGCATTATCGATGTGGACGAGAATTGGTCTTTGCCGTGGCCGGGCCGCCGGCTGAGGGCTGGCGTGTAACGCATCCCCAATCACGCGTGCCGCGCATGCCGCAAGCGGTCCCGAGCGTAGAAGTATCGTTTGCGATCAGCTCGACGGGCGGGCGGCGGAATCCTCGAACGGAGCCCAAGAGGCCCGGGCCCGTGATCTTGCACCGGCAACGGATGAGCCGCCGTAGGGAGCCGCCGGAGCGAGGCCTGGAAGCTACCGCATCGGGGCGACGATCATGCGCCTGACCCTTGGCCGCACGCAGGCTTTAGCGTGTTGGATCGGGCTGACGCTGCTCTGCACCTTCGCGCCAGAAGCGGTGGCCGGCGCGTTTCAGGCGACCATCATGCAAGTTTGTGGGGCTGCCGTCGCGCTGGGGCTCGCGATCATCAAGGAGGCAAACGGCAATCCCAAATAGCGTGTCGTCCAAGGCCTTCCGGCAACGCCGGCGATCGCGGAGCGTAAAGGCTGTCGGTCAAAGCGCGGGGTTTGGCGTTCGAGGCGTAGCGCTGGTACGGGCGCTCGAGGGACTAAGCGGCTGCAGGAGGGGGCGGGGCTTTGTCCGCCCCCTTCGCTCTGCTGTCCGAACTCCAGAGCGATGAAATCGTAGGCGCGGTTGCGGTAGGCCGTACCGTCCGCACTCGTCAAAGCATCCAGCGAGTCCGCAGGCGCCGCCTGCAACTGTTCCTTGGTAAAGCTCACCACGTAGGCACGGTGTGGTTTTGCTCAGGCAGGGTCGCGTGCGTGAGCTCCCCGTATCGTTAGACGTCGCCGGATGAAAACGATATGTCTGCAGGCGCCGGGTCGCGCGAGGCGCGGTATGCGGAGAGCAGCATCAGCGCCGCCGCGTACCCGACCACGAAGACCACAAGCCACCTCAGCCAGACGAGAGGCAGCGACTTGACCACCAAGGCGGCCAGTAGGACGCCCGGGATTCCTCCGAGCGTCAGGCCGAGTGCGGATCGAAGGCTGTAGCGCCCGGCGCGGATGAAGCGCCCGCCCGCGGCGGGCATGAGAAAGGCGCAGGACCCCATCATGATGGGAAAGGCCGCCAGCGTGCTCATTCCCAGAAGCGTGCACAGAATGAGGCAGGGCGCGTACAAGCCGATTCCGAGCATGTTGAGTGCGCCAAGCAGGAAATTGACGGCAACCGCGAATATCAGGCGGCCTCCCGAAAGCCCGTTCGCGCTTCCCCCGCCGGGCATCAGGTTGAGGTTGGTTGCGAGCAGCAGCGCACCGGCAATGAGCAGCGCCAGCCCCATTCCGATCTGGACGGCCCGGCGCGGAAGGCGCGTGACGACGCCGACGCCGATCAGGCCGCCGAGGACCGCGGAGCCGATCATCGCAACCAGAGTGGTCGCCTCGACGTTCACGGCGGCAATGAAGATCAGCGCCTCGGTCACCGTGGGCAGGGCATAGCCCACGTTGAGCGTGCCCGGGATCAGCTCGTCTGCCGGCTGCCGGCGGAATTTGAAAGCCGCGGTGGTCGTGGCGAAGTTGCCGATGCCGAGCGCATCGAAGAAATTGAAGACGAACCCGATGAGAAGATCGATGACGGATGGCAGGCGCCCGCCGCGCGATCGCTTCTCCAGGTACACCCATCGCGCGATGTACCAGATTGCGAGCGCGGCGAGGCCAAGCAGCAGAAGGCCGGTTTCGTGGAGACTCGAACCGTTCATGGCCGAGAATATCTCCCCCGGCCGATGCGGGTCCAGTCCTGTCAGCCTTTTCTCGGATACGGTGCCGTGGGCGACGGCGACCTTGCCGAATACCTGCACCTGCGGGCATCAAACGGAGCGAGTGATGCCTCCGTCGATGCGCAGGTTCTGCCCGGTGATGTACGCCGCCGCGTCGGAAACGAGGAACTCGATCGTGGCGGCAATTTCCTCGACCGTGCCGTAGCGTTTGAGGGGAATGCGCTGCCGGAGCTCCTCCTTCTCCGGGAAGCTGTCGATGAAGCCAGGCAGCACGTTGTTCATGCGGATGTTGTCGGCCGCGTATTTGTCGGCATAGAGCTTGGTGAACGCTGCAAGTCCGGCACGAAAGACGCCGGAGGTCGGGAACGCGGGGTCGGGCTCGAATGCGGCGAACGTGGAGATGTTCACGATCACACCGGATTTCTGCCGCTGCATGAGCGGCGTGACGAGCCGCGTGGGACGCACGACGTTCAGAAAATAAGTATCGAGCCCCGCATGCCAGTCGGCGTCCGTCAGTTCGAGGATGGGCTTGCGTGGACCGTGGCCTGCGCTGTTGACGAGCGCGTCCACGCGTCCCCAGCGGCCGAACGCGGCGTCCACGAGTCGCTTCAGATCGTCGACGGACTGGTTGGAGCCCGTGACGCCGATGCCGCCGAGCTGCTGGGCGAGCGTTTCGCCCTTTCCCGACGAGGACAGAATGGCGACCTTGAATCCGGCATGGGCGAGCTTGGCGGCCGCCGCGGCCCCCATGCCGCTTCCGCCGGCCGTGATGATGGCGACTTTTTCCACCGGATGGCTCCCTGTCAGTTGCAGCCGACGAACAGAATATATCCGTCGGCGCTCGCGGGTCCCGGCAACGTGACCGGTCCGGCCGGCATGGGCATGCTGTACACGTTGTAGGTCACATCGCCGACGAGACTCTGACCCGTGGCGTTCCAGCCGGCGAGCCACGCGGGCGGCGGGTCGGCGGAGTTCCAGCCGATGCACACGCTCTGGGCCGTGGTACTCGTGAACGAAACGTAGGCTTGATCGCCGATGGCCGCGTCATTCCTCGCCAGCCGCACGACCTCGTCGTTGAGGTACGCGGGCGGAATGGCGGTGAAGCGTCCCGGGCTGTCGATGAATTCCAGGTTGCCGGGGTTCGACGGCGAGAGGCGATCCAGGACCGCCGGGGTGCCGGTGCTGATCTTGAGGTTGGTGATGGTCGAGCCGGCGGCGAGGCTCATCGTGCCCTTGATCAGATTCAGGGAGTCGTAGGCATTCTGCGAGCTGTACTCGACCCAGAGGCTCAGGCCGTCCGGGCTGAACCACTTCTGCATCATAGCCCAGCCGACCGCTTCCTGGCTGCCGAGGCAGTTCCCGCCGCAATTCGCGTTGTCGAACTGCTCCTCGTAATCGAAGGTGCTCCAAGGCCCCCACGGATTCGGTGCATCGAACAGAGAGACCTGCCGCTCGCAGGGACTGCCGCCGCACGCGTTGCCGTGATCGTCGTACGCGACGTAGCGGCCGATGGCCGCATCGAACGAAACGGCCAGGGACTCCGAGTAGTTGGGGTCGCTCCACACGGGCACGGCTTGGGCGCTCGAAGCGGCCCATACGGGATTGCCGGAGGCATCCGTGCCCGCGTAGTACGACCAGTTGCCCGCGCTCTCGATGGCGTTGCTCGGGAAGGCGGGAACTCGAGCGAGATATTGCGTGAAGGCGGCTCCGGTCTTCCCCCCGTAGATGTAGACGTAGGGGACGTACGTGGCATCCGGCATGAGCGCGCCGTATTGGCCGGCACCATACTGGAGAATCGCGGATGGATTGAAGCCGTTTGCATCCGGCCACACGGCACCGGCCACGTCGTCCGTCCAGGTGACGCCGTTGTCCAGGGAACGCGCGAGCCATGCCTGCGACGTGCAGAGGTCGTAGGTCGAATGGAACATGTAGATGACGCCGTTCGGCAGCGCGGCCACGCCGTGGGGCTTGCCGCCGACGGTGGGCTTCTGACCGCAGCCGCCCGCGCGCGGGGACGGTGAGCCGAGATACACGTCCGTACCGACGAGCGGCCCAGAGTCCGGCGAGCCCGCGAGCTGGCTGACGCCGATCTGCTTCTTGGCCGGCGCCGTGAAGCCGTTGCCGTCGCCCCAGACGCCGTACACCTGGCCGTCGCTCGCCCATGCCGAGTCCCAGATGTCGCTGCCGGACGCATAGCGCTGCTTGGTGCTCTCATTCCAGGTGATGCCGGACAGGATCGAGCTCTGCGGATAGGGCGAGGCGGTGACGGCGGGGGCGCCGCTCGATACCACGAGATTGACCGCGGTCCCCGATGAAACGCTGCTGCCGGCCGCCGGGCTGGTGCTCATGACGCTGCCTGCGGCGACGAGGGTGCTGGCCTGCTGGGTGATCGTTCCGACGGCGAGACCGGCACCCGTGATGGCGCCGGCGGCCGCGGTCTGAGTGGTGCCGATGACGCTCGGCACCGTCACGGGGGGAGGAGGAGGCGGCGGGGCGGGCGGTCCGCTCGAGACCACGAGGCTCACCGAAGAGCCGGGCGCCACGCTCGCGCCCGCGGCCGGTGTCGAGCCGACGATGCTGCCTGCAGGCACGCTGGCGCTGGTCTGCTGCGTGATGCTCCCGACCGCGAGCCCCGCGGCCGTGAGCGCGGTGCTCGCCGCCGATTGGGTCTGGCCGATGACGTTGGGAACCGATACCGGCGGCGGTCCCGCGGGCGGCCCGCTCGAGACGACCAGGCTCACCGACGAGCCCGATGCCACGCTCGCGCCCGCGGCGGGGCTCGAGCTCACGACGTTGCCGGCAGCGACGGTGGCGCTCGACTGCTGGGTGATGCTGCCTACGACGAGACCGGCGGCCGCCAAGGCGCTGCTGGCCGCGGCCTGAGCCTGGCCCGCGACGTTGGGCACGAGCACGGCCGCCGGGCCGTTGGATACGACCAGATTGACGCTCGTGGCCGGAGCCACGCTCGTGCCCGCCGAAGGCGACTCGCTGATGACGCTGCCGGCGGCGACGGTGGCGCTGCTCTGCGGCGTCACCGCTCCGACCGCGAGTCCCTGCGCGGTGATGGCGCCGACGGCCGAGGCCTGGGCCTGGCCCACCACGTTCGGCACCGTCACCATCGCCGGGCCGCTCGAGATCAAGAGATTGACCGGCGAGGCCGAGGGAACGCTCGCGCCCGCGACGGGGCTCGAGCTCACGACGTAGCCGGCGGCCACCGTGACGCTCGATTGTCGGGTCACGGCGCCCACCGTCAGCCCGGCTCCGGTGACCGCGGTGCTTGCCGCGGCCTGCGGCTGGCCGACGACGTTGGGCACGAGCACCGGCGGCGGAGCCGCCGCGGCGCGCAGCGCGACCAGCTGCATCACATACCAACCCGACTTGGTCTGCGGCGCCGTGGCGGTGTACTTGCCGACCGTGGCCGCAGCCGCGTCCTCGACGATCTGCGCGTACTGATCCTTGAGACGAAGCGTGTAGCCGGTCCCCGGCCCCGTCACCGACTGCTGCGAGAAATTGCTGGCAACGAGCACGTCGTTCGCGGACGACGTGGCCACCGCGCCGCTGCTCGTGAGCGCGGCCGCGCTGCCGAGCCCACCGACGGCGTCGAGCGGCCGGCTCGGATCGATCCCGCCGTACTCGACGACGCGCAGGTCCGGATTGGCCACCTTCGCATTGAAGGTCACGGTCACCGAGTTCTTGCCGGCCGGCGATCCCACGATGCTGCGCGCGTAGTACACCATCTGCACCGAGGTGGTGCCGTAGTTGACGGTGTGCGCCCGTGTGTACGCATTGCCCGCCGAATCCGTCAGCGAGACGAGGTTGGACGCCGTGCCCTGCCACGCGATGAAGACCAGGTTCAGATTTCCGGCGGTCTGAGCGGAGGTGAATGCCGCGGTTGCGGCGGTGCGCACGGCAGACCCGGATTGGGAGGAGCCTTGCACGTAGACCGCCGCCGCCCACGCGTGACCCGCGCAGCACGAGAGAATCAGCAGCAACGCACAAAATCGATGGAGCCGGTACGCGACCATGGCTTCGGTCCCTTTTTACTTATCGCCCGATCGGAATGGATTGCCGCGCCTGCGTCCGAGTAGCTCTTTCGGAAGGCCGAAGCCGTGAGCGCTGTCGCTGCAAATTACGACAACCCGAAGGGTCAAATCAACATCAAAAGATGTTTTCGTTCCTGTTACGGCCGACGCCGAGATGCTTTCGCTCTCATTGCGGTCATGGGGTGTCGCGGGACGGCGACGACCTATCGGCCGTCGCTTTAGCGTCAACTTTACCTTTTCCCGCCCACGGCCGGGGCTATCGGCCTGCTGAGGCGTTCCCCGGCACCATCCACGCCCCGTTGATGGCATGATGTCGAGCCTCGAGCCGGACAGGCCACAGGGGGGGATTTAATATGATGCTGACTCGTTTCGCGGCGGCGAGCGCCTTGGCGCTGCTGGCCGTTGCGCCGTCGCTGCCTTCCCGCGCGGCGGATTCGAACACTCTCAAGCCGTTCACCGTCGCGCGCTATCTCGACCTGCAGTCGGCTTCCTCACCCAAGATCTCGCCGGACGGCACGCAGGTCGTTTACACCCGCTCGCTGATCGACCGAGTGAACGACAAGCCCGAGACCTCCATCTGGATCGTGGGCATCGATGGACGCAACCACAGATTCCTGGCCAAGGGCGGCGGCGCCGTGTGGTCGCCGGACAGCAAGAGCATCGCTTATCTTGCGGAGGGTGAGCCCAAGGGCCGGCAGATCTTCGTGCTGCACCTGTCGGTGCCGGGACCCGCCACCCAGCTCACTCACGGGACCGAGGATCCGAACAACCTGCACTGGTCCCCGGATGGCCGCCAGATCGGCTTCACCATGATCGTTCCGAGCGTGGAGAAATGGTCGGTCGATCTGCCGCCCGCTCCCCAGGGGGCGAAATGGGCGGCGGCCCCGAGATACACGGAGCGATTCCACTTCCGCCGCGACGGTGTCGGCCTGACCGACCGCGGGTATCGCCACCTGTTCGTGATCGACGCGGACGGCGGCGCTGCGCGTCAGGTCACGAGCGGCGACTGGAGCCTGGGCGACAGCGTGCACGAGTTCAGCGACGGCGCCGAGTGGAATTTCACGCCCGACGGCCGCTCGGCCGTCGTGGAGGGCTACAAGGAGGGTGACGGCGATCTCAACGACGGGCAGTGCTACGTCTATTCCGTAGACCTCGCCACCGGCGCCGCCAAGCGTCTGACCACCACCCCCGGAGGCTGGAGCCACCCGGCGGTCTCCCCGGACGGGAAGACCATCGCCTACGTCGGCTTCACGCAGAACAGCGACTCGTACCGGGTCGCCGATCTTTGGACGATGGCGGCGGACGGCGGCAATGCGACGCTGCGCTCGGCCGGCTTCGATCGCGAGCCCCAAGATCTCGAGTGGGCGCCGGACGGCGGTGCCCTCTACTTCACCGCCGAGGATCGCGGCAGCCAGCACCTTTATGCGTGGTCCGCGCACGGGGGAGTTCACGCGATCACCGGCGACGCCGAGGTGGTGCACAGCCCGTCGATCGGCCGCGGCGCCATCGTTGCGATTCGCGGCGACTTCCATTCCCCGGGCGACGTCGAGGTCATCGACCCGCGGCGTCCGGAGTCGGGCCGCAAACTGACGCACGTCAATGACGAGCTGCTGCACACACTGCGCCTTGCCGACGCCGAGGAGATCGGCTACGCCTCTTCGGGCGGCGCGAAGATCCAAGCGTGGGTCGTCAAGCCGCCGGGCTTCAATGCGTCGCAGAAATATCCGCTGCTCCTCGAGATCCACGGCGGACCGCACGCGATGTACACGGTCGGCTTCAATCCGGCCTTCCAGAACTTCGCGGCCAACGGCTACGTGCTCCTGTTCGTGAATCCGCGCGGGTCGACGGGATACGGCAACGCGTTCGCCAATGCGATCGCCAAGCACTATCCGAGCGTCGACTACGATGATCTCATGGCCGGTGTCGACACCGTTCTGAAGGCCGGTTACGTCGACGACTCGCGCATGTACGTATCCGGCTGCAGCGGCGGCGGAGTGCTGTCGAGCTGGGTGATCGGCCATACGAACCGCTTCGCGGCGGCGGCGGTGCGCTGCCCCGTGATCGACTGGATGAGCATGGCCGGCGAGACCGACATCCCGTACTTCACGTACCGCTTCTTCAAGAAGCCCCCCTGGGAGGACCCCACCGACTGGCTGGCCCAATCGAGCCTCATGTACGTCGGCAACGTCAAGACGCCGACCTTGCTCATGACGGGCGAGCTCGACCGGCGCACGCCGATCCCTCAAACGGAGGAGTTCTACACGGCGCTGAAGTACCGCGGCGTACCGGCGGCGCTGCTGAGATTCGACGGCGAGTTCCACGGCACCGGGCGCAAGCCTTCGAACTGGATGCGCACCCAGCTCTACATGATGAGCTGGTTCGAGCGGTACGGCGCCAAGGCGGGGCCGCCGCACTAGAGAAGGCGCGCGCCCGCGCTCTGCGGTGCGCGCGGCCCGGGGGAATCGACGATCGGTGTTTCCTCGCGCGCGGCGCGCGCTACAATTGCGCGTCGCTGCAAGGGGGATTCACCGTGAGATTCATTTCGACACGTTTGCTGGTGGGCTCGATCGGTGCGTGGGCCGCGCTCGCCGCGGCGGGGGCATCGGCCGCCGACGCGGGCCCGGGCTCATCGTTGGCCCAGGCGCTCCAGATCATCGAGGCGCACAAGTTCGTCGACTTGACGCACGCCTTCGGCACGAGCACGCCGCACTGGAAGGGCTTCGGCGACGAGAAGGTCGAAGTCCTGTACACGATTCCGAAGGACGGCTTCAAGGTGCAGCAGTTCACGCACGTGGGACAGTGGGGCACGCACATCGACGTGCCGGCGCACTTCCACGACGGGCTGCGCACGACGGATACGATACCGGTGAGCGAGATGGTGATGCCTCTGGTCGTGCTGGACGTCCACGAGAAGGTCGCCAAGAACCCGGACTACACGATCACGCTCGGCGACGTGGCGAAGTGGGAAGCGAAGCACGGGCGCATACCGCAGCACGCCTTCGTCGCGATGCGCACCGATTGGTCGAAGCGCTGGCCGAACGATGCAGCCATGCAGAATCGCGACAAAGCCGGGGTGGCGCACTACCCCGGATGGAGCAAGGACGTGCTCAAGCTCCTGTACGAGGAGCGCAAGATCACGGCCTCCGGGCACGAGACCACGGACACCGATCCCGGTACCGCGACCACGCACGACGACTACTCCCTCGAGAGCTATCTGCTCGGCCTCAATCACTACCAGATCGAAATGCTGGCCAATCTCGACAAGGTTCCCGAGGCCGGCGGCATCGTCCTGGTGATGTGGCCGAAGCCCGAGGGCGGCACGGGTTTTCCGGCCCGCGTCGTCGCCATCGTTCCCTGAGCGACCAACCCCTCGCAACTCGCGCTCTGGTGGGGCCCCGAAGGAGTCGAATGCCCTCCCGCGGAGGTCGACAGCGCCGAGGAGAGCAGGACGTTCATGCGCGTCAGCGAAAGCGTCATCGCTGCCCCCTCCCCGCCGTAAT
Organism: Steroidobacteraceae bacterium; assembly: GCA_036272295.1. Lineage (GTDB taxonomy): Bacteria > Pseudomonadota > Gammaproteobacteria > Steroidobacterales > Steroidobacteraceae > Bog-1198. Next base: position 64,935 of record DATAYZ010000147.1, read on the forward strand.
CCTGGTCGGACCGGAGTTACCGGCAAGCCTCGAGATGGGGATGTTCGCGGCATTCCTCCGGCGTAGGCGGAGGTCTTCGCGGAGGCGCATCGACGGCCGTCGCGGGAAGCCAGCCGTACGCGCCAGTCAGCAAAATTGCGTACGTTGTTTTCATGTATCGTCCGCCAAACACGCAATGCCTTTCGGTTGGCACATGCGGAACAGCTAAAATACCCGGATGCCAAGCATTCCCTCTTTCGACGACGTGGTCGCCGCCGCGGAGCGAATTCGCGCCCAGGCGCACCGGACTCCGGTGATGACCTCGCGTACCGCGAACGAGGCATTCGGCGCGGAAGTGTTCTTCAAATGCGAGAACCTGCAGCGCATGGGCGCCTTCAAGTTCCGCGGCGCCTTCAATGCGCTGTCCAATCTGGGACCGGAGCAGCGCAAACGCGGCGTCGTGGCATTCTCGTCCGGCAATCACGCCCAGGCCATCGCGCTCTCGGCGAGCCTGCTGGGGATGCCTGCCACCATCGTCATGCCGCACGATGCGCCCGCCGCGAAGATGGCCGCGACCCGCGGCTACGGCGGTAAGGTGGTCGTCTATGACCGCTACCGGGAGGATCGCGAGGAGATCGGGAAGCGCCTCGCCGATGCGCACGGGTTGACCTTGATACCGCCGTACGACCATCCGGACGTGATCGCCGGGCAGGGAACGGCGGCGAAGGAGCTGATCGAGGAAGCGGGACCGCTCGATGCCTTGTTCGTCTGTCTCGGCGGCGGCGGGTTGCTCGCAGGATCGCTGCTTTCCGCCCGCACGCTGTCGCCAGGCTGCAAAACCTACGGTGTCGAGCCCGAAGCCGGCAACGATGGACAGCGCTCGCTGCGCTCCGGACAGATCGTCCACATCGAGACGCCGAAGACCATCGCCGACGGCGCGCAGACCCAGCACCTGGGCGCGCTGACCTTCGCCGTGATCCGCCGCGAAGTGGAGGACATCCTGACGGTGACCGACGCCGAGCTCATCGAGGAGATGCGCTTCCTCGCGGAGCGCATGAAGATGATCGTCGAGCCGACCGGCTGTCTCGGAATCGCCGGAGCCCGCAAGGTGCGCGATGGCCTGCGGGGCAAGCGCGTGGGCGTCATCTTGAGCGGCGGCAACGTCGACGCGGCGCGCTTCGGCGCGCTGCTCGCGGGCTAGGAGCTGTCCGAGTAACGATGCGCCAGCTGCGGCCGTCCTGGCGCGTCGTCAGTCCTTCTCGTTGCCGATCGAGAGGGACTCGATCACGCGCCAGTCGGTTTTCATGCGCCGGTTCTTGCGCAGGTCGAAGCCGGTGGAGGCGCGGCTCGAGGCGCTTTCGAGCACCGCGCGCAGGGCAGACAGGAGGCCAAGCACCAGCAAGACGAGGAGAACGGCACCCACGATTCGCAGGATCAGCATGATCGGTAACTCCGCTGCGGCAGGCTCATGCATGAAATCTATGAGATGCATCGCGACCAAAGCGTGATCGGCGGCTCACGCAAGCGGGGAAAAAGCGCTGCGTGGATCACACCGCGGCGATCGCGGGCCTATGTCAAATCGGACTCACGCGGCGCACTGGCCGCCGGAGCGGGGCGCAGTGCCGAGCGTGAAGTGGAAGCAGGCGCCCTTGCCCACATCCGCGGTCGCCCAGATCTCACCGCCGTGCCGGTGGACGATGCGCTTGACGGTCGAGAGGCCGACGCCGGCGCCGGGAAACTGAGACTGCGTGTGCAAGCGCTGGAACGGGCTGAACAGCCTGGAGGCATGTTGGCCGTCGAATCCTGCGCCGTTGTCGCGGACGAAATAGGAGTTTCGGCCGGCGGCGTGGGTCTCCGTCCCGACCTCGATGCGCGCGGCTTCGGTCTTGGAGCTGTACTTCCAGGCGTTCGACAGCAGATTCTCGAGCACGATGCGCAGCAGCCCGGCATCGCCTTCGGCCACCAAGCCGTCGGCGATCACGGCCTCGACGTTGCGCTCGGGCGCATTCGCACGGTGGCCCGCGATGATCTCGCGCGCCATCTGCGACAAATCGACCTGCACGGGGCTCATCGGTGAGCGCACGATCCGCGACAGCGTGAGCAGGTCGCTGATCAGCGCCTGCATGCGCTCCATGATGAGCGGGGAGCGCAGATCGTGCGCCACCGAATAGGAGAACGCCTCGAGCTCGTGGTTCAGGACCTCGAGCTCCGCGGAGCGCTCGCGGACCTCGTGGGTGCGTTCCGCGACGCGCTTCTCCAGGTTCTCGAGCAGATCCACCGATTCGATCGCGACGGAGGTCGAGTCGGCGAGCGCACGCAGCAGCTCGATCTCCTGCGGCGTCGCCTGGTGAGTCCTGGCCCAGTACACGCCGATGGCCCCGATCGGCGCGCTGGTGCGGATCGGCGTCATCATCAGGCTCTTCACGAAGGTGGGCCGATACGCATCGTGCGGGATGCGCGAGTCCAGATAGATGTCGGGGATGACCGCGGGGCGGCGATTGAGCATGGCCCACCCGCTGATGCAGGCGCTCAACGGGAAGCGCTGGCCCTTCCAGAGCGGTGCGATGGCATCCTCCTCGGCATAGTAGCAACGGTCGCCGTCGCGCAGCACGAACGTCGCGCCGTCGGAGCCCGCGAGCTTGCGCGCGGCGTGGCGCACGATGTCCATGACCGTGCGCAGATCGCGCGCCAGGGAAAGCTGCTGCACGACCTCGATGAGATGCTCCATACCCGTGACGTACGAGGCGCCGGCGGCACTCGTTGCGGAGGCGGCGCTCGTTGCGGAGGCGGCGTTCGTTGCGGAGGCGGCGCTCGTTGCAGAGGCGACGTTCGTCGTGGAGGCGGTGCTCGTGGCCGAGGCGGTGCTCGTGGCCGAGGCGGCGCTCGCGGCCGAGGCGGCGCTCGCGGCCGGGGCGGCGGCCGGTGCGACGGGCCGGGCCGCCGGTGACGCCGTCCGCCGGCGCACGTCGTCGATGATCGAGGCCAGGCGCGACAGCTCGGTCTTCGGCAACCGCACGCACGCGTGATCCCCCGGATCGGCCGTGGCCCTTGGGTCGACGCCGCCCGACACCACGATGAACGGGGTCGCGGGCCGGGCCTCGCGCGCGGCGGACATGGCCGACTTGCCGTCATACCCGGGAATGCCGCTGTCGGAGATGATCACGTCGAACGGCTCCCGCTCGAGCGCGCTCACGTAGCCGTCGCGGTTGCTGACCGCTTCGATGTCGCAGTGCAGCCCGGCACGCGCGAGCGCCAGCCTCACCAGCTCGTGGTCGTCGGGGTTGTCGTCGAGGTGCAAAATCCGCAATTTCATGGGGAAAGCTCCTGCCTTCACGCCGGCCCTGCCTGCACCGTCCATTCATACGGAGGCCGTCTTTCCCGGTCAATTGGCGCACTTCCGATCTGAGACGGGCGTCCCGGACATCGCGGCCGCGGCTCGCCGTACGGGTCGCGGCGGGAAGCCCCCCGGGCGTTTGCCTACGCCGAACTGGGGCCTTTTCCGTACAGATTCCCAAGTATCATGGCGGCATGGATGCGGCTGCGCGCAAGACCCTGGCCGAGCGATTCGATCTGCGCGCGCTGCCCGAGGAGTTCTACGCCGATCCGTTTCCCAGTTACGCGGCGCTGCGCGAATACGCGCCGATCAAGCGCATGCCGGACGGCTCGTACCTTCTCACCCGCTACGACGACGTCGAGCGGGTCTACAAGAACCCCAGGACGTTCAGCTCCGACAAGCAGCGCGAGTTCGGCGCCAAGTTCGGCGCGTCCCCCCTCCATCGGCACCACACCACGAGCCTCGTGTTCAACGATCCCCCGTACCACACCCGGGTGCGCCGCCTGATCCAGGGCGCCCTGACTCCGCGCGCGGTACAGGGCCTCCAACCGGCGTTGGAGGCGTCGGTCTCACGGCTGATCGACGCCATGGCCGCGAAGGGCTCGGCGGGTTTGATCGAGGATTTCGCGGCGGCCATCCCGGTCGAGGTGATCGGCGATCTGCTCGGGGTGCCGCGGGCGGAGCGCGGTCCGTTGCGCGCCTGGTCGCTCGCCATCCTCGGCGCACTCGAGCCGCGCCTCAGCCCCGCGGCCGAGCAGGCGGGCAACCGCGCCGTGAGCGAATTCTCGTCCTATCTCGACGGCTTGATCGCGCGGCGCCGCGCCGCCGGCCGTGGACCCGATCTCCTGTCGTGCCTGCTCGAGATCGCGCCCGACGGGCAGGCGCTCACCGCGGAGGAGCTCGCTCACAACGCCATATTCCTGCTGAACGCGGGTCACGAGACCACGACGAATCTGATCGGCAACGCGCTTGCCGCTCTCGCGCGGTACCCCGACGAGCGCGAGCGCCTGATCGCGGACCCCGCGCTCATCGTCACGGCGGTCGAGGAGCTTTTGCGCTTCGAGAGCCCCAATCAGCTCGGCAACCGCGTCACCACCGAAGCGGTGCGCATCGGCGAGGTCGATCTGCCCGCCGGGACGCAGATCACGCTCTGCATCGGCGCGGCGAATCGCGATCCCGCGCGGTTCGGCTCCCCCGACCGCCTCGATGTCTCCCGCACGCCGAACCGGCACCTCGCCTTCGGCAGCGGGATTCATCAGTGCATCGGCATGAGCGTTGCGAGGCTCGAAGCCTGCACGGCGATTTCCATGCTGCTCGCGCGCCACCCGCGATACGCTCTCGAGGGCGAGCCGGTGCGGGGGCGGCGCGCGCGGTTCCGCGGCTTCGTGAGCATCCCTTGCAGGCTGCGCTGACGGCGCAGGCTATCCCGCGCGCGGCCGATTGGCCGAGAAGACGCGCAAGAAATTTCCACCCATGATCTTCGCGGCCTCGTCCTCGTGCATTCCACGCGCCATGAGCGCCGCGGGAATCAAGCTCCAGTCCCGATAGCTCTGCAGCACGGGCTTGAAGTTGGCGTCCATGTCGGTGCCGATCGCGACGTGATCGATTCCGACTGCATCCACCAGGCGCCGGATCGAGTCGATGTAGTCGGAGAACGTACGATTGCCGATTCCGGACGGCCAGGAGCCGATGATCCCGCCGGCATCCGTGACCAGCTTCGCGTGCTCTAGGCTGATGAGGCGCGGATGCTCGACGCCCGGTCTCGCGAGATTCGTGTGCGAGATCATCATCGGCTTCATCGAGATCGAGCCCGCATCGCGGGTCGATGCGAGGCTGGCATGCGCGAGGTCGGCGATGATGCCCGCCCTGTTCATCTCGGCCACGATCGACTTGCCGATCGCGGTGAGGCCGCCGTGCACGGGGGCCTCGGTCTGTATGTCGCCGATCTGGTTGACGTGATAGTGCACCAGAGTGATCGCGCGCACCCCGCCGTAGAACGCCTGATGCACCCGCTCCAGACGATCCTCGATGAAGTCGCCGCCTTCCACCGAGATGACGGCGGCCGTGCGATTGCGCCGGTGCGCGGAGCGGATATCGGCCGCATCCGCGCCCGTGTCGAGCGCGTGCGCGGCGATCAGCGAGTCGATCTCGTCGAGCTGCCGGCGATACTCGGCGAGCGCTTCGCCCGGCGCGAAGTCGCGAGCGGCGTGCAGGCCGCCGGTCGGAGTCATCTCCAGGAGCGCCATGTCGGCCACGGCCGAGATCAGCGTGGCGCTGACCCGGCCGAGGCGCAGATCGGCGACGGCGCGCTCCTCGAACGGCGCGCCGAAGGCTCGCGTCGTCGGCGTTGCGTACGTCAGGTGCCCGAGAAAGAACCGGCCCGGATGGCTGTGGATGTCGACGGAGGGATGACGGCCGAGGAAAGCGACGCCCGCGGCGCGCTGCGCGGCGTCGAGGTCCATGCCGAGATCCGCGAGGGGCGCTGCATTGCCGATGGGCGCGGTTGCGGCCTGCGCGCGGGCGCGGTGCGCGACGGCACCGGCTGCCGCGGCCCCGGCCGCGAGCAGCCGCACCAGGGTCTGGCGGCGGCCGAGATCGGTCGTCATGGATAAGGCTCGCCGCTCTTGCGCGTGAAGCCGTGCCGGTCCACGCGCATGTCGATGTCGGAGTAGTCGACCGCGTCGCGGTCCGGTTGGCGCGATCCGACCTCGAGCACCACCGCGTCGCGCGTCTGGCGATTCACCACGTGATGCCCGTCGGCGGCGCCCGCCTTGAAGCCCGCGCAGTCGCCGGGCCGGAGCATCTCCTCGCCGCCGTCGGTGACGAGGACCACCTCGCCCTCCAAAACGTAAATGAACTCGTCCTCGGCGCTGTGCCAGTGACGCTGGCTGGACCAGGCGCCGGGCGGCAGCCGCAGCAGGTTGACGCCGAACGCCGTCAGGTCCGCGGCGTCCCCCAGGCGCTGCCGCTCGCGGGCGGCGCAGGGCTGATCGAAGGGTGCGGGATAGCGTGATCCCCGGTTGACCTTGACGCGGGTCAGATCGATGCGCTTCGGCATGGCGACTCTCCTAATGTGCCTCCGAGGATACGATATTTGCCTTGCCGGGCTCGACCACGATTCGATGAATGTCGCGCGGAAAGTCGGTGTGGTAGAGGTCGCGGGTCGGTGCGCCGGTACGCACGTAGCGATCGATGTCGGCCGCCAGCTCGGCCGGCGCCTCCCAGGACAGGTTGTGGCCGATGTCGTCGGCCTCGTGCTTGTCGCCGGAAGGCGGCGGGGGCCGCAGCCCGTACTGCTTCCAGTAGAAGGTCATGCCGGCGTGCGCGCGCACGGCCTCGCGCAGCCTGGCGATCAGGCGCTCCTGCGAGGCTCGATCGAGGCCGGCGTCCTCGCTGCCCCACAAGCTCAAAGTGGGCGTCGCGAGACGGTCGAAGGGGTCCTCATGCTCGGCGGGGACCGGCGTCGAGTCCAACCGCTGCCAGGTGGCCAGCGACTCGAGCGCGGTCTGCGCGGCGATCGCCTGCACCACCGACGGAAGCGCGATCGCCGAGATGTCCCAGTGCTCCGAGATGTTGCGCACGGCATCGGGATCGATGTCGAGCGGGCGCATGTGCAACGCGCCGTCGGGCCAGCGAACGCCCTTGGCCGCCGCCATCTGCTGCCAGCCGAGCAGGCGCATGTCGCCATAGGGGGGCGGACGAGGCGGCGATGAAGCGCTGCCGGCCGCCGCCCGCGGCTCTTTCGGGGCCGCCACGCCGACGCCGGAGAGAATCAGCCGCGTCACCCGCTCAGGGTGCTCCAGCGCGATCCTGCGGGCCACGCTCGCGCCCATGGCATGACCCACGAGGGTGGCCTGGGCGATTCCGCGCACGTCCATGAAGGCGAGCACGTCGGCGGCGAGCTCGCTTCGGGTCATGCAGAGATTGGGGTGATTCCAGCACAGCTCGGTGGCCGGCAGCTCACTCGATCCCGCGCCGCGCTGGTCGAGCGCAATCAAGCGAAGCGCCGGATCGAGCCGTGCAAGCGCCGCACCGGTCCAGGCCCAGTCCACCGCGCTGGTCGTATCGGTGTGCAGGAATATCAACGTTTCGCCCGCAGGCGGCCCGACCTCGAAATAGCTCATGGACACGCCGGTCGAGAGGGCCACGCGGCAGCGTTGACCGAAGAAGTTGTCGCAGCGGGCGCTGGCCTTGCTTGCCGCGGCCGAAGCGGCGGGTGGCGACGCGGCGGCGGGCGGCGATGCGGGCGGCGGCGCCGCTGCTGTTGACGCCGCTGCCGACGATGCCGAAGCGGCGGCCAGCGCGGCCACGAGCGACGCCGAAATGAGGGACCTAGCGGATCTCATGAGTCTCTCCCGGGGCCTGCATCGCTATCGCTGCCGGGTCACGGCGGACGTGCTCACCGCTCCGGCCTGGTTGCCCCAGCTCGAGCGAACATAGGTGGCGAGGTCGGCGATCGCGTCGTCGTCCAGGCCGACGGCGAGCTCGAAGCCGCTCATCTTCGGCCAGGAGCCATCGCTCGCCTGGCGCTCGTGCGCGCCGTAGAGGATCACGTTGATCAGCGTCGCCGGGCTCGGCGCCTGCAGCGCGGTGCTGCCGGCGAGCGGCGGCGCGGTCTTCGAGGCGTCGGTGTTGGCCGAGCGCGCCATGCCGAGCCCCGTCGGCAAGTGGCAGTCGGCGCAACGTGCAGTGAACACCGCTTCGCCCGCCCGCATGCGCTCGGCCGACGGTCGGCTCGGCGTGCTCCCGGGCGCGGGCGCGAAGCACTTCAGATACACCGCGATCGCCTTGAGGTCGCCGTCGCTCAGGTGGCTGGTGCTGTTGCCGACGACTTCGCTCATGGGGCCAAACGCCGCCGCGCGGGGGCTGTGCCCGGTCTTGAGATAGTCGACGAGCGCCTCGATCGACCAGGCCTCGAGGCCGGCCGCGGCGGACGTGAGATTGGCGGCGGACCACGTCCTCACGGTGCGCTCGTCCATGGGCGTGATCCTGCCCTCGACGACCTCGTCCGCGATCGCATCGAGATACTCCCCGCCGGTCAGCGCAAGCGAGCGCTGCTCGCCGCCGAGGAAATTTCGCGGCGTGTGACAGGCCCCGCAGTGCTCGAGCCCTTGCACCAGGTACGCGCCCCGATTCCACTGCGCCGAGCGCGCCGGATCGGGAACGAAACGCCCCTGTCCGAGGAACATGAGGTTCCAGCCCACGAGCAGTCCGCGCATGCTGAACGGGAAGTGCATCTGATTCGCGGGCGGCACGTAACGCACCGGCTTGAGCGATCGCAGATAGGCATAAATGGCGTGCACGTCCGCATCGGTCACCTTGGTGTACGCAGTGTAGGGAAAGGCGGGGAACAGATGCGTACCGTCGGCTGCGATGCCCTCGTGCATGGCGCGGCCGAGGTCGGCTTCCGACCAGGAGCCGATTCCAGTCGCGCCGTCGGGGGTGATGTTGGCGGAATAGATCACGCCGAACGGAGTGTCGAGCGGGCGGCCGCCGGAGAACGGCGCGCCCCCGGCGCGCGTATGGCAGGAGACGCAGTCCCCGGCGGTCGCGAGGTAGCGGCCTTGCTTGATGAGCAGCGCGTCGGACTCGGCGCGGGCTTCCTCGGCGAAGGCGGGTTGCAGGCCGATCCCGAGAACGCCGAGGATCAGAACGCCGAGGATGCAGAAGACGGGGGTGCGAGACGGCATCAGGGCGCGACGGCGTGCCAGAACATGGCGCTGATCCCGAGCCCCGCCGCGGCACCGCCCGCGGGAACGTACGTGTCGGCCGGATTGGCGCTGATGGAGCCGCCCGAGCGCTTGCGGGCGGGTCCGAGGCCCGAATCGTCCACCACCTCGCCCAGGGTGTGGATCTCGTGTCCGCTGATCTGCCCCGGCTCGTCCTTGGCGTAGGTGTAGAGCGCGAAACCCTTGTACGCCCACTGCAGCGAGCCGTCCGCGCGCGTGAGCACATCCCAGTATCCGCCCGGCACGGCGTCCCTGGGCGCGCGAAACGGCGGCCATTCGTGGGCGCACTCGCGATCGCAGGCGGCGGTGCCGAGCGAGCGGCCGAGCGCGGGCGAGCCGTGGTCGCTGCGGAATTCGTGACGCTCCTCGTTGATGACGAGGTCGCGCTGATAGAGCGTCGCTCCTGCGGCGGTCGCGAGTATGGCGCCGAGGGTGATATTGCGCCGGATCTCGGCGCCGCCCGGCATGAAGAACCGCAACACCAGCGCGGGCCGGAAACGCGGATCGATGCCGGCCCCGTTGGCATCCTCGGGCTTCAAGTCGCCCCGATAGGTGTAGAGCGGCCGGCCGCGGAACGTCCATTGGGTGATTCCATCCTCGCGGGAGAGCGTCGCGAAGTCACCCGTTGGTACGGCGATCTCCGGTGCCTCGAGGGGAGCCCATTCGCGCGTACAGTCCCTCGCGAGACAGTCCGGGGGACGCCGCGAGCCGGGTGCATCCAGCTCGTACAGCGTCATGCCCGAGCCGTCGGTCAACACCGCGCCGCCGGCATCGCCGACATCGTGCACACCGACGGCGTCGGGAAGAGCCAGTCCCGACGCGGGTCGATACAGCGCGACATGCCACCTCCCGCCGTCCGCGCCGTCGCCGCCGGATTCGCCGACCTTCGAATCCCCGGCATATCGATGCAGCGGCCGGCCTCGATAGGCCCACTGGCGCGAGCCATCGTCCCGCGCGATCAGCGACCAATCTCCGTCCGCCGAGGCACCCGCCGGGGCGAGCGCCGGCGGCCATTCGCGCGCGCAGTCACCGGCGCAGCCCGGCGCAACCGGACCGGAATCGGCGTGCGACGCGTCGCGGCTCGAATCCGCGCCGTCCGCGTCCCTCGCGTAGAGCGTCATGCCGTGGGCGTCGGCATACAAGATCTGCTTCGCGGCGCGGCGGTCTTCGAGCGTGCGCAGGCGCAAGGTGATCCCGGGCGGAGTCGCCGGCGGGACGGCGTCGGCGCCGCGATGGTGGTGCTCGGCGGGCGGGCGGTAGGCCCACGCCGCGACGAGCACGGCGGCAAACAGCGCCAGCACGGCAAGGCCGCTGCGGGATGTCATGTGTCTCGCGGCCCTAGGCCATCACTTCGTCGATGATTTTCGAGGTCCTGTTCGACTCGGTGCCGAAGTCGCTGACCGGAAGTCCCAGGGCATGCTGGACGGTCAGCGATACGCGGGTGACCGGATCTCCCTTGGCCGCGGCGAAATGAATCCCCGTCTTCATGCGGCCGCCGGCGCTGCCTGCGGTGATCAACGGAATGTTGTCGGTGGTGTGGTTCTTGGCATAGCCGGAATCCGTGTAGGCCAGCACCAGCGTGCGGTCGAGCAGCGTCTTGTCCCCCTCGCGGATCGATTCGAGCTCGGCGAGCAGCGCGTTGAGGTTGCCGAGCACCGTGGGGATGAACCGCACCACGTTGGGCTGGTAGCCCAGCTTCTCGTCGATGGGGTCCTCGTGCGTGAACAGGTGCTGCGTATTGGCTTCGCCGGCGAAGCGCAGCTGCGACAAGCCGTCGGTGAGCATGACGTTGAACACGCGCGTCTGGTCGCAGGCCAGCGCGTGCGCAATCAGCCGCGAGAACAGCCGGTGATTGGTCTCGACGCTCGCGACCTCGGTGCCGATCCGCGCGTCTTCGGGCTTCGGCGGCACGGTGCAGGCGGCGAGAGGCGCCGGCTTCTGCAGCTCGATGTCGAGCTGTTGCTCGAGCTCGCGCAGCGATGTGAAGTACTGGTCGAGATGCGCGCGATCGGCCGCGCCGAGCTGGCTCATGAAGCGCCTGGTCTCGCCTCCGACCGCCGTGAGCACGCTGCGCCGCGCGAGCACCGCGGGGTCGGGCGTGAACGTCGCGGCGTTCGGATCCCGGAACTCCGGCCCAAAAATGCGCCCGTACAGGGCGGCGGGAGAGATCTCGGATGGATTCATCGCCGTGCCCGCGCGCTTGCTGTGGCTCGAACCGGCGTTGCCGGTGCACGCGACCTCGAGCGAGCGGAACCGTGTACGGCTGCCGATCGCTGCCGCGACCGCCGTGTCGAAGGTCGACTCCGGGTTGAACGGATGCTCGAGCGTCGGAGGCGTGATGCCCTGGAGGATGACGGCGGGTCCGACCGTGTGCGCGCCGCGCGGCCGTCCGTCGAGCAATGCCGACATCTGGCTGTACACGTTGAGCTTGTGGCGATAGGGCGTCAGCGTCCCGAGCTCCGGCCCGAACTCGTAGTTGGCTCCGATGGTCTTCGGCTCCCAGCGGCCGGGGTTGAGGCCGCAGCCGTAGAACCAGGTCCCGAAGCACACCGGAACGGGAGCGCCTGCGGCGAGCGCCGTCCCGTTCGCATCGAGGAAGCAATCGAGCAGCGGCAGCCCGACGGTCACGGCGGCTCCGCCCATCATGCCCTTGAGGACACGGCGTCGGCTCAACTTGAGAGAGGCTTGCATCAGTGGGTCTCCAATGACGTACCGCGCGCGAGGGCGGGTCCGGCGGCCGGGTCGGCCCCGGACAGGACCTGCGCCGGCGGGGTGACGCGGAAGAAATTGTCGCTGGCGGCGATCGTGCGCATCAACTCAGGCGCACGGTACCCGTCGTTTGCAAAGGACTTCTCGAGATAGCGGATCCACGCCATGTCCCGGCGCGCCGGCGCGCGGCCCGTGGCGTACGAGTAGAGCCGGCGCACGAAACAGGCGGTGGTCGCGGGATTGCCGTGCAGGGCGCGGCCGAGCCCGACCGGATCCTTGAACTCGATGCCGTCGAGATCGCCGTCGGTATCGATGCGCACGCCGTTCTCCGCGATGCGGAAGCCGGCGTCGGAGTCGAAGTTCTCGAGCGCGAGCCCCATCGGGTCCATGAGCTTGTGGCAGCCCGCGCAACTTGGATCGGTGCGATGCGCCGTCAGGCGCTCGCGCATGGTCTTGAAGTCCGGATTGTGCGTATCCTGAGCGGCCGCGAAATTCACGTTCCCCGGCGGCGGCGGCACGGGCTCGCACAGCAACAGCTCGCGCAGCGCCTTGCCGCGCAACGTCGGCGAGCTCAGTCCCTCGTGCGAGTGCAGCGCGACGAAGCTCGCCTGCGCCTGGATGCCCGCGCGCGGATCGCCATCGGGAAGATCGTAGCGGCGCAGCGGCTCACCATCCGATCTCGCGACCGGCACGCCATAGATCGACCCGAGCAGCGGCGTGAGGAACGTGGTGTGCTCGGTGAAGAGGTCGCGATAGTCGCCGTGCCGGGCGACCAGGAGATCGACGATGGTGCGCAAAGTCTGCTCCTGCGCATCCTGCGCCACCTGCGCGTTCCACTTCGGATAGATCTGAGCATCCTTGGCCAGGGTATCGAAAAGGTCGAACTGCAGCATGTCGGCGAAGAAGGCCCGCACGCCGGATCGCAGGCGCGGCGAGCGCAACATCCGCTCGACCTCCGCGCGCAGGCCGGACCCGGTGTCGAGCTTGCCGGTGCGGGCCGCTTCCATGAGGCGCGGATCGGGCCCCGAGTTCCATAGGAAGAAGCTGAGCTGGGAGGCCTTGCTGTAGGCGTCGAGGCGATAGCTCCCGGGCCTGCCGGGGTCCGGCTCGGCCACCTCGAGCCTGAACAGGAATGGGGGCGACTCCAGCAATCCGGCGAGGCTCATCTCGAGACCCGAATAGAAGCTGTGCAGGCTGTCGGCGGTGGACCCCGCGAGCGCGACGACGTCGTGCAGCTCGTCCGCCGTCAGCGGACGGCGGTAGAGCAGCGCTCCGGCGGCGTCGAAGAAGCGCGTTGCGCAGGTCTCGTCCGCCTCGGTCGCGGATTTCGGCCGGCAGGCAATCAGCGTCGCGCGGTGCCCGGGGCTGACCACCTGCGCCGCGATGCCGCGCGCCATCGCGTCGTACTGCTCCATCCCGGCGGCGGTCACGCCGACGTGGCCGGTGCCGACCGCAAACAGGCCGTCGTCGCGGACGTCGGGCTCGAAGCGGCCCTCGATCTTGATGGTCGGACCGAAGACGTCGGCGATGACCGCGCGGTACTGATCGGGCCGCAGGCGCCGCGCGATCACCGGCGCTCCGGGGGACCGCGGCTCTCCGGCGGCGAAGAGCTTCCCGAGGGCCCGTGCCATGTCCCGTGCGCAGCCCGTGAGATCGGTGCAGGTCATCGCGCGGCCGGCGCCGATTTCCGCGGTGACCGGTTCCTGAGCCGGGGAGGATGTCGGCGCCGTGGTGCGGCGCGCCGGCGCCGCCGTGCCGGCGCGAGCGACGAACGCCGGCACCGCCTCGATCATGTAGGCCGCGGAGATGGCGGTATTGTTGCCGGTGCTGGGATCGGGATACGCGTCCGCATCCCTGCGCAGCGCGTAATAGAGCGCCGGCGTGTCGACGCCGAAGCCGCGCTCGTCGATGTAGCCCACCTTCGCGTGGCTCCAGTACACCGGATACCACGGCTGGTATCCGCCGAGCACGCCTTCCAGCGTGCCGTCCGTCTTCACCTTCAAGCGGATGCGCGCGTCGAGGAACTCGTAGAGCGGCTGGATGTACGAATCGCAGCGCATGCGGATCGGAGCCGGGTCGGTGGTCACGACGCCGTTCTCGAGGCGCCCGTGCAGCACGTTGCGCGAGGCCGGATGCTCGAGAACGCGATAGGTCATGTCGCTGCGCACATGCCCGTTCGCATCCTGGGTGGTGACGGCGTCGATCGAGGTCTCGAAGGTGACCGTCACGTCCCCGTCGTGCGTGAGGTCGCCGCTGATCGAGATCAGCCACGCGCCCATGGCCGCACGCGTCGAGTCCCAGCGGTACTCGGGCTCGAGGGGCGGATGCGGCGGCGGGGAGCCGCGATACACCGGAATGCAGCCGATCGCGTGAAACAGCTGGTTGTCGACGCCTTTCTCGTGGGTGTCCGGGTCCTGGTAGGAGCCCGGGGAGTCCGCGCCCTTGCCGTCGAGATTGAAGCCGTACGCAAAGCGGCCGACCGCGGGCATCAGATGGGCGTCGGGAACGGTGGTCGGATGCGAATAAACATTGTCCGTGCCGTTCCCCCGCGCGGCCACGACGCCGACCCAGTGGGTCGTCGGCCGGCCGTTCTGCCGGTTGTAGTCGGCATCGAACATTCGATCCACCTCGGCCTGCGGCAGGCCGAGGATCTTCAGGTCGCGCTTGAAGAACACGTCCGGCATCGGGTTCAAGCCCTTCGGACAGGTGTCGGGACCGAAATACGTCGCCGGATAGAAGTAGTAGACCACGAAGCTCCTGGTCGGGACCGCGGCATGGGCGGCGGCGGGCGCCGGAGCGGCTGCGGGCGTCGCGGAAGGTGCGGCGGGGACCGCCGCAGACCTGCTGGCGAGCCCGGCGAGGAGGAGTCCCGCGAGCACCGCTCGGCGCGACTGGCCTGGCCTCGCGGCGAGTCCCGCGAGCACCGCTGGGCGCGATCGACCCGGCGCCGCGCCCAGCCCCGCTCGCCCTGGCTTCGAGGCCGTCCTCGACGGATCGACGAAAGCGTTCCGGTAGTCTGCCTTCCCTGGTGCTCGGAGCGTCTTTTTCGACCGTTCAATGACGACGAAACGAGACATCTGCGGGGACCATAGCAAATTTGGAAAACGATTTCATTCAATTGAAACGGACCCTGCGCGAGCACCCGCCGATATACACTGCGAGCCCATCCTCGACCGGCCGGCGTCATGAAAAAGATCCAACTGGGCACCCTGCAATCCTCGGCCGTCGGCCTCGGCTGCATGGGGATGAGCGAGAACTACGGACCGAGCGATGAGAGCGAGAATCTCGCGACTCTCGCCCGGGCGCTCGAGCTCGGAGTGACGCTCCTGGACACCGCGGACTCCTACGGACCCCACACCAACGAGCAGTTGCTCGGCAAGTTCCTGGCGGGACGGCGCGACAGGGCCTTGGTCGCGACCAAATTCGGCTTCGTCCGCAGCGACGATCCGGATTCTCCGGCGATCGACAACAGTCCCGGCTACATCCGGGACGCGTGCGAGGGATCGCTGCGGCGGCTGGGGGTCGAGGCCATCGATCTCTACTACGTACATCGCCTCGATCCCGCGAGGCCGATCGAGGAAACGGTCGGGGTCATGGCCGATCTCGTCAAACAGGGCAAGATCCGCAACATCGGGCTCTCCGAGGTATCGTCCGCAACGTTGCGCCGCGCGTGCGCGGTCCATCCGGTGGCCGCGGTGCAGAGCGAATATTCGCTGTGGACGCGCGATGTGGAGCGCGAGGTGCTGCCCGCCTGCAGGGAGCTTGGAGTGTCGCTGGTCGCCTTCTCGCCGCTCGGACGCGGGTTCCTCACCGGCGCCATCAAGAGCTCGGCCGGCCTCGCCGATGACGACTATCGCCGTCAGCTGCCGCGCTTTCAGGCACAGGCCGCGGAGCACAACGCGGCGCTCGTGACCCGGCTCGAGACCTTGGCGCGCGGAGCCGGCTGTACGACGGGGCAGCTCGCGCTCGCGTGGCTGCTCGCGCGCCCGAGCGTCATACCCATCCCGGGCACGCGCCGCATCGGGCGGGTCGAGGAGAATGCCGCCGCCGCGGATCTGCGCTTGCCCCCCGAGACGCTGGCGGCAGTCGACGCCTTGTTCCCGCCCGGCGCCGCCGCAGGCGCGCGTTACGATGCCGACGGAATGAAGCTGGTCGGCTCCTGATCGGCCGGTCCGAAACCGGTCATTCGAGCCCCCAGCGGCGAATTTCGGGTATCTTGCCCCAGCGGGGCGGCTTATTCCTACAATCGGTCTCGCTCGATGGAGACAGGAATCGTCATCCATCGCCCGTAAAGTCAGGCGCTCGGCGCGCTGCGGCGCGGCGGAAGACGGTAGGCAGCCTCGATCCAGGCTTCCCAAGCCGAATGAGGAAGTAATACGCAGTGCTGACCGATCACGACATCTATCTGTTTCGCGAGGGCACGCACTCGCATCTGCACTCCAAGCTCGGATGCCGGCTGCTTCCGGACAGTCAGGGTGCGCATTTCGCGGTGTGGGCGCCGAACGCGTCCGCCGTATCCGTCGTCGGCGATTGGAACGGCTGGAACGCAGGCGAGAATCCTCTCCAGGCCCGCTGGGACGGCTCCGGCATCTGGGAAGGGACCATCGCGCGGGCCGCCCACGGCCAGGCATACAAGTACCGGATCGTGTCGCAGCACGGCGGGTATGCGGTCGAGAAGGCGGATCCGCTCGCGACGTACTGCGAAACGCCGCCGGCCACGGCGTCGCGAATCTGGAGTCTCGACTACGGCTGGAACGACGCACGCTGGATGGGCGAGCGCGGCCGGCGCAACGGCCTCGACTCGCCCATGTCGATCTACGAGCTGCACGCCGGATCGTGGCGGCGCAAGGATGGGCGCTTCCTGACCTATCGCGAGCTTGCGCACGAGCTCGCCGACTACATGCAGGACGTGGGCTTCACCCACGTCGAGCTGATGCCGATCACGGAGCATCCCTTCTACGGGTCGTGGGGCTACCAGACGGTCGGCTACTTCGCGCCGACGGCGCGCTACGGCACGCCGCAGGACCTCATGTATTTCGTGGATCACATGCACGACCGCGGCATCGGCGTGCTCTTCGACTGGGTGCCGTCGCATTTCCCGACCGACGAGCACGGCCTGGTGTACTTCGATGGGACTCACCTGTTCGAGCACGCGGACCCCCGCCAGGGGTTCCATCCCGAGTGGAACTCGGCGATCTTCAACCTGGGACGCAACGAGGTGCGCAGCTTCCTGCTCTCCTCGGCGATGTTCTGGCTCGACCGCTACCACATCGACGGGCTGCGCGTGGATGCGGTCGCCTCGATGCTGTATCTCGACTATGCGCGGCGCGACGGCGAGTGGATCCCAAACCGGTACGGCGGGCGCGAGAATCTCGATGCGATCGGGTTCCTGCGCGCGCTGAACGAATCGGTCTACCGCGAGCATCCGGACGTGGCGATGGTCGCGGAGGAGTCGACCGCATGGCCGATGGTCTCGCGGCCCACCACCATGGGCGGGCTCGGCTTCGGCTTCAAGTGGAACATGGGCTGGATGCACGACACGCTCGAGTACATGAAGCTCGATCCGATCCACCGCAAGTATCATCATGGCCAGCTCACGTTCTCCCTGATCTACGCGTTCAACGAGAACTTCGTGCTGCCGCTCTCGCACGACGAGGTCGTGTACGGCAAGGGATCGCTGATCGGCAAGATGTCGGGCGGCGACGACTGGCAGAAATTCGCGAATCTGCGCGCGCTCTACGGCTACATGTGGGGACACCCGGGCAAGAAGCTCCTGTTCATGGGGTGCGAGTTCGCGCAACGCTCGGAGTGGACGCACGAGGGCGAGCTCGAATGGTGGGTATCCGGCATGCCGGAGCACGCGGGCGTCAAGCAGCTGGTGCGCGACCTCAATCGCGTGTATCGCGCCGAGCCGGCGCTGCATGAAGTCGACTTCTCGGCGGAAGGATTCGAGTGGCTGGACGTGGGCAACGCCGAGTCCAGCATCGTCAGCTTCCTGCGCAAGGCGCGCGACGGCCGGTCGGTGCTGGTCGTGTGCAATTTCACGCCGATCCCGCACGACAACTACCTCGTCGGGGTGCCGGTCCGCGGCGCATGGCAGGAGATCCTGAACACCGACGCGCGCGAATACGGCGGCTCCGGCTGGGGGAACCTCGGCCGCGTGGAGTCCTCCCCGGTGAGCACGCACGGGCAGGTCGAGTCGCTCAACCTCAGCCTGCCTCCGCTCGCGACCATCATGCTTCGACCGGCGCCGCTGACTTGAGGCCCGGCCGATGGCCCATCCAGAGAACGGTATCGAGATCGCCGACGGCCGGGCCCGCGCGGTCATCGATGCGGTGTTTCCGAGCGTCGACGGCGGCCGCTTCCCGGCCAAGCGCATCGCCGGCGAGACGGTGGAGGTGCGCGCGAACTGCTTTGCCGATGGGCACGACAAGCTGCGCGTGAGGCTCCGCTGGCGGGCGGAAGGCGCGGCCGACGATTACGAGAGCGAGATGGAGGCCCTCGGCAACGACGTGTGGCGCGCGCGGTTCACACCGCCGCGCGCGGGGCGATATCGCTACACCGTCGCGGCCTGGGTAGATCACTTCGAGTCCTGGTGCCGGGAGCTCGAGCGGCGCGAGGAGCCTGCGGACGTGCGCATCGCGCTCGCGGTCGGCGCCGGGCTCATCGACGAGGCCGCAGGCCGGGCGCGGCGCGCGGCCGCACCTGCCAGCGAGGACGGGAAGGAGCGCGACCCGGCGGCGCAGCGCGACGGCGCCGCGCTCGCAGCCTGGGCCGCCGAGCTGCGAGCGGCGGCCGGGAATCCGGCATTGGACACCGGCGCGCAAAAGGCCCTGGCCCTGGACGGCGCGCGTGCCGAGATCGCGGCGCGCCACGCGGACCGGAGTCTCGAGGTCAGCGTCTCGCGCCAGCTGGTCGCGGACCGTGCCCGCGCGCGCTTCAGCACGTGGTACGAGCTGTTCCCGCGGTCCGCGGCGACGGAGCCCGGGCGCCACGGAACCTTCCGCGACGTGGAGCAGCGGCTGCCGTATCTCGCGGACATGGGCTTCGACGTCCTCTACTTCCCGCCGATCCATCCGATCGGCCGCGTCAACCGCAAGGGCCGCAACAACACGCTCGCCGCGCAGGCCGGCGACGTGGGCAGCCCCTGGGCCATCGGCTCGGATGAGGGCGGCCACAAGGACATTCTCCCCGCGCTCGGCACCCATGAGGACTTTCGCCGCCTGCTCGCCAAGGCGCGCGACCTCGGTCTGGAGATCGCGCTGGACATCGCCTTTCAGTGCGCGCCCGACCATCCGTACGTCGAGGCTCACCCGGATTGGTTCAAGCACCGACCCGACGGCTCGGTGCAATACGCGGAAAATCCTCCGAAGAAATATCAGGACATCTTTCCGTTCGACTTCGAGTGCGCGGATTGGCGCGGGCTGTGGGCCGAGCTCGCGAGCGTGGTCGAATTCTGGATCGGGCAGGGCGTGCGGATATTCCGCGTCGACAATCCGCACACCAAGCCGTTCGATTTCTGGGAATGGTTGATCGGCACGGTGAAGCGCGGCCACCCGGAGGTGATCTTCCTCGCCGAGGCGTTCACCCGCCCCAAGCTGATGCACCGGCTCGCCAAGCTCGGTTTCTCGCAGTCGTACACCTATTTCACCTGGCGCAACAGCAAGCGCGAGCTGATCGAGTATTTCGCCGAGCTCGCGCAGGGGCCGGGACGCGACTACTATCGGCCGAACGTGTGGCCGAACACCCCGGACATCCTGCCCGAGACCCTGCAGTCGGGATCGCGCCCGGTGTTCGCGGCGCGGCTGATCCTGGCCGCGACGCTCGCGGCGGACTACGGCATCTACGGGCCCAGCTACGAGCTGCTCGAAAGCGCCCCGCGCGAGACCGGCAGCGAGGAATACCGCGACTCCGAGAAGTATCAGCTCAGGCACTGGTCGCTCGAGCAGCGCGACAGCCTCTGGTCGCTGATCGCGCGCATGAACCGCATCCGGCGCGCGAACCCGGCGCTGCAATCGGACGGCACGCTGCGTTTCATCCCGGTCGACAACGAGCGGCTGATCGCCTATAGCAAGACGGATGCCGCGGGCGGGGATGCCATTCTCACGGTGGTGAACCTCGATCCCGACCAGCCGCAGTCCGGCTGGCTCGATCTCGACCTCGCGGCGCTCGACCTCGAGGCCGATCAGCCGTTCCAGATGCACGATCTCCTCAGCGAGCAGCGCTTCGTCTGGCGCGGTCCGCGCAACTACGTGCTGCTGGATCCCCGGCGCTCGCCCGCGCACGTGCTCAAGGTGCGGCGGCGGGTGCGCAGCGAACGGGACTTCGACTACTACCTCTAGGAGGCCGCTTGATCCGCTCCGTCGTACCAGAACCCTCCGGCCGCTCCGACAAGCTCGAACAGCCTTCGCGGGGGCGGCGATGAATGACGTCAATGCCGCCGCGACCACCGCCCCGGCGGCGGCCGCCGTGGCGACCACCGTCGCGGCCGTGACGGCGGAGCCGGGCGCGGCGTCCGGCTTCGATCCGCACGATGCGCTCTGGTACAAGGACGCCGTCATCTACCAGCTGAACGTCAAGTCGTTCTTCGACTCGAACGACGACGGCATCGGCGACTTCAAGGGTCTCACCTCCAAGCTCGAGTACATCCGCGATCTCGGCGTCAATTCGATCTGGCTGATGCCGTTCTATCCCTCGCCGCTGCGCGACGACGGCTACGACATCTCCGACTACAAGAACGTGCACCCGCAATACGGCACGCTCGAGGATTTCCGCACGATGCTCGCGGAGGCGCACCGGGTCGGCCTCAAGGTCATCACCGAGCTCGTGATCAACCACACCTCCGATCAGCACCCGTGGTTCCAGGCGGCGCGCGCGGCGCCGGCCGGATCGCCGGAGCGGGACTTCTACGTCTGGAGCGACAGCGACCAGAAGTATCTCGGCACGCGCGTCATCTTCACCGACACCGAATCGTCGAACTGGACCTTCGACCCCCAGGCCAAGGCCTACTACTGGCACCGCTTCTTCAGCCACCAGCCCGACCTGAATTTCGACAATCCGCGCGTGCTGGATGCCGTCTACGACATCATGCGCTTCTGGCTCGACATGGGGGTCGACGGCTTCCGGCTGGATGCGATTCCGTACCTGGTCGAGCGTGAGGGCACGAACAACGAGAATCTGCCCGAGACGCATTCGCTCATCAAGCGGCTGCGCGCCGCAATCGACGCCCAATATCAAAATCGCTTTCTGCTCGCCGAAGCCAACCAATGGCCGGAGGACGTGCGCGAGTACTTCGGGGAGGGCGATGAGTGCAACATGTGCTATCACTTTCCGCTCATGCCGCGCATCTACATGGCCATCGCGCAGGCAGACCGTTATCCGATCATCGAGATCATGCAGCAGACGCCGGACATCCCCGACTCCTGTCAGTGGGCGATCTTCCTGCGCAATCACGATGAGCTCACCCTCGAGATGGTGACCAGCAAGGAGCGCGACTACATGTACACGACGTACGCCGCCGATCGCCAGGCGCGCATCAACCTGGGGATCCGCCGCCGCCTGGCGCCGCTCATGGAGAACGACCTGGACCGGATCAAGCTCATGAACAGCCTGCTCCTGTCGATGCCGGGCTCGCCGATCCTCTATTACGGCGATGAGATCGGCATGGGCGACAATTTCTTCATCGGCGACCGCAACGGCGTGCGCACTCCGATGCAATGGAGCCCGGACCGCAACGCGGGCTTCTCGCGCGCGGACCCGCAGCGTCTGTATCTGCCGCCCATCATGGATGCGGTCTACGGATATCCCTCGACCAACGTCGAGGCGCAGTCGCGCGATGCGAGCTCGCTCCTGAGCTGGACCAAGCGCATGCTGTCGGTCCGCAAGACCACGCGCGCGTTCGGCCGCGGCACGCGCAAGTTCCTGCGTCCGGGCAACCGCAAGATCCTCGCGTACCTGCGCGAGTTCGGGGACGACGTGATCCTGTGCGTCGCGAACCTCTCGCGCTCGGCGCAGCCGGTCGAGCTGAATCTGTCGGCGTTCAAGGGGCGGGTTCCCGTGGAGATGCTCGGGCGCACGACTTTTCCGCCGATCGGCGAGCTGCCGTACCTCCTCACGCTGTCCGGCTACGGGTTCTATTGGTTCCGGCTGGCGACGGACGCGGTCGTGCCGTCGTGGCACGAGCACATCGTGTCTATCGACGAGCGCCCGGTGCTGGTGCTGTTCGACGGCTGGATGAGCCTGTTCCGCGACCGCGTGGTGCCGTGGCGCATCGGCATCGCGGAAAAGACCCGCGCCCAGTTCGAGACCGACTCGCTGCCGCGGTACGTCGAGATGCAGCGCTGGTATGCCGCGAAGGGCACGAGCATCGAGCGGGTGCGCATCTTCGATCACGTGCTGTGGGCCCAGGGCAACGTGAGCTGGCTGGTGGCGCTGATCGACCTGGAAGCCGCCGGCGAGCACGCCAGCTATTTCCTGCCGCTGGCGCTCGCCTGGGAGGAGCGCGAGGAGGAGCGCTTCAAGAACCTGTCCACGGCGGCGGTGGCCAAGGTGCGCCAGCAGGCCAACGTCGGCGTGATGGGCGATGCCTTCGCGGACGAGACGTTCTGCCGCTCCGTGGTCGCCGCCATCGCATCGCGCGCCGAGGTGGCCACGATCTCGGGCAAGCTGCAATTCCGTCCGACCGGCGCGTTCAACCGGCTCGCCGGCAAGGACCATGCGAAGCTGCCGGTGGAGCGGCCGCGCGGCTCCAGCTCGAACACCATCGTCACCATGGGCGACCGGCTCATGCTCAAGGGCTACCGCCGGCTGCGCGTCGGCATCAATCCCGAGCTCGAGATGGGGCGCTATCTCACCGACGTCGCGCATTTCCCGAATTGCGCGCCGCTGGCCGGCGTGCTGGAGCATCTCGGCAACGACGGTCAGAACCGGCTGCTCGCCATGCTGCAAGGGTACGTCGCGAACCAGGGCGACGGGTGGACGCAATCGCTCGAGTATCTGCAGCGCCACCTCGAGGAGTACCGCACGACGCCGTCGACCGATTCACCGCCGCTGAATGCGCACGAGGCGTATCTCAACCTGATGCGCGTGCTGGCACGGCGCACGGCCGAGCTGCATCGCGCGCTCGCGCAGCCGACCGAGGATCCGGCCTTCGCCCCGCAGGCGCTGACCCGCGCGGATCTCGACGCCTACAAGGAGCGTGCGCTCGAGGAGGCGCGCGCCGCGCTCGAACGGCTGGCGGCGAGCCTCGAGCCGTTGCCGCCGGGGGATCGGGAGCGCGCGCAGGCCGTGCTGGGGCAACGCGACCGGCTGCTCGCGCGCATCGCAGAGCTGGCTTCGCCGCCGCCCGCCGGGCTGAAGCACCGCATCCACGGCGACTATCACCTCGGACAGGTGCTGGTGACCCGCGGCGACTTCGTGATCATCGACTTCGAGGGCGAGCCCGGCCATAGCCTGGAGCAGCGCCGTGCCAAGCACTCGCCGCTGCGCGACGTGGCCGGGATGCTGCGCTCGTTCAGCTACGTCCAGCACAGCGCCCTGCGCAACGTCGCGCACAGCGATGGGGAGGCCCAGCGGCTCGTGCCGCTCGCCCGCGCCTGGGCAGGCGAGGTCCGCGCCGCCTTTCTCGCCGCATACGATGCGGCTGCGCGCGGCGCGAACCTCTACGGCAACGAGGCGCTCGAGCCGGGCCGCGGCCTGCTCGGCCTGTTCGAGCTCGAGAAGAGCCTGTACGAGCTGCGCTACGAGCTCGGCAATCGTCCGACGTGGGCGGGTATTCCGCTGCAGGGAATACTCGATCTGGGAGCCTGACATGCAAAGCATCGACTTATTGCTCGACACCGCGCAGCAATTCCTGCACCAGGCCGCGGCCTTCCTGCCCAAGCTGGTCCTGGCGCTGGTCGTCGTGATCGTCGGGTGGCTGCTCGCCAAGGCGGCGAGGTTTGCGGTGCAAAAGAGCCTGCGCGCGATCAACTTCGGCGTGCTCACCGAGCGCGCGGGCACCGACAATTTCCTGCAGCAGGCCGGGATGCGCGGCGACACCACGACGTTGTTCGGCCTGGTGGCCTACTGGCTGGTGATGCTCGCGGCGCTGATCATCGCGTTCAACGGCCTCGGGCTCATGTACATCACCGACCTCCTGCATCGGCTGGTGCTGTTCACGCCGAAGCTCGTGATCGCCATGCTGATCGTGATCTTCGGCTCGTATTGTGCGCGCTTCGTCGGCACCGCCGTGCACAGCTACTGTACCCAGGCCGAGATTCCCGATGCCGATCTGCTCGGCAAGATCGCACAGTATATGATCATGATCTTCGTGGTCATGATCGCCGTCAGTCACGTGGAGATCGGCGGTGATCTCGTGCAACGGACCTTCCTGATACTGCTCGGCGGGCTGGTGCTCGCGTTCGCGCTGGCCTTCGGCATCGGCGGCAAGGATTGGGCGGCAGCCATGCTCGAGCGCTGGTGGCCGCGGCAGAGGCGGGACCGCGAGCCGTAGGCCCCCGGTTCCCTTCGACCGCCGCTCGGGCGTTCCGCCCCGTCCGGGTCAGAGCTACGCGGGCACTGCTACCCGTAATATGTTCCGACGTCCACCTGGGGGCCGCCTGATGAGCAGCGGTCTAGCCGCGGCCTAGAGACCCACCTACGGGTAGCAGTGCCCGCGTAGCTCTGACCCGGACGGGGCGGAACGCCCGAGCGGCGGTCGAAGGGAACCGGGGACCGCCCACACTCCGAGCTCTGCTTGGAAGCTACTTCAGCGCCCGGCGGTATTGGACGAACCCCGATTTTTCCGCGATGCGGTCATAGAGCAGCATGGCGTCGGTGTTCGTCTCGTGCGTCAGCCAATGCACGCGCGAGCAGCCCGCGGCGCGCGCGAAATCGTAGACATATTCGATCAGCCTGCGCCCGACGCCGGTGCCGCGCACCTCGGGGCTGACGAACAAATCCTGCAGATACACGTAGTCACCGATGGTCCAGCAGGACCGATGGCGGATGTGGTGAACCATGCCGATGGCGGCCGAGCCCTGCCAGGCAAGCGCCGCGCCCATGGGCTCGGTCGGGTCGAGCAGCCGCGACCAGGTGACGGCGGTGACCTCGGGCGCGATGTCGGTCTTGTAGAACGCCTGATAGCCGCGCCACAAGGGCAGCCACACCGCGTGGTCGCGATCGGTGATCGGGCGAATCTCGACGGACGCTGCGATGTCCTGCTTCTGGGCGGGGTCGATCATGGTGGTTGCCGCTTTTTTGGGTAGGTCGTTCCTGATGGCGCGCGATTGTACTCGATCATGCTTCGATCAACCCATGCCGGATCGCGATCAGCGTGAGCTCGGACTGGTTCACGACCCCGAGCTTCTGCTTGATGTTGTAGAGGTGGGTGCCGATGGTCGAGGCGGACAGGTTGAGATCGGCGGCGATGCGCTGCACCGTGGCTCCCCCGGCGAGCCGCACGAACACCTCGAACTCCCGCTCGGAGAGCCGCTCGACCGGCGACTTCGACGCGCCGTCGAACTCCGCGAGCGCGAGCTTTTGCGCGAGCACGGGATCGATGAAGCGCCGGCCGGAGGCGACGACGCCGACCGCCTCGAGCAGCGCCTCGGGCGCGCTGCGCTTGGACAGAAAGCCTAGAGCCCCCTCGTGCAGCGCGCGCCTTGCGTGCATGGGGTCGTCCTGCGCGGACAGGGTCAGGACTTTCGCCTGGGGGTCGCGCGCCCGGATGCGGCGCAGGGCTTCGAGACCGCCCATGCCGGGCATGGCGAGGTCCATGACCACCACGTCCGGCGCGGCCTCGGCATAGAGCTGGCAGGCGGATTCGCCGGAGTCGGCCTCGGCCACCACCGACATCTCGGGCACGGATTGCAGCAGCAGCCGAAACCCCATCCGTACCACGGCGTGATCGTCCACGAGCAGCACGCGGATCATCGCGAGAAACCGCGACAGGCGCCGCCGTGGGCACTCGCGCCCGCGCTGCTTTGCCGCCGGGCGCTCATGCGGCCTGCCCCAGGGGAACCTCGGCGTGGAGCTCGACGCCGCGGCCGTCGCGGTTCGCCACAGTGAAGGTGCCCCCGAGCTGGCGCACGCGCTCGCCGAGTCCGCGCAGGCCGAAGTGCCCGGGCCGGGTCCAGTCGGCGGGCAGCCCGACGCCGTCGTCGCTCACCTTGGCGGCAATGCGCGCGCCGTCCGCGCGCACCTCGATGTCGATGCGCGAGGCTTGCGAGTGCCGCAGCGCATTGATCAGGCCTTCCTGTACCACGCGGTACACGGCGAGGCTGACGCTCGGACCGAGCTCGGTGGGCAGATCGAGGTCGAGCGACAGCGCCACCGCGGGGTGGCGCCGCTGCCAGTCGCGGACCAGGCTATCGAGCGTCGCCGCGAGCCCCAGCGTGTCGAGCGACAGCGGGGTGAGCCTCGGGATGAGGCCGTGCATCGCATCGTAGAGGCGCGCGGCTTCCTCGGAGATCAAGCGCGCCACTTCGGCCGTCGCCGGATCGCGCGCTCCGCTCTGCGTGGCGATCGCCTGGGCGAGGCTGCGGATGGCGGTGACGGACTGGCCGAATTCGTCGTGCAGCTCGTGCGCGATCAAACGCCGCTCCTCCTCCACGCGCTGATCGGCGAGCGAGGCCATCTCTTGCCGCTCGTCGAGGCGGGCTTCCGCGTCGCGGGCCTTGCGCTCCGCCAGGACCTTGTCCTCGACGGCCTGGGCCATGCGATTGAACGCGAGGCCGATGGCGTGTGCCTCGGTGCCGGACAGCTCCGGCAGCCGGAATGCCAGGTCCCCTTGCTGGATTCTCTCCAGCCCGCTGGCGATGACCGGGAAGGGGCGCAGAACGCGATCCACCAGCCAGAACGCCAGGACATTGACGGCAACCAGCATGGCGACCCCGAGCAGGCACAGCCGGACGACATCGTCCCAGGCGTCGAGCACCGCGCGCGAGGGCTGTGCCTCGACCACCAGCGTCACGCCTTGGCGCAAGGGGAAGACATAGCGCGCGGGACGTGGGTCCATGAGCTTCGCGAACCACATCGGCGCCTCGCGTCCGGCCTTGTAGGTCGGCGGGGGAGAGCGGTAGATGTATTTCCCGTCGGGCGCGATCAGGTAAACCTCGTTGGCGCGAACCCGGCCGAGCTGCTCGAGAAACTGCTGGGTCATCTCCGGGCCCCCGATGCGCGAATAGAGCGCGGCGAGGCGCCCGAGAAGCTGCGAGGCCACGCGATTCGCGGCCTCGATCTCCTCGCGGACGGAGGTGCGGGTGCTCTGGATCTCGGCGGCGATCAATACGGCCACGAAGGCCGCGCTGAGGCCTGCCACCACGAGATTCAGGCGGGTGCGTAATCGCATGCCCGGATGTTACCAGCACTCCCCGGGGCCCCCGGAGCTATGCCGCCGGACGGCCGGGGCTCATGAAAATCATGAGTCCAGTTTCATGATGGCGAGGATGCCCGGCGCGGCGGAAGGGGACAGGATCGGGGTGCATTCACAAAGGAGCCTTCGTATGAAATGGGAAACACCACAAGCCGTCGAGCTGCGGTTTGGCATGGAAATCACCATGTATGTGGCGAATCGCTGAATAGCGAGGGCGCGCGCCCGCACGGGCGGGCGGCGCCTATTTTGAGGTGAGAATCAGGGTACTGGGGTCCGCGGCCGGCGGCGGCTTTCCCCAATGGAACTGCAACTGCCCTAACTGCAAGGGTTACCGGGCGGGTTCGCTGAAAGCCCGGGCACGTACCCAATCCTCGATCGCCGTCTGCGGAGAGGGCCGCGCCGGCGCGGGCTCTGCACCGGCCTGGGCGTTGGTCAACGCATCCCCCGACATCCTGGCGCAGCTCCAGGCCAATCCCGACCTGCAGCCCGGGCGCGCACTGCGCGACACCGCGATCGCAGGCATCGTGCTGGTCGACGGGCAGGTCGACCACACCACCGGCCTTTACATGCTGCGTGAATCCACCCGCCCCTGGCCGATCTGGTGCACGGACAGCACGTACGCCGATCTGACCCGGGGCAATCCGGTGCTCGGCGTGCTCGGCTTTTTCTGCGGCGTGGACCGCCGGCGGATCGGCTGCGAGGGCGCCGCCTTCGAGGTGGACGGCGTGGCCGAGGTCACGTGGCGCGCGATTCCGGTCGCGAGCAAGCCCGCGCCGTACTCGCCGAACCGGGCTGCGCCGATTCCGGGCGACAATCTCGCGCTGGTGATCGAGGGCGCGAGCGGTCGCAAGGCCGTCTACGCGCCCGGGCTCGCCGCGCTGGATGGGCCGGTCTGGGAAGCGATGCAGTCGGCCGACTGCGTGCTCGTCGACGGGACCTTCTGGACCGACGATGAGATGGTGCGTCTCGGTATCTCCGGGAAGCGCGCCACCGACATCGGTCATCTGCCGCAGAGCGGCCCGGGCGGCATGCTCGAGGGGCTGGCGAAGCTTGCGCCGTCGTCGCGCAAGATCCTGATCCACATCAACAACACCAATCCCATCCTGAACGAGACCTCTCCCGAGGCTGCCGAGCTTGCGCGCCGCGGCGTCGAGGTCGCCTGGGACGGCATGGAGATCGAGCTGTGAACGTCAAGCCGTGGAGCCGCGAGGAATTCGAGGGAGAGCTCAAGGCACAGGGCCGCGCCTACCACATCCATCACCCCTTCAACGTGGCGCTGAACCGGGGGCTCGCGAGCCGTGAGCAGATTCGGGCCTGGGTGGCGAACCGCTTCTACTATCAGATCAGCATCCCCATCAAGGATGCGGCGATCCTGTCGAACTGCACGGATCGCGCCGTGCGGCGGGCGTGGGTGCAGCGGATCCTGGACCACGACGGATATGGAGAGGATCCGGGTGGAATCGAGTCCTGGCTGCGCCTGGCGGAGGCCGTCGGCCTGTCGCGCGAATCGGTCGAGAGCCTGGAACAAGTGCTGCCGGGGGTGCGCTTCGCCGTCGATGCCTACGTCAATTTCGCGCGCCGCGCGCCCTGGCAGGAGGCCGTTTGCTCCTCGCTCACGGAGCTGTTCGCCCCCGAGATCCACAAGCAACGCCTGGCCAACTGGCCGCAGCACTACCCCTGGATCGACCGCGCGGGGCTGCACTACTTCCAGAGCCGCGTCAGCCTCGCGCGGCGCGACGTGGAATTCGGGCTTGCCTTCACGCTGGGCCATTTCAACACCCGGGCGCTGCAGCAGCGGGCGATCGAGGTTCTGAAGTTCAAGCTCGACGTGCTCTGGCAGATCAGCGACGCGATGGCGCTTGCCCACGGCATACCCGCCGCCCCGGCGCACGAGCCGCCGCATGCGGCGGAGGCGGCCCGATGACGGAGGCGGCGATCGACCCGAATTCCCGGCCCGCCATCGGCCGCGGCCTGCGCCTGCAATGGGAGGCGGCGCAGAATGCGCACGTGCTGCTCTATCCCGAGGGCATGATCCAGCTCAACCAGAGCGCCGGCGAGATCATGAAGCGCTGCGACGGATCGCGCACCGTCGCCGACATCACGGCGGACCTGGAGCAGGCGTTCTCGACCGCGGATCTGGGCGATGACGTCCTGCGCTTCATCGCCATGGCGGTGGACAAGCGATGGCTGCAGATCCGCTCGTAGCGCGCCCGGCGCGGCCGGGTCCGCCGCTCTGGCTCCTCTGCGAGCTGACGTACCGCTGTCCTTTGCATTGCGTGTTCTGCTACAACCCCACCGATTTCGTGCGCACCGGGCCCGAGCTCGCGACCGCGGACTGGATTCGCGTGCTGCGCGAGGCGCGCGCCCTCGGCTCCGTGCAACTCGGCCTCTCCGGCGGCGAGCCGCTCGCGCGGGATGATCTCGAGGCCATCGTCGGCGAGGCGCACGAGCTCGGCTTCTATTCGAATCTCATCACCTCCGGCGTGGGTCTCAACGAAAAGCGCATTGCGGCGCTGAAGACCGCCGGCCTCGATCACATCCAGCTCTCGTTCCAGGACAGCACCGAGACCATGAACGACTTCCTGAGCAGCACGCGAACCTTCGACCTGAAGTCGCGGGTGGCGGCGCTCATCAAGAAGCATGAATACCCGATGGTGCTGAACGTCGTGCTCCATCGCCTCAACATCGATCACGTCGCGCAGATTCTCGACATGGCGCTCGCCATCGGGGCGGACTACGTGGAGCTCGCCAACACGCAGTACTACGGCTGGGCGTGGCACAACCGCGATCGGCTGTTGCCGACGCGCGCGCAGCTCGACCGGGCGGAGGAGACCCTGCGGCGCTTTCGCGAGCGTGCGGGCCAGCGCATGCAGATCTATTTCGTGGTGCCCGACTATTTCGAGCGGCGGCCGAAGCCGTGCATGAACGGCCTCGGGTCGATCTTCCTCACGGTGACGCCGGACGGCACCGCGCTGCCCTGCCACGCGGCGCGGATGCTGCCGGGGGTGGAATTCCCCAACGTGCTGTCCGCGAGCGTCGAGGAGATCTGGTACCGCTCGGAAGGGTTCAATCATTTCCGCGGCGATGCCTGGATGAAGGAGCCGTGCCGGAGCTGTCCCGAGAAGGCCCGCGATTTCGGCGGCTGCCGCTGCCAGGCGTTCCTCCTGACCGGGGATGCGGCCAATACCGACCCCGTGTGCGACCTTTCGCCGCACCACCACCTCGTGACGGAGGCAGT
This sequence comes from Steroidobacteraceae bacterium, assembly GCA_036272295.1. Lineage (GTDB taxonomy): Bacteria > Pseudomonadota > Gammaproteobacteria > Steroidobacterales > Steroidobacteraceae > Bog-1198. The sequence goes on from DATAYZ010000147.1 coordinate 95,279, forward strand.
GGCGGCGGCCGAGCGCGCCCAGGCCGCGGCAGCCGGGTCCGGGCGCGGGGCGGCGGCCGTGCCGCGGCTGGCCCCCGACGAAAAGCCGCTGTTGTTCCGCAATCCGCGCAATTCGACTAATCTGAGTTCTTAGAGGCGCACGGCTTCGGCCTCGCGGAACCCGGGCGATACGTACGCCTGGCGCGACCCCGAGACTTCCATTGCAACAGGCAGGTGAGAGGATGGCGTGGTTGACCTGGGCGTTTGTCGCCGCGATCGCGGCCGAGACGGCGACGAGGCTGTGGCTGGGATCGCGGCAGATCGCGGCGGTGCAGGCGCATCGAGATTCCGTTCCCGAGCCCTTCCGGGGCCGGGTGGCGCTCGCCGACCAGCAAAAAGCCGCGGATTACACCGCCGCGCGGGTCCGGCTCGGCCGCATTGCCACGCTGGTCGAAGCGCTGGTCAAGCTGGCGCTCACGCTCGGCGGCGGCCTCGCCGCCATCGACGCGCTCTGGGTCCGTACCGCGCTCGGCGAGCCGTGGCGCGGCGTGCTGGTGGTCGCGAGCGTGCTCCTGCTGCTGCAGCTCGTCGGCCTGCCGTTCTCGCTGTGGCGCACGTTCCGGATCGAGGCGCGCTTCGGCTTCAACCGGATGACCGCGCGGCTTTACGTGCTCGATCTCGCCAAGGAAATGCTGCTGTCGGTCGTGCTCGGAACCCCGCTGCTGCTCGCGGCCCTCACGCTCATGGACCGGGCCGGGAAAACCTGGTGGCTCTGGGTATGGCTCATCTGGCTGGCATGGACCCTGGCGTTGACCTGGGCGTTTCCGCGCTTCATCGCGCCGCTGTTCAACAAGTTCTCGCCGCTCGCCGATCAGGCGCTCAAGGCGCGCGTCGAGACGCTGCTCGAGCGCTGCGGCTTCGCGGCGCGCGGCGGCGTGTTCGTGATGGACGGCTCGCAGCGCTCCTCGCACGGCAATGCGTACTTCACGGGCATCGGCCGCAACAAGCGCATCGTGTTCTTCGACACGCTTCTGTCGCGGATCGAGCCCGAGGAGATCGAGGCCGTGCTCGCGCACGAGCTCGGTCACTTTCGGCTGAACCACGTGCGCCAGCGCCTGTGGATGTCGGTCCTCATGGCGTTCGGCGGGCTTGCGCTGCTGGCCTGGCTCGCGGGTCAGCCGCAGTTCTATGCCGCGCTCGGCGTTGCGGTCCCCTCGTCTGCGATGGCGCTGCTCCTGTTCATGATCGTGATCCCGGTGTTCGCGTTCTTCCTGACGCCGCTCACATCCTGGTGGTCGCGGCGCCACGAGCGCCAGGCCGATGACTTCGCCGCCGCGCACGCAGATGCGGGCAAGCTCGCCGCGGCGCTCGTCAAGCTGTTCCGCGACAACGCGTCGACGCTGACGCCGGACCGGCTGCATTCCGCGTTCTTCGACTCGCATCCGCCCGCGCTCGAGCGCATCGGGCGGCTCTCGCGCCTCGTCGCCGGCGCGCGCTGACGGACCGCGGCGTGCAGGGGTCCGGCGCCGTCCCGCTGATCTATCCGTTCGAGGGCGAGCCCGCCACCGGCGACGGCTCGGCGGTGACCATCGCCGACGGCGCTCTGTGGCTGCGCATGCCGCTGTTCGCGGCGCTGCCGTGGATCAACGTGTGGGCGCTCGAGGATGGGGACGGCTGGACGCTGGTCGATACGGGGCTCAAGTCACCGGGCAGCATCGATGCGTGGCAGGCGGCCTTCGCGGGCGTCCTCAACCGCGCGCCGGTCAAGCGCGTGCTGGTCACGCACATGCATCCCGACCATTGCGGCATGGCCGGCTGGATCGCCGAGCGTTTCGCGGCGCCGCTGTGGATGACCCGCCTCGAATACCTCTCGTGCCGGCTGATGGCCGCGGACACGGGACGTACCGCTCCGGCGGAGGCCGTGGGCTTTTATCGAGGCGCCGGCTGGGACGACGCCGCGATCGAGCGCTACAAGACCAAGTTCGGGTTCTTCGGCGAGATGATCCATCCGCTGCCGGACGCCTACCGGCGCATCGCCGATCGTGAGGTCATCCGCGTCGGCCGGCGCGACTGGCACGTGGTCGTCGGCAGCGGACACTCGCCCGAGCACGCGTGCCTGTACGATCCGGAGGCCAAGCTCCTGATCTCGGGCGATCAGGTTCTGCCGCGGATCACCTCGAACGTCTCGGTCTATCCGACCGAGCCCGACGCCGACCCGCTCGCCGACTGGCTGGGCTCGCTCGCCGACATCAAGCGGCGCGTGCCTGACGACGTGCTGGTGCTGCCCGCGCACAACAGCCCGTTCAGGGGGCTCCATGCGCGCCTGGACACCCTCATGGAGACGCACCGCGTCCATCTGGCGCAGGTCGAGCAGCTGCTGCGCGAGCCCAAGCGTGCGGTCGACGTCTTCGGCGCCCTGTTCTCGCGCCGCATCGATGCCGGCGTTCTCGGCATGGCGACCGGAGAGGCGGTCGCGCACCTGAACCATTTGCTGCACGCCGGGCGCGCGCGGCGCGAGCGGGATGACGATGGAGTATGGTGGTGGCGGCGCTGATGGCGCGCGGCGCTCAGGCCGCAGCGCGCTGCGGCGGCGCCTCGTCCAGCGCGCGGTCCAGCACGTCCTCGATGCGCTCCGCCCACACGAACTCGAGCTTCCTGCGCACGGTCTCGGGGATGTCCTCGAAATCGCGGCGATTGCGCGCGGGCAGGATCACGGTCTTCAGTCCCGCGCGCGCGGCGGCGACGCACTTCTCCTTGATGCCGCCCACCGGCATGACCACGCCCCGCAGACTGATCTCTCCGGTCATGGCCACGTCGGCGCGCACCGTGCGCTGAGACAGGAGCGAGGCCAGCGAGGTTGCGATCGAGACGCCCGCGCTGGGTCCGTCCTTCGGGATCGCGCCGGCCGGCACGTGAATGTGCAGGTCGCTGTCGTCGAGCAGGGCAGGGTCGAAGCGCAAGCGCTCCGGCTGCGACTTCACCCAGGTCACCGCGGCCTGGGCGCTCTCCTTCATCACCTCGCCGAGCTGCCCGGTGAGTATCAGCTTGCCGCTGCCGCGGACGCGGCTCGACTCGATGAACAGGATGTCGCCGCCCGCCGGCGTCCAGGCAAGGCCGGTGGCCACGCCGGGCACGCTGGTGCGCAGGGCCACGTCGCTCTCGAAGCGCGCCGCGCCCAGGATCTTCTCGACCTCCTCGGGGCCGATGGACACCTTGTCCGCGCCGCCCGATGCGATCGTCACGGCGGTATTGCGCAGCAGCGCGCCGATCTGGCGCTCGAGGCTGCGCACGCCGGCCTCGCGCGTGTAGTCGATGATGACCTTGCGCAGCGCGGCCTCCGAGATCTCGATCTGCGCCGCGGTGAGGCCGTTGGCCTTGAGCTGCCGCGACACGAGATAGCGGGTCGCGATCTGCAGCTTCTCCTCCTCGGTATAGCCCGTGAGCTCGATGATCTCCATGCGGTCGCGCAGCGGTCCCGGGATGGAATCCAGCACGTTGGCCGTGCCGATGAACAGCACCCGCGAGAGATCGAACGGCACCCCGAGGTAGTTGTCGCGGAACGTGTTGTTCTGCTCCGGATCGAGAACCTCGAGCAACGCCGAGAACGGATCGCCCTGGTAGCTCGCCGACAGCTTGTCCACCTCATCCAGCATGAGCACGGGGTTGCGCGTCCCGGACTTGCGCACCGCCTGCGCGATGTTGCCCGGCAGCGAGCCGATGTAGGTGCGGCGGTGGCCGCGAATCTCGGCCTCGTCGTGCACGCCGCCGAGGCTCACGCGCCCGAACTTGAGGCCCATGGCCTTGGCGATGCTCTGGCCGAGCGAGGTCTTGCCGACGCCGGGCGGACCGACGAAGCAGAGGATGGGACTGCGGCCCTCGGGGTTGAGCTTGCGCACGGCGAGGAACTCGAGGATGCGACGCTTCACCTTGTCCAGGCCGTAGTGGTCCTGATCGAGGATCGCGCGTGCCTGGTCGATGTCCACGGTCTCGGGATCGACCTTGGCCCAGGGCATCGCGACCAGCCAGTCGAGATAGGTGCGCGTCATGGAGGCCTCGGCGGACGAGTCGCCCATGCGCTCCAACCGCTTCAGCTCGCGCTCGGCCTGCTCGAGCACCTCCGGCGGCATGCCGGCTTCCTTGATGCCCTTCCTGAGATCCTCCAGGTCGTTGGCGCCGCCGTCGGTGTCGCCGAGCTCCTTCTGGATCTGCCGCAACCGCTCGCGCAGCACGGCCTCCTTCTGGCGCTCATCGAACGCCTCGCGGGTCTTTTCGTCGATCTGGCGCGATACCTTCAGCACCTCGATGCGCCGGGCCAGCAAGCCGAGCACGCGGTCGAGACGGGCCTTCAGGTCGAAGGTCGCGAGAACCTCCTGCTTCTCCGCCGCCTTCAGGTCCATGAAGCTCACCACCATGTCGGTCAGCGTCGCGACCGACTCGATGCCGCGAATGGCATTCACGAGCTCGCCGGGCGCCTGCGGCAGGAGCTGCACGGCTTCGAGCGCACGCTCGCGCAGCGTGAGGCCACGCGCTTCCACTTCGCGGTCGAGGACGGCCGGCTCCTTGTGCGCCTCGATGCGGGCGACCAGGAAGGGCTCGCGGCTCACGTAATCCAGCACCGTGAAGCGCTCCTCGCCCTGGCAGATCAGATGATGCGTGCCGTCCTGCGCGGTGATGAAGCGCACGATGGTGGCGGAGGTACCCACCCGATGCAGCTCGCGGTCGAACGGCTTGGCGGCCGGATGCGCCTCCGCGTCATCGGCGCGCGCGCCTGCGGGCGCCGTCCGCTCGGCGGCGAGCAGCAGTCCGACGCGCCGCTGCGTGCGCACGGCTTCCTGGGCGGCCGCCAGCGCGTGCTCGCCGGAGACGGCGATGGGCAGCACGACGCCCGGGAACAACACCGCATTGTCGACCGGCAATATGATCAGCACGTCTTCACTCATATCGACTCTCTCCTCAAACGCAGATGCAAGCGACCCCTCTCGAGACTCCGATCGACCAGGACATACCGGCCGGCCGGCAAATCGATGCGGCGGCGCATGCGTCCATAGGGAATCTCCATCCGGATCACCTTCTTGTGCTGGCTTCTTGGCGGCGGGACCACGGTCTCGATCTCCAGGCCGCTCGGTGTGAGCCGGACCTCCACGTCCTCGGGCAGGGCACCCGGCAGCGCGACGATGATCTCGAGATCGCCGCCGTCCGCGAAAATGTCCGCGGGCGGCTCCCACGCGGGGAGCGCGGCGGGTGCGCTCAAGAGCTCGAAGAAATGGCGATGCTTGCGCTCGGCCTCATCGAGCAGCGCGCAAGCTTCCGCCCACATCCACGATTGACGGCGATTGAAGTGCATGCCGAGTGAATGCGGCCGTGCACGGTAAGTTCAAGGGCGAAGGGAACGGAGCGCGCCGCCGCGCGCACCTGCCTGCAAGCGCGGCGGAAGGGCCGGGCCCGCGCGCGCCTTTCCGCAGATCAGCCGTGCCGCGTGGCGCGCACCGTGTAGCCGCCGGACTTCTCGTCGGGCGTCAAGCTCAGGAGTCCGCGCTTCTCCGCCTCGGCCAGCAGGTCGTTGAACGACTTGAAGCCGAAGAACCGCTCGTTGAACCCGGGATGACGCCGCTTGATGGCCTGCTTGATCATGGAGCCCCAGACGGAGTCGCTCTCGCCGCGCTCCTCGGCCAGCGCCTCCAGGGTCTCGACGATCAAATCGAGCGCCTCGCCCATGTCGGGCTCTTTGCGCTCCGGGATCTCCGCGCCGGTGCCCGGCAAAGGAGCTTCCCCATCTGCGACCATGGGGTCGGCAACCGCGATTTCAAGGTGCCCCGTCGGAGGAGCCGCCGGCGCCGCCGCCGTCGCGGGCGCCGCCTTGCCGGGAGGACGGCCGGAGCTCGAGCGGCGGCGCGTCGTCTTGGAGCGCTCCTTGCGCACGAGGTCGTCGTAGTAGATGAACTCGTCGCAATTGTTGATGAAGAGATCGGAGGTCGAATTCTTGACGCCGACACCGATCACGGTCTTGGCGTTCTCCCGCAGCTTGCTCACCAGCGGCGAGAAGTCCGAATCTCCGCTCAGGATCACGAAGGTGTCCACGTGACCCTTGGTGTAGCAGAGGTCGAGCGCGTCGACGACCATGCGGATGTCTGCGGAGTTCTTCCCGGACATGCGTACGTGCGGGATCTCGATCAGCTCGAACGAGGCCTCGTGCAGGCCGCGCTTGAACTCCTTGTAGCGATCGAAGTCGCAGTAGGCCTTCTTGACCACGATGTGCCCCTTGAGAAGCAGCCGCTCGAGCACTTTTTCCACGTCGAAGCTCGGGTACTTCGCGTCGCGCGCGCCGAGCGCCAGATTCTCCAAATCCAGGAACACCGCCAGGGTGGCGTCGGAAATTTGATTTTGCATCGCCGCAGTCTACTCGATTTGCGCCGCACGCGTTTCGTGCCGCGCGGACCGGCCGCGGTCCGCGCGCGAGAGCGCGTGCTCCGGCGCCGGCGCGCCGGCTAGAACCAGTTGTAGTTGAAGCTGATGCTGATGCGCTCGCCGGCCGAACGGTTGCGCACGACCTCGTGGCGCAGCCAGCTCTCGAACAGGCACAGCCGTCCGGCGCGCGCGGGGAACGTCCACCAGGCACGCGTTGCCCGCCTGGCGCCCGACTTGCGGGGCGGCGCGGCCATGAATCGATCGAGGCGCGGGTCCTCGAACTTGATGCCCGGCGCGCCGTCCGGCACCTCGACGTAGTAGGTGCCGCTCACGCTGGAGAGCGGGTGCAGGTGCACCCCGTGAACCACGGCCCTCGGCATGATGTTGATCCAGGAGTCCGTCATGTGCAGCTCGCGGCCTTCGAGGTCCCAGTCGAGCGCGCGGGCGAACGCCGCAACGTGCCGATCGAGCTTCTGCTCGAGCGCCTTGAAGGTCGGGGAGATGCGCTGCAGCCAGTGCACCGACCCGTACGAGGTGTAGCCGCCGGGGTAGTTCTCGGCCGACCAGCGGCGCCCCGCCGCATCGTCGAGCCTGAGCTGCCGGCATTCCTTGAGCAGCTGTCGATTGAGCGCCTCGGGTCGCCGTTGCAAGGCGGCCGAGTACACGAAGGTCGGGAACAAGGCGTGGATGGTCATGCCGCTAGCCTGCCATAATAGCCACCCTCATGACTCGAATCGCGATCCGACCCGACTCGCCTGCGGCTGCGCTCCTCGCCGCCGGAGCCCTGTGTGCCTTCGCAACCGCCGCCGCCGCCGCGTCGCCCGCGTCGAGCTATGCGCCGATCGAGCCCACCCTGAGCGGCAAGACCATCACGCTCGACGGTCACGATCTCACCATCGACCAGATCGTCGAGGTCGCGCGCTACGGCGCCAAGGTCGAGCTCTCCGCAGAGGCGCGCCGGCAGGAGGCCGATGCGTACGGCCTGCTGCTCGAGGCCGCGGCCGAAGGCATCCCGGTGTACTGGTTCAACCGCGGCGCCGGCGATCAGCGCGAGACGGTCATGTTCGACGGCGATCCGCTGGCGCCGAAGAACAAGGCCTACATCGAGAAGTCCCAGCTCGACCGGTTCCGCTCGGCCGCGCTGTGGGGCACGGGACCGGAGGTGTCGAGCGAGGAGATCGTGCGCGCGATGATGGTGGTCCGCGCCAACGCGATGATCTACAACGCGCCGAGCCCCCAGCTCGCGCAGATGCTGCTCGACCTGATCAACAAGCGCATCACCCCGGTGGTGCAGTCGCGCGGCACGCTCGGCGAGGGCGACCTGCAGCAGCTCGGCAACGTGGGCGCCGCGATGGTGGGCGCGGGCGAGGCGTACTACGGCGGTGTGCGCATGAAGGCCGCCCAGGCGCTGAAGAGCGCGGGCCTCGCTCCGATGCAGCCGTTCGCGGCGGACGACAATGCGCTCACCAGCAGCGATGCGTATGCCGCCGGCCAGGCGGCGCTGGTGGTGTACGACGCGAAGGCGGCGCTCGATTGGGCCGACCTGATCTATGCCCTCGATCTCGACGGCATGAACTCGAGCGTCACGCCCTTGAGCATGGTCGTGCAGCGCGACCGGCCGGAGAAGTGGCTGAACTGGGACGCCGCGCGCGTGCTCGACATGATCAAGGGCAGCTACCTGTTCGAGCAGGACGCGAAGCGCATCATTCAGGATCCCGAGTCCCTGCGGGCCTCGTCGATCCGCCAGGCTTCGGCCTGGGAAGAGTGGGGCGCGCTCCGCGATGCCGTGGTGTTCCAGGCCAACTCCTCGGACCACAACCCCGCGGTCAACGTCGGGCTCGGGCCGGGCGACTCGTGGGAGCTCGCAAGCCCCCAGCTCATGCGCTTCTACGTCAAGGGCGGTCCGCACAGCCATGGCCAGCACGGCTACATCGTCTCCAACGCCAATTGGGACCCGTATCCGCTCGCGAACAAGATCGAGAACTTCGTCACCGCGCTCGGCAACATGGACATCGCGGTGATGCTCCGCATCGAGCGATTCCGCAATCCGTTCTTCACCGATGCCAGCCTGCACGAGCTCCTGCCGGAGGCGACCCGGAGCTTCACGGACTTCGCCCCCGTCGACCTCGAACAGGACGTGCAAAGCGTCATGAACCCGGTCGCGCCGTTCGGAGCCGCCATCGTCGGCACGGTCGAGGATCTGCAAGGACAGACCCGCATCAAGGTGCAGCGCGCGCGTGTCGCCGTCGATACGACCTTCGATCTCCTGGCGTTCGACATGATGAGCGCGGCCGACTGGATCGACGCGCGCAGGAAGCAGGATCCGTCACGCCGCTTCGGCGCCGCGCCGACCGCCGCCCAGGCGGCGTTTCGGCAGCGCGTGCCCTTGAAGCGCGACCTGACCGCGCCGGCGCCCGAGTCGGAGGCGCAGACGGCCACGGATTTCCTCAAGTCGACGTCCGCGGCGACGTTCTACCGGGGTGAGCCGCCGCCGCGATGACCGGCGCGTCAGGGCGCGACGGCCGATCCGGCCGGCGCGCGCGAGTCGCTGGCGCCGTACACGAGGCCGGGACGCGGGAAGCCGAGCGCCTTGGCGGCGGCGGGATCCGCGGGCGCGATGCCGATGACCTCGGCGGCGTTGCCGGTGCCCCAGGGCTCGAGCGGCACGATCCGATAGCCCATCCGCGTCAGGTCTTGCACGGTCCCGGCGGAGAGCGCACCGGGCTCGGCCGCCACCGTGTCGGGCAGCCACTGCTGATGGATGCGCGGAGCGTCGACGGCCTCCTGCAGGGTCATGCGATGGTCGATCACGTTGACGATGACCTCGAGCACGGTGGTGATGATGCGCGACCCTCCGGGCGTACCGACGATGAGCACGGGCTTGCCGTCCTGGAGCACGAGGGTCGGGGTCATGGAGCTCAACGGCCGTTTGCCCGGCGCGATCTCGTTCGCCTTGCCCTGGATCAGGCCGAACATGTTCGGGGCGCCGGGCTTGACGGTGAAATCATCCATCTCGTCGTTCAGAAAGAAGCCGGTGTCGCCGGCGATGACCTTGGCGCCGAAATCATCGTTGATGGTGTAGGTCACCGCGACGGCGTTGCCGGCCCGATCGACGATCGAGTAGTGCGTGGTGGTCGCCTTCTCGTCGGGCGCCGTCACCGTGCCGAGCGAGGAGGAGGGGGTGGCGCCGTCCGGTCGGATGTGCGCTCGGATGTCGGCAATGTGCGCGGGCGACAGCAGCCGCTCCACGGGATTGTTCACGAACGCAGGGTCTCCGAGGTAGGCGTTGCGGTCGTGATAGGCGAAGCGCATCGCCTCGGCGAGGTCGTGCACCGCGCGGGCGGAATGAAAGCCGAGCTCGCCGAGCGGATAGCCTTCGAGCACCTCGAGCATCTCGCAGAGCGTGACGCCGCCCGAGCTCGGGGGCGGCGCGGACAGCACCGTGAGACCGCGGTAACGGCAGCGAATGGGCGCGGATTCCGTCACATCGTAGGACTCGAAGTCGTGCCGCGTGATCAGCCCGCCGTTGGCCTTGGACGCGGCCGCGACCGCGTCCGCGATCGGTCCGCGATAGAAGACATCCGGTCCGTGCCCGCTGATCGCGCGCAGCGTGGCGGCCAGGTTTTTCTGGACCAGCCGTTCGCCCGGCCTGAAGGGTTGTCCCGCGTGCAGGAACGTGGCCGCCACGTTCGGCTGTTTGCGCAAGGCCGCCGTCTCGGCATCGAGCACGTCGGTGTCCCCGCGCGTGAGCGCGAATCCGTCCTCGGCAAGACGGATCGCCGCGGCCATGAGCGCCGGTCGGTCCAGGGTGCCGTATTTGCGCCGCGCGGTCTCGAGACCCAGCACGGTCCCCGGCACGCCGGCGGCGAGATAGCCGTCGATGCTCATGCTCTCGACCGGGTTGCCGTGTGCGTCCAGGTACATGCCGGCGCTTGCCGCGAGCGGCGCCTTCTCGCGGAAGTTGATGAAGGTCTCCCGGCCGTCGGCCATGTGGATGATCATGAAGCCGCCGCCGCCGAGATTGCCGCAACAGGGGTGGGTCACGGCAAGGGCGTAACCGACCGCGACCGCGGCATCCACGGCGTTGCCTCCGCGGCGCAGGATCTCGGCGCCGGCTTCGGAGGCGAGGTGCTGCGCGGTCACGACCATGCCGGAGCCGGACTGGACCGCGGCGGGGGTCGCGCCCCACGAGGTCAAAGGCAGCGCCGCGGCTCCGACGAGGCCGGCGATGCGCGCGACCCCGGTGCGGCCCGGGGCTCCGGTGAGGCCGGCGATACGCTCGAATGAGAACGATTGGCGATTCGGCATGGCGCGTCCATCAGGAGTAAAATAGCTCCGGGGTTGGCGCCGTTAGACTAGCTCAGCGCTGGATCGGTAACCACATGGCCACGCACACGGCACTTCTCCTGGCACGCGCTCAGTTCGCGTTCACCGTCTCGTTCCATTTCATCTTTCCCGCCTTCTCGATCGGACTCGCGAGCTATCTCGCGGTGCTCGAGGGTCTCTGGCTCGCCACCGGCAAGCCCGTCTATCAGAGCTTGTATCGCTACTGGATCAAGATCTTCTCCATCGTGTTCGCCATGGGCGTCGTCTCCGGGATCGTGCTCTCGTACCAGTTCGGCACGAACTGGTCGGTGTTCGCGGACAAGGCCGGCCCGATCATCGGTCCCCTCATGGCGTACGAGGTGCTGTCCGCCTTCTTTCTCGAGGCGGGGTTCCTCGGGGTGATGCTGTTCGGCGCGAGCAAGGTCGGTCCGCGCCTGCACTTCGCCGCGACGCTGATGGTCGCCTTGGGCACGCTCCTGTCCGCGACCTGGATCCTCGCCGCGAACAGCTGGATGCAGACGCCCGCGGGTTGGGCCGTGAACGCGGCGGGTCAGTTCGTTCCCGCCGGCTCCTGGCTCGCCATCATATTCAACCCGAGCTTTCCCTATCGCCTGGTACACACCGTGATCGCGGCCTATCTCACCACCTCGCTCGCGGTCGGCGGAGTCGGCGCGTGGCACCTGCTCCGGCATCGCGGGACGCCGGGGGCACGCACGATGTTCTCCATGGCCATGTGGATGGCGGCGATCGTCGCACCGATCCAGATCCTCGCCGGCGACACTCAAGGCCTCAACACGCAGGAGTATCAGCCGGCAAAGGTGATGGCGATGGAAGGGCATTTCGACTCGTACGCGCACGGCGCACCGCTGGTGCTATTCGGAATTCCCGACGAGGACGGGCGGCGCGTGAGGTACCGCGTCGAGATCCCCAAGCTCTCCTCGCTGGTGCTCGAGCACGATCTGAACGCGCCGCTCGCGGGTCTCGACACCATCCCCCGTGCCGAATGGCCGCCGGTGGCGATCGTGTTCTGGTCGTTCCGTATCATGGTGGCGCTCGGGCTCGGCATCGCCGCGCTCGGGCTCTTCAGCCTGCTCGCGCGGGCCCGCGGCAAGCTGTACGACTGGGCGAGTCTGCATCGGCTGGCGGTGGCGATGGCGCCGGCCGGATTCGTCGCGGTGATCGCGGGCTGGGTGACCACCGAGGTCGGGCGGCAGCCGTTCACGGTCTATCACCTGCTGCGCACCGCGCAGTCCGTGTCGCCGATCGCGAGCCCCGCGGTGACGGGCTCGCTGGTCGCCTTCGTCGTGGTCTATTTCGCGACCTTCGTCTCGGGCGCCATTTACATCCTCAAGCTGCTGGCGAAGCCGCCGCAACCGTACGAGCCCGAGCCGGAGCCTGTTCCGATCCGTACCGCCGGCATCACGCCGGCGCCGGCCATCGACGCCGCGGCGCCGGCGCGCCGGGGAGACGATCGATGAGCGCTGACCTCACGGTGGTTTGGGCCTTCATCATCCTCGTCGCCATCGCCATGTACGTGGTGATGGATGGATTCGATCTGGGCATCGCCATTCTGTTCACGGGCTTCAAGGTGGGCTCCGAGCGCGACGCCGCCATGAATGCGATCGCGCCCGTGTGGGACGGCAACGAGACGTGGCTGGTCATGGGCGGAGGCGGGCTGCTGGCCGCGTTCCCGCTGGCTTATGCCATCATCCTGCCGGCGTTGTACGCCCCCATGATCGCGATGCTCCTGGGCCTCGTGTTTCGCGGAGTCGCGTTCGAGTTCCGCTGGCGCGATCCGGGCCATCGGGCGCGCTGGGACGCCGGATTCTGCGTGGGGTCGGTGGTCGCGACGTTCGCGCAGGGCGTGACCTTGGGCGCGCTCCTGCAGGGGATCAAGGTCAGCGGGCGCGCCTACGCCGGCGGCTACTGGGACTGGCTCAGCCCGTTCAGCGTGCTCACGGGCGCGAGCCTGGTCATCGGGTACTCGCTGCTCGGCGCGTGCTGGCTCATCTGGAAGACCTCCGGCCCGGTGTACGCGGATGCCTGCCGTTTCGCCCGCAGGCTGACGCCGGCGCTGCTTGCGGCGATCGGAGCGGTGAGCATCTACACCCCGTTCCTGGACGCGAAGTATTTCCATCTCTGGTTCACATGGCCCGGCCTTGCCGGCACCGTGCTCATGCCGCTGGTCGTGGCCGGGATCGGCGTGGCGCTCCATCGGCGGATCGGACGCGCCCCGGACCAGCTGCCCTTCGTGCTCACCCTGTCGCTGTTCGCGCTCTCGCTCCTCGGTCTCGGGATCTCGCTGTGGCCCGACGTGATCCCGGGCCGGGTGTCCATCTGGGATGCCGCCGCGCCGAAGAGCAGCCAGATCTTCATGCTGGTCGGCGCCGCGATCCTGATTCCGCTGATCCTCGCGTACACCGCGTGGGCCTATTGGGTGTTCCGCGGCAAGGTGGCCGACGAGGGATATCACTGAAAATGCCGGACGCGCCTCTGCACAAGCGGCTCCTGTGGCTGATCGGGATCTGGGCGGCGGGTGTGCTGGCGCTCGGGCTCGTCAGCGCTCTCCTGAGGTGGCTGCTCAGGCCTCGATAGGGCGCAGCCGCCGCGCCGACACGTGACCCGAGCGCCGACGATTTGGCGATGCGGCGCCGGTGCCTGCTGTGCGAAGCGGTGAAAGTGGCTATGCTGGCGCGCCCATGGACAATCCCCTGCTGCGCAAGCTCGCCAACTTCACCCCGCTCTCGCAGGAAGAATGTCAGGCCGTCCTCGACTCGTGCCGGGACATCCGCGAGGTTCGCGCGCGGGAGGACGTGATCGCCCAAGGCGAGCGCACGGGCGGAGTCAAGCTGGTGCTCGAGGGCTTCGCGTGCCGCTACAAGACGCTCGAGGACGGGCGCCGTCAGATCGTGGCGTACTTCGTGCCCGGCGATCTTTGCGATCTGCGCGTGTTCATCCTGAAGCGCATGGATCATTCGATCGGTGCCATCGCGCCTTCCAAGATCGCCACGCTGTCGCCCGACGACGTGCTCAAGATGACGCACAACTACCCGAACCTGACGCGCGCCCTCTGGTGGTCGACCCTGGTCGAGGAGGCGATCCTGCGCGAGTGGATCGTGAACGTCGGGCAGCGCAACGCGCTCGAGCGCATGGCGCACCTCTTCTGCGAGCTGCTCTATCGTTTCCGCGCCGTCGGCCTGAACGAGGGGCTCTCCTGCACGCTGCCACTGACGCAGGTCGAGCTCGCCGAAACGCTCGGGCTCTCGTCCGTGCACGTGAACCGCACCCTGCAGCAGCTGCGGCGGCAGGATCTCATCACGCTGGATGCCGGCACCCTCACCATCCAGAATCTCAAGCGGCTGGAAGAGCTGTCGCTGTTCAATCCGGAATATCTGCACCTGGATTACAACTCGGACAGGCCCCGCAGCCAGGAGCGCGAGGCGGGCTGAGCTTGCTTTTTGTTAAAGCGGCGTCCCCGGCGGCCGGAATATGCTTCGGGACACAAGAATATGCAGTACGACGAACTTGAGCTCGCCAGGCTCGCCGCGACCATCGCCGCCGGTCTCAGCCGGGATTCGAATCTGCTCCGCGACGTCCACGACAGGGAAAAAGTGCGCACCGGAGCCCGTGATCTGGCGCGCTTGAGCGTCATGATCGCGAGGCACATCGTGGCCGCCGCACACGGCGCGGCGCTCAAGGTCGACGAGCTCGAGCTGCTCTACGACGACGCCGATTTCCTGTAGGGCTCGCACGGTGCGGCGATGGGGCCGAGCGCGCGCTCGATGCCGAGCCCGAGGGCGAGGAGCGCCCGGTCGCCGCCGGCAGGCGCATCCAGCTCCACCGATACCGGGAGCCCTTCGCGGGTGAGGCCGGCGGGCAGCACGAGCCCGGGGACGCCGGCGGTGCTGCCGGGCGCGATGTTGCGCGCGATGGCGAGGTCGAACGGCAGCATTCGCTCCCCGGCCTGGACCGTCACGCCGCAGCCGATCCTGGGGGCGGGCACGAGCGTCGTCGGGAACAGCATCGCGGCGACGCCGGTGCGCCGAAAGTAGTCCCGATAGAGCTGCCGCACCGCCGGCAGGTGGCGATCACGCGCCTCCCCATAGCGCTGCTCGTCGATGAAGCGCGCGCCGCCGGGCAGCACGTCGCGGTGAAACGTTGCGCGGATGTCGGCGCTCGCCTCGGCGAGAAGCGTGGCGAAATCGACTGGCGCCGCGTATTCCTCGAGATACTCCGCGAGCGAGGTGCGCACATCGTGGTTCTGAACCGCGTCCGTGGTCGCATCGATGAGCGGGCCGAGTCCCGGCATCCCGGTCTCGACGATTTGCGCGCCTGCATCCCGCAGGCGCGCGAGCGCCGACTCCCACGCCCGCTCGACTTCGGGGTCCAGGTTCGTGAGCCAGTAGTCGCGCACGACGCCGAGCCGCACGCCATGCAACGGCGCGGCATCGAGCACGTCCCTCGCACCGGTCACGGCCGAGTCGAACAACGCGAGATCGGCAACGCTGCGCGCATGCGGCCCGACCTGATCGAAGAGCGGCGAGATCGGCACGCAGCCGCGCGTCGAGTAGCGGCCGGTGGTCGGCCGGAACCCGGCGATGCCGCAGAGGGCCGCGGGCACGCGGATCGAGCCCTCCGTGTCCTCCGCCAGGCCGAGCGGGGCGAGGCGACCGGCGACGGCCGCGGCCGTTCCGCCGCTGCTGCCGCCGGGAATGCGCGACAGGTCGTAGGGATTGCGGACCGCGCCGAAGGCGAGATTGTTGCTGGTCCAGCCGTAGGAGAGCTCGTGCAGGTTGGTCTTCCCGAGCACGATCGCGCCGGCCTCGCGCAGGGCCGCGACGACCGGTGCATCGGCGGCGGGTTGAAACCGGCGCAGGGCCGGAGTTCCCGCGGTGGTCGGGTAGTCGGCGGTGTTGACGCTGTCCTTGATCGGGATCGGCAGGCCGAACAGCGGGCCGCCCGGGCGTCCGGCGAGCCGCTCACGGTCGCGCGCGCGGGCTGCCTCGAGCACTTTCCCGGGCTCCAGCGCGATGAAGGCGTTGAGCGCGCCCGCGGATCGGCACCGGGCTAGCAGCGCCCCGGCATACCGCTCGGCCGTGAGCTCGCCCCGCGCCATGCGCCCGACGGCATCCACCGCGGTCAAGTTGCAAAGATCGTGCGCGCCGGCCGCCGCGGCGCCGGACTCGCTGCTCATCGGCTTGCTCCCTGATTCGTTCGTGCCGCCATGCTCGCGCCGGCTGCATCGTGCGCGGCAACCATGCCAAAATCAAATATCCTGACTCCAAAACGATATTGGCAGTGCGCGAGGCACAAGGTATCTTTGCGTGAGGGCACCGCGAGCTGCGAGCGACTGCGAACATTCCCCATGTCCAAAGACCTTTTCGTTCGCGACTCGCGGATGCCCACCTCGCGCATGACCCCATGACCACACTGTTCGATCCCCTGAAGCTCGGTGATCTCGAGCTTCCGAACCGCATCATCATGGCTCCGCTGACCCGCTCCCGCGCGGGCGTGAGCCGCGTGCCGAACGCGCTGATGGCGCAGTACTACGCGCAGCGCGCAGCGGCGGGCTTGATCATGACCGAAGCGACGGTCGTGACGCCCATGGGCATCGGTTATGCGGGTACGCCGGGCATCTGGTCGGACGAGCAGGTCGAGGGCTGGAAGCTGACCACCCGCGCGGTGCACGAGGCCGGGGGGCGAATCTTCCTGCAGCTCTGGCACGTGGGCCGCGTTTCCGATCCGCGCTTCCTCGACGGAGCATTGCCGGTCGCGCCGAGTGCGGTGGCGGCCCGGGGAAACGTCAGCCTGGTGCGGCCAGCGACGCCGTTCGTGACGCCGCGCGCGCTCGAGCGCGACGAGATCCCCGCAGTCGTCGAGGCGTTCCGGCGCGGCGCCGAGAATGCGCGGCTCGCCGGCTTCGACGGCGTCGAGCTACACGGCGCGAACGGCTACCTGCTCGACCAGTTCCTGCAGGACGGCAGCAATCGCCGCACCGATGATTACGGCGGCCCGATCGAGAACCGTGCACGCCTGATGCTCGAGGCCACGGATGCCGCGATCTCCGTCTGGGGTGCCGGGCGCGTCGGCGTACACCTCGCGCCGCGCGGCGATTCGCACGCGATGGGCGATTCGAATCTTCCCGCCACCTTCGAGCATGTCGCGCGAAAGCTCGGCGAGCGAGGCATCGCCTTCATCTGCGCGCGCGAGTACGCCGCACCGGACAGCCTGGCTCCGAGATTGAAGCGCGCATTCGGCGGGGTGTTCATCGCCAACGAGAAGTTCACGTACGAGTCGGCCCAGCGGGCGGTCGAGAAGGGCGAGGCCGACGCGGTCGCCTTCGGCAAGCTGTTCATCGCGAATCCCGACCTGCCGCGCCGCTTCGAGCTGCGCGCGCCGCTCAACGAGCCGCGCACGGCCGAGTTCTACGCCGGCGGCGCGAGCGGCTACACCGACTATCCGCTCTTCGAGCCGGCCGACCAGGGCTCGGAGCCGATCAGAGCCCGGATTTGAACGTGAGCCAGGCGCGCGTGAAGGCTTGGTTCTCCTCGGGCGTGTAGACGCGCTGCAGCTCGAATCGCCGGCGCACCTCGGGCGGCGGATAGATGATGGGATTCGCGCGCACCGCCGGCTCGAGCAGCGGCACCGCTGCGGCGTTTGCGGTCGCGAATCCGATGAAGCGGGTCACCGAGGCGGAGATCGCGGGACGCATCGCGAAGTCGATGAAAGACTGCGCCCCGGCCGGATTGGGCGAGTCGGCGGGAATCACCATGCTGTCGATGTAGAACGGCACCATCTCGCGCGCGAACGCGTAATCGATATGGGCCTTGCCGTGCGATTCTTCCACCATGCGGCGCGCCACCATGGCATCCCCGGAATAGCCGATCGCCAGGCAGAGCTCGCCTTCGGCAAGCTGCTGGTAATAGCCTGAGCTGGAGATGCGCCGGACGTAGCGCTGCACCTCCTGCAGCTTTGCCATGACCGCACCGAGCTCGCGTCCATCGGCCGACAGCCGCGGCTGCCCGAGGTAGCGGGACACCATGGGCAGGATGTCGCCCCACGAATCCAGCATGCTGATGCCGCAGGAGGCGAATTTCTGCGCGATCTCCTTCTTCAGGACCATGTCCAGGCTGTCGACCGGGGCATTCGGCATGATCGCCCTGATCTTGTCGCGGTCGTAGAGGATTCCGGTGGTGCCCCACATCCAAGGGATGGCGTGGCGGTTGCCGGGGTCGGCGGCCTCGAGGAGCCTCATGACCTGCGGATCCGCGTTGCGGGCGTTCGGCATGGCCGCGGAATCGAGCGTGCGCCAGAAGCCGTGCGGGATCTCGCGCGCGAGCTCGGGAGATGCGTTCATCGTGACGAGGTCGTAGTTCGAGTGGCCGACCGAGAGGATGGTCTCCGCCGCCTCGGGAGAGTCGAGCACGCTGTAATTGACGTGAATGCCGGTTTCCTTCTCGTACGCATCGATCAGCGCGCGCGGAAAGTATTCGGCCCACGCATAGATGTTCAGGGTCCTGGCGCGGTCGGCTGCCGCGCAGGATTGCCAGGCGATGAGCGAGACCATGCAGGCCGCCAGCAGCCTCCCGCTCCAGCCTACGGCAAATATTGCCGGCATCCCCGGGGGAGTCGAGAAGCGTCCCGACGTATTCGTCTGCCTCATCACGGTGCCTGCCGAATGTCCCCAATGGCTTCGAGGTGGTTGCGGTGCCTGCTCCCGAGCGCGATGGTAGGCTCCTGTGAGCCATGTTGCATTTTTGCGGCAAACTTTTTGCGGGACCGCTAGTCTCATGACACCGTAGCCGTAGCGCCTGGGAGAATCACGGATGACTTCACGTTTCTTCACAATCGGTGCTGCGTGCATCGCGCTGAGCACGGCCGCGGCGCTCGCGGTCTCCTCCTTCCCACATTCTCATCTTCGGGCGGCCATCATGCCCGGCAGCGCGCGCTTGCACGCATTCGGCAGCCGCGGCGCTCTGCAAAGCACGAGCACCGGCGGGGCGAAGTTCGACGGTGCGCTCGCGGACCTCGCGCGCCACGCCGGACAGGCGCGTCCGGATCACCTTCTCGCGGATCTGCGCGCCATGGCGCCGGGCGCGCGCTTCCGGCGCTCCGCCTCGGGCGCGCCGCTGGTGCTCGTCGATGCGGTCACGCGGGGCGATCCGCTCGCGCTAAAGGCGGCCCTCGAGAGCCTGGGGCTCGAGCGCTCCGCCGTGTTTGCGAACGACGTGAGCGGCTGGATGCCCGTGCAGCAGCTCGATGCGGCAACCCTGCGCTCCGAGGTGCACGCCATCCGCGCGGCCCTGTCGCGCACTCGCGCGGGTGCGGTGACCTCGCAGGGCGA
>DATAYZ010000148.1:0-74407 GCA_036272295.1 Steroidobacteraceae bacterium
GAGGGGGCCGTCGCACAGCCGCACAGTACGAGCATCATCGGAAAGAACAATGATTTCATGGTGACACCTCTTGCCGTGACCTCTTCGATGTTACGCGCGTGACTCTCAATTGTTGCATGCGCCGCCCACGCAGCGGTACGAACCGGGTCCGTTCATCAGATCCTTGGACTTGGCCAGATCGTGCTTCTGGCCCTCGATCTCCGAGGCGGTCAGGCAGACCCGGCTTGCAATGCGGTTCCCGGTGATGATTTCGGTGCGGCAGTAGAACACCTGATCCTTGCGGCGCAGTACCGAATAGCCTTCCTTGACCAGCTCGGGATCGACGTTGCCGGCCGTCGCTTTGCCCGTGGCGGCCGGCGGATGGGGCGGCGGTTGCGCGTGCGCCGTGCCTTCCGGCGCCGCGGCCGGCGTGCGCGGCGTGCTCGAGCACGCCCCCGCCAACGCCGCGCAGGCAAGAAGGGCAGGCGCTTCGATGTCAGATCGCATTCCGCTTCGCTCCCCGCACGTCGGGAGCGGCCCCGAAGGGCCGCTCGCCGGCATGCAAAGCCGCCGCTCCTAGAATCTCGCGGTGAACGCGACGAACAACTGCCGGCCGAACATGTCGTAGGCATCCGACGTGTTCGCATTGCCGCCCGCCACGATTCCCGTCTGCGCCACCAGCAGCGGCGGGTCGCGGTCGAGCACGTTGTTCGCGCCCGCACGCACGGTCAGGATCTTGGTCGGATGCCAGGTGGCCTCGAGATCCATCCAGCTATAGGAGCCGATGCGGGCGTTGTATTCGTCATAGTTGTAATTCGTATTCACCAGCAACGGATTGCCCGCGTCGGCATCCTGGCTGACGGCGCCGAAGTAGCGCCAGGTGAGCGATGCCGACACCTGCCAGGGCGTATTCCAGGTGGTGCGCAGAATATGATGCCAGCGCGGATTCACCGTCTGACAAGTGACGCCGAACAATCCCGCGCAGTCGTAGCCGGCGCCGCCGGGGACCGGGGTGGTGACGGAGTGCTGCAGCCAGGTGCCGTTCATGTCGAAGTGCACGTTGCCGAATCCCGGCGGCAGGTCCTGCGTGTAGGAGAGCTGCAGGTCGACGCCGCTGGTCATCACCGAGCCGAGATTGACGTTGGTCTGGACGATGTAGCCGCCGGTCCCCAGGCTGGACCCTTGCAGACCGCCGGTCGCCGGGGCCCGCACGACGGCGCTGCAATACACCGGATTACCGGTGTTCGCGCAGCCGCTGATGATGTTCGACTGCGGCAAAACGTTGACTTCGTGCTCGATCAGGATATGCCAGTAATCGAGGCTGGCCGTGAACTTCGGCAGAAAGCTCGGCTGAAAGTTGACGCCGATGGTGTAAGTCTCACCCTGCTCCGGCTGCAGCCCCGTGTTGCCGCCCGTCAACTGCGAGCACTGGCCGGCGACGCATTGCGGGACGGGATTCACTCCGTTGACCGCGTGTCCCGCGACGCTGGCCGCGTACTGGGCCGCCGAGACTCCCAGATTGGCGCATTGCGACTTGGAATACGTGACCGGCGGTGCGCAGGGATCGTTGCCCGAGGCGATCAATGCGACCAGCTCCGGGTTGTACAGCTCGATGACGCTGGGTGCGCGAATGGCCTTGTCGTAGCCGACGCGCAGGCGAACGTCCCGTATGGGCGCGTACTGCACTTCGAACTTGTAGGTGTGGGCCTCGAATCCGATCTGATTCGATCCGCTGGTGCTGCTGTAGCTCGAGTACCGATAGCCGGTGTCGAACAGCAGGTCCTTCGCTCCGGGCATGTCCTGAATCAGGGGTGCGCGAATCTCCGTGAAGCCCTCGGTCACGGACAGGCTCTCGTCGATGGGTACCGCGGCGCTGCCGAAGCCGGAGAGGAGCTGGTTCTCCTCGGCATAATCCGGCAGGTAGAACTCGTGGTCGTTGCGATGCTCGAATCCCGCGTCGACCGCCACGCCTTCGTGGGCGAGCGGGGAGGTCACGCCCCAGGTGCCGAGCTGCCCCGTGAGCTCGGCGTGCTCGGTGCGCAGGGTCGAGGCGCCGACGCTCAGCCCGTTGATGTAGAGATAGTTCACCGCGGCTTTCGTCACGCCGCCGTCCTGGAAGATGTTGTAAGGAACGCAGGGCGGCCCGCTCACGCAGGTCGGGGTGCCGTTGTTGTTGTAGACGGCCAGGGCGTTGTCGATGTTCTGAAAATTGAAGTAATTGAGGTTGGCGTTGTTGAAGGTCGTGTAGTAATACTGGGCGTACGCATCGTAGGTCAGCCCGTCGATCACGTCGCCCTTCGTGCCGAGCACTGCGCGATAGTTCTGATGCTCGAAATCGGCCACCCGAGGCACGCCTTCGACGTTGCGGCGTCCGATGTCGAGATCCGCGCAATTCGACGACAAAACGCCCGGCGCCGCCAATGAGCAGCCCGCCCTCGGGTTGGCGTTCGCGGCTGCAATTTGCGCGGGCGTGCACAGGATGGATTGTTCCTGGCGGCTGAGCAGCGGGTTGTTGCAGGTGATCGGATAGCTGCTGGTCTCGGTGGGATCGAAAGGGTTGGACGAGTAGAAGGCGGCCGCGGGCGCGGTCACCTGCCCGGTGCGGTCGTCCATGAAATAGAACTCGGCGTAGGGTTGGAAGTAATCCGTGACCTTCATGTGGCCGAGTATTGCCGCGTTGGCGCGGTCGTCCTCGCGAGTCATGTAGATCGTAGGTTGCGAATTGAACGCGGCCGGCGGGTTGGTCCCCGGCGTGCCGAAGGGCACGAAGCTGTGGCCGAGCACGGAAAAGAAATTGCCGGATTGCGGACCCGTATTCGGCTGAAAGAGATTGGAGTTCGACGATCCGTCGCAATGCGAGCCGACCACCGTATTGCCGTGCGACGTGTTTGCATAGGTCGGATAGAGCTCGCAGCCGCCGAAGTCATAGTCGCTGCTCGGCACCGGGTCGGCGTGGCGATAGCTCAAATATCCGGTGACGTTGCCCTCGCCGTCGGCGAAGTTCGTCCCCATCAAGAGATCGAACGAGCGTTGCCGGCCATCCTGGGTGGTCCCCGTCGCCGGCGTGTAGCCGAATCCCCGCACCAGGTTCTGCATGTACGTATTGTCGTTGCCGTGGAGGTTCTCGTTGTACTGGCCATCGAATTGCACGCCCTGGAAGTCTTTCTTCATGATGAAGTTGATGACGCCGGCGATGGCGTCGGAGCCATAGGCAGCCGATGCTCCTCCGGTGACGACCTCGATGCGGTCCACCAGGCCGGGCGGGATCTGATCCAGATCGGGCGCCGGCGACTGAATGGCCGTGTTGGGAGACCCCTGACCGAGACGACGTCCGTCGACCAGCACCAGGGTTCTGTTCGGCCCAAGCCCGCGCAGATCCGCGGTGGAGATACCCCCGGGCGTGGTCAAGCCGCTCGTGGTGTTGCCGAGGTCCTGCCCCAATGAGTTGTTGAAATTCTGGGGCAACTGCATGATGAGGTCGCTGATGTCGGTCTTGCCGGTCGTCGCGATGGACTCGGCCGATATGACCTGTATCGGGCTGGTGCTGACCGCATTCGGCGCCGCGATACGCGAGCCGGTGACCACGATCTCGGTCAGCGTGGTGTCGGAGGCGGTCGTGCTCTCGCCCGCGACCGCAGGCGTCTGCTGCGCGACCGCGGGCAGGCCGGCCAAAGCCGCCGGCAGAGCGATGAGAGATACGCGCAAAGCGCGGGCCGCGAATGCGGTGGACGATGCGAGCACGCGGCGTACCGCGGCCATGTTCGTTGCGAGTGGATGGGACATCATAATTCGGGCTCCCTGAAGCTGAATAGCCTCGACGGCCGCCCCGATTCGAGCTCTCGTTGCGCCGTCGCAACGTTTTGCGAGCTCGCGGGCACGGCCTATCGTTCGTGGGCCGAAAATAAGCGGCCGAGCCACCCGAAGGAGAAAATTGTGATGAGACGCCCCAAGACGGTGATGAAGAGGCCGGCTACGGGATGAGCGCTTTCGCTTGCGACTCCCGCGCAGACGCTCGATCCATCGTCCAGGTCACCGTTCGCGTGCGCACGACACCGGCGCGCGCGCTTCCCCGCAGATGCGGAACCCGCCAGAAGAGCTGGCTGCCTCTCCGCACGAGATGTCCGCGCACGTGATGAAGCCGCGGCGGCCGGCGCTCGGCGACCGGCATGCTGCCGCAGGCATGCCGGTATTCGGGCAGCAACGGCGCGAACACCTCCACGTGGTCGAGAAGCGCGGCCTTTCCCGACCTCGATCGCGCCCGATTGAGCCGCTCCAGCATGAGCGGGCGGCGCGGCAGACCCGGACGGGTGCCGAGGAGCAGAAGGAAAGCCAGCATGACCGGCATTTCGATGGCGATCGTGCCGAGCGCGTGGCGTGCGATCGCATCGCTCTGCTCACGCGAGAGGGCGGCATTCGCGTAGTACTGCGCCCAGGTGCGCTCATACCGGAAGCGAAAGCAACGGCGCAGGATGTCCGCCTTGCCGACGCCGTCATCGAACACGCAGATCGCGGCGTCGTCGTCGAAGCTGTCCGGCGCGCTCGGCGCCTCACCCTCCGGGGTGTCGAAATCGAAATACGCCTCCATGCTGCTCGCAAGCACGTCCAGCTCCGTCTCGCCGCTCGCCCAGAACACCTTGATCAATCCGCGGCGTCCCGCCGGGCAGGAGCGGATGAAAACGCCGCGGCGGCCCGTGATTGCCGGCTGCCGGCCGGTGTCGAATCCGTAGCGCGCGAGCTCGGCGACCCAGGGTGCCTCGCACCACTCGAGCCAGACGCGCTCCGCCGGCACGTGCAGCAGGTCCGCGCAGGCCAATGTGCTGGCGCCCTTCGAGTAGGCCAGCGCCGTGCACAATCGGGTGAGATCGTCGGCAAGGACGTATCGAGTGGGACAGGCGGCGATCTCCGGGGCGAAGGTGGCCGCGCCGCTCAGGCGGGTGATCGCATGATTCTTCGTGTTCTGCACCACGAAAGGGGTGCGACATTGCGCGATGCGGTCCGCCAATCTCATGAGCAGCACGATTACATAGGGATTTCCGGCGCGGAAAAACTATGGGACCAAATGCCCCAGGGGCGGGACCAACCGTGCGTTTAAGGCTTTGAGATGCGCGCCGGGAGGAAGACGGGTTGCGCGTCAGTCCCGCGCGTCGCCGTCTGAGCTGCCGTCGGCGCCGGCGCGGCAATGGTGCCAGGGCAAGACGCGCAAGATAGCCCCCCGATAGGTGCGGCTCGAGTGCAGGCAAGCGCCGGAGGAGAGCGTGAACGCGAGGATTCCGCGGCCGACGGGCTCGGCGAACGCGACGGCCCGGATGTTCAACAGGATGGAGCGGTCGATCCGCACGAAGCCAAACGCGGCGAGATCTGCGGACAGACGCTTGATGGAATCCCGGCTGATGTATTCCGAGCTGCCGGCTCGGATGGTCACATAATTGCCGTCGGCTTCGATGTAGTCGATCTTTCGAATGTCGAGCGGATACAGGCGATGATGCCGCTCGCCGACCAGCAGCTTCGGCTGCTGCCCGGAGAGCTGCAGGAGCTGCCGAGCGACGAGATCTTCGGCGTCATCGGCAGGAAGGTGCTCGCGACACTGCTCCGTCGGCTGCGGGAATCGGGCAGCACCGCCCGGTTTCCTCAAATAGTGCACGCCGCCTTCCGCGCGCACTGCGCCTTCCGCCTGAGCGCCGAAGTCCGGCCGATGAGGTGTCATGACTCGCTTTGCATCCGTGGACATCGACACCTCCGCTTGACGTCTGACTCGATCATTAGACGGCGGGGGCCCTGCGGATTCATCGGTGCCGAGCTTCTTGCCAGGGTCTCAACCTTCGGACCAACGCGGCGGCAAGCCGAAGCGCGGAAACAACGTCTGCGTATCGAGAAAGTAGGTGAGGCTCGAGATCTTCTCCTCGTGAAGCTCCAGCAGGACGATGGCGAACGGCGTGGCACCCCCGTCGTGGTATTGCGCGAAGGCGGGCGTTCCTCCGCAGGCAGCCACGGGGATCAGGCGTGAGTCCCGGCACTCGGCGCCGAACCCGCGCAGCCATTGCGATACCGACGCCGGGCCCTGCAGCCACAGATCGAAAGGCGGCATCGAAAATTTGACGTCGTCGCGGAGCAGGCCGCAGAACGCTTGGATGTCGTAGCGCTCGAACGCGTCCACGAAGCGGCCCAGAAGCGCGTGCTGCTCGGCCGAGAGGACGCGGGGTGTCGTGTTTCCGTCGCGGGCATCGAGAGCGGCGCGGGCACGCTGCAGCGCGCTGCTCACCGCGGGGATGCTCATGCCGAGGGCGTCGGCGGTCTCCTCCGCGGAGAAGCTCAAGACCTGGGTCAGCAGCAGAACGGCCCGCTGACGCGGCGGCAGATATTGCAGGGCCGCGATGAATGCGAGCCGTATGCTTTCGCGCTGGAGCGCCTGCTCCTGCGGATCGGAGCTCGGCGGCAGGGCGAGCGCATCGGGAATGGGCTCGATCCAATGATCGCGGTCGCGCCGGGTCAGTTCGAGCGCCGGGTGGAGGACCGCCGGCGGAGACAGGTCGACCGGATGCAGGCGGCGCTTGCCGGTTGCGAGAGCATCCAGACAGACGTTGGTGGCGATGCGATAGAGCCATGTCTTCAACGAGGATTGCCGGTTGAAGCTCTCGAAACCCTTCCAGGCGCGCAGCAGCGATTCCTGCACGGCATCTTCCGCGTCGGTCACCGAGCCCAGCATCCGGTAGCAATGTCCGGTCAGGGCGGGACGATAGTTCTCCAGCTGCTCGGAAGACGACGCGGACATGGGGGTCGGCGGTTGGGTTTGACAATCCTTGCTCATGCCGGAATACTATCTCATATGGTGAAGTATCAACGCCAGCTCGACCGCACCTTTGCGGCGCTGGTCGACCCGACGCGGCGCTCGATTCTCGCGCACCTCGAGCGTCAGGACGGCGCTTCGGTCAGCGAGCTGGCGGAGCCCTTTCGAATCAAGCTTCCCGCAGTGATGAAGCACCTCGATGTGCTTGCGAATGCGGGCCTCATCACCCGCTCGAAGGCGGGCCGCACGGTGACCGTACGGCTTCGGGCGCAGCCGATGAAGGAGGCGATGGAATGGCTGCGTCATTACGAGCGGTTCTGGTCGGGCAGCCTCGACCGCCTCGCGGTCTATGCCAAGGCCAGGGAAGCCGCCGCGCGGAGCGGACGGCGTTGACGAGCCTGACGCTGGTTCGCCGAATCCAGGCGCGGCCATCGATCGTCTTCGATGCCATCACCACGGCCGAAGGCATTGCGCAATGGTGGGGTCCCGACACCGGGCCGGTGTTGGTCGCCGAAGCCGACGTACGCGTGGGCGGCCGCTATCGAGTGCGCTTTCGCAGGCTCGATGGCAGCGAGCACGAAAGCAGCGGCACCTACCTCGAGCTCGTGAGACCCGAGCGGGTCGTCATGAGCTGGCGCTGGGTCAGCGGCGGCGAGGGCTGCGGCGAGTCGCGGCTCGAGATGGCGCTGCGCGCCATTCCGGAGGGCACCGAGCTCACGTTGACCCACTCACGGCTGCAGGACGAGGCAATCAGCCGCAGCCACCAGGAAGGCTGGGCCGGTGCGTTGCAAAAGCTCGAGGCGCATTTCGCAGACCGGGCCTGAAGCTACCGAGCCTCCATCGATGCCGATGTCCCGTCGGACCACTTGTCCACGGGCACGACGAAGACCGTGAGCTCGTCGGCACCGCCCTCGGTGGCCACCACCGGGGAGCCGTGAAGATTGGCGCCCCAAGCGGATAAAGAGGTGTGCGCCTGGAAGAACATGAGGTGCGGGTGCCAGTGGCCGGCTGTATCGGACAGATGCTGCTGCTTGGACATCATATAGCCCATGGCGCCCGGCGCGGGCGGCTTCCGCGCGGCGGGCGAAGTCTTGCTTCGAGCGAGCATCGTGGCCTTGGAAATGCCCGTCAGCACCCATTGCGTCTTTTCGAGATTGGCGGGCAGCACGGTGCTCGCCGCCGCGTGGTTGACGCAATCCGGACCGCGAATGCTCGAATCCCAGAACACCGGATCGCCGAACGAGGCAAACCAAGAGCGCTCCACGAGGCAAACGAAGCCGTTCTTCCCTTTGACCGCCGTCTCGTATCCTCGATCCCCGAGAACGAGGATTTCGGCGTCGCCCGAAATGGAGGCGGGCGCGGCGCTTCGTGCCAGCGCGATCTCCTCGGACCGGCTCGCCATCCGGTATTGCTCGACGGGAGCCATGCTCGGAACGTGGGTTCCGCTTCCGTCCGCCGCCGCCAGGCTCCAACCGCCCATCAGGCCCAATGCGCAAATTCCCGATGCGATCGTGAGACGCATGCATCCTCCCTTGCTTCCGCAGTTAGTTCACCGATTGGTGAACTATAGCGATGGACGAAGGGCGGAGCAAGGGGGCTGTCGGGCGTATCGAGCAGGGAAGCCGCGTGCGGCGCCGCGAGGGCGGGGTAGGAAGGTGCCGGCCTCAGACCGCTCCATTCTCTCCGAGGAGCTGAACGGCAGCCTCATACAGCTTGGCGCGCAGCATGAAGCGCTCGTGGGCGCGGGTGATGTAGCGGATCGCGATCTCGACGCCGCCGACCACGGGCTTGACGTTGATGCCGGGGGTGCCCGAGAAGGTTTTGCCGCGATCGGTGGGCACGGAGCGCTGCCATTCCTGCTCCGCCTGGCGCGCGCTGTCGGCGGTCGCTTCGGCGACCTTCTTGGTGATGGCGTCGACGATCGGGTAGGGATCGCGGCCGGAGGGCACCACCACCTGCAGCTCGTCCCAGAGCCACTGGCCCGAGGTGGAGAAGTTGAAGTAGTGCTTCTCGATCGCGAAGCTGTTGGTGAAGGTTACGCGGCGCCCGGTCGGGCGGCCGGAGTCGCTCCAGTTGCCGGTCTCGAGCAGCACCGTGTGGAACATGCCGAGCTCGGTGACCTCGCCGCTGACGCCGTTGATCTCGACCCAGTCGCCGAGGCGTATGCCGTTCTTGCCCATGAGGATCAGCCAGCCGAAGAAGGCGACGATGAAGTCCTTGAGCGCCACGGTGAGTCCGGCACCGATGATGCCGATCATGGCGCCGAACTGCGTCGGCATGCCGATGACGATCAGCAGGATGATCACCACCGCGGTTACGCGCAAGGCGACGCGGGTGAGACTCCGCAAGGTCTCGATCTGGCGCCGATCGAGCTTCGGGCGGTTGAGCAGCCGCTCGAGCCAGCCGTCGATGAGCAGCATTGCGAGCAGCACGCCGATCACGATGAGCGCATTGAGCAGCAGCGTGTGTGCGACGACGTCTTCGCGAGCGCCGACGGAAGCGGACCACTGTCCGTAGATCGTTGCAAGCTGACGTTGATCCGAGATGCGCCGATCCAGAAGGGTGATCACCTTCTGGTCCGCCTCGATCAGCTTGGTCTGGCTCAAGAGAGCGGCGGCGTCCGTGTGCGAGCGTACGGCCGGCGTCGCCGTCGCGGGCGCCGGCCCAGCGGCAGCGGAGGCGGCGGCAGGGGCAGCGGTCGCCGGCTTCGGCACCCGCTTCGGCTTCGATCTCGGCGAGGCAGCGGGCGTGGGCGCGGGACCAGGAGTGGCGGCGAGTCCGCCCGCCGGCGCGGCGCCCGGCTCCTTCGCGCCGCGCGTGTGCTGCGACAGCTCGGCGATGCCGCTCTTGGCCTTTTCGAGGGCGTCCGCAAGGCCGGCGCGGCGCTTGGCGAGGCGGTCCGACTTTTGCGACGAGCGGCTCGCCGCGTCATCGATATCCTGACGCTTTTGCCGCAGGTGCAGCCAGTCGACCCAGCGGCTCCAGGACCCGTGCTCCTCCGCCGGAGCCTTGGCCAGCGCGGCGGTCACGGGCGTGCGCGCCTTGATCTCGGCTTCATGCTCCTGCTGCAGGGCCTCGATGCGCTGCTGGACGTTGCCGCCGGCGTCGAGCAAGTCCTGATTCGCCTCGTCGAGCTCGTCCTTGTCCAGATCCAACTGCGATTGCGCGAGATCGAGATCGTCCTGCAGAGCGCTCTGCTGCGGATCCTTGGCCTGCGCGAGCTCGGCGGTCAGCTGGGTCACGCGCTGCTGATCGGCATCGAACAGTGCTTGCGACTTCCGCACCCGCTCCTGGATCGCGCGCGCCTCGGGGGTCAGCTCCGGCGGGTGCGCCTCGACATCGCGCAGTGCCGTGGTGAACGCAAAGGCCAGCGCATGGTCGGCGACGCGCAGCGCGGCCTGGGCATAGTTCTGCTCATCGGGGGTGTCGGCCAGGTGGGACAGGCGCTCCGCGGTCGTGTAGGTGCTCTGATCGACCACCTGAGCGGCCGCGACGTCGGCAGCGCGTTGCCGGCTGACTTTGGCGGTGGGCGGCGCGGTGCGCCACCATGCAAACCCGGCCGCGAGCAGCAGGAGGATCAAGAGTCCGGCAAAAAGCCGCTGCTTCCGGCTCAATGCCAGCTCCCGACCGCATTGCGCGCCGCTTGATTCAGCGGCCGCGCCACGAGGCCGGTCTCGGATACCGCGATGGCATACAGCGCTCCGTCAGCCATCGGCAGGTAGGTCGCGCTCCCATAGAGCGCATCCACCCAAGGGATCCAGGCGTGGTGCTCGTGCACGAGCTCCCAGGGGTCGATCTGCCGCGGCGGATTCAAGTCATACACCGTTCGCGGCTGCGAGGTCTCGTCCTCGACCTTGGAATATCGCCCGCTGATGCGCTCGAGCCGGTAGGCGGCATCGAACCCGATCAGGTTGGAGAACGCGGTCCATTTCAAAACCCGCGCGTCGACCTGCCACTCGTCGCCGCGCAGCTCGAACGTGGCGTGATCGCCGTTCGGGTAGGTGAGCACGGCGTTGAACAGCTGGGGCTGCGCGCCGCGCGTGAGCTGAATCTCGCCGGCGGGCTGCTCGTGGCTCAGACGCTGATACGCCACGAGATTCATGGCCACCAGCACGGTGGCGACGCAAAGCAGCAGGAGCACGAGGCCGAAGGCACCGCTCACCATGCCGCCGGCGACACGGCGCTGGGAGAAGCGGCGCCCGGCGGCGGACAGGAACAGGAGGCCGATCAGCGCGACGGCGACGATGCAGAGGGTGAAGGTCATATGAGCTCTGGGGGGCGATCCTTCCTCTTGGCGGGAGAGCTCTGACTAAGAACCGGAACCGAACCTCATGGGACTAACAAAACACGAAAGCCCGGTCCCGGTGTCTCGTTGCAGACCCGCATAGTTTGCTTTGTTTCCAATGATTTGCAAGTGCCGATGCACGTGTGGATGCGAGGCCCGCGCCCGGGGGCCCGCACTGCATTAACGGACTTTAATAAATCGACCACGGGATGTTAACCACCCGGGCTTCAGGGTAGCTGTCCTCATGGCAGGACGTGCACCCCGGGCTTACGAGCGCGGCGCGTCTCGCTTGCCATAGACCCAGAGGTCTCATCGCTCATGTGGATCGTCGAACTCGCGCTGCGGCGCCCCTACACGTTTCTCGTGATGGCGCTGCTCATCCTGCTGGCCACGCCCCTGGTGCTGCTGCGAATGTCGACCGACATCTTCCCGGAGATCAACATCCCGGTGATCAGCATCGTGTGGACCTACTCCGGCCTGTCGGCGCAGGAGATCGGGCAGCGTATCACCTCCGTGAACGAGCGCAGCCTGACCACGACGGTCAACGACATCGAGCACATCGAGTCCGAGTCGATCACCGGGTTTGCAATCATCAAGATCTTCTTCCAGCCGAACGCGAACATCCCCACGGCGATCGCGCAGGTGGTGGCGATCGAGCAGGCGCAGCTCCGTCAGCTCCCGCCGGGCATCCTGCCCCCGCTCGTGATCAAGTACTCGGCCTCGGCGATTCCGGTCATCCAGCTCGGTGTGTCGAGCCCGTCGATGACCGAGCAGGCCGTGTTCGACACCGCGGTGAACTTCCTGCGTCCGCGCCTCGTCACCATCCCGGGCGTGGCCATTCCGTACCCCTACGGCGGCAAGACCCGGGTGATCTCCGTCGACCTCGACATCAATGCGTTGCTCGCCAAGGGTCTGACGCCGAGTGACGTGGTCAATGCGATCAGCGCGCAGAACCTGATCCTGCCCTCGGGCACCGCGAAGATCGGCGCCACCGAGTACGTGCTCGCCACCAATGCCTCGCCCGATACGATCGCGGGCCTGAACCGCATTCCCATCGTCACCCGCAACGGTGCCACCACGTACATCTCGGAGGTCGCGCACGTGCGCGACGGCTTCTCTCCGCAGACCAACATCGTGCGTCAGAACGGCGAGCGCGGCGTGCTGGTGTCGATCATCAAAAACGGCTCCTCGACGCTGGACATCGTCAAGGGCCTCATGAATGCCCTGCCGGTGGTCGAGCAGACGCTGCCCAAGGACGTCAAGATCACGCCGCTGTTCGACCAGTCCGGCTTCGTGCGCGCCGCCATCTCCGGGGTGGTGCGCGAGGCGCTGATCGCGGCGTGCCTGACCGCGGCGCTGATCCTCCTGTTCCTCGGCAACTGGCGCAGCACGTGCATCATCGCGGTGTCGATCCCGCTGTCGATCCTGACCTCGATCATCGCGCTCTACATAACCGGCGAGACGCTCAACATCATGACGCTCGGAGGGCTCGCGCTCGCGGTCGGCATCCTGGTCGACGACGCCACGGTGACCATCGAGAACATCGAGCGGCATCTGCACCTGGGGTCCGATCTGCACAAGGCGATCCTGGAGGGTGCGGGCGAGATCGCGATTCCGGCGCTGGTGTCGACCCTCTGTATCTGCATCGTGTTCGTGCCGATGTTCTTCCTGAGCGGCGTGGCGCGGTACTTGTTCGCGCCGCTCGCGGAGGCCGTGGTGTATGCCATGCTCGCCTCCTACGTGCTGTCGCGCACCCTCGTGCCGACGCTAGTCATGCTCTTCATGGGCCACTCGCACATCATGGAGCCGGGCGCCAAGCCGAGCCCCCTGCAGCGCGTGTATCGGGCGTTCGATGCGCGTTTCGAGAGGATTCGCGCAGGCTATCTCGTCATCCTCGGCACGGTGCTCGAGCGGCGGCGGCTGTTCGCGGGCTACTTTCTCGGCTTCTGCGCGCTGTCCTGCTGCCTCGTCTTCATTCTCGGCCGCGACTTCTTTCCGAACGTCGATGCCGGTCAGATCCGCCTCCACATGCGCCTGCCGTCGGGTACGCGCGTCGAGCAGACCGCGCGCGTCGCCGACGAGGTCGAGGCCGCCATCCGCGGGATCATCCCGCCGCGCGACCTCGGGACCGTGCTCGACAACCTCGGCGTCGCGGTCAGCGGCATCAACAAGACCTACAGCAACTCCGGCACCTTTGCCTCGCTGGACGGAGAGATCCAGCTCTCGCTCAACGACGGCCACGCTCCGACCGAGCACTACATCGAAGCCATGCGCCGGGAGCTGCCCCGGCGCTTCCCCGGGGTGGAATTCTTCTTCCAGCCGGCCGACATGGTCACGCAAATCCTCAATTTCGGCGTTCCCGCCGCGCTCGACGTCAAAGTCACGGGTGCCGGCCTGCGCGCGGACTATGACGTCGCGGCGGAGCTCAAGAAGCGCATCGAGATGATCCCGGGAACGGTCGACACCCACATTCACCAGCGGCCGGACGTGCCGACCATCATGCTCAGCATGGATCGGACCCAGTTGCAGCAGCTCGGGTTGAGCCCGAGCGACGTGACCAACGACCTGCTCGTCTCCACGGCGGGCACGACGCAGACCTCGCCCGCATTCTGGCTCAATCCCTCCAACGGCATCGTCTACAACCTCGCGGTGCAATCGCCGCAGTACACGGTCGACAGCCTCGATGCCCTGATGCAGACGCCGGTTCGGGCGGCGGGCGCGGCGCCGACGACCCAGCCGCAACTGCTCAGCAATCTGGTCGCCATCCACCCTGCGGCGCAGATCGCGGTCGACTCGCGCTACAACCTGGCGCCGTCCATCGACGTGTTCTCCGGTGCGCAAGGCCGCGACATGGGCAGCATCTCGGGCGACGTGCGCCGCGTGGTCGACGACATCCGGCCGCACCTGCCGCGCGGCATGACGGTCACCGTGCTCGGCCAGGTCCAGACCATGAGGTCCTCGTTCGTGCAGCTCGGCGTGGGCCTCGTGATGGCCGTGGTCATGGTGTACCTCCTGATCGTGGTCAACTTCCAGTCGTGGGTGGACGCGTTCATCATCATCACCGCGCTGCCGGCGGCGCTCGCGGGCATCTGCTGGATGCTGTTCCTGTCGGCGACCACCTTGAGCGTGCCGGCCATGACCGGGGCCATCATGACCATGGGGGTGGCGACCGCGAACAGCATCCTGGTGGTGGCGTTCGCGCGTCAGCGCATGGACGAGGGCCTGGACCCGGTCAGGGCCGCTCTCGACGCGGGCGCGACCCGTATCCGCCCGGTGCTGATGACCGCCCTCGCGATGATCATCGGCATGATCCCGATGGCCCTCGGTCTCGGCGAGGGCGCCGAGCAGAACGCGCCGCTCGGACGCGCCGTGATCGGAGGGCTGATATTCGCGACGGTGTCGACGCTTCTGTTCGTGCCGGTGATCTTCGCCGGCACCCACCGCCGCCTCGAGCTGCGCAAGGCGCGGCATGGCCTGGTATCGTCGGCGGCAGCCGAAGGACACAGTTGATATGACCGAATCAGATTCGATCGTCTTGCGGCGTGCCAAGATGATGGTGGGCGGCATCGTGACCGTGCTGCTCATCGGCGGCGCGATCGTGCTCGCGCTGCGCTCGCTGCATGCGAGCGCGCTCGAGCAATCGACCGCGCTGCATGCCAAGCAATACGTCACGACCATCACGCCGACCGCGAGCGGCGACGGGCAGCCGCTCACGCTTCCGGGGACCTTGCTGGGGGTCATCGAGTCGACCGTGTACGCCCGCACCAACGGATATGTCCTGCGCTGGGTCAAGGACATCGGCGCCTCGGTGAAGCGCGGCGATCTGCTCGCGGAGATCTCGGCG
Organism: Steroidobacteraceae bacterium; assembly: GCA_036272295.1. Classification (GTDB taxonomy): domain Bacteria; phylum Pseudomonadota; class Gammaproteobacteria; order Steroidobacterales; family Steroidobacteraceae; genus Bog-1198. Next base: position 14,893 of record DATAYZ010000148.1, read on the forward strand.
CCGGAAGTGGACCAGGAGCTCTCGCAGGCGATCGCGACCCGGGTCCAGGCGGCGGCGAGCGCCGACCTCGCGAAGAGCACCGCGGAGCGCTGGAAGTCGCTGCGCGCGAAGGACGCGGTCACGCAGCAGGATCTCGACGAGCGCGTGAGCGCCTATAATCAGGCGCAGGCGACCCTGGCGGCCGCGGAGGCCAACGTCGCGCGGTTGCGCAACCTCGCGGGTTTCAACCAGGTGGTGGCGCCGTTCGACGGCGTCGTGACCCGGCGCAGCATCGATGTCGGCGACCTGGTCAATGCCGGCAACGGGGGCGCGGGCCAGGCGTTGTTCTCGGTGGCGCAGGTGGACCCGCTGCGCCTCTACATCTACGTGCCGCAGATCTACGCCAGCCAGGTGAAGGTCGGGGATGCGGTGACCGTGACCTTGGCCGAGCGCGCCGGCCGGGAGTATCGGGGCAAGGTGGCCCGCACCGCCCGCGCCATCGACACGGCGACGCGCACCATGCAGGTGGAGATTCAGATCCCGAATCCCGACGGCGAGCTCATCGCGGGCTCGTACGTCCAGGCGACGCTGCCCGTCAAGGCGGACGTGAAGGCGCTGATCGTGCCGACCAATGTCCTGCTGTTCCGCCCGGAGGGAACGCGGGTCGGAGTGGTCGCGCCGTCGGGCAAGGTGCGGCTGGTCACCGTCAAGTTGGGCACGGATTTCGGCGACCGCGTCGAGATCCTCGGCGGCCTCGATGCCACCGATCAGGTCATCCTGAATCCGGCCGATTCGCTTGCCGACGGCGACACCGTGACGCCGGTGGATCAAAAAACGGTGGCCCAGGCGCGATGAGGCGGACGGTGCTCCAGCAGCGGATGCGCGCGGGGCCGCCCACTGCGGCAGCGCCCACGGCGGCGGCGCTCGCAGCGACGGCGCTCGCGTTCATTCCGGGCTGTGCCGTCGGCCCCAACTATCACCGGCCGGCGGCCGAGACGCCGCCGGCGTGGCAGCCCGAAGCCCCCTGGCATCAGGCCGAGCCCGGCGATGCCGCCGTGAAGGGCGATTGGTGGACGCTGTTCGCGGATACGGCGCTGGATGGGCTGGTGGAGCGCGCGCTGGCCGGCAATCAAAACCTGAAGGTGGCGGCGGCGCGCCTCGATCAGGCGCGCGCGGAAGTCACCATCGCGCGCGCGGATCTGTTTCCGACCATCGAGCTGTCGGCCGGCGCGGCGCGCGGACGCACGTCCGCGAACCGTCCGCTGGCCGCCTATGCGGTGCCGAACCAGGCCACCGTGCAAAACGACTTCGTGATCGGCCCGGCCGTGAGCTACGAGGTCGATCTGTTCGGCCGCGTGCGCCGCGAGGTCGAGGGAGCCAAGGCCACCGAGCAGCAGGCCGAGGCGGACTTCGAGAACACCCGCCTGGTGCTCCTCGCGCAACTCGTCACGGACTATTTCGCTCTGCGCGAGAGCGATGCCGAGATCGCCGTGGTCGCGCACAGCCTCGATCTGGAGCGCGACGCGCTGGGATTCATCACCTCGCGCCACGATCTCGGCTTTGCGACCGGCCTCGACCTTGCGCAGCAGCAAGCGCTCGTCGACGCCGGTGCCACGCAGTTCGAGCTCTTGCAGAATCAGCGCGCCGAGTTCGAGCATGCCATCGCGACCCTGGTCGGCGCTCCGGCGCCCGGCTTCGCCGTGCCGGCCGTCCCGGCCGCGGCAACCCTGCCCGCCGTGCCGATCGGCGTGCCCTCGGACCTTCTGCAGCGCAGGCCCGACGTCGCCTCGGCCGAGCGCTCCATGGCGGCGGCGAACGCGCGCATCGGTGTGGCACGCGCGGCATACTTCCCCACCATCGGGCTCGGCGCCGGGTTCTCGCAGCCGAACGCCGGTTGGCAGAGCAACGCGTTGTCCTCGCTGTTCCAGGCGTCGAGCCGGCTCTGGTCGGTCGGTTTGTCTGCGACGCAGACGGTCTTCGATGCGGGGCGCGTGCGGGGCGAGGTGCGCTTTGCCGATGCCGACTATACGGCCGCGGTCGCGGGCTACCGCCAGACCGTGCTGACCGCGATGGAGGAGGTCGAGAACGGCATCACCGGCCTCGCCTCGCTCGGGCGCGCGGTCAAGGAGGCGAATGCGAGCGTGAAGAGCGCGCAGGATGCCTTTGATATCGCCACGGCCCGCTACAAGGGCGGCGTCGACACCTATCTCGAGATGATCACGGCCCAGCAGGTGCTGCTCGGCAATCAACGCACCGCCGTCCAGGTGCAGGGTCAGCAGTTCGCGACGTCCGTTTACCTGATCAAGGCGTTGGGGGGCGGCTGGCCAGGGTCTCGATCGGCTCCGGCGGCGACATCGAGTTCGACTGCACCAGATCGACCCCGAGGGCGGTGAACCATTCCTGCTCGGACGCGGACTCGGCATGCTTGGCCACCGTGTGCATGCCGAGCACGCGCGCCATCTGCACCACGGCGGTGATGGCCGCCTGCGCGAGCTTGTCGGTGCGCATCTTCGAGGTGATTTCGGGTGCCAGCTTCACGTAATGCACTCCCGGCAGCCGCAGGAGCGCCAGGCATTCGGTGCGCAGCGAGAAGTCGTCGAGCACCAACGGGCAGCCGAGACGGTGCAGCGATGCGCCCACCGCTGCCATCTTCCCCGCGAGCTTGACCGCGGTCGCTGCGTCCACCTCGAAGGCGATCATCGACCTCGGCAAAGCGGATTTCGTCAGGCAGAGGCCGACGAACTTGATGAAGTGCTCGTCGTGCAGCGCGGTCGCGGTCAGGTTGACCGAGAACTGCACCGGCGTCGCCTTCCAGATGTCCGGGTGCTTCACCAGGTAGCCGATGAGCTCGGTGATCACGCGACGGTCGATCATCGAGCCGAGCCCGTGGTCGACCGCCGCCTTGAGCAGATCGAGCGGGGCTGCGTTCGCCGCGGCGTCCGCTTTGGAGCGCATGAGCACCTCATAGCGCTTGAGATGTGTCCCCTTGGCGAGGGGGACGAGCCGCTGGACGTGCAGCGCAATGGGGCTGCGACGGAGCATCGAATGCAGCCGGTCGATCTCGGGAGGGACGGCCCGCGGGTGCATGTTCGCGAAGCGCGACGGATTGCCCACCCGGCCGACGACCGCCGCCGCGCCGATCGGTGCCGGCGTCCGGCCCGTTTCGGCCGCCAGTGTCGGCGTTGATCGGGCCGGCGAGGCCGCTGCGGCAGGCCCAATGGCCGCGGGCGGGGCAGGGGCCGCCGAGGTCAGCGGCGCCCGCGACACGCGTGAGACGGGCTTCATGGCGCCGCGCGGCGCCGCGGGGGTGGCAAGTGGTATCGCGTCGACCTCGGAGTCGCAGCGCATGTCGGCGAACTCCACCAGAGCGCGGTGCAGCTTGGGGGTCATGGTCCGGAGGATTCCGCGCGGGTCCTTGATGACGCGCGCATCCATCACCACCATGATGGCCCCGACCATGGTGCGGCGGCGGCTCACGGCTCGCAGCATCAGGGCGCAGCGTGAACCGCCGAGCTCGCCGATGAACAGCGGCGGCGAGCCGGTCTTGGAGAGCGCCTCGATTCCGGCGCGCACGGCGCCGTGCTCGTCCGGACCCATCGAGCTCTCGGTCAGCCACAGCACTTCGCCGAATTCATCGTGCAGCGATACCGCATGGACGCGGGCGGGCTCCGCGGCGGCGCGCACTTTCTGGCAGACGCCGTCGAAGTCGACGAGCGGGCCGTTCGTCGCGCCTGTAGAGATGCCGTCGTCCATAGATCCGGGGGGCTGGGAGGCTGTGTGTATATCTACCGTACGGCGGTCACGGTTGGTGTGATCGCCTTCGCCAAAATGCGACAGCTGCGCGCCCCGTGTGACATATCGTGGCAAAGCGCCCGGCAACGACTAAACTGCGCACCAATGACACCGATGGTCGAGAGGGAGAGCCGTGGATGAGTCGTGAAGCGGCCGCCGCGGGCGATGGCGCAGGCTCGCGTCCCGCGGGGGAGCGGCAACACCGCGAGTTTCGGTATTACGACTTCGTGATGGCCGCGTACGTTTGCGTGCTCCTGTGCTCGAACCTGATCGGGCCTGCGAAGGAGACCACCTTCCACGTCCCGCTCATCGGCTCGATCACCTTTCTCGCCGGCGTGCTGTTCTTTCCGATCTCGTACATCTTCGGCGACATTCTCACGGAGGTGTACGGCTACGCGCGCGACCGCCGGGTGGTGTGGGCGGGCTTTGGGGCGCTGGCGTTCGCCTCGTTCATGGCGTTCGTGGTGGTGCACCTGCCGCCTTCCGAGCATTCGATCGCGTCGCAGTCCGCGGTCGAGGCGGTATTCGGCAGCACCCCGCGCATCGTCGTCGCCTCGATCCTCGCGTTCCTGGTGGGGACCTTCGTCAACAGCTACGTGCTCGCGAAGATGAAGATATGGACGCGGGGCCGCTGGCTGTGGACCCGCATCGTGGGGTCGACCTTGTGCGGCGAGCTGGTGGATTCGGCCATTTTCTACGTGGCCGCGTTCTACGGCCGCATGCCGTTCCCCCATCTGCTGCAGATATTGTTCACCCAGTATCTCTTGAAGAGCGCCTGGGAGATCGTCGCGACGCCGCTGACCTACCGCGTCGTGGCGTTCCTCAAGCGCGCGGAGAACGAGGATTACTACGACATCGGGACCGATTTCACGCCGCTCTCGCTGAAGGTGTAGCCGGCAAACTCATCCCGCGTTGCGATCGACGCCGAGCTCGTACAGGATCGCGACGCGCAGCTCCTGCATCTCTGGGCTGGTCAGCCGACGCGGATGCGGCAGGTTCACCTCGAACGTCGCCTGGATTCGCGTCGGCCGCGGCGACAACACCAGGACCCGGTCGGCCAGATGAATGGCTTCTTCCACGTCATGGGTGATCAGCATGACCGTGTGCCGCTCTTCCGCCAGCACGCGCTTGAGCTCGTTGCGCATGCGCAGGTTCGTGAGCGCATCCAGCGCCGAAAACGGCTCGTCCATGTATAGAATCTCGGGCTTCACCGCGAGGGCTCGCGCGAGCTCGACGCGCTTGAGCATGCCGCCCGACAGCTCGTGCGGGTAGCTTCCCTCGAAGCCCTTGAGGCCGACCACGGCGGCATAGTGATCGGCGACCTGCTCCTTGTCCCTCGCCGGGCGATCGCTCAGTCCGAACATCAGGTTTTGCCGAACCGTCAGCCAGGGAAAGATCGAGCCTTGCTGCGAGATGAGGATGCCTTGGGCGCTGGGCTCGTAGCGTGGTCTTCCGTCGATGAGAATCCTGCCGGCGTCCGGGTGGACGAACCCCGCGATCATGTTCATGAGCGTGGTCTTTCCGCAGCCCGAGGGTCCGACGACGGCGACGAACTCGCCATCCTGCACGCTGAGGCTCACGTCCTCCACGACTGCCAGCGCCGCGCCATCGGTCGCGAATGCCTTGCGGATGCCGTCGACTTCGATCTTAGCGGACATAGCGCCACCGGACGGATTTCAGTCCCTCGAGCAGGCGCATGCCGCCGTCGAGCAGCAGGCCGATCAGGCCGATGACGATCATTCCCGCAACCACGAGATCGTATCGATTGCCGGCGTTGCGGGAGTCCATGATGAGATAGCCCAGTCCCGAGCGCAGCGCGATCATTTCCGCGGCCACCACCACCAGCCACGCCACTCCGAGCCCGATGCGCATGCCGACGATGATCTGAGGCAATGCCGCGGGAATCACCACCTGGCGGAAGAGCGTGTAGCGCGACACGCGGAAATTCTCGGCGGCGCGCAGATACCGGCGCTCGATGGCGTGCACGCCCGCCGTGGTTTGCACGATCATCGGGAAGACCGATGCGATGAAGATGAGGTAGATCGGCGAAGCGTTGCCGACGCCGAACCAGAGTATGGCGATGGGGATCCAGGCGATCGGCGAGATCGGCCGAAGTATCTGGAACAGCGGATTGAGCGTGGAGTAGGCGCCCTTGACCCACCCCAGCCAGAGACCCAAGGGCACGCCGACCATGACGGCCAGCGAGAAACCGACCCCGACGCGCATCAGCGATGCGCCGATGTCGACCCACAGGGTGCCGTCCTTGACCAGCTCGCCGGCACCGGCGACCACCTGCCAGGGCGTGGGGAAGATGACGCTGCGCGTTTCGACGACCGCCAGCCACCAGGCGGCCACCAAGGCCGCGATGACGGCGACCGCCGGGATGCCCTGTCTGATGCCTTTCATGCTACGCAATCGACCTGTAAAGCCGGCGAATTCTCCACTCGAGCCGCCGCCAGGGCGTGTCCGGGCGTTCGTCCACGACGACGGTCATCTGACCGCTCGCATGCGCCGTGCACGCGAACTGGTAGCTGCTGGCGACATCGAAAGGCAATCGAAAGCTCTGGCCCGGCATCATCAGCGTCGGGCCGAATATCTGCGGCACGTCGTCGTGATTCTCGAGCAGCAATACGTTGCGGATGCCGAGCGTCAGATAGACGTGCGACGGCAGGATTTCCACCTTGTTTCCCGCCATCCGCCGCGCCCATGTTCCCTTGGGGATCTCGAATGGCTCCTCCCGCGAAGCGAAGACGACGGGCATCAGCGCCGCCCAGACGACGGCCGCCAATCCCGCGGCGCCAACGATGACGATGGCCATGAGGGCGCGGCGCTGGAGGGGCGGATGCACCTGAGGTCCTAGTTCAACAACACGGAAACGTCGTGGGCGAAGTCATCCGCGGTGTGCCCATAGGGCATGAGCGCCCGGAGCTTGCCTTCGCGGGTGATGAGGTAGATGAATGACGAATGTGCGACGGCGTAATCGGAGCCCGTCCCGATCTTCTCGGCCGTCACGCCGTAGCTCTTGCGAACGGCCGCCATCTGTCCGACCGTTCCCGTGCCGCCGATGAAGCTCGCATCGAAGGACGCGAGAAACCTCTTGAGGCGGCCGGTGTCGTCGCGCTCCGGATCGACGGTGAGATAGATGACCTGCGCCCGATCGGCGAGCGGTCCCAGCTTGCGCCGCGCCATCGCCAGGATCGCGAGAGTGACCGGGCACACGCTGCGGCAGGACGTGTAGCCGAATCCCAGCAGCACGACCTTGCCGCGATAGCGGCTGAGCGTCAGAGCCTTGCCGTCCGATCCCTGCAGCGAAAAATCCGGCGCTTCCCGCGGGGGATCGAAAACGCCGGCCTTGAGCGCGTCGGCGGGGGCGGCACGCGGTGCCGCGCACAGCAGCAGGCCGGCCAGCAGCGCGATCGCGCGGCTCGGGCCTCTCCGGGACTCAGAGTGAGATGGCGGCCGCATGCGCATTCTTTGCGAAGGTGTCGTCGACGTAGGTCTCGTAGGCGATGGGATGCTTGATGGTGCCGGCCGCCATCGACAGCTGCATGAGGTCCTCGAACTCGGAGCGGATCATCCGCAAATCGCCGTAGGTCACCCGGTCAGCCGGATTCTCCATCACGAACTGCAGGATCTTCGGGTCCTGGTTGAAGAAGTCACGGCCTGCGGCGATGGCGACCGCCTTGTCGCGGTTTTCCCGTCGTTGATCGAGCCATGCTCCGGCGCCGAGAATCTGATCGACCAGGTCCTGCACCATGGCGGGATTCTGCTGGATGAGCTCCTGGCGCACCGTGAGAACGCAGCAGATGTAATTGCGCCACTCATCGCGGGTCATGCGCAGGGGCCGGGCGTAGCCGGCCTGCTGCGCCGCCGCGCCGAAAGGCTCGCCGGTGCAATAGGCGTCGACCGCCCGGGCATAGAGCGCCGCGGGCATGTCCGGAGGCGCCATCTCGACGACTTGCACGTCGTCCGGGGTCATGCGCTCGCGGGCCAGCATCTTTCTCAAGAATAGATAGTCCACGGCGAAACGGCTGGGGATCGCGATTCGCTTCCCGGCGAGCTGCCTGAAGTTGTCGTACGGCGAGTCGCTTCTGACCATGATGACGGCGCCGGAGCGGTGTCCCAGCGACACGATCTTCACGGGGATCCTATGATCCGCGAGATCCATGACCAGCGGCGCGAGCATGTAAGCCGCCTGAACGCGGCCGGCCATCAAGGATTCCTTGACCTCGGGCCAGCCGCTGTATTTGCCGTACGTGTACTCGAAGCGCCGCCCGCCCGCGGGAACAACCGCATTGCTTCGCGCCTTGGCGACGCAGGCGACGGGCAGCGTGAGGTTGCAGGTGACCGGCAATCCGCCGATGAGCAATGCGTCGCCGCCGCCCGGCTCGCGCTCGCACGACGGCAGGCTCCATGGCAGCACGGACGCTGCAAGCCCGCGCAATACCTGTCTGCGATTGAGCGCGTATCGATCCACAAGCCCGCATCGGTTGCAGAGACGCAGCATCATAGGCAGGCGAATTCGCCGGAACAATCGCGGAGCCATAGATTTTTGCTATCGGCGCCGGGAGGCCGCGTGCGGCCGCCCCGCCCTGCGCGGGCGTCGTCGGCGCAATTGTTCCGCGCTTAGCCATGATTCGCCCGAATCGCGCCGGTCCATCGTCCCAACTTCGGCTCGTAATGGCTCCCAGAGGCAAATGCCTCGGTGGTGGGAACTCAAAGGAGATTTTTATGAACTCTGTTATTTCCAGGGCGGTCGGTACGGTGGGACTCTTGGGCCTGAGCGCGGTCGCGCTGGCCGGCGAGCCGGCCGCGGCGACGCCGCCGGCCACGCCGCACGAGCCGATCGGGTTCGTGGCCGGCGGGGTGATCGGCGGATTTGCCGCGGGTCCCATCGGCGCGGTCGTGGGCGCGGGTCTCGGCACTTGGCTCGGAAATCGGGTGCACCGCGCAAGCGATGCGGGCAAGGCGGAGGCGAAGGTGGCGGCGCTCGAGTCCGACAACACTGCGCTCACGGCGGAGAAGGGCGATCTGCTCGGCCAGAAGAACGCGTTGGCCGATGCGAACCGCACGCTCACGGCACAGGTCGACGAGATGACCCGCAAGATCGAGGCCGCTCAGGCGACGAAGCCGGAGAGCGGTGCGTCGCTGGACGGCGTGGAGGGCGATGTCATGTTCCGGACCGGCAGCGCTGAGATCGAGCCGCAGACGGCGCACCAGATCGAGGCGCTGGCGCAGGCGGTGTCGAAGTCGCCCGATCTCAAGGTGCGAGTCGACGGCTACGCCGACCCCCGCGGCTCGGTGGAGACCAACCTGAAGCTCTCCCAGGACCGCGCGAATGCCGTGCGTGACCTCCTGCTGGCGGCCGGCATCCAGGAGAGCTCGCTCGACGTCAATGCTTATGGCAAGAGCCAGAGCACTGCCGCCGACGTGGACGGCTATGCCTTCGAGCGGCGTGTGCGCCTCACCTTGAGCGCCCCCGGTCCGCAGACGGTCGCCCAGGTGAGCGACGATCAGCCCGCCGGCAAGCAGTAACCGTGTGGGGCATCGCGGCCCGGAGGCCTTCGCTCCGGGCCGCGTTCGCGTGCCGGGCGCACTTGTTTCCCGCCGCGCCCCGAGCCTACGATACGGTATGAGTGACCGTCCCAAAATAGTGGTGCTCGACCGTCTGCAGACCGGAGAGTCGTCGAACCCCGCGCCGGAGAACATTCTCTCGGGAATTCCGCGTGCGCGAGCGTCGAATCAATTCACGGACGGGACGCAGCAATTCTTCTGCGGGGTGTGGACCAGCACGGCGGGAAAGTGGCGCGTCCGTTACACCGAGCACGAGCTCTGCGTGCTCATCGAAGGACGGGTTCGCCTGGAATCGTCGTCCGGCCAGCGTCACGAGCTGCGGGCCGGGGATGCCTTCGTGGTGCCCGCGGGCTTCGAGGGCACCTGGGAGGTGACCGAGCCCTGCAAGAAGTGGTACGCCATTTTCGAGCCGAAAGGCGCTATTGAGCCCTCGTCTTGAGCCGGCTGCAGCGCGGCCACGCAGCTCTCACGAGCCGCGCGGCCGCGCTGGGCGGCGTAGCGGCCTATGCGGTCGCGCGGATGACGCTCGACAGCGTCTCCACGAGGCGCGCGATATGCTTCGATTCCACGATGAGCGGCGGCGACATCGCAATGGTGTCGCCGGTCTGGCGCACCATGACGCCTTTTTCGAAGCACTTCAGGAACACCTCGAAGGCGCGCGCGCCCGGCTTGCCCGCGCGGGGCTCGAGCTCCACCGCGCCGATCAACCCGTAGTTGCGCACGTCGATCACGTGCGGAAGGCCGCGCATGCTGTGCATGGCGCTCTCCCACTCGGAGGCGAGCGTGCCGGCCCGCGTCAAGAGCCCCTCGCGCTCATAGACGTCGAGCGTCGCGAGCGCCGCCGCGCACGCAATGGGATGCGCGGAATAGGTGTAGCCGTGAAACAGCTCGATGCCGCCCTCCGGACCCTGCATGAAGGCGTCGTACACCTTGCGCTGGGCGAACACGGCGCCCATGGGCACTGTGCCGTTGGTCAGGCCCTTCGCGGTGGTCATGAGATCGGGCGTCACGTCGAATGCCTGACTCGCGAACGGCTTGCCGATGCGGCCGAAGCCGGTGATCACTTCGTCGAAGATCAACAGGATGTCGTTCTTGTCGCAGATCTCGCGCAGACGCTTCAGGTAGCCGACGGGCGGCAGGATCACACCCGCGGAGCCCGAGATCGGCTCGACGATGACGGCGGCGATGGTCGAGGCATCGTGCAGTCCGACGAGGCGCTCGAGGTCGTTGGCGAGGTGCGCGCCCCACTGCGGCAATCCCTTCGAGTACGCGTTGTGCTCGATGTCGAGCGTATGGCGCAAATGATCCACGTGCGGAAGCAACGCGGGTCCGAAGAACTTGCGGTTGTTCACCATGCCGCCGACCGAGGTTCCGCCGAATCCCACCCCGTGGTAGCCCTTCTCACGGCCGATCAGCCGGGTGCGCTGGCCTGCGCCGCGCGCGCGGTGATAGGCAATGGCGATCTTGAGCGCGGTGTCGACCGACTCCGAGCCGGAGTTCGTGAAGAACACGCGGTCGAGTCCGGGCGGTGCGATCTTCGCGAGGCGATTCGCGAGCTCGAAGGCGATCGGATGGCCCATCTGGAAAGCGGGTGCGTAGTCCATCGTGGCGAGCTGCTTGGCGACGGCGTCGGTGATCTCGCGCCGCCCGTGGCCGGCGTTCACGCACCAGAGCCCGGCGACCCCGTCGAGGACCTCGCGGCCATCGTCGCTCCAGTAGTGCATGCCTTGGGCGCGTGTGAGCAGGCGCGGGTTCGACTTGAACTGCCGATTCGCGGTGAACGGCATCCAGAAAGCATCGAGCTCGCCGGAAGATGGAGCGGGGGTGACTTGAGCGTTCATGGCGTTCCTCGAAAGATTACGAGATCCCGGGCAGCCAACCGGTCCCCGAGTTGGAGCTCATGATAAGGAAAATCAACACTAAGCTCAATTTCCGGGCTGGATTCGTCGAATCTGTCTATTATAATAGACGCCATGAGCGTGGATGTCGGTACTCATCTCAAAGCCGTCCGGCAGATGTACGGCCTGTCGCAGCGCGAGCTGGCCAAGCGCGCGGGCGTCACCAACGGTCTCATTTCGCTGATCGAGCAGAATCGCGTCAGCCCCTCGGTGAGCTCGCTCAAGAAGGTGCTGGACGGAATTCCCATGGCGCTCGCCGACTTCTTCACGCTCGACCTCGGCGGCCAGCCGCAGGTGTTCTTCCCCCGCGGCGAGCTCGCCGACATCGGTACCTCGAGCGTCGAGCTGCGCCTCGTCGGCGGCCGGCTCGCCAAGCGCAGCATGTCCATCCTGCACGAGCGCTATGCGCCCGGCGCGGATACCGGCGAGGAGATGCTGACTCACGCGGGCGAGGAAGGCGGCATCATCGTCAAAGGCAGGATCGAGCTCACCGTGGGCGGCGAGTCGCGGGTTCTCGGGCCCGGCGATGCGTATTATTTCAAGAGCTCGCTGCCGCATCGGTTTCGCAATGCCGGGCGTGACGAGTGCGAGATCGTGAGCGCGAGCTCGCCCCCGACCTTTTAGGTGCTGGCGCGCCGGATTTACGGGGTCGATGCGACCCCGGCCTCTGGTGTTCCAGAGGGAGGAGGCAGGGGTGCGCCGGGCGTCTGCAGCTTGCGGCGGGCGTTGCGAGGGCGTCCTGCCTGGGGCGTGACGGGGTCGGCTTGCGCCCGGCGTTGCGCCTTCGATGAGGTAACATTCGAAGTATGAGCATCGTGACGTTGGCGGCCACCCAGATGGCCTGCGGCTGGGATCGCGACGCGAACGTCGCGCGCGCGGAAAAACTGATTCGCGAGGCTGCGGGGCGCGGCGCCCAGATCGTGCTGATCCAGGAATTGTTCGAGACGCCGTATTTCTGCAAGGATCACGCACCGCGCCACTTCGATCTGGCGCGGCCGCTCGACGGCCATCCGGCGGTGGAGCACTTCCGCAAGGTCGCGCGTGAGCTCGAGGTGGTGCTGCCGATCAGCGTGTTCGAGAAGGCGAACAACGCCTTCTACAACAGCGTGGTCATCATCGATGCCGACGGCAGCGTGCTCGGCAGCTATCGCAAGTCGCACATTCCCGAAGGCCCGGGTTACCACGAGAAGTTCTACTTCTCGCCCGGCGATTCCGGATTCAAGGTGTTCGACACGCGTTATGCCAGGCTCGGCGTCGCGATCTGCTGGGACCAGTGGTTTCCCGAGACCGCGCGTTGTCTCGCGCTGCTCGGAGCCGAGGTGCTCATGTTCCCCACCGCGATCGGGTCGGAGCCGCAGGATGACGGGCTGGACTCGAGCGCACACTGGCAGCGCACCATGCAGGGGCACGCGGCCGCCAACATCATGCCGCTGGTCGCCTCCAACCGGATCGGCGTGGAGCAGGGCGAGAGGTACACGATGACCTTCTACGGGTCATCGTTCATCGCCTCTCACACCGGTGAGAAGGTGGCGGAGGCCGATCGTGCCTCGGAGACGGTGCTGACCGCGGCCTTCGATCTGGACGAGATCCGCCGCTATCGGCAGGCGTGGGGCGTGTTCCGCGATCGCCGTCCCGACCTGTACTACCCCATCCTGTCGCTCGATGGCCGCGGCTGAGGACCTCGCGCGCGACCTGGTATTCGTCGATCTGGAAACGACGGGCGGAAGCTTGAGTTTCGACCGGATCACCGAGATCGGCATCGTGCGTCTGCGCGCCGGCGGCGAGCTCGAGGAATGGAGCTCTTTGGTCAATCCCGGGCGGCACATTCCCGACGGGATTGCAGCGTTCAACGGCATCACCGACGAGATGGTTGCGGCTGCGCCGCGCTTCGCGCAGATCGCACGTACGGTGCGCGACAAGCTCGAGGGCGCTCTGTTCGTCGCGCACAACGCGCGCTTCGACTATTCCTTCCTGCGCAGCGAGATGCGCCAGGCGGAGCTCGGTTTCAGCGCCCCGGTGCTCTGCACGGTGAAGCTCTCGCGCCGGCTGTTTCCCGAGCACGTGCACCACAATCTCGACTCCGTGATGCAGCGGAACGGGCTTGTCTGCGACGCGCGGCATCGCGCGCTCGGCGACGCGCGCGTGATACGCGACTTCTGGATGAGGCTGCGCGGCGAGCTGCCCGAACCCGAGCTTGCCCGGGCGGTGGAGGGCGCAATCGGCGCTCACAAGCTGCCTGCTCAATTGCCCGCCGACCTCGCCGACGAGCTGCCCGAAGCGCCCGGCGCCTATCGATTGTTCGCAGCGGACGATGCGCTTCTCTACGTCGGCAGGAGCGACTCGCTGCGTACCGGCATCTGCGGCCGGTTGAGCGCGGATCATGCGGATGCGGACGGCCGGCGCCTGGCCGAGGAGGTCCGCCGCATCGACTGGATGGAGACCGCCGGGCCGCTTGGTGCGCTGCTCCTGCAGGCTCGATGGATCAAGGCCGGCAAACCTCCGCGCAACCGGCGCGCGAAGCAGGGCGGGGAGGCACACACCCTGCGCGCCGGCGCGAGGATCGGAGCCGTGCCGATCGCCGGTCTCGACCGCGCCGACCTCATGGAATGCTTCGGCCTGTTTCACTCCGAGAAGGACGCGCTCCGGGCGCTGATGGAGATTGCACGCGCGAGGGAGCTTTGTCTCAAGGTGCTCGGGCTCGAGGCGGGCGAAGGCTCCTGCTTCGCGCACCAGATGGGCAAGTGCAAGGGCGCCTGCATGGGCAAGGAGGCCGCCGCGCTGCACGACATGCGCGTCCGTCTCGCGCTCGCGTCGCTCAAGCTCAAGGCGTGGCCGTTTCGCGGACGGATCGCGCTTCGAGAGCGGCCGCCGTGGGGCGGTGCGCCGGAATTCGGGCCCGCCGCGGACCTGCACGTCATCGATCGCTGGGTCTACGTCGGTACGGCGCGCACGGAAGAGGAGCTCGCCGCGCTGGCCGCGCGGGAATCGGATGCGGATTTCGACGCGGACATCTACCGGATACTGGTCAGGTATCTCGCCAAGCATCCCAGGGCCGATTGGATCGAGCTGCGCGCCGCCGCGCCGAATTCCGTGAGCCTCGACTGAGGTGATCGAGGACGTTCGCTATTGGATCGCGACGGCGCCGATCGGCGCCGCGTCGGTGCTCGCCGAGGAGCTGGCGCAGCTCGGCGCGACCGACATCAAGGAGCGCAGCCACGACGTCAAATTCCAGGGACCCCTCGAGGTCGGCTATCGGGCCTGCCTCTGGTCGCGCACGGCGACGCGGGTGCTGCTCAGCCTCGGCTCCATCCCCGCGGATTCGACCGACCAGCTCCATGAGGCCGTGCGCCGCCGCGACTGGCGCGAGCACCTGCGTCCGGGTGCGACGCTCGCCTGCGATTGCACCGGCGGCAACGCCGTGATCCGCCATACCATCTACGGCTCTCAGCTCCTCAAGGACGCGGTCTGCGACAGCCTGCGCGAGTCGACGGGCGAGCGGCCCAACATCCGTCCGGAGCGGCCGGACGTGCTTCTGCATCTGCACGTCGAGGGTCCGACGGCGCTCCTCTCGTTGGATTTCTCCGGCGAGAGCCTGCATCGGCGCGGATATCGCATCGAAGGCGGCCGGGCGCCGGTCAAGGAAAACGTGGCGGCTGCCGTGCTGCTGCGGTCGGGGTGGGCTGCCGTCCACGAGCGCGGGGGCACCCTGCTCGATCCCATGTGCGGGTCGGGCACCTTCCTCACGGAGGCCGCGCTGATCGCCGCCGATGCCGCTCCCGCGCTGGATCGGGAGTACTTCGGCTTCAGCGGCTGGCGCGGCCATGATGCGGCGCTTTGGGACACGCTGCGCTCGGAGGCGCGCGAGCGCCGCGCGGCTCGCACGCCGCGTCGCTGCATCATCGGCTCCGACATCGACGCCGACGCCGTGCGAACGAGCCTCGCGAACGCGGCGGCCGCCGGCCTTGCCGAGTGGATCCACGTCGAGAAGCGCGCGCTGCGCGATCTGGCGCGGCCCGGCGGCGAGACCGGCCTCGTGGTGACCAATCCCCCGTACGGCGAGCGCATCGGGGCAGATGCCGAATTGCGCGACCTTTACGCGGAGCTCGGCCGCGTCCTCAAAGAGCGGTTCTCGGGGTGGGAGGCGGCCGTGCTCACCGCAAACGCGCCCCTCGGCAAGGCGCTCGGGCTGCACGCCAGGCGCGCGCACCGGTTCTTCAATGGCGCCATCGAGTGCCGGCTCCTCAGGTTCGATGTGAACGATGCAAGCGCGGCGGCGCCGCGCGAGGAAGTCCGCGCCGCGTGGTCCGGGCGGCCGGGCGCGCAGATGTTCGCCAACCGCCTGGCCAAGAATCTGCAGCGGCTCGGCGACTGGGCGGCGCGCGAAGGCATCGAGTGCTACCGCGTGTACGACGCCGACATGCCGGAATACGCCTTTGCGATCGACCTCTACGGCGCACCGCAGGGCCACGTGTACGTGCAGGAATATGCGGCGCCGAAGACCGTCGACCTCGAGAGCGCCCGGGCGCGACGCCGCGAGGCGCTGTCGGTCCTGCCGGACGTCCTCGGCGTGCCTCTCGAGCGCATCCACTCGCGCCTGCGCAAGCAGCAGAAGGGCGACGCGCAGTATGAGAAACGGGGCGGCGGCGCGCCTGCCGCCGCGCGATCGCGCGGCCGGCCGGCCCAGGCCGCAAGCGGCGGCACGCGCCTCGCCGTGCGCGAGGCCGGCCTCGGGTTCTGGGTGAACTTTCGCGACTACCTCGACACGGGACTCTTCCTGGATCACCGCCTGGTGCGGGCGCGGGTGCGCGCCGCCGCGAAGGATGCGGATTTCCTCAATCTCTTCTGCTACACGGGCAGTGCCACCGTCTACGCCGCCGCGGGCGGCGCGCGCAGCACGGTGAGCGTCGACCTGTCGAATACCTATCTCGACTGGGCGCACGACAATCTGCGCCTGAACGGCTTCGACGACCCCAGGCACGAGCTGCATCGCGCGGACTGCCTGGAATGGCTCGCAGCCCAGGAGCCCGAGGGCGCGCGCTTCGACCTGATCTTTCTCGATCCCCCGACCTTCTCGAACTCCAAGCGGATGCTGGGCGTGCTCGACGTTCAGCACGATCACGTCGGCATGATCCGCCGCTCGATGAAGCTGCTGCGGGACGCCGGGCGCCTGGTGTTCTCGACCAACTACCGGCGCTTCAAGCTCGATGCCGCGGCGCTCGCGGACCTCGGCGTCGAGGACATCAGCGCTGCGACCATCCCGCTCGATTTCGAGCGCAATGCACGAATCCATCGTTGCTTCGTGATCCGGCATCGCAAATCGGTTTGAGGTAATCTCGGCGCATGAGGAACTCCACGCGAGCCTGGATGGCAGGCGCGGTGCTCGGCGCCGCCTCGTACGCACCTTGCTTGCGCGCGGCCGATGCCGATGCCATCGATCCGCCGCCGACGGCGCAGGATTGGCAGGCGCTCGGCAAGCTCCCGGATTGGAGCGGCGTATGGACGCCGGTCATGGCCGACCAATTCGCCCAGGAAAAGACCAACCCGCCGTCCTGGAAGCCCGAAGTTGCCAGGAAAATCGCGCACATGTACGCCGAGGAAGCCGCCGGCCGGCCGTTCCCGGTGATCGACCACTGCTTTCCGACCGGGATGCCGAGCTGGATGCTGATCTCGCACAATGCCATGGAGATCCTGTTCACGCCGGGCCGGGTCACGCTCCTCGGGGAAGGCGACGGCAATCGGCTGCGGCGCATCTACACCGACGGCCGGGGCCACCCGCCCGATCCGGATCCCAGCTTTCACGGCAACTCCGTCGGCCACTGGGAAAAGGACACGCTGGTGGTCGACACCATCGCCGTGCTTCCGGAGGTCTACCTTGCGGTGAACGAGGCTGTTGGGGCGCCGAACAACGGCGACATGCACGTCGTCGAGCGGCTGCGCCTGATCGGGCCCGACACGCTCGCCGACGATCTGGAGATCACGGCGAACAAGCTGCTCACCAAGCCGTGGACCACGACCCGAAAGTACTACCGCCAGCGCGCGCGAAAGTACGAGATCGTCGAGGGCGTGTGCACGCAGGGCTCCTTCATCGAGACGGTCGACAAGAACGGCAACTCGATCTTTGCGCCCGTGAAGTTCCATGAAGGCGTGCCGGTCGGTTCGGAGACCAAATGATGCGATTTTGCGTTGTCGCGGGCGTCATCGCCGTGGTGCTGGCCACGGCGTTCGGTGCGGCCCCACCGGCGCTCGCGCACCATTCCTTCGCGATGTTCGAGCCCACCAAGACCCTGACCCTCAAGGGCACGGTCAAGGCGTTCCAGTGGACCAATCCGCACGTCGTGCTGTGGGTCATGGTGCAGCCGGACGGCGGTGGCGCGCCGCAGGAGTGGTCGCTCGAGACCACCAGCCCGGGCGTCCTGACCCGCAACGGCTGGACGCGCAACTCGCTCAAGCCCGGTGATCGGGTGACTGCGGTGATCAGTCCTTTGCGCGACGGATCGCACGGGGGCAGCTTGAACTCGGTGACGCTCGCCGATACGGGTCAGAAGCTCGTGCCGAGCTTCGGCAAGGAGCAGCCGGGGCTCAAGTAGCGCGGGGCGCCCCATACGCTCCGGCCCGGTCGCGCCCGATTTCGTCTCCGCCGTGGGACCTTTGCGCCGTCGATCGACGTTTCTCGTTATTGGCACCAGTAGTTTGGCTTGCTCCGGGTATCACCGTCGTGGCCCTCGTATTCACCATCATGCGATATGCGCACTAAGGCCCGATGGCCGCGGCGACCTACCGGCATGCCTCCGGGCCGATTCGCTACAGCAAATCCTTGAGCCGGTAGTACAGCATCGCCAGCACCAGCGACGGCCTCCGGAACATCGGACCGCCGGGGAAGTCGCGGTGAGGAATGCGTGCGAACACATCGAAGCGCTCGGCCGTGCCGGCGACCGTTTCGGCCACGAGCTTGCCGGCGAGCCCGGTGAGCGACATGCCGTGACCCGAGAAGCCCTGCAGGTAATAGACGTTCGGCGCGAGGCGCCCGAAGTTGGGTGCACGGCTCATGGTGATGTCCAGGAAACCGCCCCAGGCGTACTCCACCTTGACGTCCTCGAGCCTCGGGAAGATGCGGAGCATGCGCCTGCGCATGGATTCGGCGAGCCGCGGCGGCTGAAATGCGCTGTAGCTGACGCGCCCGCCGAACAACAGCCGATCGTCGGCCGAGCGGCGGAAGTAATCCAGGATCCAGTTGATGTCGGCGACGGCTGCGTTGCTCGGGAGCAGCTCGGCCGCCAGCGCCTCGCCGAGAGGCCGCGTGGCGATGATGTAGGTGCCGACGCCGAGGATGCGCCGGGCAAGCACCGGCGCGACGGCGCCGAGATAGGCGTTGCCGCAGAGAACCAGGTGGTCGGCCCGCACCGTCCCCTCCGTGGTGTGAACCGCGACCCTCGGCCCGCCCTCGTAGCGCAGCACCGCGGAGCGCTCGAAGATCTTCGCGCCGGCCTCCTCGGCGGCGCGGGCCAGGCCTTGGGTGAATTTGAGAGGGTGCAGGTGGCCGCTGTTGGGATCGATGAGCCCCCCGAGATAGCGGTCGCTCCGCACGTGGGCCGCGAGCTCATCCCGGTCGAGCAGCCGCGGCGACACGTATCCGTACTCGTCCTGCAGCTCCCGCCGCCAGTCCGCGAGCTCGATGAGATGCCGCGGCTTCGTGGCGACATGGATGTGGTTCGGACGGTAGTCGCAATCGATCCGGTGCTCGCGCATGAGCGCGCGGGTGAGGTCGAGCGCCTCGATCGACAGGTCGAACAGGCGGTGCGCATCCTCGCGGCCGACCTGGGCGGCGAGCGCCTGCTGGCCGGCGGCAAGGCCGAAGATGACCTGGCCGCCGCTGCGCCCCGAGGCGCCGTAGCCGACCGTGTGGGCCTCGAGCAGCGCCACCCGATAGCCGCGCTGCGCGAGGTGCAGAGCCGCCGAGCAGCCGGCGATTCCGCCGCCCAACACCGCCACATCGGCCGAGAGCTCGCCGCGCAGCGGCTCGCGGTGCACCGGATGCGCCAGGGTCGCGGAGCTCGCCGCGGAGGCGGCGTAGTAGGAAGGGGCCGGTGGGAGGCTCAGTCGCATGGGTGGGTGGTGGGTGTCAAGTGCTCCAAAAAGGGCGGTCCAAGTGTTTAAGATTTTATGGCTATTGACAGGTCAGGGGCCCTGTGAGCCTACCCGCGGAAGGGTGCTGCAGGCAATGATGCTGCGTCGCACAAAGCAAGCCTAAGTCGCGGAAATGCCTGAATCTTAGCCAAATGTGTGCGCCGTGAAGGGACGGGGTCGCGGGCATGTGGTGTAATAGTCCCGTTGGCGACGCTCTACCGTCTGCCTCCACGTTTAAAATACTAAACATGTCTCGCTTGGCCGTCATCGGAATTCCAGCCGACCGCAAGCTGTGCGGGAAACACTATTTTCACATGGTGGGCGAGAAGTACATCGAGCCCATTACGGGGGCGGCCCAGGCCGTCCCGATGCTGATACCGGCCCTGGGGCCGGAGATCGATCTGCCTTCCCTGCTGGACGCCTGCGACGGGCTGCTGCTGACGGGCAGTCCTTCGAACGTCGAGCCTCATCACTACGGAGGACCGGCCAGCGCGCCGGGTACGCTACATGATCCAGATCGGGATGCTACGACGCTTCCGTTGATCCCACGGGCGATCGACGCCGGCTTGCCGGTGCTCGCCATCTGCCGTGGCTTTCAAGAGATGAATGTCGCCTATGGGGGCACTTTGCACCAGCGGCTGCACGAGATACCGGGCTATCTCGACCACCGCGAGGACGAATCGGCGCCGCTCGAAGCGCAATACGGGCCGGCGCACGAGGTCCTACTGGAGCCTGGAGGGCGGTTGCGACAAATCGCCGGACAGGATCGCCTGCAAGTCAATTCCCTGCACTGGCAGGGCATCGACAAACTGGGAAAGGGCTTGGCTGTCGAGGCGCGCGCACCGGACGGAGTGGTCGAGGGGTTCCGGGTCGTCGATGCGCCGAGTTTCGCTCTCAGCGTGCAGTGGCATCCCGAATGGCAGTTCGCAGACAACCCGTTCTCACGCTCGTTGTTCGCGGCGTTCGGTGAAGCCAGCCGGGAGCGCAAAGGTCAAAGGTGATGTATGCCGAGCACGATTCAGCAATTCTTGAAGGAGCACGGAATCTCCGAGGTCGAGGCCATCATTCCGGACATGGCCGGCATCGCCCGGGGCAAGCTCATGCCCGCGGAGAAGTTCGCGGAAGAAGAGGGCATGCGGCTTCCGGAGGCGATCTTCCTGCAGACGGTGACCGGGGACTATCCGGACGATCAGAGCGCGATGAATCCTTCGGACATCGACATCGTGCTCAAGGCCGACCCGAAAACCGTGCGCGTGGTGCCATGGGCCGCGGAGCCGACCGCGCAGGTCATCCACGATTGCTTCTACGGCGACGGCCGGCCGGTGACGATGTCGCCGCGCTACGTGCTCCGCCGGGTGCTCGAGCTCTATGAGGCGCACGGCTGGGAGCCCGTGGTGGCGCCCGAGCTCGAGTTCTTCCTGGTCGAGCCGAACACGGATTCGGACTATCCCCTGAAGCCCCCGGTCGGCCGCTCGGGCCGGCCCGAGATCGGCCGCCAGGCGTACAGCATCGCCGCCGTGAACGAGTTCGACCCGCTGTTCGACGACATGTATTCGTTCTGCGAGGCGCAGGACATCGAGATCGACACCCTGATCCACGAAGCCGGCGCGGCGCAGATGGAGATCAACCTGCTGCACGGCTATCCGATGAGCCTGGCGGACCAGGCATTCCTGTTCAAGCGCACCGCGCGCGAAGCCGCCATGCGCCACAAGATGTATGCCACGTTCATGGCGAAGCCGATGGCCAAGGAGCCGGGCAGCGCCATGCACCTGCATCAGAGCATCGTCGACGTGAAGACGCGGCAGAACATCTTCAGCAATGCGGACGGCTCGCCGTCGGCGCTGTTTTTCGGTCATCTTGCCGGCCTGCAGAAGTACCTGCCCGGCGCGATGTCCCTGTTTGCGCCGAACGTCAACAGCTACCGGCGCATCAGCCGCTATTCATCGGCGCCGATCAACGTGCACTGGGGGTATGACAACCGCACGGCGGGCCTGCGCGTCCCGATGTCGGGGCCCGACGCGAGGCGGGTGGAGAACCGGGTGGGCGGCGCCGACGCGAATCCTTACCTCGCGATCGCGGCGTCACTCGCCTGCGGCTACCTCGGCATGGTGGAGGGGCTGCGCCCGTCCGAGCCGATCGCCGGCTCCGCCTACGACCTCGCCATCGCGCTGCCCCGGACGCTGGCGGAGGCGTTGCGCCTGCTGCGGGAATCGAAGCCCCTGGTGGACCTCTTCGGCGACCGCTTCGTCCTGGCCTACACCGCCGTCAAGGAGGCTGAGTACGAGACCTTCGCGCAGGTCATCAGCTCCTGGGAGCGCGAGCACCTCCTCCTCAACGTCTAGGGAAAGCAAGGCGGCCCCCAATTCCCCTCGACCGACGCTCTCTGGCGCCCGCCCCGCCCGGGTAAGAGTTATGCGGGCACTGCTACCCGTTATAGGGCCCGACGTCCACCTTGGGGCCGTCCAATGATCACCGGTCTAGCCGCGGCCTCGAGACCCTTCTGCCGGTAGCAGTGCCCGCATAACTCTTACCCGGGCGGGGCGGGACGCCGGAGAGAGCGGCGGTCGAGGGGAATTGGGGGCCTCCTTGCTCATCCACATTCCTGGCGGAGCCCGGCTGACCTGCGCTATAAAGTCCGCCTGAGACACAAGGGGAAGGGGTTGATGTCAAGGAAAGCTCTGCCGGATACGGGCGGGTGCCGCCGGGGCCGGCGCGCGGCGGTGAATGCGATGCTGGGCTTGAGCGCGCTGCTCGGCCTTGCCGCCTGCGGGGGCAGCAAGCAGCAGGGGTCGGCGACCGGGGAGTCGAGCCGGGGCGGCAAGGTCGTCAACCTCTACATCTGGTCCGACTATCTGGCCGCGAACACGCTCTCGGACTTCGAGAAGCAGACCGGCATCAAGGTCAACGTCGCCTATTTCGACACCAACGAGACGCTCGAGACCAAGCTCCTCGCCGGCAACAGCGGCTACGACGTGGTCGTGCCCACCGCCTCCTACTTCGAGAGGCAGATCAAGGCCGGCGTCTACCTGACGCTCGACAAATCCAAGCTGCCGAACCTGAAGAACATGGATCCGCAGCTGATGGCCAAGGTCGCGCTTCACGACAAGGACAACGCGCACGGCATCATCTACATGTGGGGCACCAACGGCATCGGCTACAACGAGAAGATGGTGCGCGAGGTCATGCCGGACGCACCGCTCGACAGCTGGCGGCTGGTGTTCGATCCCGCGGTCGCCGCAAAGCTCGCCAAGTGCGGCATCAGCGTGCTCGACTCGCCGGCGGAAATGATGCGCGCGGTCTACAGCTATCTCGGCAAGGATCCGAACTCGCAGAGCGCCGATGATCTCGCCGTCGCCGAGGGAGTGCTCGCGAAGATCCGCCCGTACATCCGCAACATCAACTCCTCCGAGTACATCGAGGCTCTTGCCAACGGCGATCTGTGCATTGCGGTCGGCTACAACGGCGACGTGATGCAGGCGCGCGACCGGGCGCGGGAGGCGAACAAAGGCATCGAGATCAAGTACACGGTGCCGAAAGAGGGCTCGATCCTCTGGTTCGACATGATGGCGATCCCGAAGGACGCCCCGGATGCCGACAACGCGTATGCCTTCCTCAACTACATCATGACCCCCCAGGTCATCGCCGACATCTCGAACCGCAAGCGGTATGCCAACGGCAATGCGGCCTCGACGCCGCTGGTGGACGATGCGGTCAAGAACGATCCGGGCATCTATCCGCCGCCCGAGGTGCGCCAGAAGCTCGCCGTCCAGCTCGCGGATTCGGCCGACCAGACCCGCGCCATCACGCGTGCGTGGCAGAAATTCAAGACGGGCCAGTAGCACATGGCCTCGAGCGCAGCGGCCAAAGCTGAGCCCTGGAAGGATCCGGGTGCACGCCCGTACGTGCAGGTCGAGCGCATCACCAAGAATTTCGGCGAATTCAAGGCGGTCGATGACGTCTCCCTGAGCATCTACAAGGGCGAGATCTTCTGCCTGCTCGGCGCATCGGGTTGCGGCAAGACCACGCTCCTGCGCATGCTCGGCGGGTTCGAGACCCCGACCTCCGGCCGGATCTACATCGACGGCGAGGACATGACCGGAGTGCCGCCCTACGAGCGCCCGGTCAACATGATGTTCCAGTCGTACGCGCTGTTCCCGCACATGACGGTGGAGCAGAACGTCGCCTTCGGCCTGAAGCAGGACCGGATTCCCAAGAGCGAGATTCGCGACCGGGTCGGCACGATGCTGAGCCTGGTCAAGCTCGGAGACTTCGCCAAGCGCAAGCCGCACCAGCTTTCCGGAGGCCAGCGGCAACGCGTGGCCCTGGCACGCTCGCTGGTCAAGCGGCCGAAGCTCCTGTTGCTGGATGAGCCCCTGGGCGCGCTCGACAAGAAGCTGCGCGAGCACACACAGTTCGAGCTGATCGGGCTGCAGGACAAGCTCGGGGTGACCTTCGTGGTGGTGACCCACGACCAGGAGGAAGCCATGACCCTGGCGAGCCGCATCGGCGTCATGAACCACGGGGAGATCGTCCAGGCCGGGACCCCTTCCGAGATCTACGAGTTCCCGAGCTCCAAGTTCGTGGCCGACTTCATCGGCTCGGTCAACATGTTCGAGGGCAAGCTGATCGAGGACGAGCCGGAGTACGTGCGCATCGGCTCTGAGGAGCTCGGCGGCACGATCTACGTGAGCCACGGCATCAGCGCGCCGCCGGAGGCCACGGTGTGGGCCGCGGTGCGGCCCGAGAAGATCTTCATGTCCACCGTGCCGCCGGAAGGGGATGACAACGTCACGCGCGGCGTCGTACAGGACATCGCGTATCTCGGCGACCTCTCCATCTATCTGATCAAGCTCGCCACCGGCAAGATCGTCCGCGTCACGCAGCCGAACACCTCCCGGCATGCCGAGGCGATCGGCTGGGACCAGGAAGTCTATCTGTGCTGGGATGCCACCAGTCCGGTGGTGGTCACGCGCTGATATGCAGGCCCCCGGCAGCTTCGCGGATGCCCCTGCGTGCGCTCCCATGAGCATGCCGCCCGCTTGTCCGTGAGAGCCCGCCCTCTGCTCGAGCGCTTCGGCGTGACCGGACGCGGCCTCGTGATCCTGCTCCCGTACCTCTGGCTGCTGCTGTTCTTCGTCGTACCGTTCGTCATCGTCCTCAAAATATCGTTCTCGGACGTCGATCTCGCGATACCGCCGTACAAGCCGCTGATCGAGTGGGTTGGCAAGAACGCGCTCGCCATCAAGCTCAACTTCAACAACTATGCATTCCTGTTCACCGATCGCCTGTACGTCAATGCGTTCCTGAACTCGATCAAGGTCGCGCTGCTGTCCACGCTGATGTGCATCCTGGTGGGCTATCCGATGGCCTACGGCATCGCGCGGGCGCGGCCCACGGTCCGCAACCTGCTCCTGCTGCTCGTCATCCTGCCGTTCTGGACGTCGCTGCTGCTGCGGGTTTATGCCTGGATCGGCCTCCTCAAGGCGAACGGCGTCATCAACAACATATTGATGGCGCTCAAGGTGATCCACGAGCCGATCACCATGCTCTACACGCCCTTCGCCATGTACGTAGGCATCGTGTATTCCTACCTGCCGTTCTTCATCCTGCCGATGTACGCCAATCTCGAGAAGATGGACTGGCAGCTGCTCGAGGCGGCGGAGGATCTCGGCTGCCGCCCGTGGCAGGCGTTCTGCAAGATCACGCTGCCGCTCTCGCGCAACGGCATCCTCGCGGGCTCGATGCTGGTTTTCATCCCCGCGGTGGGTGAGTTCGTGATCCCGGCGCTGCTCGGCGGTCCCAACGCCCTCATGATCGGACGCGTGCTCTGGGACGAGTTCTTCGCGAACCGCGCGTGGCCCGTGGCGAGCGCCGTTGCGATCGTGCTGCTCCTGCTGCTCGTCCCGTTCATGATGTGGTACCAGAGCGTGCAGGCGCGCGAGACGGCGGGCGCGCGATGAACCAGCGGCGCTCGTATTTCATCATCACCGCGCTCGCGTTCGGATTCGCATTCCTTTACGTCCCGATCCTGTCCATGATCGTGTTCTCCTTCAACGCATCCAAGCTCGTGACGGTGTGGGACGCGGCGAATTCTCCCACCCTCAAGTGGTACCGCTCGCTGCTGACCAACGAGGAGATCCTCGACGCCGCGTGGATATCGCTCAAGGTGGCCGTGATCAACGCATCAGGCTCCGTGATCCTCGGCACGCTTGCCGGCTTCGGGCTGGCGCGCTTCAGCCAGTTTCGCGGCCGCTTCACCCTGAGCGCCATGACCACCGCGCCCCTGGTCATGCCCGAGGTGATCACCGGCCTGTCGCTGCTTCTCCTGTTCGTGGCGCTCGAGCAGCTCATCGGGTGGCCCGCGGGACGCGGCATCACCACCATGACCATCGCGCACATGACCTTCTCGATGGCCTACGTGACGGTCATCGTCAATTCGCGGATGGCGACCTTCGATACCGCGCTCGAGGAAGCCGCGATGGACCTGGGTGCCCGGCCGCTCAAGGTGTTCTTCGTTATCACGCTGCCGATCATCTTCCCGGCGATTCTTTCCGGCTGGCTGCTGGCCTTCACGCTGTCCTGGGATGATCTCGTGATCTCGAGCTTCACCTCGGGCCCGGGCTCGAGCACCCTGCCGATGGTGGTGTTCTCCAAGGTGCGCCTCGGCGTCAGCCCGGAGATCAACGTGCTCGCGACGCTCACCATCAGCGTCGTGAGCCTGATGATCGCCGCCGTGAGCTGGTGGATGTCGCGAGCGGCCAAGCAAGCCAGGGCGGTCGCCGCGCAGTAGCGCCGGGACGGTCGCCACGCGGTGCGGCCAAGGCAGCCGGGAGATATAATGGCCGGGCACTCGGGGGGCGATGGCCATGCAAATGCTGCTGAGAGCAATGGGCGTCAGGATCTGGGCCCGGTCGGTCCCTCTCGCCCGGCCAGACCGCCGCGGCAGGCCCCGACATCGATCCGCGCGTAATCAAGTTGTGCCGGGTGTTCGTCGGGATCTACGATTGAGGACCGCCCGGGACGAATCGATCGAGGGGATGCGCCGAAGCGAAGCGATCGCTCGGGCGCGCTTGAAACCAAGGTAAATCAACATGGCTGACCCGCTCGATCCCTTGCAACACGCCAAGGAGACCTTGTTCGATCTCGCGATCCGCTTCGGGCCGAAGCTCGTGGTCGCGATCCTGATCGTGGTGGCGGGAGCGGTGGTGGCCGGCTGGGTCGGGCGGGGAGTGGACCGCGGGCTGCACCGGTTCGACCTCGAGCCGCCGGTACGCCAGCTCCTGAACCGCCTCGCGCGCCTGTTGGTGATCGCGGTGTTCCTGATGATGGCGCTGCAGAACATGGGGGTCGAGCTCCTCCCGCTCATCGCCGGGCTCGGCGTCGCCGGCGCCGGCATCGCGCTCGCGACCCAGGGCGTGCTGAGCAACGTCGTGGCCGGCTTCACCATCATATTCACCAAGCCGTACCGGGTGGGCCAGTACATCGCCGTCGCCGGCGTCGAGGGACAGGTGGAGCAGATCACCCTGTTTTCCACCGTGCTGTTGCACGCCGACCGATCGACCGTGGTCGTGCCGAACCGCAAGGCGGTGGGGGAGATCCTGCACAACTACGGCAAGATCCGCCAGGTGGAAGTGCTGGTGGGCGTGGCCTACGAGTCCGACCTCGCGGCCGCGCTCGGCACCATCCGTGAGCTCGTCGCCGCCAATCCGCGCGTGCTCGCGGACCCGGCGCCGCTGATCCAGATCACCGCGCTCGGCGATTCCGCGGTTCAGATCGCGGTGAAACCCTGGGTGGCCGTGACGGATTTCGGCGCCGCTTCCGGCGAGATCAATCTGTCGTTGCTGCAGCAGCTCAAGGAGCGCGGCATCGGCATTCCCTATCCGCAGCGTGAAGTGCGATTGATCGGCGGTGCCGCCTGAGTCTGCGCCGAAGCAAGCCGGAACCGGCCGACGCGAGCGCGGCCGGCGGTCCTCGATCGCCGCGGCCGATGCGCGACTTTGCGCTCGAGGTGTATTTCTCCAAGTGGGAGTTCGCCGCACGCTACAACCTGTCGGGCTCGGACAGCGAGAGCCTGAGCGTCGGGGAGCTCCTGGCCATGGCATCCCCCGCCGAGCGGGCCGAGCTCGAGAGCACGCGCCTCGGCTACACGGAGACGTTCGGCTCACCGGCGCTGCGCGCCGCGATCGCGCAGACCTACGATGAGGCGGACGCGGAGCATCTGCTCTGTTTCGCCGGCGCGGAGGAGGCGATCTACACGGCGATGCGCGTGCTGCTGAGCCGCGGCGATCACGCCATCGTGATCACGCCGAACTACCAGGCGGCCGAGACCGTGGCGCTCGGCCAGTGCGAGGTCACCGGCGTGCCGCTCGATGCGCAGCGCGGCTGGGATCTGGATCTCGACCGGGTGCGCGCCGCGCTCGAGCCCAACACGACGCTGATCTCCATCAACTTCCCCAACAACCCGACGGGCAAGATCCTGCCGCGCGCGACCTTCGACGGCCTCGTCGAGATCTGCCGGGAGCGCGGTTTGTGGCTGTTCAGCGACGAGGTCTATCGGTCGATCGAGAGGGACCCTGCCCGGCGGCTGCCCCAAGCGGTGGATGCCTACGAGCGCGGGCTGTCGCTCAACGTGATGTCGAAAGCGTACGGGCTTCCCGGCCTGCGCATCGGCTGGCTCGCCTGCCGGGATCGCGGTCTGCTGGTGCGCTTCGAGCGCTACAAGCACTTTCTCTCGATCTGCAATTCGGCGCCGTCGGAAGTGCTCGCGCGCATCGCCCTCGAGAATCGCGGGCGGATTCTCGACCGGAACCGCGCCATCGTGCGCGACAACCTGGTGCTGCTCGAAGGGTTCTTCGCGGCGCACCAGCCGCTGTTCGAATGGCGCGTACCGGATGGCGGCTGCATCGGCTTCATCCGCTACAAGGGCGCGGAGGGCGTCGAGGAGTTCACGCGCCGCCTCGTGGAGGAGGCGGGCGTGCTGCTTCTTCCCTCCAGCGTGTACCGCTCTGAGCTCGGGCCGGTGCCGCAAGATCATTTTCGGATTGGGTTCGGGCGCCTCATCGTGCCTCGCGCGATCGAGGCGCTCGCAGCTTGGTTGGAAGGCAGACATCGACGGGAAACTCCTGGAGGATGACGATGAACGTAGGGACGAAAGCGGGATTCGGGGCCGCCTGTGCGGCGGTGGTGCTGGCGGTGTCCGTCGCGGCGGCGGCAAATGCGCCCGAGGCCAAGGTGGAAGTCGACGTGGACAAGCAGGACCATGGCAAGTTCGAGCCCTTCAAGCCGGAGCAGGTGACGAGCTCGGGCAGCGTCAACATCGGCGGCCAGAACATCGGCTACCAGGCGATCGCCGGCACCCTGATCGTTCACCCCAAGGATTGGGACGACGTTTCACGCGACCCCAAGACCGGCAAGACCTCGACCGACGATGAGAGCAAGAACCCGACGGCGGAAGCCTCGATGTTCTACGTGGCGTACTTCAAGAACGGCGCCGGAGCGCGCCCCATCACCTTCCTGTACAACGGAGGGCCGGGCTCCGCGTCATTCTGGCTGCACATGGGCGCATTCGGCCCGCGGCGCATCGTGACCGCGACCGACATGCACACGCCGGCGGCGCCGTACTCCCTGGTCAGCAACTCCTCCAGCCTGCTGGACGCGTCGGATCTCGTGTTCATCGACGCGCCCGGCGTCGGCTTCAGCCGCATCGCCGGCAAGGACAAGGAAAAGGCGTTCTACGGCGTCGATCCGGACGCCTACGCGTTCTCGGAGTTCATCTCGCAGTTCCTCACCAAGTACGGGCGGTGGAATTCGCCGAAGTACCTGTTCGGTGAGAGTTACGGGACGCCGCGCAGCGCCGTGCTGGTGAACATGCTGGAGAGCGAGCGCTCCACCGACTTCAACGGCGTGATCCTGCTGTCCCAGATCCTGAACTTCGACCTGAGCCCGGACCGGCCGGAGGTCAATCCGGGCATCGACATGGCCTACGAGACCGTGTTGCCCACCTACGCGGCGACGGCCTGGTATCACCACAAGCTGCCGGGCGATCACAAGGATCTCGAATCGCTGCTGACCGAGGTGGAGACCTTCGCGATGGGCGACTATGCGCGGGCGCTTTCCGCAGGATCCGACCTGAGCGCCGCCGACCGCAGCGCCATTGCCGACAAGCTGCACCAGTACACCGGCCTGCCGGTCGAGTACATCCTCAAGGCGGATCTGCGCATCGACGGCGGCGAGTTCCGCCAGACGCTGCGCAGCGACGACAACATGTCCACCGGCCGCCTCGACAGCCGCTTCTTCGGCCCGGACCTCGACCCGCTCGCGCAGCGCGCCGACTACGACCCGCAGGCGAGCGCGCTGAGCTCGGCCTACGTGTCGGCGTTCAACGAGTACGCGCGCAAGGAGCTGCACTACGGCGACGGCCGCACGTTCAAGTCGAGCATCCCGATCTTCCGTACCTGGAATTTCGAGCATCAGTATGCGGGCTCGCCGCAGATGCCGCTCTCGGCGCGCTACGGCTCGAACGTCATGCCGGACCTCGCCAACGCCATGATCGTCAATCCCAACCTGAAGGTGCAGTTGAACGCCGGCTACTTCGACATGGCGACGCCGTTCTACCAGGGGATCTACGAGATGCATCACCTGCCCATCCCGGCGAAGCTGCAGTCGAACATCGAATATAGATTCTACGACTCGGGGCACATGGTGTACGCCAAGGAGGCGTCGCTGAAGCAGCTGCACGACAACGTGGCCGGGTTCATACGCCGCACCAGCAACCTCGGCAACTAGCGAACCGCGAGGGTTTCGGGAGGGTCCGCGGAGGCGGGCCCTCCTGCATCGCGGAAGGCGGATTCCCGGCCGGCTACACGAGCACGCGCTCGATGCCTCCGTCGTTGGCGCGCCGCACGTACTCCGGCAGCCAGTCGGCACCGAGCACGTGCTTGGCGATCTCGACCACGATGTAATCGGCGTCCGTCTCGGTGTCGTCGTTGTAGCGCTTGAGACCCTGCAGGCAGGAGGGGCAGGAGGTGAGGATCTTGACCTCGCCGGCGTGGCCTTCCGCGCGCAGCCGCCCGACGTCGGCGCGCAGCTCCTCCTCCTTGCGGAAGCGCACCTGCGTCGAGATGTCCGGCCGCGTGAGCGCGAGGGTGCCGGATTCTCCGCAGCAGCGGGCGCTCGCAGCGATGCGGCCGTTGCGCTCGGCGTTCATCAGGGTGTTCACGACCTCGAGCGGCTCATGTCTCTTCATGGGTGAGTGACAGGGGTCGTGATAGAGATAGCGGACCCCCGTCACGCCCTCCAGCCGAACGCCGCGCTCCATCAGGAATTCGTGGATGTCGATGATCCTCGAGCCCGGGAATATGTCCTCGAACTTGTAGCCCTGCAGCTGATCGAAGCAGGTCCCGCAGCTCACCACCACGGTCTTGATGTCGAGGTAGTTCAGGGTGTTGGCGACCCGGTGGAACAGCACGCGGTTGTCGGTGATGATCTTGTCGGCCTTGGCGAGGTCGCCCGCTCCCCGCTGCGGATAGCCGCAGCAAAGGTATCCGGGCGGCAGCACCGTCTGCACCCCCACGTGCCACAGCATCGCCTGGGTGGCGAGGCCGACCTGCGAGAACAGCCGCTCCGAGCCGCAGCCCGGAAAGTAGAACACGGCCTCCGCGTCCGCGGGGGTGGCGCGCGGGTCGCGGATGATGGGGACGTAGCTGCGATCCTCGATGTCCAGCAGCGCGCGGGCGGTGCGCTTCGGCAAACCGCCGGGCATGCGCTTGTTGACGAAGTGGATCACCTGCTCCCTGATCGGCGCGGCGCCGGTGGTGGCGGGCGGACGGGCGGTCTGCCGCCGGGCGAGCGTGCGCAGCGCGCGATGGGCGGTGCGCTGGAGGCGATAGCCCCAGTCGATCATGAGCTTGCGCGCAAGCTTGATGGTCTCGGGGCGGGTCGCGTTCAGGAACAGCATCGAGGCCGCGGTCCCGGCGTTGAAGCGCTTCTTGCCCATGCGGCGCAACAGGTCGCGCATGGCCATGGACACCTCGCCGAAGTCGATGTCGACCGGGCAGGGCGACTCGCACTTGCGGCAGAGCGTGCAGTGGTCGGCCACGTCGTTCAGCTCGTCCCAGTGGCGCAGCGACACGCCGCGGCGCGTTTGCTCCTCATATAGGAACGCCTCGATGAGGAGCGAAGTCGCGAGAATCTTGTCGCGCGGCGAGTAGAGCAGATTCGCGCGCGGCACGTGGGTCGCGCACACCGGCTTGCACTTGCCGCATCGCAGGCAGTCCTTGACGGCGTCGGAGATGGTGCCGATGTCGGACTGTTGCATGATGAGGGATTCGTGCCCGAGCAGGTTGAAGCTCGGCGTATAGGCGCGCCGCAGATCGGCGCCCGGCATCAACTTGTGCAGGTTGAACCGGCCCTCCGGATCGATGCGCCGCTTGTAGGCGCGGAACGCCTCGAGCTCGGCCTCGGTCAGGTACTCGAGCTTGGTGATGCCGATGCCGTGCTCGCCGGAGATCACGCCGTCGAGGCGGCGCGCGAGGCGCATGATGCGCGCCACGACCTGATTGGCGGTATGCAGCATCGCATAGTTGTCGGAGTTGACCGGAATGTTGGTGTGTACGTTGCCGTCGCCCGCGTGCATGTGCAGGGCGACGAAGACACGCCCCTGCAGCACGCGCCCGTGCAGCGAGTCGCACTCCGCCAGCACGGGCGCGAACGCGCCGCCGGCGAAGATGCGCTCGAGCTCGGCCCGCACCTCGCGTTTCCAGCTGACCCGGATGCGGCGATCCTGCAGCCGGTCGAACACCGTGCCTTCATCGCTCCACAGCCCGTCCATGCCGAGCGCCTCGAGATCCGCGCGGGCGTCCGCGAGCGGGACATCCATGGCGCCGAGCAGATGCCGCCAGCGCTCGCCCACGGCCGCGAGCAGGCGGCGTGCCTCGCTCTTGCGGCCCGTGTCGACGTCGGCGGTCTTGCCGCCCTTCACCTCGCCGGCGAAATACCCGTCGAGCACCCCGAGGAGATCGAGCTTGTTGCGGATCGACAGCTCGATGTTGATGCGCTCCACGGCGTCGGTGTACTCGCCCAGCCGCTTGAGGGGGATGACCACGTCCTCGTTGATCTTGAAGGCATTCGTGTGCTTGGCGATGGCGGCGGTGCGGGCGCGATCCAGCCAGAACTTGCCGCGTGCCTCGGCGCTGACCGCGACGAAGCCCTCGCCGCCGCGGGCGTTGGCGAGCCGCACGACCTGGGATGCCGCGGCCGCCACGGCGCCATCCTCGGCGCCGACGATGTCGCCGAGCAGCACCATCTTCGGCAGCGCGCCGCGTTTCGACTTGGTCACGTAGCCGACGGCGCGCAGGTAGCGCTCATCCAGATGCTCGAGGCCCGCCAGCACGGCACCGCCGTCCAGCGCGGTCGAGCGGAGGTGGCGCGTGATCTCGACGATCGTCGGCACGGCCTCGCGCGCCTGGCCGAAGAATTCCAGGCACACCGTGCGCGTGTGCGCAGGACGCTCGTGCAGGATCCAGCGCGCCGCGGTGATCAGCCCGTCGCAGCCCTCCTTCTGCACGCCCGGCAATCCGCCGAGAAACTTGTCGGTGACGTCCTTGCCGAGACCGGTCTTGCGGAACGCCGCGCCGTCGATGTCGAGCCGCGTCCGCTTCAGGACCGGGGCCTCGTCGGGCGGCGCGCGGCCGTCCTTCCACGCGAGATCGAAGCTCGCGGTCGCGGCCTCATGGATCTTGCCGAGGTTGTGCTCGAGACGCGTGACCTCGAGCCAGTTGCCGTCCGGGTCGACCATGCGCCACCAGGCGAGATTGTCGACGGCGGTGCCCCACAGCACCGCCTTCTTCCCGCCCGCGTTCATGGCGATGTTGCCGCCGACGCAGGATGCATCCGCCGAGGTCGGGTCCACCGCGAACACCCGGCCGGCCGCTTCGGCGGCCTCGGCGATGCGCCGGGTGACCACGCCGGCCTCGGTGAAGATCGTCGCGGCGGCGGTCGACCCGGGCAGGGTGGTGCGCTCGACCGCGTGCAATCGGTCGAGCTTCTCGGTGTTGATGACCGCCGACCATCGCGTGAGCGGCACGGCGCCGCCGGTGTAGCCGGTGCCGCCGCCCCGCGGAATGACGGTGAGGCCGAGCTCGATGCAATCCCGCACCAGGGCGGCGGTCTCCCGCTCGGTGTCCGGCGCGAGCACCACGAACGGCAGCTCGACGCGCCAGTCGGTGGCATCGGTGACGTGCGAGACCCGCGAGAAGGCGTCGAAGCGGACGTTGTCCGCCCCGGTATGGCGCGCCAGCAGGCGCCGCGACTGCTTGCGCCTGCGCACGACCTCCTCGAACCGCCGCTCGAAGTCCGTGACGGCCGCGCGCGCCGCCAGGAGCAGCTCTTCGACCTTGGGGTCTTGCGTCCGGTCGGCCCGGTCGCGGCGCTTTTCGAGCTCGTGCAGGCGGTGATGCAAGGCCTCGATCAACTGGCGCCGGCGCCTGGGATCGTCGATGAGATCGTCCTCGAGGTACGGGTTGCGATCGACCACCCAGATATCCCCGAGCACCTCGTAGAGCATGCGCTCGGACCGCCCGGTGCGGCGCAGCGCCCGCAGCTCCTCGAGGAGCGTCCAGGCGGCCTCGCCGAGAAGCCGTATGACGATCTCGCGGTCGGAAAGCGAGGTGTAGTTGTACGGAATCTCGCGCAGGTTGGGCGCCGCCTCGCGCTCTTCGCGGCGGCGGGACCGGGGTGTCGATTCTGCGACGGCGTTCATGGTTTCAGGCCGATTCTACGCAGATAGGGCGCGACATGTGTCCTCAAGTCAGGTGTGGCGAGGCCGCTAAGCCGCCTATGCAGGACCCGTCGAGCCAATCGCCGGAGACGCTGGACGACCTTCAGATCGTTCACGATCTGCTGGAAGCCCATCTATCGAGCAACGAGCTGGCCGTGCCGCTCCTGCCGGATGTGGCGGTGCGCGTGGTGCAAGCCGGATCCAAGACCTCCTCCAACGCTCATCAACTCGCCGCGATCATCAACGCGGACCCGGCGCTCACCATGTACGTGCTGCGCATTGCGGTGTCGGCCGCGAAGCGGCCGGTGACGCCGATCGTGTCCTTGCAGCACGCCGTCGCGTGGCTGGGGTTCGACGAGGTGGCGAACATTGCCTTCACGCTGGCGCTGCAGGGCAAGATGCTCGACGTGAAGGGCCAGCAGTACAAGGCGCGCCGGCTTTGGCGCCACTCGCTGGCGAGCGCGCTCTGGGCGCGGCAGATCGCCCACATGCTCTCCGAAGAGACGGGAATGTGCTATCTCTGCGGCCTGCTGCACAACATCGGGCGCGTCGTCGCCCTGGGCGCGGCGCACGACGCCGCCTTGCGCGCCGGCAAGAAGCTCGGCGGCGAAGACTATGACCGGCTGATCGATCTGGTCGCTCATCGCGTGGGTGAGAAGGTGATCACCGTGTGGGGACTGCCGCCGCCCGTGCCCACGGTCACCGCACATTGGGAGACCTATGTGTCGGCGGGCGAGGCGCGCTTCGAGTGCAACGTCGTCCACGTCGCCCACCGCCTGGCCGACATCACGCTGCACGGCTTCACCCGGCAGGCCCGCGACGCGATCGTCAACGACGAGGCCTATCAAGGGCTGGGCCTCGGCACGGCCGATGCCGCGCCGCTCTTCAGCTCGTCGGGCGCGATCAATTCGGAGCTGAACCGCTACCTCGCGCCCTGACGGCGCTCACGTGCCCTCCCGGCGTGGCGGCTGAGCCGAGGCTGGCCTGCCAAGCGTCAGAGCGCCCATTCACGCCTTTTCATCCGGTTATCAGTCGATTATCGTCTCGCCATGAAACGAGACACGCTGGTCAACCACCCGCCCGCGGTGGAGCTGCCCGATGACGTTCGCCCGCTGGTGGGGCCGATCTATCAGTCGGTGAAGTTCTCCCTCGACGACACCGCCGAGACGCTGCGCTATCTGCGCGGCGAGCGCCCCGGGTTCTTCTACTCCCGATCCGCGAATCCGACGCTGCGGCAGCTCGAGCTCCTGCTCGCGCGTCTCCAGGGGCGCGACGATTGCCTGCTGGTCGGCTCGGGGGTCGCGACCGTCGCCGCGAGCTTCCTGGCGCTGTGCAAGCAGGGCGACCACATCCTCGCCTTCGTCGAGTCCTATGGGCCCACCCGCTACATCGTGCAGCACCTCCTGGCGAAGTTCGGCGTCATGCACACGCTTCTGTCGATCGAGGACCGCGAGAGCATCGAGAGCATTCTCGCCGATCGGCCCACGCGGCTGGTGGTGTTCGAGAGTCCCACCAATCCCGTCACGAAGATCGCGGATATCGAGCACCTGACCTCCCACGCGCGGCGCGCCGGCGCCCTCACGGTGCTCGACAACACCTTCGCCGGTTTCCACAATCACGGCAGCTTC
This sequence comes from Steroidobacteraceae bacterium, assembly GCA_036272295.1. Taxonomy (GTDB): domain Bacteria; phylum Pseudomonadota; class Gammaproteobacteria; order Steroidobacterales; family Steroidobacteraceae; genus Bog-1198. The sequence goes on from DATAYZ010000148.1 coordinate 50,664, forward strand.
CCGGTCGACGTGTTCCTGCACAGCCTCACCAAGTACGCCTCGGGTCACGGCGACGTGATGGGCGGAGCGATCATCGCGAGCAGGGAGCTGATCGCGCTGATGCGCAAGGACGTCGTTTCGCTGGGCCCGACCCTCGATCCGCACGCGGCGTTTCTCATCCAGCGCGGCATGCGCACCTATTTCCTGCGCTACGAGCGTCAGTGCGCGAACGCCCAGGCGGTCGCCGAGCTCCTCGCGGGTCATCCGCGGGTGAAATGCGTCCACTATCCGGGGCTCGCGAGCCACCCGCAGCACGAGCTCGCCCGCCGGCAGATGAGCGACTTCGGCGCCGTGGTGACCCTCGAGCTGGACGGGGGCTTCAAGGAGGGCGCCCGTTTCGCCGATTCGCTCGAGCTGTTCTCGATCTCGGCCAGCGTCGGGTCGGCCGAGGGCCTGGTCATGCCGCCCCAATTGCTGGCCGGCAACGAGTATACGGCGGCGCAACGGGCGGCCTCGCTGATCACGCCGGGGACGGTCCGGCTCTCGATCGGGCTCGAGGACAAGTCCGATCTCGTCGCGGATTTGAGCCAAGCTCTCGACCAGGCCTTCGGTTAGCACACGTTTTTTGACATAAATCACAGAAACACCTAGGGGATAACCGCAGCATGCACCGGAGCGGCGCGGGATTGCGCCGACGAGGTGTTGCGTGAATCTCGAAGCTTCGATCAGCCTCCCGGTCCTGAATCCGCAGGTCGCGCGCGACTATCTGAGCGTCTCGCTCACGGGCAAGGAGACCATCGCACCGCTGCCGCGCGTATGCGCGCAGCTCGCGGAGCTGACCGCCCAGCAGGCCACCGACGCAGCCCAGCTCGCCAAACTGATCCAATCGGACCCGGTGCTCGCGGGCGAGCTCATGCGCGTCGCGAACTCACCGGCCCTGCGCCCGCGCTCGGCGATCGTTTCGCTGCAGCAAGCGGTCTCATGGCTCGGCGTCGCGGAAGTCCGCAACATCGCGATGGCCGTGATGCTGCGCGGCGAGGTCTTCACCGCGCCCGGGCACGAGCCCGAGTCGGAGGAGCTGTGGCGCGAGGCGTGGCTCGCGGGCCTGTGGGCGAAGGAGATCGCGCGCGAGCGCCGCAAGCACGTGGAGAGCGCATTTCTCGCCGCGCTCATGCACCGCACGGGGGCTGCGCTCGCACTCAAGGTGCTGTCGCGCTTCGAGCGCGAGCAGCGCACGGTGATGGATGCGCACACCTTCTCGGAGCTCGTGGTGGAGTTCGAGCCGGCGTTCGGCCGCCTGCTGATGGGCAACTGGAGCCTGCCGAAGGACGTTCAGGACGCTGCGAGCGACTGGCGCAACTATCGGGAGTCCGACCACAGCGACCTTGCGTGCACCGTGCACGCCGCGCACCTGTTCGCCACCCACACCATGCATCCGCAGCTTCTCGACGAGGAGATCGTGGTCGAGAGCCCCGTGTTCGAGCAGCTCGGCATGTTCCCGGACGATCGACGCAAGATGCTGGCCAAGCGCGAGCATGTCCGCAGCCTCGCCGGGCTGTGACGCCGATGGGCCGCCGCCCCCGGGAAACTCTCACCGAGCCTTGCTAGCGTGCCAGAAGCCGAATTCGACTTTCTCTGCGTGGGATCGGGTCCCGCCGGTCAAAAAGCGGCGATCCAGGCCGCCAAGGCGGGCTTTCGCGCCGCCATCGTGGAGCGCGACGCGCAGGTTGGCGGCGCATGCCTGCTGTCCGGCACCATTCCCAGCAAGGCGCTGCGCGAGCAGGCGCTGCGCTATCGCCGCATGCAGGGCAGCGCATCCTCGCTGGCGGTCGAGCTGCGGGGAGACGCGCCCCTGTCGGCGCTGCTGCACGGCGTCGACGTGGTCATCGAGGCCCAGGATCGCTACCTGCAGGCGCAGCTCGCACGCAACCAGGTCGAGCTGATCCACGGGCGCGCAACGTTCCTCGCCCGCGATCGCGTCGAGGTCCAGCGCCTGGACGGATCGCGGCTGACGCTCCGCTCGCCGCGCGTGCTGGTGGCGACGGGGTCACGCCCCCGGCACGTGCCCGCCATCGAAGTGGATCACGAGCACATCCTCGACAGCGACTCGATCCTGAGCCTTCCCTACATACCGCGCTCGATGGTGGTGCTCGGCAGCGGCGTGATCGCGTGCGAGTACGCCTCGATCTTCGCGGCGCTGGGCTGTGCCGTGACGCTGGTCGACAAGGCCGCCGAGCCGCTCGGCTTCCTCGATCCGGCGCTGCGCCGCGGATTTCTTGCGGCGTTCCAGTCGATGGGCGGCGCCTACCGCGGCGGCACGGAGGTATCCGGCGCGCGCTTCGATGGATTCGCACAGGTGCAGGTCGACGTGAAGACCGGCGCGGGCTTGACGGCCGAGATCGTGTTCGCGGCGTTCGGGCGGGTCGCGAATCTGGACGGCATCGGGCTCGACCGGCTCGGTCTTGCCATCAACGGCCGCGGTCACGTGCAGGTGGATCCGCGCTTCGAAACCAACATTCCCGGCATCTTCGCCGCGGGCGATGCCATCGGGCCGCCGGCGCTCGCCTGCGCCGCGGCGGACCAAGGCCGCCGCGCAGCGCTGGCGGCGCTCGGGCTGCCGCCGCCGCCGTCCACCAGCCTCGTACCGAGCGGCGTGTACACCATTCCGGAGATCGCCTGCGTCGGTGTGACCCAGACCGAGGCCGCGGCCAACAAGATCGACCTCATCGTCGGCCGCGCCGACTTCGCTGAGGTCGCACGCGCCCACATCGCCGGAGAGCCCTGCGGATTTCTCTTGCTCCTGTGCGAGCGCTCCACCGCGCGCGTCGTCGGCGTGCAGGCGCTCGGCGAGGGCGCCACCGACCTCGTGCACCTCGGCCAGGCGGCGATTGCGACGCACTCGACCGCGGACTTCTTCGTCGAGCAGATCTTCAACTTCCCGACCATGACGGAAAGCTATCGGGTCGCGGCGTTCGATGTGATGAAGCAGCGCTCGCAGCCGGCGAGCGCCGCCGTCGGGCTCGCCCGCGCGGGTTGAGCGCGCCGCGGGGGCCGAGCACGCCGCGGGCGCGGCCCGCCGCGGATGTCAGAGGTTCTTGATCAGCAGGCTGCCGAACTCGCTGCACTTGACCTCGGTCGCACCCTGCATCAAGCGCGCGAAATCATAGGTCACGGTCTTCTGCGCGATGGTCTTGTCCATGGCGCCGATGATGGCGTCGGCGGCCTCGAGCCAGCCCATGTAGCGCAGCATCATCTCGCCCGACAGGATCACCGAGCCGGGATTCACCTTGTCGAGGTCCGCGTACTTCGGGGCCGTTCCGTGGGTCGCCTCGAACACCGCATGGCCGGTGACGTAGTTGATGTTGCCGCCGGGCGCGATCCCGATGCCGCCCACCTGGGCCGCCAGCGCGTCCGACAGATAGTCGCCGTTCAGGTTCATCGTGGCGACCACGTCGAACTCGTCGGGGCGCGTGAGCACCTGCTGCAGGGTGATGTCCGCGATCGCGTCCTTGATGATGATCTTGCCGGCCTTGCGCGCAGCCTCCATCCGGTCGGCCGCCTCCTTCTCGCCGTTCTCGGCCTTGATGCGCTCCCATTGCTCCCAGGTGAACACGTGGTCGGCGAATTCGCGCTCGGCGAGCTGGTAGCTCCAGTTGCGGAACGCCCCCTCCGTGAACTTCATGATGTTGCCCTTGTGCACGATCGTGACGCTCTTGCGCTTGTTGTCGACCGCATACTTGAGGGCGGCGCGGAACAGCCGCTCCGTGCCTTCCCGTGAGGCGGGCTTCAAGCCGATGCCGGAGGTCTCGGGAAAGCGGATCTTGGTGTACTGCTTGGGGAACGCCTGCTTGAACAGGTCGAGGAACTTCTTCACGTCGGCTGAGCCGGCCTCGAACTCGATCCCGGCGTAGATGTCCTCGGTGTTCTCGCGAAAGATGACCATGTCCACCTTCTCCGGCGCCTTGACCGGAGAGGGGACGCCCCGGAACCAGCGCACCGGGCGCAGGCAGACGTACAGGTCGAGCAGCTGGCGCAATGCGACATTGAGCGAGCGGATGCCGCCGCCGACCGGCGTCGTCAACGGACCCTTGATCGACACGAGGTATTCCCTGCAGGCCGCCACGGTCTCGTCGGGGAGCCAGGTGTTGTAGCTCTTGTTGGCCTTCTCGCCGGCGAAAACTTCCATCCAGCGGATCTTGCGCCGGCCGCCGTAAGCCTTCTCGACGGCCGCGTCGAGCACCCGCACGCTGGCCCGCCAGATGTCGCGGCCGGTGCCGTCGCCCTCGATGAAGGGAATGATGGGATGGTCCGGGACCTCGAGCTTGCCGTTCGCGACCGTGATCTTCTCGCCGCCCGCGGGAACCTGCAGCGCTACGGGTTTCGCCTCTGACATGCAACGCTCCTGTAAATCCTTGCCCAATGCTAGCATGCGCGGTCCTGGGAGGAGCATTGCGCACACTGAGATCCACTCCTGCGAAGGACGGTTTCCGCATGCCGGCGGAGTTCGAGCGGCACTCCGGCTGCTGGATGCTGTGGCCCGAGCGCACCGACAATTGGCGCGAGGGCGCGAAGCCGGCGCAGACCGCGTTCGCCGCGGTCGCGGCCGCCATCGCGAGCGCCGAGCCCGTCACCGTCGGCGTCTCCGCGGTGCAGTTTCAGAACGCGCGTGAGCGGCTGCCCTCGACGGTGCGATTGGTGGAGCTCAGCGCCAACGATGCCTGGATCCGCGACAGCGGCCCGACCTTCGTCATCGACGCCAAGGGACGCCGCCGCGGGGTCGACTGGACCTTCAACGCCTGGGGTGGCCTGGCGAGCGGACTATATTTTCCCTGGGATCGCGACGATGAGGTCGCGCGCAAGGTCTTGGAGATCGAGGCCTCCGATCGGTACCGGACCTCGTTCGTGCTCGAGGGCGGCGCCATACACGTGGACGGGCAGGGCACCTGCTTGACGACGGAGGAGTGCCTGCTCAATCCGAATCGCAACGGCAACATGAGCCGTGCGGATGTCGAGGAGCATCTGCGCCGATACCTCGGCGTCAACACCGTGATCTGGCTCGGAAAGGGCGTCTACCTCGACGAGACGGGGGGTCACGTCGACGAGCTTGCCTGCTTCACCGCGCCGGGGCACGTCGCGCTCACCTGGACCCTGGATCGAGACGATCCTCAGTACGAGATCTCGGCGGATGCCCACCGGCGCCTGACCCGGGCGCGCGATGCACGCGGGCGCGCGCTCACGATCCACAAGATCCACCAGCCGGGACCCCTCTGCATGACCGCGCAGGAGGCCGCGACCGTCGACCGGCGCGCGGGGACTCGTCCGCGCAAAGCGGGCGACCGGCTGCCGGCCTCGTACATCAACTTCTACGTCGCCAATCGCTGCATCGTCATGCCGCTCTACGACAAGCGCTACGACGCGGCCGCGGCCCGAGCCCTGCGGCGGCTGTTTCCCTCGCGGCGGGTGCTCGGCGTGCCCACCCGCGAGGTGCTGCTGGGCGGAGGCAACATCCACTGCATCACCCAGCAGGTTCCGGCGCCGGCGGTCGGTGCGGCGCGGCCGGGGGGCCGCCCGCCGCAGAGGTCACCGGGCAGCCGGCCGCGGCGGTCTTCCGCCGCAACCCGCTCCCGCACCGGGTGAAATTGAACTTTGCCTGACGCGGCCTCTCGAAAGTCATTATCCTACGCACCCTAAATCACCATCACGGAAAGCCGTAGTGCACTTATCACTTGCCCGCCGCCCGCGGTTGCTGTCCGCCGTCGCGCTCTGCGCCGTCGCCGCCACCGGGACCGGTTGCCACAGGAACAATCTCACCAGCGGCTACGGGATCTCCTGGGTGACGATGACCGATGCGCCGGGCGATTTCGCAGGCTATCAAGTCAACATCGATTCGCTGACCCTGACCGGCAAGAACGTGGGCGTGATCACCGCGGTGGGCGCCGTCGAGACCGTCGACATCACCAAGCTCGACGACGTCTCCGAGCTCTGGGACGCGGCGAGCGTGCCGAACGACACCTACACCTCGGCCACCCTGGTCCTCGATTACACCGCAGCCAACATCGCGGTGATCAAGAACGGCGTTCCGACGAAGGCGACCGTGCAGGACACCGAGGGGGCCGCGGTCACCACCCAGACCATCAACATCACGTTCGATCCGGACCATCCGATGGTGATCGGGGCGACGTATGCATCGACCAGCGCGCTGCGGCTGGCACTGGCCTTCGACCTGGCGGCCTCGAACGTGGTGAACATCAACGGAGCGACGCCCGTCGTCACCATCAGGCCTTTCGTCACTGCTGCGACCAGCCCCTCGGATACCAAGCAAGTGCGCGTACGCGGGCCGTTGATCAACTCGAGCATCAACGTTGGCACGTACTCGGTATACGTCAGGCCGTTCTTCGACGAGATCAACAGTCTCGGCGCGCTCAGCATGTTCTCCAGTCCGACCACCGAGTACCTCATCAACGGCGTCTGGTACGAGGGGAACGCCGGCCTCACGGTGCTCTCGCAGCTCTCGGCAGGCACGACGATGACGGCGGCGTATACGACGTTCGAACCCACACCGGACGTTGCGCAGAGCACGTCGGCGGGTAAGTTCAATGCCAACTACGTCGTGGTCGGCAGCACGCTCGAGGACTACTACACCCAGGGACTGGAGGGTGACGTGATCGCGCGCAGCGGGAACACGCTGACCGTCCGGGGCGCGACCGTACAGTTCAACGATGGCACCAGCATTTACTACGAGGGCAATTCGGTCGTGACCTTGGGCACGGGAACCATCGTGACCGCGGACGATACACCATCGGTCACGGGCCTCGATTATCGGTCGATCTCCTCCGGACAGCACATCATCGCGCGCGGGCTCTATTCGCTGTCCTCGACCGGGGTGGTGACCCTCGACGCCACCGGGACTTCCAGCTTCAACACCGGATCGGTGCGCATAGTCCAGACACCGATCTTCGGATCGCTGGTGTCCGCAGGAGCGGGCGGCCTGGTCATGGACCTCAGCTCCATCACCTACTGGCCTGCTTCGACCTATAACTTTGCCGGCAGCGGCCCAGTGAGCCTCGCGGCCTACTCGGTCGATACGGGGGATCTCACGCTGCCGGCCGGCACGGTCGCAGGCTCGAAGGTGTGGATCAACGGCTTCACGTCGGCGTACGGCGCGGCGCCTCCCGACTTCCTGGCGTTCTCGATCAACTCCGAGCTCTCAGTGCCCGCACAATTGAGGGCGGACTGGAGCGGCGCAGCCACATCGACGCAATTCAGCCCGGAGGCGGACACCGGCATGGGGATCGACCTCGCCGACAAAACCCTGGACTCCGCCGAGATCCGCATTGGAGAGGAAGTCATCGACATCAAGTCCCTGCCGTCCTCGCCGCTGATCGTGCCGGCGGTCGGTGCGACCGCGGCGGCGGGTCTGCCGGCGACGTTCCTGCCGCTGTTCTCGCTCGGAACCGTGCCCGCGGCGGATACCGTCAACGTCGCCTGCTACAACTCTTTCAGCACATTCATCGGAACCATCAAGAGCCATTTGGTGGGCGCAACGCCTGCGCTGCACTTCGTGGCGAACGGCTATTACAACCGCGGCAACAACACCTTCACTGCCAGCAGCATCAATATCGTGCAGCTGTAGAGGCGCCCGCCTGCGCTAGCATGGAGGCATCCGCGCGGCCGAGGGCGTGATAGATTTCGCTCGACGGCGGCGAAGCCGACGAAGTTGGGTCGAATGGGGAAGCTCGCGAGAATCGCGTCGATGTTGGTGCTCGCGGCCGCCTGCACGTGGGCGCCGCCGTCACGAGCCGCCGAGCCCGCTGCGCGCCCACGCATTTGCCTGGTGCTCTCGGGCGGCGGAGCGCGCGGCATGGCGCACATCGGCGTGCTCAAGGTGCTGGAGGATCTCAAGGTGCCGATCGACTGCATCGCCGGCACCAGCATGGGCGCGGTGGTCGGGGGTCTGTATGCGAGCGGCATGACGGCCTACCAGATCGAGGCGACCATGCGCTCGGTCGACTGGCAGGAAGCGTTTCGGGACGCGCCGCCCCGGCGGGATCTCGCCTTCAGGCGCAAGCAGGACGATCGCAACTTCCTGGTCAAGCTGCCGCTCGGCTTGAAGCATGGGCACATCCTGCTCCCCAAGGGATTCATCCAGGGTCAAAAGCTGCAGGAGACTCTGCGCCAATTGACGCTGCCCTTCAGCAACACGACGAACTTCGACCTGCTGCCGACGCCGTTTCGTGCCGTGGCAACCGACCTCGAGACGGGCAATGCGGTGCTGCTCGACAAGGGTGATCTGTCGATCGCCATGCGGGCGAGCATCTCCGCGCCGGGCGTGTTCGCGCCGGTCGAGTACCAGGGGCGGCTGCTGGTCGACGGCGGGCTCGCGGAGAACCTGCCGATCAACGTCGCGCGCGACATGCACGCGGACATCGTGATCGTGTCCGACGTGAGCTTCCCGTTGCAGCCGCGGATCGCGCTCGACTCGGCGCTGTCCATCTCGAACCAGATGCTCGCGATCCTGGTTCGCAAGGACTCGGATCGGCAGCGCGCGAGCCTGACCGGCAAGGACGTGCTGATCGAGCCCAATCTCGGCCTCTCCGCCGCCACGGATTTCACCACGGCCAACGACGTGATCACCCGCGGAGAGGCCGCTGCGCGCGAGGCCATTCCGCGGCTCGCGCATCTGAGCATCGGCGAGGAGGCTTATCGCGAGTACCTCGCGCGGCGGGGAGCCCGCGAGCCCGGCTTGCCGCCGATTCAATTCGTGCGGGTCGACGAGCAATCGAAGCGCTACGAAAAGACCATCATGGCGGAGATGCGGCCCCTGGTCGGCAAGCCGCTCGATTTCGAGGAGGTCGGCAAGCGCATCACCGAGCTCTACGGCCTCGGGATGTTCGAGACCTTGGACTACACCCTGGTCACGGGGGCCGTCGCGAGCGCGCCGCTCGGCGGCATCGCCGCGCCGGCGTCGGCCCTCGTCGCGGAGTCAGCCCCGACGTCGTCCGGCGCGGAAGCGGGCTCCGCCGCGGCAGGGACGGCCGCCGGTGCGCCGGCATCCTCCACCGACGATGAGTCCGGCCTAGAGATTCGTGCGCGGCGCAAATCGTGGGGGCCGAACTACCTGCGCTTCGGCCTCAATCTCGAGGACAATTTTCAGGGCAACAGCCAGTACAACGCCGCGGCGCGCTTCGTGCTGACGGAGATCAATCAGCTCGGGGCCGAGCTCCTGACCGATCTGCAGATCGGCAGCGACCCCAAGGTGTTCAGCGAGTTCTACCAGCCCCTGACCGCGACCCGCACGTGGTTCGTGGCGCCGAGCCTCCGGGTCGAGGTGCGCGATCTCCCCATCTTCGTGAACAACGAGGAGATCGCCGATTTTCGCGATCGCGAAGCGGAGGCGGACTTCGACGTCGGCCGCAACCTCGGCAACTGGGGCGAGATCCGCGCCGGCGTCCACCGTACCAACGGCGCAACCCGGGAACGGTTCGGAGACTCATCGCTGGTGGAGCCGGTCTACAACAACGGCGAGCTGTTCTTCAAATTCAGCTACGATCGGCTCGACAACGTGCACTTTCCGCGCGAAGGACAGACCTTCACGCTGCAGTGGGACGCGAACCGCACGGACCTCGGAGCGGACACCGCCACCGACCGTGTCCAGGCGGATTGGCTGCTGGCCCATTCGCATGGGCGCAACACCATCCTTTTCTGGACGTCGGCCGGCTCGACGCTCGACGGCAAGATCAGTCCGACGGACGTGCCCGACTTCTACTCGCTCGGCGGCTTCTTCAATCTTTCGGGGTTGGCGCCGACCTCGCTCTTCGGACCGCACTACGCGATCACCCGCGCGATCTATTTCCGCAAGATCGGGCGCGGCGGCGAGGGCTTTTTCGAGTTTCCGGCCTATATCGGCATGTCGCTCGAGCTCGGCAACACCTGGGATCACCGGGGCGACATGAGCTTCGGGTCGGCGCGCAAGGACGGCTCGGTGTTCCTGGCGTTCGATACGTTTCTCGGCCCCGTGTATCTCGGCACGGGCTACGATCAGCACGGCAGCAGCGCCTACTACCTCTTCCTCGGCAAGACGTTCTAGCCGGCCGGAAGGCGCTCCAGCCGCCTAGGAGCCTGTCGGAGTAATGATGCGCCGGCTGCGGCTACGGCGATCGGTACTCGGACAGGCCCCTAGAAGTTGCGGCTCTCGGCGAGCTTCTCGACTTTCTCGAACACCAGGGCCGGCTGGTCGCCGATCCTCGAGTACTCGTGCCGGCGCGACATGTCCTCGAGGACGCGATCGCGCTCCGCGGCGGTGTAGAACCAGTGCGTCCTCTGCCAGTCGGCGCCGAGCAGCTTCGAGAAGGGGTCGCCCACGCGCAGGCGCACGCGGATGCCGTAGGGGCGCGGCAGAACCGGCGGAGTGCGTACGAGATTTTGGGCATTTGCGATTCCCATGGGCTCGAAAGATAACGGAATCGCCGGTACGCTTCCAGTGATAGACTCCGGCGCCTCGCTGCCGCCGCCAGCGCGGCGCCGCGATTCACCATCGGTCACGAGGAATCAATGGCATCGTCTTCCTACACGGCCTCCGACATCGAAGTGCTGAGCGGCCTGGACCCGGTCAGGCGCCGGCCGGGCATGTACACGGACACGACGCGCCCGAATCACCTGGCGCACGAGGTCATCGACAACAGCGTCGACGAGGCGATCAACGGGCATTGCGACAAGATCGATGTCACCCTGCACAAGGACGGCTCGCTGGAGGTGGAGGACAACGGCCGCGGGATGCCGGTCGACATCCACCCGAAGGAGAAGATCAGCGGCGTCGAGCTCATTCTCACGCGGCTGCATGCCGGCGGAAAATTCAACGACAAGAACTACGAGCACGCGGGCGGCCTGCACGGCGTGGGTGTGTCGGTGGTGAACGCGCTGTCCAGGAATCTCGAGGTCTGGGTGCGGCGCGGCGGCAAGGAGTACAACCAGAGCTACAAGGCCGGCAATCCGGCCTCGAAGCTCACGGTGGTGGGCGACGTTGCGAAGTCGAAGAGCGGCACCACCATCCGCTTCTGGCCCGATACCAAGTATTTCGATTCCGACAAGGTTGCCGTCCCCAAGCTGAAACAGGTCCTGCGCGCCAAGGCGGTGCTCTGCCCGGGCTTGCGCGTCACGCTCTCGAACGAGGCGAGCGGGGAGAAGGACGAGTGGTTCTACACCGGCGGCCTGCATCAGTACCTGGCCGAGGAGCTCGGCAAGGGCGAGTGGCTGCCCCAGGAGACCTACTACGGCAAGCGCGACATCGACGGCGGCGCGCTCGAGTGGGCATTCGCCTGGGTGCTCGAGTCGGAGCATCCGGTGATGGAGAGCTACGTCAATCTGATTCCGACCACCGAGGGCGGTACGCACGTCAACGGCCTGCGCGTGGGCGCGGCCGACGCGGTTCGCGAGTTCTGCGAGTTCCGCAACCTCGTGCCGCGCGGCCTCAAGCTCTCGCCGGAGGACGTGTGGGACGGCGTCAGCTTCGTGCTCTCGCTCACCATGCGCGACCCGCAATTCGCCGGCCAGACCAAGGAGAAGCTGTCCTCGCGCGAGTCCGCCGCCATCGTCCAGGGCGTGATCAAGGATGCGTTCGCCCTGTGGCTGAATCAGCACCCCGATCAGGGCGAAAAGATCGCCATGATGGCCATCGCCAACGCACAGCAGCGCGCACGGGACAGCCAGAAGGTGGCGCGCAAGCGCGTGGTCGCGGGCCCGGCGCTGCCGGGCAAATTGGCGGATTGCGTCAATCAGGACCCCGAGAGGGGCGAGCTGTTCCTGGTCGAGGGCGACTCGGCCGGCGGCTCCGCCAAGCAGGCGCGCGACCGCTTGACCCAGGCCATCATGCCGCTGCGCGGCAAGATCCTGAACACCTGGGAATCGGACTCCTCGGAGGTGCTGCAGTCGCAGGAGGTGCACAACATCTCCGTCGCCATCGGCGTCGATCCCTCGGCCACGGATCTCTCCGGGCTGCGCTACCACAAGGTCTGCATCCTGGCGGACGCCGACAGCGACGGTCAGCACATCGCAACGCTGCTGTGCGCGCTGTTCCTGCGCCATTACCGTCCCCTGGTCGCGGCCGGCCACGTGTACGTGTGCATGCCGCCGCTGTTCCGGATCGATGCCGGCAAGGAGGTCGTCTATGCGCTCGACGAGGCCGAGCGTGAAAAGGCGCTGAAGCGCATCACCGAATCGAACGCGCGGGTCAAGCCGGTGGTCACCCGGTTCAAGGGTCTCGGCGAGATGAGCGCGGTGCAGCTGCGCGAGACCACCATGGCTCCGCAGACGCGACGCCTGGTGCAGCTCGTCATCGACGCCCATGACAGTCCCGACGAGCTCTTCGACAAGCTGCTGGCGAAGAAGCGCGCGGCCGACCGGCGCGAGTGGCTGGAGGCCAAGGGCAACCTCGCTCAGGTCTAGGTTACGGGCCCGTCCACGGATTCATCCATGAAAGACCAGCAATTGAACTTCGAGGGCGTCGAGCGCAGGCCGATGAAGGCGTTCGCCGAGAGCGCCTATCTCGACTATTCGATGTACGTGATCCTCGATCGCGCGCTGCCCGCCTTGAGCGACGGCTTGAAGCCCGTGCAACGCCGCATCGTCTACGCGATGAGCGAGCTCGGGCTGGCCGCGGGCTCCAAGCACAAGAAGTCGGCGCGCACCGTCGGCGACGTGATCGGCAAGTTCCATCCGCACGGCGACAGCGCCTGCTACGAGGCCATGGTGCACATGGCCCAGGACTTTTCCTACCGATATCCCATCGTGGACGGCCAGGGCAACTGGGGCTCGACCGACGACCCCAAGTCGTTCGCGGCGATGCGCTACACGGAATCGCGCCTCACCCGCTACGCCGACCTCCTGCTGCGCGAGCTCGGATCGAGCACCGTGGACTGGGCGCCGAACTTCGACGGCTCCCTCGACGAGCCGACGCTGCTGCCCGCGCGCGTGCCGAATCTCCTGCTGAACGGCGGGTCCGGAATCGCGGTCGGCATGGCCACCGACATCCCGCCGCACAACCTGCGCGAGGTGGTCAACGCCTGCGTGGCGCTGCTGGACGATCCCGAGCTCTCGACGCGCAAGCTCATGGCGTACATCAAGGGCCCCGACCTGCCGACCGGGGGCGAGATCGTCTCGCCGCGCAGCGACCTGGTGCAGATCTACGAGACCGGCACGGGCAGCTTCAAGGCGCGCGCGACCTACGACATCGAGGACGGGGAGATCGTGATCGATGCGCTGCCGTTCCAGGTATCGGGCAGCCGCGTGCTCGAGCAGATCGGCGCGCAGATGCAGCAGAAGAAGCTGCCGATGGTGGACGACATCCGCGACGAGTCCGATCACGAGAATCCGACCCGCCTCGTGATCGTGCCGAAATCGAATCGCGTCGACGTCCCGGCGTTGATGGCGCACCTGTTCGCGACCACCGACCTCGAGCGCAACTACCGCGTCAATCTCAACGTGATCGCCCTCGACGGCCGTCCGCGCGTCATGGGGTTGAAGGACCTGCTGCTCGAGTGGCTGGAGTTCCGCAAGAGCACGGTCACGCGGCGCCTGCGTTTCCGGCACGACAAGCTGGTTGCGCGCCTGCACATCCTCGACGGATTGCTGATCGCGTACCTCAACCTCGACGAGGTGATCCGCATCGTGCGCACCGAGGACCAGCCGAAGCCGGTGCTGATGAAGCGCTTCAAGCTCTCCGATGAGCAGGCCGAGGCGATTCTCGAGACCAAGCTGCGTCACCTCGCGCGCCTGGAGGAGATGAAGATCCGCGATGAGCAGAAGAAGCTGTCCGAGGAGCGCGACGAGATCGACCGCATCCTGAAGAGCAAGGCGCGCCTCACCAAGCTGGTGCGCGAGGAGCTGCTGGAGGATGCCGAGGAGTTCGGCGATCCGCGCCGCACCAAGCTGGTGGAGCGCGAGGCCGCGCAGGCCATCGCGGAGACCGACCTGCTCACCAGCGAGCCGACCACCGTGGTGCTGTCGCGGCTGGGGTGGGTCCGCGCGGCCAAGGGCCACGACATCGATCCGCGCTCGCTGAGCTACAAGGGGGGCGATGAGTTCCAGGCGGCCGCCCGCGGACGCAACCTGCAGCAGGCGGTGTTCATCGACTCGACCGGCCGCGCCTACAGCCTGGATGCGCACACGCTGCCCGCGGCGCGCGGCTACGGCGAGCCGCTGTCGGGAAGCGTCGATCCGCCGGACGGCGCGACGTTCGCCGCGGTGCTGATCGGGGAGCCGGCCGATCTGTGGCTGCTCGCGAGCGATGCGGGTTACGGCTTTGCGGCCAAGCTCGGCGATCTCTCCGCGCGCAACAAGAAGGGCAAGTCGGTGCTCAAGGTGCCGGAGAACGCCAAGGTGCTGCCGGCGCAGCCGCTCCCGGGCAAGGACGCGCTCGCGATCCTCGTCAACAACGACGGCGAGGTGCTGGCGCTGCCGGCGGCGCAGATCGAGGAGATGAGCTCGGGCAAGGGCCAGAATCTCTACGGCATCCCCGGCAAGAAATCCGCGGAGCGCGATGAGTACCTCGTCGCCATGGCGGTGGTCTCGCCGGGCGAGGTGCTGACGGTCCACAGCGGCGCCAGTGCGCCGATGCGGCTCAAGTTCGACGAGCTGGCGCAGTTCAAGGACCAGAAGGGCCAGCGCCGGAAGCGTTTCTCCCGCGCATACAAGCAGGTCGACCGGCTCGAAGTATCAGCCAGTAGCTAGGAGTCCGGGCGCCAGGACGGAAGGCCCGGCTCCCTTCGACCGTTGCTCGGGCGTACCGTCCCGTCCGGGTAAGAGCTAGTCGGGCACTGCTACCCGTAGGTGGGTCTCGAGGCCGCGGCTAGACCGCTGCTCATCAGGCGGCCCCCAGGTGGACGTCGGAACATATGACGGGTAGCAGTGCCCGCCCAGCTCTTACCCGGACGGGACGGTACGCGAGAGCAACGATCGAAGGGAGCCGGGCGTTCCGTCCTGGCGCCCGAACTCCTAGCGTTCGCCCGATATCGTCACGTCCTCGGGGGCGTTGACGAAGTAGCCCTGGATGAACTCGATGCCGAGCTGCCAGAGCACCGCCATGGTGTTCGCGTCCTCGACGCGCTCGGCGATGGTCTCCATGCTGCGGCGCTTGGCGGCCTCGACCAGCCCCTTCACGCGCTGCTGCTGGAGCTGATTGGTCGACAGGCCCTGCATCAGCGAGCCGTCGATCTTGATGAAGTGCATGTCGATGTCGGCGAGCAGCTTGAGCGGGTCGCGTCCGGTGCCGAAGTGCTCGAGCGCGAAACGGAAGCCGAGCTTGCGCAGGCTCTCGGCCAGCTCCTTCGTCTGGCGCACGTACTGGTTGGCGAGCTCCTCGGTCACCTGGATGCAGATGCGCTTCGCCTCGATCTTCAAGGACTTCAACTGCGTGTCGAGCCACGTGATCAGGCTCTTGTCGAGCACCGTGTCCTTGGAGATGCGCACGAATATGCAGGAGGCCTTGCGATTGGCCGCGAATGACATGGAGGCGCCGATCACCCAGCGGTCGATGTTCTTCATGAGGTCGTTGCGCTCGGCGGCGGCGATGAATTCGGCCGGCAGCACCTCGGTGCCCTGCTCGTCGAGCATGCGCACGAGCACGTCGAACATGCCCTTGTCCTCGCCGAGCAGGCTCGCGATCGGCTGTTGCACCAGCCGGAAGCGATTCTCCATCAGCGCGCTCTTGATGTGCTTCACCCAGATCTTGTCGTACGCCTGTACGCGCGTGTCCGTGTCGGACTTGTCGACGACGTACATCTGGTTGCCGCCGAGCTCGCGGCCGCGCCGCGTCGCGCTGACGGCGTCGCTCACCGCGCCGCCCACGTCGGTATCCGTCGCCGACAGGAGGCCGAGGCCCACCGTCGCGGTCGCGGTCAGCGTCTTGTCGCCGATCGTGAAGGTGTGCTCGCCGATGCGCTTGACCACGTTCTCGGCCCACGTCTCGACGTCACGCGCGGTGCCGCGCTCGAGCAGGACGAGGAATCCGTTGCCGCCGAAGCGTCCGCACAGATCGGTGGGCGTCAGCTGCGCGCGCAACACCTCGGCGAGCTGTCCCATGAAGTCCTCGCTGGCAAGCACGCCGATGGAGCTCTGGATCTCGATGAAGCGGTCGGGCTTCACGTGCGCGAACTGGCGTACGCCGCCTTTCATGACGCTGCCGCAGCGCTCGATGACCGCGCCGATCAGATAGCGTTGCTGCAGGAAGCGCGTGGTCGCGTCGTTCTGCACCGCGTCCGCGAGCTGCAGCTCGAGATCGTGGTCCTGCTTGCGGTCGGCGGAAATGGCGATGCGCACCGCCGGCTCGCCCTCGAAGTCCGCCCTGGTCAGCAGGAGCTCGAGCGCAAGCGTGGAGCCGTCCGACAGGAGAGCCTGCACCTTGAGGCCGTGGCCGGACCATTTGCCCTGCAGACAGGCCACCAGGGCGCCCTTCAAGGCGGGATGCGTCTCCTGCTCGAACAGATCCATGAGCGGCGTGCCGACCAGCGCCTCGTCGCCGGAATAGCCGAACAGCTCGAGCCACGCGCGGTTCGCATCGACGACGATGCCTTCCTGCACGTGCGTGATGGCGTCGGCGGAGCCCTCGAGGAAGTGCTGCAGCTGCTCGCGGTACTCGCGTGCAGAGGACAGCGTCGTGGAAAGCGCGCGCTCCAGCCGATAGGCCCGCAGCTCACGCGTGGCAACCGACTGCAGCCGGTTGCGATTCGCGAGCGTGACGACATCCTGTGCGCCGAGGCGCATGGCCTCCGCGATCACGGCCTCGTCCACATTCTCGCGGATCACGAGCACCGGCATGCCGGGCGCGCTGCCCTGTTTCACCTTGATCAACGAAGCGAGATCGACACCCAGCTCCTCGATGAACGCCACCAGCATCTCGGGATTGAGCTGGGTCAGCGCATCGCCCAGGTCGCGGGCATCCGGCAGCCAGGTGCAATGCACCGGGTGACCCGCCTTGCGCAAGGTGGAGTTGATGGCCTCGACGTGGTCCTGCGACCGCGTCATGACGATCATCGGAACGGCACCCTGCTCGGTCACGGGTCAAAATCCTCCCCAAAAGAGCGCAAAGTCTAACATCCGCAATATGGCCTTTCTGGGACTCCCGTCCCGCAAATTGGCCAATGCGGGAGCTTGCGGCTATGATACGCGCCCCCTGATGCCCAAGGCCCCTCGATGGCGAGCTACAGCACGAACGAGTTCAAGTCCGGACTCAAGATCCTGATCGACGGCGATCCGTATGCCATCGTCGAGAACGAGATGGTGAAGCCCGGAAAGGGTCAGGCGTTCAACCGGGTGAGGGTGCGCAATCTCAAGACCGGCCGCACCATCGAGCGCACGTGGAAGTCGGGCGATTCGGTCGAGGCGGCCGACGTCGTCGACACCGACATGCAATACCTGTACAGCGACGGCGACTTCTTCCACTTCATGGCGCCCGAGACCTTCGAGCAGGTGACCGCCTCGAAGTCGGCGGTGGGGGAGGGCGCGCAGTGGCTGAAGGACGGCACCTTGTGCGTCATGACCCTGTGGAACGGGGTGCCGCTGCAGGTGGTCCCGCCCGCGCACATGGAGCTCAAGGTGGTCGAGACCGATCCGGGCGTGCGCGGCGACACGGCGACCGGCGGCTCGAAGCCCGCGAAGCTCGAGACGGGCGCGGTGGTGCGCGTACCGCTGTTCATCAACGAGGGCGAGACCGTGCGCATCGACACGCGCACCGGCGAGTATCTGTCCCGCGGCAAGGGTTAGCGCCGCGACGGGCGGCGGCGCCCTGAAGCATCAGGCATCGTCGCTCGTGAACGCCATGGCGCCGGCGAGTCCCGGCGTCCCGAGCGCGACGGCCGCGAGCCGGTCGAATCCCAGCGCAACCCCCGCACAGTCGGGCATCCCCGCGGCGAGCGCGGCGAGCAGGCGCTCATCGATGGGCGGCAGCGGCAACCCCGCGGCGGCGCGCAGGGTGAGGTCGCGCTCGAAGCGTGCGCGCTGCTCGGCGGCGTCCGCGAGCTCATGGAAACCATTGGCGAGCTCGATGCCGTCGAGGTAAAGCTCGAAGCGCGCCGCAACGCTCGATCCCTCCTTGATGCGCGCGAGCGCCGCCTGCGAGGCCGGGTAGTCGCAAACGAAGCATGGCCCCTCGCGCCCGAGCTTGGGCCCGACGACGAGGCCCATGAGCAGATCGAGGGCGGCATCCCGGTCGAGACTCGCTTCGCAGGCGACGTCGTGGCGCCTCGCCGCGTCCGCGAGCTCCGCATCGCTCGCGGACCCGAGGTCGACTCCGGCATGCCGTACGAGCGCTTGCGCGTAGGAGAGCCGCTCGGCGGGCCGCAACGTTCGTTCCGGTGCGAGCAGCGCGATCACCAGGCTCTCCACCTCGCTCATCAGCGCGGCATCGTCATAGCCCAGCCGATACCACTCGATCAGGGTGAACTCCGGGTTGTGCCAGCGCCCGCGCTCGCCGTCGCGAAATGCCCTCGAGATCTGATAGATGTCGCCGCTCCCCGCCGCGAGCAGCCGCTTCATGGCGTACTCCGGGGAGGTGCTGAGATGGCGCGCGCCCTCGAGCCCCGAGATGCGGGTTGCCAGAGATGCGATGGCCGGGTCGGTCACCGCGGCCGCGGAGAGAATCGGCGTCTCCACCTCCAGCACGCCGCGCTCGGCGAAAAAGCCGCGGGCGGCCGCCAGCATGGCCGCACGCCGGCGCAGCGCGGGCATGCTCGCGGTGGGGCGCCAGCTCACCGGGCACTCACCGGTGAGCGGCGCGCCCACCTGCGTGCGTCGAGCGGCCGCGGGCACGGCCTCACGCGAGCGACCCCAGGGATTCGCCCATGCGCACGGCGCGCCCGTCACGCGTCTCGGGATCCAGGTGGGCGCGGCCCGGCTCGAACAGAACGATCACGGTGGATCCCATGTTGAAGCGTCCGAGCTCCTCACCCCGATCGAGCACCGTCGCAGATGCCGGAATCCGCGTCACCGCGCGGCGCGCAGCGGGCGTGATGTCGCCCGCCCATACGGTCGCCATGCTGCCGACGTTGAGAGCGCCCACCAGGATCAGTGCGACGCGCCCGAAGGCGGTGTCGAACAGGGTCAGCACCCGCTCGTTGCGCGCGAACAGGTTCGGCACATGCGCGGCGGTCGTGCCATTGACGCTGAAGAGCCGCCCGGGAACGTAGACGGTGTCCTCCAGCCGCCCGCGCACCGGCATGTGCACCCGGTGGTAGTTGAAAGGCGCCAGATAGACGGTCACGAAAGAGCCGTTCTCGAAGCGGTCCGCCCAGGGCTGCCGGGCGAGCAGGTCGCGCAGCCGGTAATCCCGTCCCTTGGCCTGCAGCAACCGATCGCCCCGGATGGCGCCCGCCTCGCTGATGCACCCGTCGACGGGGCTCGCGATGGAGCCCGGCGCCGCCGCGATCGGCCGGGCGCCTTCCCTCAGCGCGCGCGTGAAGAATTCGTTGAAGCTCGGGAATGCGTAGGGGTCGCCCTGTGCGGCCTCCGACATGTCGACGTCGTAGAGGCGCAAGAACTGGCGGATCAACGCGTTCTTGAGCCAGGGTGCGCGTGCGCGCGTTGCGCGCAGAACCAGCCGCGACAGCCCGTGCTGCGGCAGGACGTGCTGCAGCGAGACGAACAGCCTGCCGCGGCTCATCCGGTGCCTGCCACGATGCGCTGAAAATCGCTCTGCAGCGCGTCGGTGGTGAAAGGGCCGGTCAATATCGCGGCGAGCCGTCCGCGGGGGTCGAGCACGAACACCGCGCCGGAATGATCCACGGTGTAGGTGCCGTCCGGGCGCGGGGTGATGATCACCCCCACGCCGAGCTTGCGGGCCACCGATTCGATCGTCGGCTGATCGCGAGCCGTCAGGCCGATGAAGCCCGGATCGAAGTAGGGCACGTACCTGGCCATCTGCCCGGGGGTGTCGCGCTTCGCGTCCACGGACACGAAGATCACGGTCGGCAGAACCGCCGCATGCTGCGCACGCAGGCGCTTTTCCAGCGACGCGAGCAGAGTCAGCGTGGTGGGGCAGAAATCCGGGCAATTGGTGTAGCCGAAGAACATGATCGACCAGTGGCCGCGCAGATCCGCGTTGCCGAACGGCCGGCCGTGCGTATCGATCAGGCTAAAATCCGGCAGCTCGCGGCTCGGGGTGAAAGCGGTCCCGGTGGCGAGCTCGGGAGCGGGGCGGAGCGCCCGGCCGGCGGTGAGCCACCACGCGGCGGCCCCCGCGCCCGCGGCGAAGACTAGCAACAGCGCGAGGTAGAGGGGCTTGCCGGGAATGGTCATGCGACGATTATCCCATAGAGATCGGGAGACGGTCGGTGCCGCGATCGAGCGCGGCGCGCGGCTGCTCGCCGCGGGCCGCCTGCATTTCGGGCACGGCACGGGCAACGCGCGCGACGAGGCGGCGGAGCTCGTGTTCTTCTGTGCGCGCCGTCCGCATGCGGAGGGCGCCGGGGCATACGGAAGGCTGCTGTCCGTGCGCTGCTCGGCGCGCATCGATGCGCTGCTCGAGCGCCGCATCCGCGAGCGCATGCCGCTGCCTTATCTCACGCACCGGGCGTTCTTCGCGGGTCTCGAGCTCTATGTGGACGAACGCGTGCTCGTGCCCCGCTCGCCGATCGCGGAGCTGGCGGCGCAGCGATTCGCGCCGTGGATCGAGGCGCGCCGGGTGCGCGACATTCTCGATATCGGCACCGGGTCGGGGGCGATCGCGGCGGCCTGTGCCGTCGCGTTCCCGCGCGCACGGGTCGATGCCGTCGACATCTCGAACGCCGCGCTGGCCGTGGCCCGGCGCAACATGCGGCGGCTGGGCCTCCGTGCCCGGGTGAGGGTGCTCCGGTCGGATCATTTCGCGGCGGTCGGGGATCGCCGGTACGATATCATCGTCAGCAATCCTCCCTATGTCGGGAGCGCGGAGATGCGGCGCCTGCCGCGCGAGTATCGGCACGAGCCGCGGCTCGGCCTCGCTGCGGGGAAGGACGGCCTCACCGCCGTGCGCGCCATCCTCGCGGGCGCGGCGCGGCACTTGCAGCCGGACGGACTTTTGGTCGTCGAAGTCGGCAACAGCGAGGATGCGCTGCTTCGCGCCTACCCCCGGCTTGCCTTCGTGTGGCCGCAGATCGACATGGGAGGGGGCGGCGTATTCATGCTGCGCAGGAGCGATCTTGCGGGCGGTGGGGAACCGGAGGCGCCGCCGCGCCGCCGGGTGCGAGGTCGCGGCGGACCGGTGGCAAAAGGCAGGGGAGAGCGATAGAACGTGGCGGGCAACAGCTTCGGCAGGATCTTCACGGTGACGAGCTTCGGCGAGAGCCACGGGCCCGCGCTCGGCTGCGTCGTCGACGGCTGTCCTCCCGGCCTTGCGCTCGGCGCGGCCGATCTTCAGGCCGACGTGGACCGTCGCCGCCCCGGGACCTCCCAGTACACCACCCAGCGCCGTGAGCCGGACACCGTGCAGATCCTGTCGGGTGTGTTCGAGGGCCGGACCACCGGCACGCCCATCGGCCTCATGGTGGCGAACGAGGACCAGCGCTCGCGGGACTACGACAAGATCAAGGACCGCTTCCGGCCCGGCCATGCCGACTACACCTATCACCAGAAGTACGGCTTTCGCGACTATCGCGGGGGCGGCCGGTCCTCGGCGCGGGAAACGGTGATGCGCGTCGCGGCGGGCGCGATTGCGCGCAAGTATCTGCGTGAGCGCGCCGGCGTCGAGATCCACGGCTATCTCAGGCAGCTGGGCCCGCTGGTGCTGGAGCCCGTGAGCCCCCGCACCGCGTACGACAATCCGTTCTTCTGCCCCGATCCCGCGCGCGTCCGGGAGCTCGAGGATTTCATCTGGCGTATTCGCGAGGCGGGCGACTCGATCGGCGCGCGCGTGACCGTGATCGCGAGCGGCGTGCCGCCGGGCTGGGGAGAGCCGGTGTTCGAGCGGCTGGACGCGGACCTGGCCGGGGCGATGATGGGCATCAACGCCGTCAAGGGCGTCGAGATCGGCGCCGGGTTTGCGTCCGTCACGCAGCGCGGCAGCGAGCACCGGGACGAGCTGACGCCGCGAGGCTTCAAGAGCAACCACGCGGGCGGCGTGCTCGGCGGCATTTCCTCCGGCCAGGACATCATCGTCAGCCTCGCCCTGAAGCCGACCTCGAGCATCACCGTGCCCGGCGACACCATCGACATCGAGGGGCGGCCGGTCGAGATCGTCACGACCGGGCGCCACGATCCCTGCGTCGGTATCCGTGCGACGCCGATCGCCGAGGCGATGCTGGCGCTCGTGTTGATGGATCATTGCCTGCGCCACCGCGCGCAATGCGGCGAGGTGGTGCGAACGACCCCCGACATCGCGCGGCAGCCATGAGCGTGCCGCGCATCGCCGTCGTCGGCGCATCGACCCTGATCGGCGAAGCCGTGATCGCGGAGCTGCGCCTGCGGGACTTTCCCAGCGCCGAGCTGCATGCGCTCGACGATGAGCGCGGGGCCGGCGGGAGGGTCGGCGACGAGGATCGGCCGCTGTCCGTGGGCCTCGTCGCCGGTTTCGATTTCGCGCGTGCCGATCTCGTGTTCTTCTGCGGCCGGCGCGCGCTGTCCGAGCGTTACGCCGAAGCGGCCGCGGCGCATGCCTGGGTGCTCGACGGCTCGGCTCATTTCCGCGGGCGCGGCGATGTGCCGTTGATCGCCGCCGACGTGAACGCGGCAGAGCTCCAGACCGTGGGGCCGCGCGGCCTCATTGCGCTGCCCGGCAGCGCGAGCGTTGCGCTCGCCACCGCGCTCGGGCCGCTCGAATCGCTCGCGGGCCTCGAGCGCGTCGAGGTCGCGACCTACCAGGCCGTGTCGGGGAACGGCCGAGGGGCGGTCGATGAGCTCGCCGCGGAGACGGTGGCGCTGCTCAACGGCAAGCAGCCGCGCGCGGGCGGGTTCGGACAGCAGATTGCGTTCAACGTGATTCCGCAGGTGGATGCGATCGGGGAGGACGGCGTCTCGCGGGAGGAGCACCGGATCTGGCAGGAGACCCGGCGGCTGTTGGGGTTGGCGCAGCTGCCGATCAACGTCACGGCCGTACGAGTGCCGGTGTTCTTCGGACACGGCATGGCCGTGCACGTCAGCCTGCGGCGGCCCGCCACTCCTGCCCAAGCGCTCGGGGTGTTGCAGCGCGGTACCGGCATCCGTGTGATCGATGCCGCGTCGAGCCGCGAGCTGCCGACGCCGGCGGCGCTCTCGACCGCCCCGGATCGGGTTTACATCGCCCGGATGAGGTCGGACCCGACCCGTGATCTCGCTCTAAATTTTTGGATCGTGGCCGATAATGTTCGGAAATGTGCGGCGCATAACGCAGTTTCCGTGGCCCAGATTTTGGTAAATAGACCCCAGTAAGCTATAGTAATCCGCCATTTAAAAGGGCAAGTGAGAATTCGCTTCCAAGCTCCTCAGCTACAATGAACTTTATCCGCCTGCCCACCAGATTTCTGGGAGTAGAAATGTCCGTGACGATGCCCCGCCTCGCAGTTGTGGCGTGTCTTTGGGCCTTGGCCTTCATGTGGCCGGCCTCGTCCTTCGCGCTCGGGCTCGGCGAGATTCACTTGAACTCCGCCTTGAATGAGCCGCTCTCCGCCGACATCGATCTCATTGCCGCTTCTCCCGACGAGCTCGTTGCGCTGCGTGCCAACCTGGCTTCGCGCGACGCCTTCACCCGCTACGGAATCGACCGCCCCTCGTTCCTGTCCACCCTGACGTTCAAGGTCGGCAAGAGCAAGGAAGGCCGCGACGCCCTG
>DATAYZ010000149.1:0-13246 GCA_036272295.1 Steroidobacteraceae bacterium
AACCTTCGTGCTGGCCTGCACGGCGCTCGCTCTCGGCCATCCGGCGGGCGGCGCGGAGCCCGCCGGACAGGCCGATGCCCTCGCGAGCAAGGACGGCCGCTACCCCGACTGGATCGACCGCACGATCCCGCCGAGCCGGGACTTCTTTCTTTACGCGAACGGCAGCTGGCTGAAATCCAACCCGATTCCGCCGGATCGCTCCTACTGGGGCGCGGACATGGTGCTCGAGCAGAGCAACCAGGTCCTGATCCGCGATCTCCTGACCTCGCTCGGCGCAGGCGCCGCCTCTCCGCCGGGCGGCACCCGGCGGAAATTGGTCGACCTCTATGCGAGCGGCATGGACGAGGCGGGCATCGAGAGCGCAGGCATCCGGCCGCTGCAGCCGGAGCTCGACCGTATCGCCGCGATCGGCAATCTCGACGGCCTCAATGCCGAGCTGTCGCGGCTGCAGCTGCTGGCGGTCGGCGCACCGCTGCAGCTTGGGCAGATGCAGGACTTCCGCGACAGCAGCCGCGTGATCGCCGTGGCCTCACAGGGCGGCCTCGGCCTGCCGAACCGCGACTATTACCTCGAGAACGACGCGGTGTTCGAGGCCACCCGGCGCGAATACGTGCTGCACGTCGCGCGCATGCTGTCGCTGCTCGGCGATTCCGCCGCGGACGCCGAGCGCGAGTCGCGGACGATCATGGCGCTCGAGACGCGTCTCGCGCGCGCCTCGATGCCGGAGGCCGACCAGCGCGATCCGTCCGCCGTGTATCACCCGTTCGAGCTCGGGCGTGCGCACGCGCTCGCGCCCCGCATCGACTGGGCCGCGATGCTGCGCGCGGTGGGGCAGCCCGGGGCCGGATCCCTGAACGTGGCCATGCCGGACTTCTTCCGCGTGCTCGACCGGGAGCTCGGTGCCGTCCCGCTCGCCGACTGGAAGAGCTATCTGCGCTGGCAGCTCGTCGACGCCTACGCGCAATTCCTGCCGGCGGCGTTCGTCAACGAGGATTTCCACATGCGCTCGGTGTTGAGCGGCGCCCACGAGCTGCAGCCTCGCTGGCTGCGCGTGCTCTCGGCCGAGGACGAGGCGCTTGGGTACGCGATCGGCGAGATGTACGTCGCGCGGCGTTTCCCGCCGGAGGCGAAGCGCGCCGCCGTCGACATGGTGGAGCGGATCCGCGCTGCCCTCAAGGACGATCTCGAGACGCTGGACTGGATGACGCCGGCGACGCGCCGCGCAGCGGCCCGCAAGCTCGAGCTGATGCAATTGCGCATCGGCTATCCGGATCGATGGCGCGATTACTCCGGGCTCGAGATCGACCGCGGGCCCTACGTGCTCAACATGATGCGGGCACGCGAGTTCGAGCAGCGGCGTCAGTTCGACAAGATCGGCAAGCCCGTCGATCGCGGCGAATGGTCCATGACGCCGCAGACGGTCAACGCCTACTACGACCCGTCGATGAACAGCCTGACGATCCCCGCAGGCATCCTGCAGCCGCCTTATTTCGACGTGAGCTGGCCGGATGCCGTGAACTACGGGGCCACCGGCGCGACGACGGTGGGCCACGAGATGACCCACGGGTTCGATGATGAGGGCGCGAGATTCGACGGCACGGGCAATCTGCGGGACTGGTGGGCGCCGGAGGACTCGAAAAAGTTTCGCGCCGCCACCCGGTGCATCGCGAAGCAGTACTCGGGCTATACCGTCGCGGGCGGACTGCACCTCCAAGGCGATCTCGTGACCGGCGAGGCGGCGGCGGATCTTGGCGGGGTGATCCTTGCGTTGCGCGCGCTGCACACCCTGCCGTCGGCCGGGCAGAGCGATCGGCCGGCCGTCGATCGGGACTTCTTCATGGCGTTCGCGCACTCGTGGGCCGGGGCGACGCGGCCGGAGCAGGCGCGCGAGATGGTCGCGACCGACCCGCATCCGCCCGCGGAATTCCGCACCAATGGAACGCTCGCGGACGATGCGGCATTTCAGGCGGTATTCGGCATTCCCGCATCGAGCCCGATGGTCAAGCGAGACCGCTGCGTCATCTGGTGAGCGGCGCCGCGGGGGCGCCGGCCAATAATGGTGCCGCGGGCCAATCACGGCGCCGCGGCCGCGGACCAACAGTGATCCAGCTGCCGCGCGAAAGCGCAGCCTTGGGCGTGATCACCGCCCTCAGGGCGGTGAGGTCACTTCACCTCGACGTGCTCGTCGCGATCCTTCTCGCCGTCGCGCGGGCGGGCGGGGGAGAGGGCCTTGAAGGGATCGTCGGTTCGCAGGCGCGGCGTACGCAATACCTGCCCCCCGGTGACCTGCCTCAAGCTCTGCTCCAGCTGCCCGCTCACCTGACCCTGCATGCTCGTGCCGTACGCACGGATCACGTTGATCATGAACTCCTGGGTCAGGATCGGTTCTGCGAGCTGCTCCTGCTCGGCGATCACCTGTAAGAGGATGCTGCGTGTAATGTCGGCGTTGTTCTTTTTATCGACGACGACGAAGTCGATGCGCTCGACCACCAAGCGCCTGACATCCGCCAGCGTGATATACCGGCTTTCCACCGTGTCATACAGGCGACGATTCGGATATTTTTTTATCACTCGCGGTTCGCTCATTAGGGCTCCTCGCTCGTGTTGGCCGACGCGCCGCCGGATGATTCCGGCCCGTGCCTGGCCACGCGTTGTGAATCCCTGCACTTACGGTCAAAGGATAGCGCAATGCAGCGCGAAGGCAAATCGGCGTTCCCTGACGCGGTTTCAGGCCTTTAATCGCAATTTAATGCGCTTTGGGACCCCATTCAGGTCCCATGCGCTCACCGCCCAGCGGAGGGCCTCCCGGGCGCCGGCGCCGCGAAGGACCGCGGGAGGCTCGAGACCCAGCAGCGAAAGCACCTCGAGCAGCCGGGCCTCGACGGGCGCGGCATCCACGCTGACGCTGCGGCGGGATTTCGCGAGCTTCGCGCCGTCGGGCTCGGTGAGCGCCGGGACGTGCGCATAGACCGGGGTCGGAGCCCCGAGCAGGCGCTGCAGGAGGATCTGCCGCGGCGTGTTGTCGAGCAGGTCGGCGCCGCGCACCACGTGGGTGACGCCTTGCTCCGCATCATCGACCACCACCGCGAGCAGGTAGGCCGCGACCTGGTCGCGGCGCCTCAGGATCACGTCGCCCACCGCGGCGGCCACGTCCTGTGCGAAGTCGCCCTGCACACGGTCGTGAAAGGCGATGGATCCCGGCTCGACGCGCAGGCGCGAGGCCGTCGGACCCGCGGCGCGTGCCGCGTTGCGGCAGGTGCCGGGATAGCGGTCTTCCTCCGCAAGCTCGGCCCGTGAGCACGAGCACTGGAACGTCAGGCCGCGCTCGCGCAATGCATCGAGTGCCCGCGCGTAGAGGCCGCCCCGCACGCTTTGCCGGACCACGGGGCCGTCCCACTCGAGGCCAAAACGCTCGAGCGTGCCGAGAATGGCGTCGGCCGAGCCTGGCGCCTCGCGCGCGCGGTCCAGATCCTCCATGCGGAGCAGCCAGCGCCCGCCGTGCGCGCGGGCATCCAGGAAGCTCGCGACGGCGGTGTACAAGGAGCCCAGGTGCAGGGCACCCGAGGGGGTCGGCGCGAAGCGGCCGACATAGCTCGCGATGGATCCGGGCGCGTCATCGCCGCGGCGCATCGCGCGATGAGTGCTATCGGTAGCGGTCGTCGCGGTCGCCGTACTGCTTTTCGCGGCGCTCGCGCCGCTCCTGTGCTTCCACCGACAGCGTCGCCACGGGCCGGGCCTCGAGGCGCTTGATGCCGATCTCCTCGCCGGTCTCGAGGCAGTAGCCGTACGAGCCGTCCTCGATGCGCTTCAGCGCTTCGTCGATCTTGCGGATCAGCTTGCGCTCGCGATCGCGCGTGCGCAGCTCGAGGCTGAACTCCTCCTCCTGCGTGGCACGGTCGTTCGGGTCCGGAAAATTGGCCGCCTCGTCCTTCATGTGCAGCACGGTGCGGTCCACCTCGACCATGAGGTCGCGCTTCCAAGTTTGCAGGATGCGAGCGAAGTGCTCGAGCTGCTCCTTGTTCATGTACGCTTCGCCGCGCCGCGCGATGTAGGGCTTCACATTGCGCGGACCGGCCAGCAGGCTCTGGGAGCCGGCGCCCTCGCCGTCGAGATCCTCTTCGGGCAGCGGAGTGATGCGGTTCAGCACCAGCGGCCGGGGATCGAACTTGATGGGGCCGCCGCTGCTCTCGGCCGAAGACGCCTTGGCTGCCTCCGGCCTCGCCTTGGGCGCCTTGACCGCCGCGGGCTTTGCGGCGGCGGGCTTGGCTGCCACGGCGGCGGGCTTGGCTGCCACGGCGACGGGCTTGGCTGCCGCGGCGACGGGCTTGGCCGCTGCGGCGACGGCCTTGGCAGGGGCGGGGGGCTTGGCGGCTGCGGCGACGGGCTTCGCGGCCTGCTTGGGAACGGGTTTGTTCGGTTTCACGATGACCTTCGATGTGGAACGCGATGGCGCCGGCTTGGCGGAAGCCCGAGCCACCTTCTTGGGAGCGGCCGCTTTGTGCGCCGGTCTCTTGGGTGCCGCCTTTCCTGGCCGCTTAGCCGCTTTATTCGGTTTCTTCGAGGGCATGTGAAGTCTCCGCCTCTGAATTAGAGCGCGGGATTATACCGGCGCAATCAAACGTGTACAGGCGCCGCGGGAACATTATTTTTGTCCCTTAACCTCCTGATTGTAAAAAGGAATATCAGGAGGCACCTGGCCCGGGCTCAACCCGTGGGCGCTCCCGCCGGCAGCACCACCGGCGACGGTGCGATCCAACCGGGTTTTCGGTGCTCCGCGACCACGACGGTATGGATGCCGCCGCGGACGTTGAAGTCGGCCTCCAGGCGCATGAATCTCGGCGCGGTGGCGCCGATCAGGTCGCCCAGGATCTCGTTGGTCACCGCCTCGTGAAACGCGCCCCGGTCGCGGAACGACCAGACGTAGAGCTTCAACGATTTGAGCTCGACGCAGAGGGCGTCCGGCACGTACTCGAGCCGCAGCGTCGCGAAATCCGGTTGTCCCGTTTTCGGACACAGGCAAGTAAACTCCGGAATCGTCATGCGAATCACGTAGTCGCGCTCCGGCGTCGGATTCGGAAAAGTCTCGAGGCTCTTGCGGGGCGCGGGCATGGCTGATCGGAAATCGTCAGGGGTTTACGAAAGTGACGATTACTTTACACTACGCGCCTCATCGGCGGCCAAGCACGGGTTCTTAAAGCGATGCGATTGACCAAACTCAAGATCGCCGGTTTCAAGACGTTCGTCGATCCCACCACCATCGGATTCCCGAGCAGCCTCACCGGCGTCGTCGGCCCGAACGGCTGCGGCAAGTCGAACATCATCGACGCCGTGCGCTGGGTGATGGGCGAGATCTCGGCGAAGCACCTGCGCGGCGAGTCCATGGCCGACGTGATCTTCAACGGCTCGTCCGTCCGCAAGCCGCTCGGCGCGGCGTCGGTCGAGCTGGTGTTCGACAATGCCGACGGCAAGATCGGCGGCGAATACGCGAACTACAACGAGGTGTCGCTGC
Source organism: Steroidobacteraceae bacterium (assembly GCA_036272295.1). Lineage (GTDB taxonomy): Bacteria > Pseudomonadota > Gammaproteobacteria > Steroidobacterales > Steroidobacteraceae > Bog-1198. The sequence continues at coordinate 5,510 of DATAYZ010000149.1, forward strand.
GCCGCGCCGTGAGCCGCGACGGCACTTCCGACTACTTCATCAACGGCATGAAGGTGCGGCGCAAGGACATCACCCAGCTCTTCCTGGGAACCGGTCTCGGCACGCGCAGCTACGCGATCATCGAGCAAGGCATGATCTCCCGCGTGATCGAGGCGCGTCCCGACGACCTGCGCGCCTTTCTCGAGGAGGCGGCCGGCATCTCCCGCTACAAGGAGCGCCGCCGCGAGACCGAGAACCGCATCGGCCACACGCGCGAGAACCTCGATCGATTGAACGACCTGCGCGAGGAGGTCGAGAAGCAGATCCGTCACCTGCAGCGGCAAGCTGCGACGGCGCGGCGCTACCAGACGCTCAAGGAAGAGGAGCGCAAGCTGCACGCCGAGGTGCTGGTGCTCCGGATGCAGAGCCTCGACCAGGAAGCGGGCGCGCGGGACGCCGCGACCGCGAGCTGCGAGACCGCGATGCAGGCCGCGCTCGCGGATCTTCGCACCATCGAGGCGGAGATCGAGCGCATCCGCGTCGATCAGACCGCCAAGGCCGATGCGCTCGGCGCGATCCAGAGCCGCTTCTACGAAGCCGGCAGCAACGTGACGCGGATCGAGCAGGGCATCCAGTTCAGCCGCGAGCTGCGGGTCCGCCAGCGCTCGGACCTCGAGCAGGCGCAGGCGCAGGTCACGGATCTGCGCTCCGTCCTGGAGCGCGACCGGTTGCAGCTGGACTCGCTGGGCCAGGAGCTCTCGGGCATGGTCCCGGGGCTCGACGCCGCTCACGCCGAGGAGCGGCGCGCCGCCGAGGCGCTGCTCGAGAGCGAGCGGTCGCTCGCGGCATGGCAGCAAACCTGGGACGCTCACGCCCAGGCGGTCGCGCACGGGCAGCGCGAGACCGGCGTCGAGCGGACGCGCATCGAGCATCTCGACAGCCAGCAGCGCCGCCTGCTCGCGCAGCGCGAGAAGCAGGAGGCGGAGCACGCAGCCCTGACCCAGCTCCGGCCGACCCTCGCGCTCGATGTGCTGGAGGAGCGCGCGACGCAGGCGCGTGACGCGGGCCAGAAGGCGTCCGCGGAGCTCAAGGATCTGCTGGCCGACATCACCGTCACCCGCGACCGCGAGCGGGAGGAGACCCAGGCGCTCAATGCATTGCGCACGCGCTGGCAGGAGGCGCTCGGCTCCCAGGTATCGACCGATGCCCTGCAGCAGGCCGCGCTCGGCAAGGTCTCGGGCAAGGTCACGGAGTGGCTGAAGTCCAAATCCCTCGATCGTCACCCGCGCGTCGGACAGCAGCTGCGCGTCGAGCGGGGCTGGGAGCGCGCAGTGGAGACGGTGCTCGGATCGTATCTCGAGGCCGTGTGCGTCGAAGGCTTGGACGGGGTGGCCGAGTACCTCGACAGCTTCGACGGCGGCCACTTGACCGTCATGGACCTGGAGACCGGGGCCGCCCAGGGCGCCGATGCGGGCTCGCTTCAGGCCAAGGTCAAGGGCGCCGGGGTGTCCATCCTCGCAAGTGTGTATACGGCGCAGACCCTCGGCGAGGCCCTCGCGCGGCGCCGGCGGCTGATGCAGGGCGAGTCGGTGGTCACCCGCGACGGCATCTGGATGGGCAAGGACTGGCTGCGGATCTCGCGCGACGCCGATCCGCACACGGGCGTCATCGAGCGCGAGGCCACGCTGCGTGAGATCAACGTCCAGGTCGCGACCCTCGCGGACGAGGTCAAGGCCATGGAAGCGCGGCTGGAGGGCTCGCGCGAGCGCCTGCACGATCTCGAGGACAAGCGCGACCGCCTCCAGGCGGAGGTCAATCGCCTGCACCGCGACCATCTGGACAGGCGCGCCGAGCTCGACGCCGCGCAGGCGCGCAGCATGGAGTCGGCGCACCGGCTGGCGCAGCTCGAGACCCAGCTCGCGGACGTGCGCGCCGAGCTCGAGCGTACGGACGCGGATCTGCGCGCCGCGCGTGCGCGCATGGAGAGCGCCATCGACGCCCTGGCGGCTCTCGAGCCGCGGCGGGTCGAGCTCGAGGAGGAGCGCGATCGGCTGCGTCAGGAGCAGACGGGGGCCCGTGCGGGGGCACAGGGCGCACAGACGGCTGCGCGCGAGCTGGCCCTGCAGGTCGAGTCGCGGCGCTCGTCGCACGCATCTTTGACCACGACCGTCGAGCGCATCGTGAAGCAGCTCGAGGGTCTCGAGTCGCGGCGCGACGAGCTCGCCGGCCAGCTCGAGGCGGGCGAGGCGCCGCTCGCCGCGGCCCAAGGGGACCTCGAGCAGGCGCTGCGCGTGCGCAGCGACGTGGATGCCGAGTTGTCGGCGGCGCGCATCGCGAACGACGAGCTCGACAGCGTGCTGCGCGGACGCGAGGACGACCGCGCGGGGATCGAGCAGCGGGTGGAGGCGGCGCGCACCGCGCTCGACGATACCCGCATGGCGGCATCCGAGGTGCGCGTGCGGCGCGAGAGCGTCGCCGAACAGTTCGCCGCCACCCACTTCGAGCTCGCGGCGATCATGGCCGCGCTCGCACCCGACGCCACGGCGGCGGCCTCCGAAGCGCTGCTCATCGAGACCACGGAGAAGGTCGAGCGGCTCGGACAGGTGAACCTCGCCGCGATCGGCGAGTTCAAGGAGCAGTCCGAGCGCAAGGAGTATCTCGATCGGCAGTGCAAGGATCTGACCGATGCGCTCGAGACGCTGGAAACCGCCATGCGCAAGATCGACCGCGAGACGCGTACTCGCTTTCAGGACACTTTCGATCGCGTCAACGCGGGGCTCAAGGAAAAGTTTCCGCGGCTCTTCGGAGGAGGACACGCCTACCTGGAGCTGTCCGGCGAGGATGGGACGGCGGGTGCGGGCGTGTCGGTCATGGCGCGGCCGCCCGGCAAGCGCAACAGCACCATCAGCCAGCTCTCGGGCGGCGAGAAGGCGATGACCGCGGTCGCGCTGGTGTTCTCCATATTCGATCTGAACCCCGCGCCGTTCTGCCTGCTGGACGAGGTCGACGCGCCCTTGGACGAGAACAACGTCGGCCGGTTCTGCGACATCGTGCGCGACATGTCGCGCAACGTTCAATTCATCTTCATCACCCACAACAAGACCACCATGGAGCTGGCCTCGCAGCTGGTCGGCGTCACGATGAACGAGCCCGGCGTATCGCGACTGGTCGCCGTCGATGTCGACGAGGCCGTACGAATGGCGGCGATGTAGGTCCCAACTTGGCCGCCGAGCTTCGCTGGATACTCCTGGCGCTTTGCGTGCTGCTGATCGCCGGCATCTGGTGGTGGAGCGCGCGCAAGGCCTCGCACGCGCCCGGCAACTCCGTCCTGCGCGAGCCGACGCTCTCCAAGATGCCGGAGAGCGCGCACTCCGGCACGACGGACCTCGACGACGAGCTCGATCTGGACACCCCGGCGATCGAGCGCGCGACCCACGCGGCGCGCACCCAGGAACCGCTTCTGCGCCCGGAGCCGACGTTGAGACCCGAGCCGACGCTGCGGCCTGAGCCGACGCTGAGACCGGATTCGACCTTGAGGCCGGAGCCTACGCTGCGGCCGGAGCCGATTCTGCGGGCGGAAGCGACGCTGCGGCCGGAGCCGATTCTGCGGGCGGATTCTCCGCCGGAGCCGCGCCGAGGAATGCGGATCTCGCCGCTCGAGCCGCTCGAGATCCGAGACGCCGATCATCAGTCCATGCGCACGGGGGACTTCGACCGCGTGCCGGTGCTGGATGCGCCGATGATGGTCCACCCGGAACCGGCGCCACCGGAGGGATCCGCGGCCCCGGGCGGCTCACCCGCGCCCGCGCCCGCGCACGTCCCGCCGCGGCCGCCCGCGCCGGGGCGGCACGCCATCTCCACGGCGGGTGCGACGCCGCAGGCCGGACCGACGACGCCCGCGGCGCCGGCGCCGGCGGAGGTGCAGCGGATCGTCTCCGTGCGTGTATGCGCGCCCGGAGAGGCTCGTTGGAGCGGGGGCGAGCTCCTCAGGGCGCTGGAGCTGAACGGCCTGGCCTACGGCCGGTATCAGATCTTTCACCGCAAGCACAGCGACGGGCAGACCCTCTATTGCGCCGCCAGCCTGATCGAGCCGGGCACGTTCGATCTGACGATGATGGGCTCGCAGGAATTCAAAGGCGTGGCGTTGTTTGCCGTGCTGCCGGGACCGCTCGAGGCGCTCGCGACCCTCGACGATCTGCTCGCGACCGCGCGCGGACTGGCGGAGGAGCTCTCGGGCATGGTGCAGGACGGGAAGGGCATGCCGCTGTCGCCGCAGCGCGCCACCACGTTGCGCGAGGACGTGGCGCGATTCCAGGCGGCACTGCCGAGGAGCTGAGCGCCGGTGCGCGCACAGAAGGTGGGGAGGCCGCGCGCCGATGCAGCCCGCCGCCGAGCGTCCGGCGGGGCGCCCTGATGTGCGCGCAGAAAGCCAGGAGCGCGCACGGCAAAGCGGCCGCCCGCGTCGCCGAGCTCAAGGAGACGCTCGAGCGCTATAACTATCGCTACCACGCGCTCGACGATCCGGAGGTGCCGGACGCCGAGTACGACCGCTTGATGGTGGAGCTGCGCGGCCTCGAGGCCGCGCATCCCGACCTGCTCAGCCCCGACTCCCTCACGCAGCGCGTGGGCGCCGCGCCGGTGGCGGCCTTCGGCACGGTGAAGCACCGCGTGCCGATGCTCTCGCTCGACAACGCCTTCAGCGACGAGGAGGTGCGCGATTTCGACCGGCGGGTCCGCGAGCGGCTCGGCCGCGAGGAGCCCGTGCGCTACTCGGCGGAGCCCAAGCTGGACGGCCTCGCCGTGAGCGCGCGCTACGAGAGCGGCTCGTACGTCCAGGGCGCAACCCGCGGCGACGGCGAGACGGGCGAGGACGTGACGCTGAACCTGAAGACGCTGAAGGCGCTGCCGATGCGGCTGCGCGGCGCGCACGTGCCGCGCGTGCTCGAGGTGCGGGGCGAGGTGTTCATGCCGCGGGCGGGCTTCGAGCGCTTCAACGAGCAGGCGCTGGCGCGCGGCGAGAAGCCCTACATCAACCCGCGCAATGCGGCCGCGGGGAGCCTCCGCCAGCTCGATCCGCGCATGACCGCGGCCCGACCCCTCGACATCTTCATCTACGCGCTCGGCGTCGTGGAGGGCGGCGAGCTGCCCGGACGCCACAGCGAGATGCTGAAGGCCCTGCGCACCTTCGGCTTCAAGATATGCCCGCAATCGCGCATCGTGGAGGGCGTCGAGGGGCTCACCGAGTACTATCGCGAGATCGGAGCGCTGCGGCCGAAGCTGCCGTATCAAATCGACGGGGTGGTCTACAAGGTCGATGATCTCGACCTGCAGCGGCGCCTCGGATTCGTGTCGCGCGCGCCGCGCTGGGCGATCGCGCACAAGTTTCCCGCGGAGGAGGCCCTGACCACCGTCCGCGGCATCGAGTTCCAGGTCGGACGCACCGGCGCGCTCACGCCCGTGGCGCGGCTCGAGCCGGTGTTCGTCGGCGGCGTCACGGTCAGCAACGCAACGCTGCACAACATGGACGAGCTCACGCGCAAGGACGTGCGCGTCGGCGACACGGTGGTGGTGCGCCGCGCCGGCGATGTGATTCCCGAGGTCGCGCGCGTCCTGCTCGAGCGGCGCGCCGATCCGGACGCACCGACGGTCTCGCTGCCGACCAAGTGCCCGGTCTGCGGCTCACCCGTGGTGCGGGAGGCGGACCAGGCGGTGGCGCGCTGCACGGGCGGGCGGCGCGTGTGCGCGGCCCAGCGCAAGGAGGAGATCAAGCACTTCGCCTCGCGCCGCGCGCTCGACATCCAGGGTCTCGGCGACAAGCTGGTGGAGCAGCTGGTCGAGCAGAACTGGATCAAGACGCCGGCGGATCTGTTCGAGCTGAAGGCGGCCAGGCTCGAGGAGCTCGACCGCATGGGCGAGAAATCCGCCGGCAAGCTGGCAGCCGCGATCACGGCGGCGAAGCACACGACCCTGCCGCGCTTCCTGTATGCCCTCGGCATCCGCGACGTCGGCGAGGCGACCGCGCTCGCCCTGGCGCAGCACTTCCGCAGCATCGAGGCGTTGCGCGGCGCGACCGAGGACGAGGTGCAGCGCGTCCAGGACGTGGGTCCCGTGGTCGCGCAGCAGGTCGCGCACTACTTTCTCGACCCGGACAACTCCGCCATGGTCGACGAGCTGCTCGAGGCGGGGATCGACTGGCCCACACCCGCCGCACCCGAGGTGGATACCGCGCTCAGCGGTAAAACCTTCGTCCTCACGGGGACGCTCGAGGGCATGACGCGCGAGCAGGCGCAGGAGGCCATCGTCGCGGCCGGGGGCAAGGTGAGCGGCAGCGTCTCGAAGAAGACGCATTACGTGGTCGCGGGGGCCGAGGCGGGCTCGAAGCTCGACAAGGCGCGAAAGCTCGGCGTGCCCGTGCTGGATGAGGCTGAGCTCGTGAAGCTATTGACGGAAGCGGGCCGCTAGATTCCATGCGGTCGGGGCGAGGTCGGCGAGGAGGGTCGCGAGGCCGGGCTCGTCCTGTGAGCCACAAGACGGCCGGCTGATCCGCGGCGACGTACCGCGGGTCAGCCGGCGGGCAAGGATTTAGAGATTCTTCTCGATCTTGGCGTTCTTCTTCAGGTCATCGATATGGGCCTGGAAGTTCTTTTGCAGCGCCGCGTTGTTCAGCTGCGGCTTCATCTCGTCGAAGGCCGCATCACGCGTGTCCTCGAGCTTGATGACGTGCCAGCCGAACTGCGTCTGCACCGGCTCCGGCGTGATCTCGCCCTTCTTCAACCCCTTCACCGCATCGCCGAACGGCTTGACCATCTTGCTGGTCGTGAACCAGCCGAGGTCCCCGCCCTGGTTCTTGGAATTGTCGGTGGATTCGGCCTTGGCCAGATCCGCGAAATTCGCGCCGCCCTTGAGCTTCTTGATCAGCATCTCGGCCTTTTCCTTGGTCGGCACGAGAATATGCGCGGCGTGGTACTCGGTCTTGTCGGGCACCGAGTCGTACTGGGCGTGCAGCTCCTGATCGGTGGGCTGGTGGTCCTTGATGTACTTCTGGGCGGCGGCATCGGCGAGGATCTGCAAGCGTGCCAGCGCGAGCCGGTTGGTCACGTCGGCATCCTTGTCGAGGCCATCCTTGTCGGCGGTCCCGGCGAGGAGCTCCATGTTGATCATCTGGTCGAGGACCTGATTCTTCTCCTCGGGCGTCACGTCGCCGATGGGCTTGCCGCGCAGGAGCGCCTTCAGGTAGGTGTCGAACTCATCGCGCGAGATGGAGTCACCGTTGATGACGGCGACGGCGGGCGCCGCCGACTTGTCGGCGGCCGCGGGCGTCTGGGGGGCAGCCGCTTGCTGTCCCTTGCCGCAGGCTCCGAGGAGCAGGGTGATTGCCGCCACGGCGGACACACGGGTCCACGAGGTGCTGAAAAATTGGCTCATTGGGTCCTCTGCATACGAAAAAGGCGTCTCTTCAGGCGACGCCCGGGGGCGGCAAGTTTAGCCGTTACTGGCCGATCTCTCCAATTATCAGTGTGGGCGCCAGGAAGGAGGCCGCTGTTCCCTTCGACCGACCTCCGCTCGGGCGTACCGTCCCGTCTGGGTAAGAGCTACTCGGGCACTGCTACCCGTTACATGTTCCGACGGGCACCTTTGGGCCGTTTGATGAGCAGCGGTCTAGCCGCGGCTTAGAGACCCACCTACGGGTAGCAGTGCCCGCGTAGCTCTTACCCGGACGGGCCGGTACGCCCGAGCGGCGGTCGAAGGGAACCGGGG
>DATAYZ010000150.1:0-1640 GCA_036272295.1 Steroidobacteraceae bacterium
ACCCGCGGGCGATAGCTGCACGTAGCTGAAATCGGGGGTCTCGCCCGGCCGAGCCGGGACGCGGGGCAGGTGAAGTCGGGAGTGCTTGTTCATTCCCATAATTTACGTCTCCCGTGCCGATCGAGTTGTATTCATGCGTGAGCGGGCCGATAATCCGGTATGTTCATTTCAAAAATGACAGAATAATGGAAAATTCCTCTCGCCCTGCGGTCGATCGGCTCGATTTGCGCTTGCTCGACATTTTACAGCGCCGCGGAGCCCTGTCGGTGGCGGAGGTCGCAGGAGAGGCGCGCCTCTCCACGACGACGTGCTGGCGACGCATCCAGCAGCTCGAGCAGAACGGCGTGATCAAGGCGCGCGTGGCCCTGCTCGATCGCAACGCGCTGGGGCTCGACGTGACCATCTTTGCGCACGTGAAGCTCGCGACCACGGGGCGCGGTGCGCTGCAGGAGTTCGAGGCCGCGATCCGCGATCGCGCCGAGGTGCTCGAGTGCTACACCCTCACCGGCGAATGGGATTTCCTGTTGAAGATCGTCACCAGGAGCATCAAGTCGTATGAGGCGTTCTATCTGGACTACCTGTCGCGCATCCCGTGCGTGCGCGCCGTGAACTCATCGGTGGCGGTCACCGTGATCAAGGAATCGACGGCGCTGCCCCTCGGAGCCTGAGGCACGGCGTCGCGGCCGCACAGCCGGCCGGCGGCCGTCACACCACGGGGCGGGTGGGTGCCCGCAGCGTCGAGCGCAGCTGGATGCCGTCGTGCTCGGCGAAGAGCCCCGCGATCCAATCGGCGAACACGCGGATCTTGCCGGACAGGTGCCGGCTCTGCGGATACACCACCGAGAGCGCCGCCGGCTCCGGAAACCAGTCGCCGAGCACGAGATCCAACACGCCGCGCTCCATCGACTCCTTGAGCACGAACGCCGGGATCTGAGCGATGCCGAGCCCGGCCTCCGCCGCCGCGACGTAGCTGTTCTCATCGTCGAGGGCGACATGGCCGTGCAGGCTCGATTGGATGCGCACCCCGTCCTTGGCGAACACCCAGTCGAAGGCCTTGCCGGTGCGCGGCGAGAAATGATTGATGCAGCGATGCGCTCCGAGCTCGTCGGGATGATGCGGCGTTCCGTGAGCCGAGAGATAGGCCGGCGCGGCGCAGGTGCCCAGGTAGAGCAGGCCTGCGGGGCGGGCGATCAGGTTGGCATCCTCGATCTCGCCGGCCCAGACCGCGCAGTCGATGCCTTCCTCGATGAGATCCGCGTGCCGCTCCGAGCAGCCGAGCGAAAGCTCGATCTGCGGATAGCGCGCGAAAAAAGCCGGCAGGGCCGGCACGATGACCATGCGTGCGATCAAGGTGGGCGCCTCCACCCGGAGCGGCCCCTGCGGGCGGGTGCGGCCCCGCTGCAATGCCTCCTCGCTCTCCCGCACCTCCTCGAGAATCGACACACAACGGGGATAGTAGGCCGCGCCTTCGGTCGTCACCGAGACGCGCCGGGTGGTCCGATTCAAGAGTTTGACGCCGAGCGAGCGCTCGAGCTGCTGGATCAAGGTGGTCGCGGTCGCCTTGGGAATCCGCAGGCTATCGGCCGCGCGCGCAAGCGCCCCCGTCTCGACCACCCGGGCGAACACCTGCATGGCGAGCA
>DATAYZ010000151.1:0-85093 GCA_036272295.1 Steroidobacteraceae bacterium
GGACACGTACGGTCGCCCAATGTTGCTCGGTCTCAGTGCGGTTAATAGGCCCTTACCGGTAGCAGTCACCGAACAGCTCTTACCCGGTCGGAGCCTCCGCCCTGGCGCCCACACTCCCGGCTGGCGTCAGTCGAGGAAGTCGCAGCAGCGTTGTACGTGCGCCGCGAGATCGAGCGTGTGCTGACGGGCGAGCCGCTCTGCGGCCTCCGTGTCGCGGCGTTCCAGCGCCTCGATGATGTTGAGGTGGTCGACGATCGAGCGGGCGGCACGGTCGCTCTGCGAGATGGTGGCACGGCGGATCGCGCGCACGTGCATCAAAAGATTGCGCGTCGCATCCACGATGGTCTGCGATCCGCCGAGCGCGATCACCGCGGTGTGGAACGCGATGTTCGCGTCCGAATATTCGTTCAAGTGCTCCGTGGGCGGCGAGTTCAGGAACTCGTCGAACAGGTGGCGCAGCTTCGCGATGTCCTCGTCCGAGGCGTTCTGGGTGGCGAGGCGGGCAGCCATCGACTCGAGCGCGGCCCACATCTGGATCATCTCGATGATCTCGCGCTTGGACTTGCGCACGATGTAGATGCCGCGCCGCGGGATGGTGCGGATGAATCCTTCCTGCTCGAGCAGCGACAACGCCTCGCGTATGGGTGTGCGGCTGACGCCGAGCGCCGCGGTCAACTGCCGCTCGTCCAGGCGCAGCTCCTGATGGGGATCGTAGATGTCGGTGTCCGCGATGGCATTCTTCAACAGCGCATAAGCCTGGTCGCGCAGGCTCGTCGCATTGAGCGGCGCGAGCGCCAGGGGCGCGGCGCCGGAAGTGCGTTGGACCAGCCTTGCAATCGTGTTCATGACCTTCCCGAAGTTGGAGCCGCAAACACTAAAGCGTTCGCGAAACTGATGAGGCCCTGCTAGTTTGCCCTAGGCGGCCGCCGTTGCCGAGTGATCCGGCCGACGAGATCCCGAACCGCGAAGCCGGTCTCGCCGCGAGCGACCCCCTTCGACGGATGCTGCCCCTACTGCAGGCGCGCGGATCGCTCCTTGACAGCCCCTATGGAATTGGTTCATATATCATATACCACAGAAAATATATCGGGGCTGGTTCCGCTCGGACGCTGCTGTCCGGGCTCGAGGGGGCTTTGGGGTTGACTGAGTTCCGTGCGTTCACGCCTGCATCCGCGCTCCCGCGAGTTCGCGCCTTCGAGGCGCCGTGCTGTTTCGCGTATTCCCATAAAACAAAACTCGAGGGGAGAGCTACATGAGCGACGTTCCTGATTCCCGTCCGTCTTCGCCGTTTGCCCAGCCATGGGTGCAGCTCGTCGTGGGTGTGATCTGCATGGCAAGCGTCGCCAACATGCAATACGGTTGGACGCTGTTCGTCGATCCGATCGACTCCAAGTTTCACTGGGGCCGCAAGGCCATCCAGGTCGCTTTCACCTTGTTCGTCGCGGTGGAGACCTGGCTCGTTCCGGTCGAGGGATACCTGGTCGATCGATTCGGCCCGAAGTGGGTCGTGATGTGCGGCGGAGTTCTGGTGGCCATCGCCTGGGCCGTGAATTCGTCGGCGGACTCGCTGCCTCTCCTGTATACCGCCGCCATCATCGCCGGAGTCGGTACCGGCGCGGTCTACGGCACGTGCGTCGGCAATGCGCTCAAGTGGTTCCCGGGACGCCGGGGCCTCGCCGCCGGCATCACCGCATCGGGGTTCGGCGCCGGCGCTGCGATCACCATCGTGCCCATCGCCGCGATGATCAAGTCGTCCGGGTATCAGCATGCATTCTTGTTCTTCGGCCTGCTGCAGGGAGCCATCGTGTTCGTGTGCGCGTGGGTGCTGCTGCCGCCGGCCGCGCAACTCCTCACCACTGCGGTCAAGCCGAATCAGACCGCACGCGGCTATACACCGGCCGAGGTGCTGCGCAGCCCGGTCTTCTACGTCATGTACGTGATGTTCGTGTTGATCGCCGCGGGCGGTCTCACCATGGCGGCGAGCATGGCGCCGATCGCCAAGGACTTCAAAATCGCCGCGACGCCGGTCAATCTGTTCGGCATCACCATGGCCGCGCTGCCCTTCGCGCTCATGCTGAATCGCATCTTCGACGGCGTGGGCCGCCCGGCATTCGGTTGGCTGTCCGATCGGATCGGCCGCGAGTACACCATGGCGCTCGCGTTCCTGACCGGCGCCCTGGCCCTCTACATCCTGAGCCAGTCCGGCACGAACCCGGTGCTCTTCGTGCTCGTGACCGCCCTCTACTTCGGCGTGTATGGCGAGATCTTCAGCCTGTTCCCGGCAACTCAGGGCGACACCTTCGGCTCGAAGTTTGCCGCCGCGAACAACGGCATGCTGTACACGGCCAAGGGCATGGGATCGTTCCTGGTGCCGATCGCAGCCGGTATGTCCAAGACCCACGGGTGGGCTACGGTGTTCGCGCTCGCGATGACGTTCAACGTGATCGCGGCGTTGATGGCGCTGTTCGTACTGAAGCCGATGCGCGCGCGGCATTTCGCCAATGCGCGGGCGCGCGAGACCGCACCCGGCGAGGCGCTCAGCACGCGGGTCTGACCCACGCGCGGCCTTCACGACATCTTGTTGACGACCCGAGAGGAGATTTCATGGCAGCCGTAAATCCCGCACCTTCGCAGCCGAAGAGCACGACCGCCGAGGACACCCTGCAGCGCAAGACGCGCGATGCCGGCGTGGTATCGGGCGGGCACCTCGTGGCGAAAGCCCTGAAGAGCGAGGGTGTCGATACCATCTTCACGTTGTGCGGCGGCCACATCATCGACATCTACGACGGCTGCGTCGATGAGGGCATCCGCATCATCGACGTGCGCCACGAGCAGGTCGCCGCGCACGCGGCGGACGGCTATGCGCGGCAGACGGGCAAGCTCGGCTGCGTGGTCACCACCGCGGGCCCCGGCTGCACGAACGCCGTGACCGGAATCGCGACCGCGTTCCGCTCCGAGAGCCCGGTGCTGCACATCGGCGGGCAGGGCGCGCTGACCCAGCACAAGATGGGATCGCTGCAGGATCTGCCGCACGTCGACATGATGAGCCCGATCACCAAGTTCGCCGCGACGGTCCCGAGCACCGAGCGCGTGGCCGACATGATCTCGATGGCCGCGCGCGAGGCCTTCAACGGTGCGCCAGGTCCCGTCTACCTCGAGATTCCGCGCGACGTGCTCGATCGTGAGGTCGACGCCGCCAAGGCGGTGCTGCCGCAACCCGGCCGGTATCGCGCCTCGACGCGCTCGATCGGCGATCCGCGCGACATCGAGCGGCTGGCCGACATCCTGGTCGACGCCGAGCGGCCTGCGGTGCTCTACGGGCAGCAGGTGTGGACCTCCCGCGGCCACAAGGAAGCGATCGCGCTGCTGCGCGAGCTCGATATCCCGGGGTATTTCAACGGCGCGAGCCGCGGGCTCTTGCCGCCCGGCGACCCGCACCACTTCGACCGCACCCGCTCCCAGGCCTTCGCCGGCGCGGACGTGCTGCTGATCGTCGGAACGCCTTTCGACTTCCGCATGGGCTACGGCAAGCGCATCAGCAAGGATCTGACCCTGGTCCAGATCGACATGGATTACCGCACGGTCGGCAAGAATCGCGACATCAGCCTGGGACTGGTCGGTGATCCGGGCGCGATCCTCGGGGCTGTGCTCGCAGCGGCCTCGGGCCGGCTGAAGAGCGACAAGCGCCAGCTGCGCAAGCAATGGTTGAAGAAGCTCGGCGAGGCGGAAGCCGCCGCCACCGAGAAGCTCATGCCCCTGTTCCGCTCCAATGCGACGCCCATTCATCCCTATCGCGTCGCCTGGGAGCTCAACGAGTTTCTGCGTGAGGACACGATCTACATCGGCGACGGCGGCGACGTGGTGACCATCTCGGCGCAAGCGGTGCGGCCGCGCGGACCCGGCCAGTGGATGGATCCGGGCGCGCTCGGCTCGCTCGGTGTCGGCACCGGCTTTGCGATCGCCGCGGGGCTCGCCCATCCTTCCAAGGAGGTGCTCTGCTATTACGGCGACGGCTCGTTCGGCATGACCGCCTTCGACATGGAGACCGCCAACCGCTTCGGCGTGCCCTACCTGGCGGTGATCGGCAACAACTCCGCGATGAATCAGATCCGCTACGGCCAGCTCGCGAAGTACGGCGAGGAGCGCGGCAGCGTCGGCAATCTGCTCGGCGACGTGCCGTTCGGGAAGTTCGCCGAGATGCTCGGAGGCTACGGCGAAGAGGTGCGCGATCCGGGACAGATCGCGCCGGCGCTCGCACGCGCGCGCGAGTCGATCCGCAAGACGCGCCGCTCGGCGGTGGTGAACATCTGGGTGGACCCGCGCGAGTACGCGCCGGGCACCAAGAATCAGACGATGTACAAGTAACGACGAGGCTTGGAGCTACGCATGGGAAAGGCATTGGACGGAGTTCGCATTCTCGACTTCACGCACGTGCAGTCGGGCCCGACGTGCACGCAGCTTCTCGCGTGGTTCGGCGCGGACGTGATCAAGGTCGAGAAGGCGGGCGGGGGCGACATCACGCGCGAGCAGCTGCGCGACGTTCCGGACGCGGACAGCTTGTATTTCACGATGCTGAACCACAACAAGCGCTCGGTGACGCTGGACACCAAGAGCGAGCACGGCAAGCAGGTGCTCGAGAAGCTGGTCAAGGCGTGCGACGTGCTGGTGGAGAATTTCGCCCCGGGCGCGCTGGATCGCATGGGATTCGGGTGGGATCGCATCCAGAAGCTCAACCCGCGCATGATCGTCGCGTCGATCAAGGGCTTCGGTCCGGGTCCGTACGAAGAGTGCAAGGTGTACGAGAACGTCGCGCAGTGCGCGGGCGGCGCCGCCTCGACCACCGGATTCGACGACGGCCCGCCGCTCGTGACCGGCGCGCAGATCGGCGACAGCGGCACCGGACTGCACCTCGCGCTCGGCATCGTCACCGCGCTGTATCAGCGCAATGCCACCGGGCGCGGTCAGCGGGTGCTGGCGGCGATGCAGGACGGCGTCTTGAACCTCTGCCGCGTCAAGCTGCGCGATCAGCAGCGGCTCGACCGCACCAGGGTGATGAAGGAATACCCCCAATACCCGAGCGGCAAGTTCGGCTCCGCCGTGCCGCGCGCGGCGAACGCCTCGGGCGGCGGCCAGCCGGGGACCATCGTCAAGTGCAAGGGCTGGGAGAGCGATCCGAACGCCTATCTCTATTTCATCGCCCAGGCGCCGGTCTGGAAGGCGATCTGCGAGGTGATCGGCAAACCGGGCTGGGCCACCGACCCCGACTACGCCACGCCGAACGCGAGGCTGCCGCGCCTCAAGCAGGTGTTCGAGGCGGTGGAGGCCTGGACGGTCACCAAGACGAAGTTCGAGGCGATGGATCTGCTCAACGAGCACGACATCCCCTGCGGACCGATCCTGTCGATGGAGGAGCTGGCAAAGGAGCCGTCGCTGCGCAAGACCGGCACGGTGGTCGAGGTCGATCATCCGAAGCGCGGCAAGTACCTCACCGTCGGCAACCCGATCAAGCTGAGCGACAGCCCGACGGACGTCAAGCGGTCGCCATTGCTGGGTGAGCATACCGACGAGGTGCTGGGCGAGCTCGGCTACTCGACCGCGGAGATCGCGGAGCTGCGGTCCAAGAAAGTGATTTAGAAGGGGGAGACAGCCGCGGCGGCGCGGCGGCCGGGCGGAGGTCCGTTCGGCACAGACGATTAGCGCAACGATTCGAACAACGCGTCTCGAGGAGGATGAAACATGCTCAAGAGGAAGTCGGGCATTCCGGCCCTGGCGGTATTTGCCGTGGCCGTCTGCTCTATAATGCAAAGCACCGCATTTGCGGACGACGCAGCGGACAACAGGGCGCTCAAGGAACAGATGCGCCAGATGATGCAGCGGATGGACGAGCTGCAGAAGCAGATCCAGGAGCTCTCGAAGCAGCAGCAGGCCACGCCGGCCGCGGTGCCCCCGATCCCGCCCGTCGCGCCGCCGCCGCCCGCGCCGGCCGTTGCGGTGCCTGCGGCCCAGGGTCCGGAGGGGCAGGGTCCGAAGGTCTCCAAGGAGGCGTCGAGCGAGCCGTTGTTCCAGAAGTTCATCAAGGGGTTCTTTGGAACGCTGGACGTGTCGATCGACGACGCGACCAAGGGCATGAACGGCTTCGTGGCCTACCCATATTCCTATGTCAATCCCAACAATCCTAATTCCGGGTACGTGCGCGGACCCGCGAAGGGCGGCGGCGCCGGACCCGTGGGACGCGTCGGCTGGGAAGCCGATCTGTCCACCAACAAGCCGGTGATCGGCTATCGCGGCTCGCACAAGCTCCCGGGAACCGAGTTCGACTTCATTTACCAGCTCGAGGTGCAGCCGCAAATTACCCACGCGCCCGGCGTGTCGGATGGCTATACCTCGCAGTCGGACGTGACCAAGGGCGGTATCGGCTACGGCGACAGCTATGTCGGCTTCGCGAACAACTCCTTGGGCAAGCTCAAGCTCGGCACCACCTACACGCCTTATAAGAAGGCGACCGACCGCATGAACCCGTTCTCCGGCATGCTCGGCGACTACGGCGTGATCATGGGCAACACCGGCGGCGACAACCGGGTCGAGTTCGGTACCCGCATCGATCATTCGATGTGGTACGAATCGCCCGTGATCCACGGCTTCAGCTTCGACGTGCTCTTCTCCCCCGGGCAGAACCGCACGCCCGACAGCGTCGCCCAGTCCTCGGGCTCACCGGATTGCAACGGCGGCAACGTGCCGGGCAGCGGCAACCTGCCGCTGGCCTGCGACGACGGTGGCTACGACAATGCGTACAGCGCCGACCTCAAGTTCGAGACCGGCCCGATCTACCTGACCGCGGCGTGGGAGCTGCACAAGTCGGTCAACCGCAACAGCGACGGCGTGGGCGCGAACAGCCCGTACTACAACTACCTGCTCGGCCTCGGCAACGGCGTCTCGCCGCTGCTCGACTGGTCGGCGTACAACGCGTTCGCGGCCGAGTACCCGGAGGCGGCGCCATTCGGAACGCCGGAGTATGCCACCGACGTGGCCAACGAGTGGGCGGTCAAGTTCGGCGCACAATACACGTTCGACTTCGGCCTGGTGGTGAGCGGGATCTTCGAGGACATGCGCCGCGACCTGCCGGCGGATCTCGAGTTCCAGAACGAGCGGCAGCGCAACGGCTTCTGGTTCGCAGCATCCCAGGACTTCTCGGTCAAGGACAACGTGAGCGTCGGCTGGGCGCATGCCGGGGCGACGCCGGGGGATCCGGGCGGCCAGCACAACTACGATCCGACCAGCCACGCGAACACCGCGAACATGTACACGGTGGCCTGGAAGCACCGTTTCGACAAGAACGCGTACTGGTACGTCGATGCGGCCGAGACGCTGAACGGCAGGAATGCGCACTATGACCTCGGCGCGGGCGGCCGCGGTATCACCACCGACTGCCATGACGGCACGACGCAGCCGTTCATCGACTACAGCAGCGCGGGACCGACGACCTGGGGCGGATGCCATCCGATCGGGTTCTCGACGGGCATCAATTACAAGTTCTGATATGGCCCCCTCGCGCCGACCGGCGCGAGGGGTTTTCTCGAGCATGCCGTGACAAGCCGCCGCAGACGATTTGCGTCTCCGCCGGCATCCCGTAAGATTCGGGCAATTCCCTGAGGATCAACGGCTTTGAAGATCGCAATCATCGGTGCGGGCGCCATCGGCGGCTATCTGGGCGCAAGGCTCGCGCTCGCGGGCGAGGAGGTGACCTTCATCGCGCGCGGCGCGAACCTGAAGGCGCTCAAGGGCGGCGGGATCCGCCTGATCGGCGCCGACGGCAAGGAGGAGGCGGCCAAGAACGTCGCGGCCACCGACGACTACGCCGCGGCCGGGCCCCACGACGTGGTCGTGCTGGCGATGAAGGCGCATCAGGTCGAGGCGGTGGCCCCGAGCGTCCCCAAGCTCTGCGGCCCGGACACCGTGATCGTGCCGATGCAGAACGGCATTCCCTACTGGTACTTCCACCGTTACCCGGGCGCGCTCGCGGGCACCTGCGTGCGCAGCGTCGATCCGACGGGAGAGATCGGGCGGCACATTCCGTCGGAGCGCGTGGTCGGCTGCGTGGTCTATCCCGCGGCCGAGCTGATCGCACCCGGCGTGGTAAAGCACGTCGAGGGCAACCGCTTTCCGGTGGGCGAGCCGGACGGCAGCGAGAGTGACCGCGTCAAGCGCGTATCGGAGTGCTTCATCCGCGGGAGCCTTCAGGCTCCCGTGCTCACCGACATCCGCTCGGAGATCTGGCTCAAGCTCTGGGGCAACCTGACGTTCAATCCGATCAGCGCGCTGTCGCGGGCCACGCTCGCGGGCATTTGTCAGTACCCGCTGAGCCGCTCGCTCGCGGCCGCGATGATGGCAGAGGCGCAGGCCATCGGCGAGAAGCTCGGCGCAAAGTTTCGCGTGCCTCTCGAGAAGCGCATCGCCGGCGCGGAGCGCGTCGGGCACCACAAGACCTCGATGCTGCAGGACGTGGAGGCGAAGCGCGCGCTCGAAATCGACGCGTTGCTCGGGTCCGTGGTGGAGCTCGCGCGCCTGACGGAGACGCCGACGCCGCATCTCGACACCGTCTACGCGCTCACCAAGCTGCTGGCCAGGTCCCTCGAGGAGGCCAATGCCCCGTGAGCGGGCCGCAAGCCTTGCTCGGCCGGATGTTCGAGGCGGCGATCGCATCCGCCCAGCCGTCCCTCTGCGTCCCCGCGCATCTGCCTCCCGCACCCCGGGGCCGCCTCATCGTGACCGGCGCGGGGAAGGCGTCGGCCGCGATGGCGCGCGCCGTCGAGGAGCATTGGCCCGGGGACCTGTCGGGTCTCGTGGTGACGCGCTACGGCTATTCGGTGCCCTGCAAGCGCATCGAGATCGTGGAGGCTGCGCACCCGGTCCCGGATGAGGCGGGCCTCGAGGGCGCCCGCCGCATGCTCGCGCTCGCGCAAGGCCTCGAGCCCGACGACCTGGTGCTGTGCCTCTTCTCCGGCGGCGGCTCGGCGCTCCTGCCGTTGCCGATCGAAGGCCTGACGCTGGATGTCGAGCAATCCGTGAATCGCGCGCTGCTCGCGAGCGGCGCGACCATCAGCGAGATCAACTGTGTCCGGCGGCATCTGTCGCGCATCAAGGGCGGGCGCCTCGCGGCCGCGTGTCATCCCGCGCGGGTTCACACGCTCATGATCTCGGATGTGCCCGGCGATCGGCCGGTGGACATCGCCTCGGGACCCACGGTGCCCGATCCGACCACCTGCGCGGATGCGCTCGCGATCCTGAAGCGCTACGAGATCGCGGCGCCCGCGCCCGTACGCGCCGCGCTCGAGAGCGGCCGGGGCGAGTCGGTGAAGCCCGGTGATCCGCGCATGGCCGGCGCCACCCATTGCATGATCGCGGCGCCACAGATGGCGCTCGAGGCGGCCGCGCGCGTGGCGCGGGAGGCCGGCGTGGCGCCCCACATCCTGAGCGACGCGCTCGAGGGCGAGGCGGGCGACGTCGGCAAGGTGCTGGCCGGCGTGGCGCGGCAGGTCGCCGAGCGGGGCCAGCCCTTCACCGCCCCGTGCGTGCTGCTCTCCGGCGGCGAGACCACGGTCACGGTGCGCGGCCAGGGGCGCGGCGGCCGCAACGTCGAGTTCCTGCTGTCGCTCGCCATTGCGCTCGACGGCCATCCGCGCATCCATGCGCTGGCGGGCGACACCGACGGCGTCGATGGTCAGGAGGAGATCGCCGGCGGCCGCGTGGCGCCCGACTCGATCCGCCGCGCACGGGCGCTCGGGCTGAATCCCGCGGAGATGCTGGAGAACAACGACGGGCACGGGTTCTTCTCGGCGCTCGGCGACTCGGTGGTGACCGGGCCGACCTTGACCAACGTGAACGACTTCCGGGCGATCCTGATCGAGGCGTGACGGAGCTCATCCCGCGGCGGAAACCGGGACGATGGGCTCCGCGACGCCCCGATCAGGTGGGCTGCGAGGCGGGTTGGGGGCGCTGCAGGTAGCGGACCGCGAAGTAGTACACGGGGCTCACCACCGCGATGCCCGCCAGCCACGACAGATCGACGCCGCCGAGGGCGCGCGCGATCGGGCCGGTATAGAAGTCCGCGGCGAGGAAGGGTATCTGCACGGCGATGCCGACCAGGTAGCAGACCAGCGCGGTGACGTTGTAGTAGCCGTAGACGCCGCCATCCGCGGCGAAGAAGGACGGAACGTCGTAGTCGCCGTAGCGGATCAGGTAGTAATCGACCAGGTTCACCGCCGTCCAGGGCACGAGCAGGTACAGCAGCAGCTCGTTGAAATGGCTGTACAGCGTGAGGAAGTTCGATGCTCCCGCCATGCTGATCACGAGGGCGAGGATGAATATGGCGGAGGCGACCAGAATGCGCGCGCGCGCCGTGGCGTGCCAGCGCGGCACCAGTGTGTTGCCGAGCGTGATCATCGCGAGCGCGCCGCCGTAGAGACAGATGGAGCCCGCGACCGCGACCCCGGGGGCGAGCAGCAGGATGATCAGGAAGCTCACGCGCCCGGTGAGATGGCCGATCGCGGTGACGACATTGCCGTCGACGACCGCCGGTCCGATCATCGCGCCGAGGATCATCGGCAGGACCGCGCCCAGCGTCGTGCCCCAGTAGCAGGACCAGAACGCCGCGCGCGGCCCGGAATCGGGCGGCAGATAGCGCGAGTAGTCGGACACGTAGGGCGCGTAGCCGAGCTGCCACAGCGCGCCCATCGAGACCATGGCGAAGAAGCCGACCGGCGAGAACGATCCCTGGGTGAAGTATTCGTGCGGAATGGGCGCGATGAACAGAACCCACACGTAGCAGAGGATCAGCGCGCTCCCGGACACGTACGTCATCATGCGCGTGCAGAAGTGGATCAGATCATGCCCGTAGATGGCCCCCGCGAGGCTGATCGCGCCGATGGCGACGATGGCCGCGTGCTCGGACAGCGCCGGGACGATGTGATGCAACGACTGGCCGCCGGTCACGAACGCGGTGCCGGCATATCCGACGTACATGAACGCGACCAGGGCGACGACGAATCCGGCGCCGCGCGCGCCGAATTGCCCGCGGCTCTGGACCATCTGCGGGACGCCGAGCCGGGGTCCCTGGGCGGCGTGCAGCGCCATGAAGATCGTACCGAGCAGATTGCCGGTGAGAATGGCGAGCACGCCGGAGACGAACGACTGGTGGAAAATCGTGGTGGCCAGCGCGCCGGTGACCACGGTCAGGACGTTGAGATTGGCGCCGAACCAGAGCGTGAACAGCTGGTGTGCCTTGCCGTGCCGTGCATCGAGCGGGATCTGGTAGATCGTGTGCCGCTCGATGCGCGACTTGTTATCGCTGGACTGCAAGGCTCACCGGATCGTAGATTGCCGCGATGCGAGGCCCTGCACTCTAGCATAGAGTGATGGGGTCGTTCCGGCTCGAGGGGGTTGGCTTTGCGAGAATTCACGACGGCATATCCCGATTTCGGCTTGACTCCCGAGCAGCGCCGCGAAGCCGTCTTCGGCCATCGCTACGAGCACGCCGGCGCGGGCGGCGAGCGGGGCGAGATCTGGTGCTATTCCGACTCGATGTCCTACGCACCGGGCGCCACGGTACGGCTCAGCGTGAGCTCCACCGCGGACCGCTATCGAGTCTCGGTCATGCGCGACGGTGCCACGGCGCTGCCGGTGCTCGACCGCGAGATGAGGGGCGGGCGCGTGCAGGAAACGCCGGAGCAATGCTCCGTGCAGGGCTGCGGCTGGACTCCGTCGCTCGAGTTTCGAATCGGCGCGGACTGGCCGTCCGGCGCCTACCGCGTCACCGTGACGGCCGACGCGCGCGGCGGCGGAGAGCTCCTGGCGCATCACCTGTTCATCGTGCGGCCCGCGGCCGGCGCAAAGCCGGGCCGCGTGCTCCAGGTCGCCGCGACGGGATCGTGGACCGCGTACAACACCTGGGGCGGCTCGAATCATTATCAGGGCATCACCGGGCCGGGGCGCAACCAGTACGCCACCACGGTCAGCATCGAGCGTCCGTGGTGCCGCGGATTCGTCGTGCTGCCTGAAGGCGCGCCGCGCGTGCCGCTCGAGGTGCTGCTGCCGCCCGGCACGGCGCCGCGCTATCCGCACATGGAATGGGCGTTTGCCAACGGCTATTCCAACAAGTATGCCTCGTCGGGGTGGGCGAGCTACGACCGTCACTTCCTGCAGTGGGCGGAGCGCGCGGGGCTCGCCGTGGATCTCTGCAGCCAGCACGAGCTGCACTTCGATCCGGATCTGCTCGAGGGCTACTCGTGTGTCGTGTTCGTCGGGCACGACGAGTACTGGACCTGGGAGATGCGTGACGCCGTCGACCGCTATGTCGAGCGCGGCGGGCACGCGGCGCGGTTTGCCGGCAACTTCATGTGGCAGACGCGACTCGAGCACGGCGGCAAGGCGCAGGTTTGTTACAAGTACCGCGCACGAGCCGAGGACCCCGTTTTCAAGTCCGCCGATCCCTCGCGCACCACGGGGTCATGGGAGGCGCGCGAGATCGGGCGGCCCGGCGCACAGACCTTCGGACTCAACGCGACCTCCGGTCTGTACGCGGGCTGGGGTGGCTGCGCTCCGCGCGGCGTGCGCGGCTTTCCGGTCTATCGGCCGGAGCACTGGGCGTTCGCGGGCACCGGGCTCTGCTACGGGGATCTGCTCGGCGACCAAGGTCACGCCTTCGGCTACGAGGTGGACGGCCTCGAGTACCTCATCCGCGGCGGCTTGCCCGAGGCGACGGAGAACAGCGGTGCCCCTGAGGGACTCGCCATCCTCGCGCTCGGCGTGTCCTCGCTGAAGGAAGAGCCGAGGGATGTTCCCCTCGACGATCGATTCCTGTCCGACGACGATGCGAAGTTCGCGGCGGAGATCCTGATCGGAGACACGAGCGATGCGGCCGTCGATCGCGTCAAGCGCGGCGCGGGCATGATCGTGAACTTCCGCCGGGGCAAGGGCGAGGTGTTCCACGCGGGAAGCTGCGAGTGGGCGGCGGCATTGATGAGGCGCGATCCCATGGTCGAGCGCGTGACCCGCAACGTGCTCGACCGATATCTCGGCCGGCGTTGACGGACCGGACCGGGCCGGGGCAGGCGGCGTGCAGGGCCTGGCGCGTGCGGGGCTGGCGGCATGCGGGAACGGCGGCATGCGGGAACGGCGGCGAGCCGGCCGCTCACTCCGCGGCGCCGATCCGCGCGAACTCCCGAGCGTAGAACTCCACGCGGGTGACGTAGTCGAGCGCCGAGTGATCGCCGCAGCGCTCGCCGGCGGCCAGATGCATGCCGTGCCGGACGAACGAGTCGGCCGCGCCGGCGCCGCACAGATGGATCAACGCGGCGAGCTCGCGTATTCGCTCGGGCGATGCGCTGCGCCGCATGCGGTAGCGGTCGAGAAGCGCGGAGGCGTCGAGATCGAGGTAGGCGGCGGTGAGCTCGACCGCGTGCGACGGAATCACGCGGGAGTACAGCGCATTGAACCAGCAGGACCCCCAGTCGCTCCAGGGTCCATCGGCGACGACGCGGTGGTCTCGAATGCAGTAGCGCCGCGCGATCGCGAAGGTGCCGTCGGTGAGCTGGTACATCCCCACCGCGCTCGAGGCGGGACGATAGACGTCGAACGGTCCGGGCCGAAGCGACCAGCGCCAGTAGGTGCGTGCGACCGGATTGCCGGAGCCCTCGACCTGCGCGAGCGCGGCGAGCAGCTCGGGAGAGATGAGCGCGGTGGAGTATCTGCGGAACACCGGCGCGTAGCTTCGCCAGGTCTCGGCGGGCGTCTTGTTCAAGGTGCCGGCCACGGGGAAGAACAGCTCGGAGGGCTTGCGCACCACCTGGTACACCCAGTTGACCGCAAGCCAGGCGAGCGCCAGCGCGGCAAGCCCGGCGACCACCTGGACCGGAAGTGACGCGCGCCGCAGTGAGCGAAGGCCGCTGCGCCCGATTCGCACGGAGCCGCGGCGCACGATACGCAACGCGCGCACCGCCGCTCCCGAGGGGCGCCGGCGGCTATGCCGGCGTCGAGGCACGGAACCGACCGCTCATACCGTCGCGATGACGTTGTCGCGGCGATGGCGGCGCCGCGGCGATGACGCGGCCGCTCACGGGCATCGGGCCGGCGGGGCGGCTCATTCCAGCCGTTCGACGGTGCGCAGCGCCGGGAACAGGCGCATCCAGACGAGCGCCACCACGATGGTGCCGACGGCGCCGAGCACGACGGCGGGCACCGCGCCGAACAGCGCGGCGGTGATGCCGCTCTCGAACTCGCCGAGCTGGTTCGAGGCGTTCACGAACAGATAGTTCACGGCGCCGACCCGCCCCCGCATCGCATCGGGAGTCGAGAGCTGCACCAGCGCGATGCGGATCACCACGCTGACGGAGTCTGCGGCGCCCATCACCGCGAGCGCCGCGACCGACAGCCACATCGAGCGCGAGAGCGCGAACACCAGGGTGCACAGGCCGAACACGATGACCGCCTGGAACATCCGCAGGCCGGCGCGGCGCGTGATCGAGCGGTGCGCGAGCAAGGCCGACATCAGCAGCGCGCCGACCGCGGGCGCACCGCGCAGGATGCCGAGGCCCCACGGTCCCGCGTGCAGGATATCGCGCGCGTAGATCGGCAACAGCGCGGTGGCGCCGCCAAGCAGCACCGCGAACAAGTCGAGCGAGATCGCGCCCAGGATGGCGGGGTTGCGGCGGATGAATCCCACCCCCGCGTACAAGGATTTCGCGGTCGCAGCCTCCGCTGCGGCGGCCGGCGCGGCCGCGAGCCTGATCAGGCCGACCAGGAGCCCCGACAGGCACCAGAACCCCGCCATCGCCGCATACGGCACGCCCGGATGCACGGCGTAGGCGACGCCGCCGAGCGCGGGCCCGCACACGGTGGCGCTCTGCCACACGGCGGTGGAGACCGCGGTTCCCTTCTGCACCAGGCCCTCGGGCGCAACACCGGGGAGCATTGCCGCGGCCGCGGGGCTCTCGAAGGCAATGGCGACGCCGAAGATGACGAGCGCGGCGAAAATGTGGGTAAGGCTCAGCCAGCCCGCGAACGTGCCCCAGGCGAGGAACAGCGACGCGAGCGCCTGGGCGAACTGGCAGGCCTGCACCACGCGCTTGCGGTCGTATCGGTCGGCCACGTGTCCCGCGGCGAACACCAGCAAGGCGCTCGGAATGAATTGCGCCAGTCCGACCATGCCGAGCGCGAACGCACTGCCCGTGATGGCGTACACCTGCCATCCGATCGCGACCGTGCCGATCTGGTAGGCGAACTCGGAGAGTCCGCGGGAGGCGACATATTCGAGGAAAGGGCGGTGCGCCAGCAGCGACGGCCGCACCGCGACGGCGTCATTCATGATCCGCGTCGGCGCAATGGCAGGCGCATCGCTGCTCGGACAGGCTCCTAACCCAGCTTGTTGCGCACGAGCGTGTAGATCGCCTCGCTCTCTGCGCTGCAGTGGTCCACCAGCTTCTGCACCTCGGCGGTGGCGCGCGCCGCGAATTCGCGGTCCTTGAGCGCCGGTGCGTTGATGAACACGTTGAGCGCGGCGCTGCGCAGCCCGGCGAACCCGGCGAGCACGCCCACGCCGCCGTCGCTGATGACGTTGAGGTAGCCGTGCTCGCTCGCGCGCCGCGACAGCGCGATGACCTCGCCGCAGACGTGCGCGCAGGCGAGCGGCACCTCGGTCGCGCGCTTGAGGCTCTGCTGGATCACCTCCGCGCGATGCGCCTTCTCCTCATCCGTGCCCTTGGGCAGCTTGTAGCCGGCGAGAATGCCGTTGAATGCCGCGATGTCCTCGGCGACCATGGCGAGCAGCCGTTGGCGCACCTTCTCGGCCTCGTGCAGCACGGCGCGCATCTCACCCTCGACGCCTTCGTAGCCCTTCTTGCCGATGGTGACGTTGCACACCATCGAGACGAGAGCCGCGCCCATGGCGCCCATGATCGCGGCGGCGCTGCCTCCCCCGGGCGTGGGATTGCCGTCCGCGAGCCGTTCCAGGAATTTTTCGATGCTTTGGTCGATCATGAGGGTAGTTTACTCAAGGGACGGGTGGGCGGCACGCGGCCCGGGCCCGATGGTTGCGCGCCGTGTCAGCCCACCATCGTCTTGGCGAGAGCGTAGATCTCCTCGGCGTCGAGTACCGCGTCGTTCCGCTCGAACAGGCGCCCCACGCAGGCGCGATGCAGCGCCAGTTTGAGCGCGCCGAATCCCAGCGAGCCGAACACCGTCTTGCCGTGCCGGCTTGCACCCCGATCGCCGAGCTCGACGCCGCCGATGCCGGACGGCGGGGAGGCGTTCGCGTCGGCAACGAGCTCCAGCGAGGGGCTCTGCGCCCATTGTCCCTCCTCGAGCAGCGTGACCCCCGCGGCCCCCGTGGCCAGCACGATCTGCGCGCCCTGGATGGCGGCGCCGCGCTCGATGTGGGTCGGCGCCTCGATCGCGGCGACGTTCGCGCCGGATCGCGCACGGATAGCGTCACAGGCGGATTGCACCACGTCGAGCTTGCGGCCGGTGATCGAGACCTGCGCACCCTCCCCGGCGAGCAGCAGCGCGGCGCGCTGCCCAACGGGTCCCGAGCCTCCGAGCACGACCGCGCGCTTGCCCCGGAGCGAGCGCCCGTGCGCGAGCCAAGCGACCGCCGCCGCCGCGGTGGTGTTCGACCCATTGCAGTCGAACATCACCGAGACCCGGAACTTGGCGAAGAATTTCTTGCGTACGGCGGCAAGCACCGCCTCGCCCTCGGCCATGTTGCCGCCGCCGATGAAGATGGCGGTGCTCTTCTTGTCGTTGGCGCCGCGCGTGAAGATGGCGCCTTCGACCAAGCCCCCGACGTTCCGCGCGTTCACTCCGCCGTAGGGCGTGATGCGATCCGCGCCGCCGTCATAGCCGACCACGTTGTCGAACACCGACGGCAAAGGATCCGTGTCGAACTGATACAGGAGTCTCTTCACCCCTCTATCATGTCACGAGATTCTGCGGTTTGCCCGCCGCCCAGCGCTCGATGTTGTCGATCAGCTGGTCGGCCAGGAACTGCATGGCGCCGTCCGACGCCCAGGCGATGTGCGGCGTGAGGATGAAATTCGTCCGCCGCACGTCGAGCAGCGGATGGCCGTTGCGCGGCGGCTCCACGGTGAGCACGTCGAAGCCCGCGCCGGCGATCAGGCCTGCGTCGAGCGCCCGGATCAACGCGGCCTCGTCGACCAGGCCGCCGCGTGCCGTGTTGATCAGCAGCGCGTTGCGCTTCATCCTGCGGAACGTCTCGCTCCCGATGAGGTTGCGGGTCCCCGGCGTCAGCGGACAGTGCAGCGAGATCACGTCCGATTCCGCGATCACCTGGTCGTGCGGCGTGAATGTCACCCCTTGCGCCCGCGGCGGCGGATGATCGGCGAACAGCACGCGCATGCCGAACGCGCGCCCGATGGCCGCCGTGGCCTGACCGATGGCTCCCTCCCCGATGATGCCGAGCGTCGAGCCGTGCAGATCGCCGATGTCGTGGTCGAAGAAGCAAAACTGCTCGCACTCGTTCCAGACTCCGTTCTGCACGTCCTCGCGGTACGCGAGCAGATTGCGGCGCAGGGCCAGTATCAGCGCGAAGGCGTGCTCGGGCACGGTGTGCACGGCGTAATTGCGGATGTTCGCGACCGCGATGCCGTGCTCCGTGCAATACGCGATGTCGACCACGTCATAGCCCGTCGCGGCCACGGCGATCAGCTCGAGATCCGGCAGCCGGCGCAGCGTGTCGGCGCGCAGCGGAACCTTGTTGATGATCGCGACGGCCGCGCCCGCGAGGCGCGGCACGATCTCGTCGACCGCGGTCTTCGCGTGCTCGACGTACTCGGCGGCTCCCGCGGGCTTGCGGACCGTGGCCTTGAGCGAGGCGCGGTCCAGGAACACGACCTTGCCGATCATGCCGCGTGCGCCCGCACGAACGGAGGTCTCGGCGCATCGGCGTCGAGCGTGCCGCGCTCCGGCGGCCGCACCGGCATGCGCGTCACGCCGCGATTCCCGGCTTTGCCGCGGATTTCTGCGCGGCGGGCGCGTGCTCGCGCCAATAGACCTGCGCCGCCGCCGCGCCGCTGCCGGGCTCGACCTTGACGCCGAGGTCGAGCATGGCCATCTCCGCGCCGCAGAGCGCGCCAAGCAGCATGAGCTCGTTCAGATCGCCGAGATGCCCGATGCGGAAGAGCTTGCCGGCCACCTTGGAGAGGCCGGCGCCGAGCGCCAGGTTGTAGCGCGAGTACGCTCGCGCGATCACCTCCGCGCCGTTGACGCCCTCGGGCAGCATCACCGCGGAGACCGTGTCGGAGTGCCATTTCGGCTCGGTCGCGCAAAGCTTCAGATTCCAGCCCTGCAGCACGGCGGCGCGCACGCCGGCAGCCAGCCGATGATGGCGGCGGAACACGTTCTCCAGCCCTTCCTCGGCCAGGATGGCGAGCGACTCGCGCAATCCGTACAGCAGCGGAAGGGACGGCGTGTACGGGAAATATCCCGAGGCATTCGCGCTCACCATGTCGGCGTAATCGAAGTAGCAGCGCCGGCAGGTCGCGCGCCTGGACGCCTCGAGCGCCTTTTGACTCACGCAGGTCACACCGAGGCCGGCAGGCAGCATCAGGCCTTTCTGCGAGCCGCTGACGCACACGTCCACGCCCCACTCGTCCATGCGAAAGTCGATGCTGGCGAGCGCGCTGACCGAGTCCACGAACAGGAGCGCAGGGTGCTTCGCAGCGTCCAGCGCACGGCGGATCGCCGCCACGTCGCTCGTCACCCCCGTGGCCGTCTCGTTCTGACAGACGAGCACCGCCTTGATCTTGTGCTGCTTGTCCGCTTCCAGGGAGGCGAGATGGCGCTCGACCGGAGCGCCTTCGCCCCACGGCGTCTCCAGGATCTCGACGTCGAACCCCAAGCGCTGGCACATGTCGATCCAGAGATGGCTGAACTGGCCGAAGCGCGCGATCAGCACCTTGTCCCCCGGGCTCAAGCAGTTGGTCAGCGCGGCCTCCCAGCAGCCCGTGCCGGAGGAGGGGAATACGATCGGCGCGCCGGTCGTGGTCTTGAACACGGGCTTCAAGCCGGAGAGGACCGCGCGGCTCAACGCCGGAAAGTCGGGCGATCGATGGTCCTCCTGCGAGACGACCATGGCGCGCAGGACACGGTCGGGCACGTTCGTCGGTCCTGGAACGAATAGAAAATTTCGGCCGGCCATGAGAACTCCTTAGCTTATTTACGCAGCCCTTCCGGGATGACAGATTGTGCAGGCTTCGCGGTCGGAGGGATCGGCCTGCGAGCGCCATATTCTCGGAATGGTCCTAGATATATAAGATATCATGGCGCCGGGCCTGCAATAGCGTGAATTGGGAGTCTTCGGGATGCGAATCGTGATCATTGGGCAGCGGGATTTCGGCAAGGCCGCCTTGGATGCCTTCCTCGACCGAGGCGACGAGGTGGTGGGGGTGTTTTGTGCCCCCGAGAAAGCGGGCTCGCCGGCCGACCCTCTGCGGGTCTCGGCGCAGGAGCGCGGCCTGCCGCTCTGGCAGCTCGCCTCGCTCAAGACCCCGGACGCGCGGGAGGCACTTCAGAAACTGAATGCGGACCTCGGCGTCATGGCCTACGTGCTGCAGTTCGTGCCGCAGGAGTTCTGCGCCATTCCCCGTCACGGCATGATCCAGTATCACCCGTCGCTCCTGCCCAAGTATCGCGGTCCGAGCTCGATCAACTGGCCCATCATCCGCGGCGACACCGAGACCGGGCTGACCATTTTCCGCCCCACCGACGGGCTCGATGAGGGTCCGGTGCTCCTGCAAAAGCGCACGCCCATCGGCCCGGACGACACGCTCGGCAGCGTGTATTTCGATCGCTTGTTTCCCATGGGCGTGGCCGCGCTCATGGAAGCCGCGGATCTCGTCGTCCAGCGCGGCGGGCAGGCGGTGGTGCAGGACGAATCCCAGGCGAGCTACGAAGGCTGGTGCCGCGATGCCGAAGCCGGGATCAACTGGCACAACCACGTCGACATCGTCTACAACCTGATCCGCGGCTGCGATCCGGCGCCGGCCGCGTGGACCACGTTCAAGGGCCAGAAATTGCAGCTCCACGTCGCGCGCAAGCACCTGACCCGCACCTTCGGGGCGGTGAAGGGAGCCGTCGGAGCGGTCAGTGCCATCGGCGGCGACAGCCTCTTCATCACCGTCCAGGGTGGGCAGATCGAGGTGGGGAAGCTGCGCTACGGCAGCGGCAAGAAGCTGCCCGCCGCGCAGGTCGCGGCCGAGGCGGGCCTGACCATCGGCACCGTCCTCGGCACCTGAGCCGGCTCAGAACAATCCGACCACGCGCCCCTGCGCGTCGATGTCGATCTTGTCCGCGGACGGCACCTTGGGCAGCCCCGGCATGGTCATGACGTCGCCGCAGACCACCACGATGAATTCGGCACCCGCCGCCAGCCGAACTTCGCGGATGTTGAGCACGTGGCCAGTCGGCGCGCCGCGCAAAGCGGGATCGGTCGAGAAGGAGTACTGCGTCTTCGCGATGCAGACGGGGTAATTCCCGTAGGTCTTCTGCAGCTCCTCGAAGCGGGCCTTGATCTTCGCGTCGCCGGAGATGTCGGCGGCGCCATAGATCTTGGTGGCGATGCTCTTGACCTTCTCCCAGAGGGTCTGCTTCTCGTCGTACACGAACTTGAAGCCCGAGGCGTCGCCCTTGTCGACGATCTCGACCACCTTCCTGGCGACGTCGACGGCGCCGGCACCGCCGTCGGCCCAGTGCCGGGCCAGCACCAGCGGCACGTCGAGCGAGGCCATTTTCTTGGCGAGCAGCCGGTGCTCCCCATCGGTGTCCGCGGTGAAGTGATTCACCGACACGACGCACGGCAAGCCGTACTGGGTGCGCACGTTCTGTACGTGCCGCTCCAGGTTCGCGATGCCTTTCTCGAGCGCGCCGAGATTCTCCTCGTTGATCTGCTTCAAGTCCGCGCCGCCGTGATACTTGAGCGCGCGCACGGTTGCGACGATCACCACCGCGGACGGGCGCAGTCCGGACTTGCGGCACTTGATGTCGATGAACTTTTCCGCGCCGAGGTCCGCGCCGAAGCCGGCCTCCGTGACCACGTAATCGGCCATCTTGAGGGCCGTGGTCGTCGCGAGCACCGAGTTGCAGCCGTGGGCGATGTTGGCGAACGGGCCGCCGTGGATGAAGGCGGGATTGTTCTCCAGCGTCTGCACCAGATTCGGCTTCAGAGCGTCCTTGAGCAGCACGGTCATGGCGCCGTGCGCCTTCAATTCCGCGGCGCGAATCGGCGTGAGGTCGCGCTTGTAGCCGACCACGATGTTGCCGAGGCGTTGCTTCAGGTCCATCAGGTTCTTGGACAGACAGAATATCGCCATGACCTCGGAGGCGACCACGATGTCGAAGCCGTCCTGGCGCGGGAAACCGTTGCCGGGGCCGCCGAGCCCGACGGTGATCTCGCGCAGCGCCCGGTCATTCATGTCGACGACGCGCTTCCAGGAGATGCGCCGCACGTCGAAGCCGAGCTCGTTGCCGTGATAGATGTGGTTGTCGATGAGCGCCGACAGCAGGTTGTGGGCGAGGCCGATCGCGCCGAAGTCGCCGGTAAAGTGGAGGTTGATGTCCTCCATCGGAACCACCTGGGCGTAGCCGCCGCCCGCGGCACCGCCCTTCATTCCGAACACCGGACCCAGGCTCGGCTCGCGCAGGCAGATCACCGTCTTCTTGCCGATCTTGTTCAGCGCGTCCCCGAGCCCCACCGTGGTCGTGGTCTTGCCCTCGCCGGCGGGCGTCGGGCTCAAGGCGGTGACCAGGATCAGCTTGCCGTCCGGCTTGTCTTTCAGGCTGTCGATGAAATCCAGCCCGATCTTCGCCTTGTAATGCCCATAGTGCTCGAGGCTGCTCGCGGGGATGCCGAGTTTCGCCGCGATCTCGCCGATGGGTTTCAAGGTTGCGCTCTGCGCAATCGCGATGTCGGAACTCACGTTAACTCCTGGTGTTCGTGCGGTGATGTACCGCGGGTGCGGGCCACGCGCTGCGCGTATGCGCGCGAGGGTAGTTTCGCCTCACTATAAGCATTTAACTGGGGCGTCACAAGCCGCCCACGCGCGCGGTTTCCCTCCCGCCACGCCTACGGCCTACCGACCCGCTCCATCGTCAGCACGATCTTGCCGATATGGCTCGACGACTCCATCATCCGGTGCGCTTCGGCTGCCTGCGCCAGCGGGAAGGTGGCGTGTATGACAGGGTGAGCACGCCCGGATTCGAGGATGGGCCAGATGTTCTTGTGCACGGCATCGGCCACGGCGGCTTTCTGCGCGACCGTGCGCGAGCGCAGGGTCGAGCCGGTCAAGGTCAGGCGCTTGGTGAGGATCAGGCCGAGGTTGATCTCCGCGCGGGAGCCGCCGAGCGTCGATATCACGACCACGCGGCCCTCGAGGGCGGCCGCCTCGAGATTGCGGGCGGTATAGCTGCCCGCGACCATGTCGAGAATGACGTCGACGCCCCGGCCTTCGGTCGCGCCGCGGATCACCTCGACGAAATCCTCGGTGCGATAATTGATGCCCCGCACGGCACCCAGCCGCTCGCAGGCCCGGGCCTTGTCATCGGAACCCGCGGTTGCGTATACGCGGGCCCCCCAGGCGGCGGCGAGCTGGATGGCTGTCGTGCCGATGCCGCTCGTGCCCCCGTGAATCAGCGCCGTTTCCCCGGACTTGAGCCGCCCCCGGTCGAACACATTGGTCCAGACGGTGAAATAAGTCTCTGGGATCGCACCGGCCTCGACAGGCGTGACCGTGGCGGGGATCGGCAGGCAAAGCGGCGCGGCCGCCACGGCATATTCGGCGTAACCACCGCCCGCCAGGAGGGCGGTGATCCGGTCGCCGACCGCGAGGCGGGTCACCTTGGGACCGAGAGCGACGATCTCGCCCGCGATCTCGAGGCCCGGAAGGTCCGAGGCGCCCGGCGGCGGCGGATAGCGGCCCTGGCGCTGCATCACATCCGGGCGATTCACGCCGGCGGCCGCGACCTTGACCAGAACCTCCCCTTCGCCCGGGCTCGGCCGCGGCCGGGTCGCCAGGCGCAGCTGCTCGGGGCCGCCCGGGGATGCAATCTCGATGACGTGCATGGTCTCGGCCAAAAGGGGTTCTCCGGTCGCGTGGATCTCAAGGTTCATCCTACAGGCTCTGCAATGCAAACTATAATAGGCAGACAACGGGGAGCTGCCCATGTCTCGAATCACCCGCCGATTTTTTCTGCTGTCATCCACGGCGGCGTGCGTGGCGTGCGCCGCGCGCCAGACGGGGGTCGGCGCACATGCGGCCCGCGTGCGCGCACCGGCCACCGGGCAGTCCTGGCGGTATGCGCGCCGCGACGCCTACACGCACGATCTCGTCGACGACCAGATCGACAGCGTCGCGACGACGGGACGCTCGATCGAGATTCATTCGCTCAGCGAGCCCGCCAAGGCAACTCCGTCCACGAGCGGTTGGGGGGCGAAGTATCTCGGCAAATACCTGCCGCCGAAGCAAGAGCGCCCGTCGGGCGAGCTGCCGAGCGAGATCCAGGATCCCTGGGGCATGATTCGCGTCGACCCGCACTGGGGGCAGGTCCAGGTGTACGAGACGGCGCTGCCGCTCTGGCCCGAGGATCTCGAGCCCGGCTGGCACGGCCACGTGATCACGCGCTACAAGACGCCGCAGAGCAACGATGAGCTGCTCTGGGATCTGACCATGAAGGCGCATGGGTGGGAATCGGTGACGGTTCCGGCGGGCACTTTCAGGGCGCTCAAGTACACCAACCTGATCAACTTCACCAGCACCGATGCGACCCGCACGGGCTCGGTACGTCAGGAGACGCTCTGGCTCGCGCCGGAAGTGGGACGATGGATCGCGCGCGAGAGCACGGGCAGCTTCTTCCAGGACGACTCCATCACGGACGAGCCCTACAAGGAGACCGGATACCGCTTGGAACTGTTGAAGTGGACCTGATGCGCCCGCACTGACCGCGATGCGGATTTGCATCTACGGCGCCGGCGCCATCGGCGGCTACATGGCGGTCGGCCTGGCGCGGTCCGGCCAGGAGGTCAGCGTCGTCGCCCGCGGCGCGCACCTCGCGGCAATCGAGGCGAACGGCATCACCTTGAGAATCGGCGGCGAGACGCGCGTTGCCCGGGTGGCGGCGAGCTCGGATGCGCGCGACTTCGGCGAGCAGGATCTCGTGATCTGCACGCTCAAGGCGCATCAGGCCTACGAGGCGGCACCGGCCTTCTCTCCGTTGCTCGGTGGGGACACCGCGGTGCTCACCGCGATGAACGGCGTTCCCTGGTGGTACTTTCATGGGAGCGGCGGACCGTTCGAGGGCCACCACCTCGCCGCCGTCGATCCGGGCGGACGCCAATGGAACGCGATCGGCCCGCGTCGCGCCATCGGTTGCGTGGTCGAGCCTGCCTGCGAGGTGGTCGCGCCGGGAGTCATCGAGCACCACGAGTTCAATCGTTTCGTCATCGGCGAGCCCGACGGCGGCCGCTCCAGCCGCGTGATCGCGCTCGCGAAGGTGCTCTCGGACGCGGGGTTCGATGCGCCCATCCGCGACCAGATTCGCTGGAACATCTGGGTGAAGCTCTGGGGCAACGTCTGCTTCAATCCGATCAGCGCGCTCACGGGCGAAACCGTCGACCGCATTCTCGCCACGCCGCCGCTGCTCGCGCTCTGCAAGACCATGATGCTCGAAGCGAGGGCGGTGAACGAGTCGCTCGGCGTGCAGGTTCCGGCCGAGATGATGGATCGCCGCTTCGCCGCGGCCGCTACGCTGACCGGGCACAAGATGTCGATGCTCCAGGACCTCGAGCGCGGGCGGCCGCTCGAGATCGATGCGCTCGTGACCGCCGTGCAGGAGCTCGCGCGGCTGACCGGAGTGCCCACGCCGGCGATCGACGCCGTGCTCGCCCTGGTGCAGGCGCGCGGCGCGGCTGCCGGGCTGTACCGGCCCCTGAGCGGCCCTCATTAGGCGTAGGATGGACCCATGACGACGGTGTACATCACCCACCCGGACTGCCTCAAGCACGAGATGGGCTCCGGGCATCCCGAGTGTCCGGCGCGCCTCGGTTCCGTGAACGAGCACATGCGGGCGGCCGGCATGCTCGACGAGCTCACCTGTCTGGAGGCGCCGCTCGCCGAACCGGACGATCTGAAGCGCGTGCATCGCGCCGAATACGTCGATCTGATCTTCGACAATGCGCCGAGCGAAGGCTACGTGCAGCTCGATCCCGACACCGCCATGAATCCGTTCTCGCTCGGCGCGGCGCGCCGGGCGGCGGGCGCGGGCATCCTCGCGGTGGATGAGATCGCGGCAGGGCGCGCGACGAACGCCTTTTGCGCGGTGCGCCCCTGCGGACATCACGCGACCCAGGTGCGCTCGATGGGATTCTGCATCTTCAACAACATCGCCGTGGCCGCCGCGTACGCGCTCGACAAGAAGGGCCTCGAGCGCGTGGCGGTGATCGATTTCGACGTGCACCACGGCAACGGCACCGAGGACATGTTCAGCTCTCCGCCGTGGCGCGACCGGGTGCTGATGGCGAGTTTCTTTCAGCACCCGTTCTATCCGTACAGCGGAACGGCCAATCCGGCGCCGAACATGATCAACGTGCCGCTCCCCGAAGGCAGCGGAACTCCGGCCGTGCGGCAGGCCGTCGAGGATCGATGGCTGCCGGCACTCGAGCAATTCAAGCCGCAGATGATCTTCATCTCGGCCGGATTCGACGCCCACCGCGAGGACCTGCTCGGCGGCATGGCGCTGGTCGAGGATGACTACGCGTGGATGACGCGCGAGCTGAAGGCGGTCGCCGCGCGGCATGCCGGGGGCCGGATCGTGTCGATGCTCGAGGGCGGCTACAACCTGCAGGCGCTAGGTCGCAGCGCGGTGGTGCACGCCAGGGCGCTGGCCGCCGCCTGACCCGGAGCTGCGGGCGGCGGGCTCGACGGTCGCGAGGCCGCGCGGGGTCGGGGTTGCCCGGCCGTACGGATCCGCTCTTTAAATCTGCCGCGCGCGCCCCATTTCCTACCGATCAATCACCTGAGACGTGCGATGAACAAAGCGGTGCTCTCCATTCATGCCAATCCGCGCGGGCACTGGGTCGGCGACGGCTTCCCGGTGCGCAATCTGTTCTCGTACGACGGACTGGGACAGGAGTTGAGCCCGTTCCTTCTGCTGGATTATGCGGGGCCGCTGGCGTTCGAGCCGGCGAAGACGCCGCGCGGAGTCGGCGAGCATCCCCACCGCGGATTCGAGACCGTGACCATCGTGTACCAGGGCGAGGTCGCCCATCGCGACTCGGCCGGCAACGCGGGTCTCATCGGCCCGGGCGACGTGCAGTGGATGACCGCGGCCGGGGGTGTGCTGCACGAGGAATTTCATTCACCAGAGTTCACGCGCAACGGCGGCGCGCTGGAGATGGCGCAGCTCTGGGTGAACCTTCCGGCGAAGGACAAGATGTCGCCGCCGCGCTACCAGACGCTCGAGAGCGCGCGCATCCCGGATGTCCCCATGGGGGACAGCGGACGCGTGCGCGTCATTGCCGGCGCCTTCGACGGCGCCCGCGGTCCGGCGCACACATTCAGCTCCATGAACGTGTGGGACGTGAGGGTGCGGGCCGGCAAGGCGCTGCGGCTCACCTCACCGCCGGGACATACCGCGGCGATCGCCGTGCTGCACGGCTCGGTGTCCGTGAACGGCTCCAAGCAGGCCGGCGACGCGACGCTCGTGGTGCTCGATCGGGCGGGCGATGAGATTCGTCTCGAGGCCGCCGCGGACACGACGTTGCTGCTGCTGAGCGGGGAGCCCATTCCTGAGCCCATCGTCGGCTACGGCCCGTTCGTGATGAACTCATCGCAGGAGATCCAAGCGGCGGTGGAGGATTTCCGGCGCGGGAAGTTCGGGCGCATGCCCGAGCTGGCCTGAGAGAACGAGAGCAGATCGCCGGCGTGCGGCATGAGCGGCGGCCAGAGTCGCCGCGCGGATGCCATTCAGCCCCAGCCGCTTGCTGAGTCTTCTGTTCGCGCCGCGCAAATGATACAACGGCGCCATGCAGCAGCCGCTTCCGCCACGCAAGCTTGGTCCCTCGAAGGTGTCGCCGGTCGGCTTCGGGTGCATGAACCTGAGCCACGGCTACGGAATTCCGCCTCCGGCGGAGGTGGGCGCGAAGATGCTGCTCCGCGCGCTCGATCTCGGCGTCGATCACTTCGATACCGCGACCCTGTACGGTTTCGGCGCGAACGAGGACCTGGTCGGGCGGACGCTGGCGCCGTTCCGCTCGCGCTTCACGCTTGCGAGCAAGTGCGGCATCCATGGCGTCAGCACGGACTCCGGCATGAAGCGCCGGATCGACGGCCGGCCGGAGACGCTGCGCCAGAACTGCGAGGACAGCTTGCGGCGGCTGCGCACGGACGTGATCGATCTCTATTATCTGCACCGCTGGGACAAGAGCGTGCCCATCGAGGACAGCGTCGGTGCGCTCGGGCGCCTGGCCGTCGAGGGCAAGATCCGCAGCATCGGCCTGTCGGAGGTCTCCGCGGCAACGCTGCGGCGCGCGCATGCCGTGCATCCGATCGCGGCGGTCCAGAGCGAGTACTCGCTCTGGACGCGCAATCCCGAGATCGCGGTGCTCGACGCGTGCCGGAGCATCGGCGCCGCGGTGGTCGCCTTCAGCCCGCTGGGGCGCGGATTCCTGACCGGCGGGTTGCGCGAGACGACTTCGCTCGAGGCCGATGATTTCCGGCGCAGCCTGCCGCGTTTCGAGGATGCGACCTATCAGGAGAACCTGCGGCTGCTCGAGGGATACGAGCGCCTCGCGCGGGAGTCCGACGCCAGCATGGCCCAGCTCGCGCTCGCATGGGTGCTGTCGCGGGGCGAGCACGTGATCGTCATCCCCGGGACCACCAGCGAGGCCCACCTCGTCGACAATCTCGGCGCGGCGCGCGTCCATCTGCGCCCGGCGGTCGCGGCCGAGCTCGCGGCGATGTTCGACACCTCCCGGATCGCCGGTTCGCGCTACGCGGCCAAGGCGCAGTCGGAGATCGATACCGAGGATTTCTGAGGCAGAGCCGCGCATCTCCCGGAGAATCGCCGTTTCCCGCGACATAAAGTGCCGTCTTGGTGGCTGAACCGCGCGGGTGCTATGCTCGGGCGGGTGAGCACGAATCCCCGGGCATCCCTGCCCGAAGGCGGTCTCGTATGAGCAGCGTGAGTCGCGAATCCTTGACCCGGCGATGGCTCCGCGGGCCCGGCGCGGTCGCCGCGTTCCTCGGTGCAGCCCTCTGCCCGCAGTGGACGGATGCCACCGTTCAGGCCGTGCCGCAACAGGCGGAATCGCCGGCGCCGAGCCCGGCAACCACGGCGGCCATCGACGAGCTCGCGGACCTCCTCGTCGAAGCGCCCGAGCCGCGCTATGTCTCGCCAACCCGCCATGATCAGATCGGCCGCATCTGGGCGCCGGTCATGATCAACGGCCATGGCCCGTTCCGAATGGTGCTCGACACGGGGGCGACGCACAGTGCCGTGACCGAGCTCGTAGCGGTCGCGCTCGGCCTGCCGCTCGACAAATCGCCGCCGGTCATCATGCGCGGCGTGACCGGATATGCCACGGTGCCGACCATCCGCGTGGACTCCCTCACGGTCGGCGACCTCTCGGTCGACTCGCCGACCCTCCCGATCGTCCCGGATGCGCTCGGCGGAGCCCAGGGGATCCTCGGCGCCGAAGGCCTGGTGAACAAGCGCATATTCATCGACTTCCATCACGACAAGATCTCCATCACCTTCTCGCGCAACGAGCGGTCGGGACGCGACTTCGTCGACGTGCCGTTCCATTCCGTCAAGGACACCCTGGTGGTCGTGCAGGCGCGCATCGGCGACGTCTATTGCAAGGCCATCATCGACACCGGCGGACAGAGCACCATCGCGAATCTGGCGCTGCGCGACGCGCTCGCAGACCACAACATGCGGATCTGGGGGGCGCAGGACGAGATCACGGGCGCGACCAAGGACGTACAGAAGGGCGAGCTCATCGCGACCCCGCCGATCCGCATCGGCACCGTCCAGATCCAGGATCCGGGCGTGACGTTCGCCGACATGTACATATTCAAGCAGTGGCACATGACCCACGATCCCGCGATCCTGATCGGCATGGATGCGCTCGGGGTGCTGGACACGCTGGTGATCGACTACAAGCGGCACGAGCTGCAGATGCGCATGAGAAGGTCGGGGTAGACAAATGATCGGTGAGCCCGAAAGCCGCAACTACAAGCCGTTGATCGGCATCGCCGGTGCCGTGGTCGTGATCGCGGCGGGCGTCTGGTATTACTTTCACTCGCGGCACGCGCCGGCGCCGCCGCCGCCGCCCCCGGCGGCCGCGACCGCGGAGCAGCCGCAGGAGCCGGCGATCCAGCATCCGCTGCCGGGCGGCGGGGGTGCGAACACCGGGCCGCTCCCGGCGCTGAACGACAGCGACGCATCCCTAAAGGACGCGCTCGATCCCGTCCTCGGAACCTCGGCGATCAAGGATTACCTCGTTCCCGAGAACATCGTCCGGCGCCTGGTCGTGACCATCGACAATCTGCCGCGGCAGAAGGTGGCGGTGCAGAAGCGGCCGGTGAACCCGGTGGCCGGAGCCTTCGAGGCCGAGGGCGACGAGCAGCACGCAACCCTCGATGCGCGCAACTTCGCGCGCTATCGGCCGCTCGTCGGCGTGATCGCCAATCTCGACGTTCGCCAGATCGTCGCGGTGTACCAGCATTTCTATCCGCTGTTCCAGCAGTCCTACCAGGATCTCGGTTATCCCAACGGATACTTCAACGACCGGCTGGTGCAGGCGATCGACAGTCTGCTGGCAACGCCGAAGCCGCAGGGGTCGATCGACCTCACGCGGCCAAACGTCATGTACGTGTTTGCGGATCCCGCGCTCGAGGCGCTGCCCGCGGGGCAGAAATTGCTGCTCCGAATGGGTCCGGAAAATGCCGCGGTGATCAAGTCGAAGCTCACGGAGCTGCGTGCCGCGGTCACCGCGTTGCCTCCTCCCAAGAAGTAATCGTCGCCGCTCGGCGACGATCGGCCCGGCTTCCCAGCCGGGGTCGGCGCGATAAGTTACATTCCCTTCACGCGAGTCACCCTTCGCCATTCTGTGACGTTGTACGGCACATGGACGGCCCCATGCCGGTTACTAATACAACGAAAGGATCCTCATGAGCACAACCCAGAAGACCGCAAATACCACCCGGCTCGTGCGCATCGCGCTGGGGCTCGGCGTCGTCGCTTATCTCGGCGGCTGCGTCGTCGCGGCGCCGCCGCCGCCGCCGCGGCGGGTTTACGTGCAGCCGCCGCCACCGCCCCCTCCGCCGCCGCCGGCTTACTCAGCGCCCACGGCTGAAGTCGCGGTGACGGCCACCGAGGCGCCGCCGCCGCTTCCGGACTATGACCAGCCGCCCTGCCCGGACGACGGCTACCTCTGGACGCCCGGCTACTGGGCCTGGGGTCCCGGCGGCTACTACTGGGTTCCGGGAACGTGGGTCGAGCCGCCTCGCGTGGGCTTGCTGTGGACACCCGGGTACTGGGGCTTCGTCGGCGGCGTGTACAGGTTCAACGCGGGCTACTGGGGACCCCACGTGGGGTTCTACGGCGGCGTGAACTATGGATACGGCTATGTGGGTGTCGGCTTCGCCGGCGGCCACTGGGCCGGCAATACGTTTGCCTACAATCGCTCGGTCACCAACGTCACGAACGTGCACGTCACCAACGTCTACAACGAGACGGTCGTCAATAACGTCACCGTCAACAAGGTGAGCTACAACGGCGGAGCCGGAGGCACCGTCGCGGCTCCGACCGCGCAGGAGCGCGTGGCCGAGCGGGATCAGCATGTGGCGCCGACGACGATGCAGCGTCAGCACGTGCAGCAGGCGCAAGCAAATCCCGCGCTCGCGGCTCACGCAAACGGCGGGCATCCCGCCATCGCGGCCACCGCGCGCCCGGCATCCTTCAGCGGACCCGGCGTGGTCGGCGCCCGCGGCGCGGCGATGTCGCCCCAGCGGGCGGCGGCGATGGCGCCCGCGGCGGCTTCCTCGAACGGTGCGGGACGCTTCAACAGCGGAGCGGCCGGCGCGAACGGCGCGCGGCCCAACGGAGCGCCGGCGTATGGCCGTCCGCAGGGAGCAGCCGCGCCGCAGGCGGCGCGCACCCCGGCGCAGGGGCAGAAGCAGCCGGCGAAGGGTCAGAAGCCGCAGCACAAGGCAAAGCCGGAAAAACACGAGCCTTGATTGGGATTGCCAGGCGCTTCGCGCCGGATTTACGCGGGATTGCTGGGCGCTTCGCGCCGGGCTTACGCGGTCGAAGCGACCGCGATCGATAGGCTGGCCGAGCGCGGTGGACGCGCCCGGCCGGATGCTGTGAGGTTCGCCTGGCCGGGCACTTCTACTCAGTGGGCTACGGGGAGCTCTACGAAGCTTGCGCTGGAGCCTCCGTCGAACACCTTGATCGTGGCCTTGCGGTAGTCGGCGGGCTTGGCGAAAAAGATGTTGTCCACGTACGACTGTGGATTTCGGTCGTAGACCGGGAACCAGCTCGACTGGACCTGAACCATGATGCGGTGGCCGGGCAGGAAGACGTGATTCGTGGTGGGCAGCGCGAATCGGTACACCTGTTTCTGGTCGGCGGGGATCGCCTTGGGATTGCTGAAGGATTCCCGGTAGCGGCCGCGCAGGATGTCCGCCGCCACCATGAGCTCGTAGCCGCCCATGCGCGGCTCGCGTCCCATCTCGGGCGGATAGACGTCGATCAGCTTGACCACGAAATCGCCGTCGGTGCCGCTGGTGGCCGCGATGAGATTGGCGATGGGCTGGCCGGCGACCTTGACGGCTGCAGTGAGCGGCGCGGTCGCGAAGGAGATCACGTCCGGCCGCGACGCCACGTCGCGCTGATCTCGCACCAGCCACGTCTGCCAATCGTTCTCGCCTTCGTCGCCCTCGATGTGGATCGGCCGCGGCATGTAGGGCACGGGCTTCGCGGGGTCCGACACGTACGACTCGAAGTCGCTAGACGCGCCTCCCGGCGACCCCAGACGCAAACCGCCGCCCGCCTGTAGATAGAGCTTCTGCGGCTCCAGGGAGCAGCCGTGCTCACAACCGCTCGGCCACGCCGCGAGGCTCTGCCACCGATTCGTGCCGGTCTCGAATGCCGTGACCGGATGAATCGACAGCGGCGGCGGATCGTCCTTGAGATAATGGTCGAGGAACGGGCGCAGGATCTGCTGACGGAAATAGCGCGCCGTGTCGCTGCCGAAGCGGATCGCTCCGACGGCGCTGCCGTCGAGACGCTCCTGGTGATGGAACCAGGGTCCGATCACGAGAAAGAGGTTGGGCATGCCGGGGTGGGCCGCCTCGAGCGCCTTGTACAGCGCGATGTTGCCGTAGATGTCTTCCTGATCCCAGAGGCTGTGGACCAGCATGGTGGGCACGGTGAGCCCGCGCGCGGCGAGGATCTTGTCGAGCGCCTGGTCCTGCCAGAACTCATCGTAGGCCGGGTGGCCCGTGACCTTCGCCGTGAATCCCACCTGATCCAGGCCGTGCAGGCTCACCATCCCGCCGGCCGAGCCGACCGACAGCCAGGTCTCGTAGTCGTCGAAGTGATCGGTCCACCAAGGCAGGTCGCTCTTGCGGGTGGACTCCTGGCCCTCGAAGTACCTCAAGCTGTCCTGGCGAAATGCCCCGTTGTGGAACCAGTCGTCGCCCCGCCAGCCGTCGACCATGGCGTTGATGGGCACCGCCGCGCGCAACGCAGGGTGCGGGTTCACGAGAGCCATCAACGAGGTGAACCCGTCGTATGAAATGCCGAGGATGCCCACGCGCCCGTTCGATTCGGGGACGTTCTTGACCAGCCAGTCGATGGTGTCGTAGGTGTCGGTGGAGTGATCGACCTGCGTCGGATTCAACGGGCCGCGCAATGGGCGCGTCATCACGTAGTCTCCCTCCGACTCGTGCTTGCCGCGGACATCCTGCATCACCCGGATGTACTCGCCGCTCTCGACCGCCTCGTCGGCCACGTCGCTCCGGCCGATCACCGCGGCGAGGTGCGCGCTCGGATTTTCGGCGATCCGCTCCGTGGCGCCATACGGAGTCCTGCTGAGGAGAATCGGGGCGCGGGCCGCCCCCTTGGGAATGAGGATCAGCGTCTTCAGCTTGACGCCGTCGCGCATCGGAATCATCACCTCGCGTTTGACATAGTCGAACGTCTCGACGCGCGGCGTGAACGTGGGCGGGATCTCGCTCGGCAATGCGGCCTGCACGGAGGGCGCGGCCGACGCGATGTCCGGGAGCAGGCAAAGCGCCAACGACAATCCGGCGCAGATGCGCCCGAGCTTCCACATGATCTTTCCCCTGGAGCAGCTTTGGGTTTTGCGCCGCCGAAGTGTGCGGCATCCTGGACGGCGACGCAACGCGCCACTCGATCGGTACCGCCCAACGGCACCGCGCGCTCCTTGCAGTTGCAGCTTCGGCGCGTCGGAGGCATGATCGATCGGGCGAGCGAGACGCTTTGACAAAATGAGCGCCGGCCTCGAGCCGGCGGCAAGGGGAAGGAGTGGACCGATGAGCAACCTGTCGTTCACGGTTTCCGACGCGGTGGCAACGCTGCGCATCGATCGGCCGGCGGTCAGCAACGCGATCGACATCACCGTCATCCGCGCCATGCACCTGGCTCTCGATCAGATCCAGAAGGGCGACGGCGGTGCGCGCGCGGTGGTCATCACCGGCAGCAACGATGTCTTCTGCAGCGGCCTCGATCTGCATTCGGTGGACCTGACCACGGCGGAGGCGCGGCAGCGGGCGCATTTCGAGATGCGGCGCTTCATGGATCCGCTCATCCTGCGCCTCAGCGGATTTCGATTTCCCATCGTGGCCGCCGTGAACGGCGCGGCGGTCGGTGCCGGCATGAGCCTCGCGCTCGCGAGCGACATCATCGTCGCGGGGAGCAACTCGTACTTCCTGCCCTCATTCGCGCGCCTCGGCCTGGTGCCGGACGCCGGCATCACGTTCCACCTGGCGCGCCGCATCGGCGCCGGGCGCTCGCTGTCATCGCTCATGCTCGCCGAGCGAATCGATGCCAGGACCGCGCTCGAATGGGGCCTTGCCTATCAAGTGGTGCCTCCCGGCGAGGTGGTGACGCGCGCGCATGCCGTCGCACACCGCCTCGCGACCGGGCCCTGCGCGGTGCTCGGCCAGATCCGCTCGC
Source organism: Steroidobacteraceae bacterium (assembly GCA_036272295.1). Classification (GTDB taxonomy): domain Bacteria; phylum Pseudomonadota; class Gammaproteobacteria; order Steroidobacterales; family Steroidobacteraceae; genus Bog-1198. Next base: position 34,270 of record DATAYZ010000151.1, read on the forward strand.
TGCACGCCTCGACTTTCGACAACTCCCTGCAGGAGCAGCTCCGCGCTGAGCGCAGCGCGCAGGAGATGACCCTCGAGACCCACGACTGCGTCGAGGGCGTGCGCGCGTTCTTCGAGAAGCGCGAGCCGCACTTCACCGAAGGTTGATGGCCCGGGCGCCGCAGATGGCCGGGCGCGGCGGCCGGCCCGCGGCATCATCGGCTAGGGCGTGGGTCGGGTGATGGCCTCGCGCACGGCCGCGAGCGGGGCGCGATCATCGAACGGCAGCGACAGGGGGTCCGCCGGGACGCCGAGACGCGTCCACAGCTCGTCGAGATTCCAGCTCATCGGCGCCATAGCGGCCTCGCGGTACAGGGTCTCGAGGGCGTGCGTCCCGGTCGCGGCATCGCCGATGCGGAATACCTCGTCGATGTCCCGCTCGGACGAATAGCCGCCGGTCGCATCGAGGATGGCGCGAAGCGCGGTCTGAAGGCCCATGCGATTACCGGTCTGCTCGCGGATGGCGAGGTCCGCCTGCAGGCAGAAGAGCGCGCCGCCCCAGTAGGTTCGCGCCCAGCTGTGGGTTTGATCCATGCCGCCTTCGTCGGGCTGCGGCTGTCCGTGCGGCATGGAGCGCCGGTACTCGGCCCACACGTCGGCGGCCGGCCGGTTGCCGAACTGTGCACGGGCGATGCCCTCGACGTAGGTCGCGAGGCCCTCGGCCAACCAGTCGTGGCGGCGGCCGACCTCCGGAAGCGCAAGATGGATCATCTCGTGCACCAGCACCCAGTCCGAGACGAGATCCTCGGCGCGCGTGTCGCCGCCGACCGTGACATCGATCTCGAGCCTCGGATCGTTGTTGGTGTGGCCGCCATGCACGCCCGAGCCGGGCGAGGAGTGGACCTCGAGCACGACACTCGGTGCGGGAAACCGTCCGTAGTAAGCGGTGACGATCCGCGCCGAGCGCTCGACCCACTCGCGAAGCAGCGGCCGCCGATTCGCGGGCGCATCGAAGGACGTGCACAGCGTCCCGCCGCCGACCTCGATGGGCGTCGTGTCCGACGGGCAATGGTGCGGCGTTCCGGCAGCGGCGGCAGGGACCTGAGCGGCTTTCGCCTCGGAGCTTGCGCCGCCGACGGCAGCCGTGAGCGAGACGATGACGATGCCGAGCCGGACGGAGGTCAGCGTACGACGCATCGGGCGACCTCCGCGATCTCGGCGGGTCCCGTGCGGCAGCAGCCGCCGATCAATCGAGCGCCCTCCATCTGCCAGCGACGTGCCTGAGCTCCGAACTCGGACGCCGAGGATTCGCCGCACCATTGCTTGCCCGTCGCGTCGTAGCGCTCGCCGGAATTCGGATAGACCACGAGCGGCCGGTCGGTGCCTTCGCGCATCTTTCGCAGCAGCGAGGGGATATGCTGCGGCGCCGTGCAATTCACGCCCACCGCCACGATGCGCTCGCAGGCGCGAAGCGCCGCCGCGCACTCGCCGATGTCCTCGCCCTCCGAGGTGTGCTCTCCATCACGGCAGGAGAAGCTCACCCACGCGCAGGCGCCGGGAATCTGGTCGAGCAGGCGGGCGAGCACCAGGGCCTCGCGCAGGCAGGGCAAGGTCTCGCAGGCGAGCACGTCCGCTCCGGCATCCGCGAGCACACGCAAGCGCGGACGATGGAAGTCCGCCAGCGCGGCGTCGCTCAGAGAGTAGCCTCCCCGATACTCCGATCCATCCGCGAGCATGGCCCCATAAGGTCCCACCGATGCGGCCACGAGCGGGCGAGGCCGATCCGGATGGAGCGCGGCCGCGGACCCAAGCTCGTCGCGCGCCTCGGCGGCCAGCGCGACGGCGCGCCGCATCAGCGCCTCCGCGGCGGCCGAGTCGAGCCCGCGCCGCGCGAAGCCCTCGAAGGACGCCTGATACGTCGCGCTGGTCGCGACGTCCGCGCCGGCGCGAAAGTAGTCCAGGTGCACCGCACGGATGAGGTCCGGAGACTCGATCAGGCATCGTGCGGACCAGAGCGGATCGTCGAGCGCCGCACCGCGCCGCTCGAGCTCCGTCGCCAGCGCACCATCCAGAATCACGGCACCGCGCTTGCGCAGCAAATCGCCGATGGGGTCGTGCATCGGGGGCCCGTCCTTTACAATCGGCCGGCGGGCGGGAAGCCCGCGCATCTCAATGGGATCCGAGTCGTACGTGGAATTCTACGCTTGAAGCTCGGCGGCAACACGGCGGCGGTTCCGGTCGCGCTCCTGATCGTCGCCATGCTGTTCTTTCAGCTCGGCGCCGTGATCGCCAAGGGGCTGTTCCCCGTGCTCGGCGCCTCCGGCACGACCGCGGTGCGCATGGCGCTGGCCGCCGTGATACTCCTCGTCGTGTGGCGCCCGTGGCGGGTGCGCTACCGCGCCCGCGAGCTCAAGATCATCGCTGCCTACGGGCTCGCGATGGGCTGCATGAACCTGTTCTTCTACCTGTCGTTGCGCACCATTCCCCTGGGGATCGCGGTGGCGCTGGAGTTCGCCGGCCCGCTCGCCCTCGCGATGGCGGATTCGCGGCGGATCGTCGATTTCCTGTGGATCATCATGGCCGCGCTCGGCTTGCTCGCGCTCCTGCCGCTCGGCGCGTCCTCGAGGCCGATCGAGGCGTCCGGGTTCGGTTACGGATTGATCGCGGGCCTCTGCTGGGCGCTCTACATCTTTTTCGGGCGCAAGGCAGGTGCCGCGCACGGCGGACAAACCACGGCGCTCGGCATGCTGGTCGGGGCGGTGGTGATCGTGCCCATCGGGATCGCCGAAGCCGGCAGCCGGCTGCTGTCTCCGTCCATCCTTCCCGCCGCGCTCGCAGTTGCGCTGTTGTCGAGCGCGTTGCCTTATTCGCTCGAGATGCTGGCGATGCCGCGCCTGCCGACCCGCACCGTCGGCGTGCTGATGAGCCTCGATCCTGCGCTCGGCGCGGTGTCGGGTCTCCTGTTCCTCGGGGAGCGCCTGAGCTGGATCCAGTGGCTGGCGATCGCCAGCATCATGATGGCGAGCGCGGGCAGCGCCGTGACCGGCCGCGAGGCGCCTCCCCAGCTGTTGCCCGACTAGCTATGGCCCGATGACCGAGATGGCGAGGTAGAGAACCGCGCTGCCGAGCAGCGTCATGGCGGTGGTGAGGAACTTGGGGTGGGCGTGAAAGCTCTCGGGAATGAGATCGCTCGCGCCGATGTAGAGGAAGAAGCCGGCAAACAGCGCCAGCATGGTGCCGAAGGCCTGCCCGGGGAGCCTGAAGAAATAGGTCGACAGCACGCCGAGCACCGGTGCGATCGCGTCCGTGAGCAGCCACCGCAAACCTTGCGCGCGGGAGCCCTGCTGCTTGAGCACGACGCTCATGGTGTTGATGCCGTCGGAAAAATCGTGGGTGAGGACGGCGATCGCGACGACGATGCCGACGCTGCGGGATGCCTGGAACGCGAGGCCGATCGCAATGCCGTCGAGCAGGCTGTGCAGGCAGAGCACGGCCGCGGCCAACGGGCGGCGCGGGCCCGCGGCGCCGTGGAAGGTCGCGATCCGGTCGAGCAGCAGGTACGCGAGAAACCCGAGCGCGGCGAACGCCATGAGGGTCGCGGGCCGTCGAGAGGCGCCGCCGAAGGCGATCGCCTCCGGCAGCAGATCGAAGAAAGCGACGCCGATGACGGCGCCCGCGCTGAAGCCGAGGATGAGATGCAGCTTGTCGCGCAGCTTCAGCGCCAATAGTCCGCCGAGCATGGTGCTCGCAAAGGCGGCGGCGGCGATTCCAAGGAGCAACGGCTGATTCATTCCACCCCTCGAGACAAGTTGTGCGGCCCCGCGGCGCATGGATTTCGCGACATCCCCGCGCGTCGGGTTATATTGCGCGTCACGCAAGCGAGTCGCGGAGGACGCATGGGCTACGATTCCTATCATAAGCGCAAAATCGGCCGGCACGTGCTCAAGCCGGCGACCCAGATGATGGGCTACGGCTACGATCCGAGCCTCTCGGAGGGCTCGCTCAAGCCGCCGGTGTTCCTCACCTCGACGTTCGTCTTCAAGAACGCGCAGGAGGGCAAGGATTTCTTCGACTATTCCTCGGGCCGGCGCGAGCCGCGCGCCGGCCAGGCGGCCGGCCTCGTCTATTCGCGCTTCAACAATCCGAACCTCGAGGTGCTCGAGGACCGCCTCGCACTCTGGGAGGAGGGCGAGGCGGCGGCGGTGTTCTCGAGCGGCATGGCGGCGATCTCGACCGTGCTCTGGGCCCACGTGCGGCCGGGCGACGTGATCCTCATGAGCCGGCCGCTCTACGGCGGCACCGAGACGCTGATCGAGAAGACGCTGCCGGCCTTCGGCGTGACGGCGGAGTCTTTCACCGAGGGCCACGATCGGGCGGCGGTCGAGGCGGCGGCGGTGCGCGCGTCGGAGCGTGCGGCGCGAAGCGGCGGACGGGTCTGCCTGGTGATCGCCGAGACGCCGGCCAACCCGACCAACAGTCTGGTCGATCTCGCGCTGCTGCGCGAGGTATCGGAGCAGATCGCCACCCGGCAGGGCGGTGCGCGGCCGCCGGTCGCCGTCGACAACACTTTTCTCGGGCCCGTGTTCCAGCAACCCTTGAGTCTCGGCGCCGATCTCGTCATGTATTCCCTGACCAAGTACGTGGGTGGCCATTCGGACCTCGTCGCGGGCGGCGTGGTCGGAGGCCGCGATGCCGTCGCGCCGGTGAAGCGTCTGCGCGGAGCCCTCGGCACGCAGCTCGACCCGAACACCGCGTGGATGATCATGCGATCGATGGAGACGTTGTCGCTGCGCATGAACAAATCGGCCGAGAACGCCGCGCTGGTGGCGGGCTACCTCAAGGGCCATCCCAAGATCGCCACGGTCAATTATCTGGGCTTCCTCGAGGCGGGCGATCCGCGCCGCGCGGTCTTCGAGAGGCAATGCCGGAGCGCGGGATCGACCTTCGGATTCGCGGTCAAGGGCGGCGAGGCCGAGGCGTTTCGGCTGCTCGACGCGTTGCAGGTGATGAAGCTTGCGGTCAGCCTCGGGGGCACCGAGACGCTGATCTCGCATCCTGCCAGCACGACGCATTCGGGTGTCGCGAAGCAGACGCGGGACCGACTCGGCATCACCGACGGATTGATCCGGATTTCCGTCGGCATCGAGGATGCCGACGATCTGATCGCCGATCTCGGTGCAGCGCTCGAGGCGGTTTGAAGCGGCGGGGGGCTGAAGCGGCGGGATCTGAAGCGGCAGCGGACGAGGCCACGGCGGTCCGAGGCCCGCGGCGGTCTGAGGCCGCGGCGGTTTGACGGCATTGGCGGCGCTCGATGCGCATCGAAGGGGAGACGAATGAAGCGATTGACGGTTGGAGTTGCGGCGGCGGCATGCATGACGGCGTACGCGGCGATGGCGGCGGCGCCCGCGGATGCGGTCTACCGGCATGGATCGGTGTATACGGTGGACGCGCACGACCGCGTGCAGCAGGCCCTCGCGGTTCGGGCAGGGCGCATCGTGTACGTCGGCGGCGACGACGGAGTTGCCGGGCTCGTCGGCCCCAAGACCCGCGTGGTCGACCTTGCCGGTCGAACGCTCATGCCCGGGCTCGTGGATGGTCACGCCCATCCCCTGCAAGGCGGCGGCACGCTGATCCACTGCAATCTGAACTACGAGCAGCTCGACGTCGCACGCATGCAAGCCAAGATCCAGACGTGCCTCGACGCCTCACGCGACAAGGAGCCGGATGCCTGGCTCGAGGTCGTGAACTGGTTTCAGGAAGGCATGGTGCCCGCCGGCACGCACACCGATCATCGCACCCTCGACGTCCTGCACACGCGGCGGCCCATCTTCGTGGCGTCGTCGTTCGGGCACACGGCGCTGGTGAACTCCCGCGCGATCGCGATCGCGGGGCTCACCGCGAACACCCCGGATCCGCTCGGCGGCAAGGTCGGACACGATGCTTCGGGCGCGCCGTCCGGCATTCTGGAGGATGCCGGTCAGGAGCTCGTGGAGAGCCGCATCCCGGCGCCGACCCCCGCCGAGAACGTCGCGGCGGCCAAGGCGGCGCTCGATGCGCTGCGCCGGCAGGGCGTGACCACCATGCTCGATGCGGCCGCCGACGAGACGACCATCGGCGCATTCGCCGCGGTGGAGCGCGAGGGCAGGCTCACGGCGCGCATGCACTTCGCCGTGCTCATCAAGCCGCCGCAGGGGCGCGACCCCGCGCAAGCGGTGGCGATGGTCAAAGCGCTCGCGGGCCGCTTCGATCAGGGGGCGATCGAGCCGCGCCCCAGGATCACGGTGCGCAACGTCAAGCTGTTCCTCGACGGCGTGATCACCGCGCCGGCCTCGACGGGCGCCATGCTCGCCCCGTACCTGAGCCTGCAGAACGGACACTGGACGCCCTCGAAGAGCCGCGGTCCGGACGTTTATTTCCCGGCACCCGTGCTCGGCCCGCTGCTGGTCGAGGTGGCGCGCGCCGGCTTCGATCCTCACATGCACGCGGACGGCGACCGTGCGGTTCACGAGGGGCTGGACGGGTCTGCGGCCGTGCGGCGGGACTTGCCGGGGCGCGACGTGCGCATCGCCATCGCGCACGATGAGATCGTCGACCCCGCGGACTTCCCCCGCTACAAGCAGCTGAACGTGATCCCGGTGCTGTCGTTCCAGTGGGAGAAGCAGGCGCCCGACACCATGGAAGGCGCCGAGCCCTTCATGGGCCCGCAGCGCTTCAAGTACATGGAGCCCGCCGGGTTTCTCGCCGACGCGGGCGCGAGAATCGCCTACGGCAGCGACTGGCCAGTCGATCCTCTCAACGAGTGGTTCGCGCTCAAGGTCGGCGTCACGCGGACCAACGCGCCCCAGCCCGGCGGGAAGTATGCCGGGCGCCTGAGCCAGGATCGCGGCCTCACGCGCGCCGAGGTGTTGCGGGGCATCACCATGAGCTCGTCCTACGAGCTGCATCAGGACCACGAGACGGGCTCACTCGAGGTCGGCAAGCTCGCCGATCTGATCGTTCTCGACCGCAACGTGCTCGACATACCGCCGGCGCAGATCGCGGACGTGAAGGTGCTCGAGACCGTCGTCGGCGGCCAGGTGGTCTACGACGCCGCCCACCCCTAGCGCCAGGAAGGAGGCCGCGGTTCCCTTCGACCTCCGCCCCGGCGCACCGCCGCGTCTGGGTCAGAGCTACGCGGGCACTGCTACCCGTTATATGTTCCGACGGGCACCTTGGGGCCGCCTGATGTGCAGCGGTCTAGCCGCGGCCTCGAGACCCAACTACGGGTAGCAGTGCCCGTGTAGCTCTGACCCAGACGCGGCGGTGCGCCAGGGCGGAGGTCGAAGGGAACCGCGGCCTCCTTCCTGGCGCTCTCCTAGATCGACTTCGACAGGCCGAAGAACAGGCCCCGGCGCGGACCGAATTGGGGCGCACCCACGCCCACGCCCGTTCCGTCGCGGATCTCGTAGCGCTTGTCGAGCACGTTGATGACGTCGAACCGGGCGGTCAGCGTGCCGGCGCCGTCCATGTGGAAGACGTGGCTTGCCCCTAGATTGACCTGCGTGTAGTACGGCAGATGCGCGCCATTCGGGATGGAGCTGCCGTCGGGCAGCGTCAAGTCCGCGCGCAGACCGGAGCCGACGATGAAGTCGGCGCTGAATCGCGTGTGACCCAGCAGGTAGGATGCGCCTCCCGAGGCGGTGACGCGCTGCTCGTGATCCAGATGGATGTAGTGCTCGGTGATGTAGGCGAGATCGTCCGCACTGAAATTGAATTGCGCCGAATCGATGTCCTTGCCGCGCGCGCTTTGCCACGCGAGGTTCAGGTAGGCCGTGAAGTCATCCTGGGTGAAGCTGCTCGTCAGCTCGACGCCATACTGCTTGCCGTACGCATAGTTGAACGGCGTCAGAATGATGGGTGCGCCGAACTGGCCCTCGTCGATCAGGTTGTGCGACTGCTTGTAGTAGCTGTCCAGGCCGACCGTGACCTGTCGGGTCACCTTCTGCTGCACGCCGACGTCGTAATAATTGGCCTCCTCCGGGAGCGGAGTGTCGGCCTGCAGGACCTGCGCGCCGGCCGTCGTATTGACGAACTTCGAGACGGTCTCGTTGCCGACGAGCTCGAAGGGCGGCGGTGAGAAATAGCGCGAATAGCCCGCGTGCACGGTGGTGTCGGGAAGCGCCTGCCATACGACGTTGACGCGCGGGCTCACCTGGTGGCCGGAGGCGAACGCCGTGAGCCGGTCGAGCCGCAGCCCGTAGTTCAAGGTCACCGTCGGAACCAGCTTCCACTCGTCCTGCAGATACAGGCTCCCGATCCACTCCGTCTTGCCGCCGTCGTCGACGATGCTCTCCGGCACGTCGCCGATCTGATTGCCGGCGTCGTCCAGGGCGATGACGGAGGAATGGGTCAGGCTCTTGGAATGATCGCTTTGCAGGAAAATACCGCCGCGCAGCGTGTGCGCGTCGCCGGCCTTATAGGCCGCGTCGGATTGCAGCGCATAGGCGACGTTCTGCTTGTAGGCGTCTTGCGCGATGCCGTCGAATAGGATGTCGCCCAGGGGGTCGGGAACGAAGCTCAGGCTGGAGTAACGCGCCGTCACGGAAGTCTGCACGTCGAGCGCGCCTTGCGAATGCTGCCAGCTCAGGACGGCAAAGTGATTGAGCTCCCGTTGATTCTCGTTGAGCGCGTCGCTCGGATAAGCCGTCTGCCCGTTGACCGTCAGCGGCGTGCCGTCGGCATTCGTGATGCCCGCCGTCTGATTGGCGCGGTTCGGGATCTGGAACTTCCCGGTGGAGCTCGACAGCACGGCGCTCAGCCGGTCGCTCTCATCGAGGATGTATTCGAGGTAGGCGAATCCGTGGTACTGGGTGGTATGGTCGTGGTCGGGATTCGAGCTGCCGTCGGGAGACTCGATGCCGAGGTCGTTGCGAAGGAAATCGCCGGACACGAAATAGTTGAAGCCGCCCTCGCTGCCGCCATAGTTGAAACTGGGCTCCACCGTGCCGTGGCTGCCGCCATAGATGGAGACCGAGCCGCCCGGGTCGATCACGCCGCTCTTGGTCTTCAGGTCGATGATGCCCGCCGTGCGCAGGCCGTACTCCGCCGGCAGCGCGCCGGTCACGAGAGTCAGCGAGGAGATCAACCGGGGATCCAGCGACTGGCCGAAGACACTGATGCCTTCCGGCAGGATGATGCCGTTCAGGCGGTACTGCAGGCCGTTGTGCTCGCCGCGGACGTGAAACTGCCCGAACGAGTCCTGCGCAACCTCGGGGGCCTGCATGATGACCTGGTTGAGCAGCTGATTGTCGCCGCCCGGCTCGGCGCCGATGGCCGCCTCGTTGATCGTGTAGGTCGACGCGCCCGTCTGGGTTTGAATGGCGTTGCGGGCCTCGTTCAAGTGCTGCGCGATGACCACCACCTCGTCGAGCGTGTTGGACGAATTACCGGGGCCGCCGGAGTTGGCGCCGGAATCCGCCGCACCCGCCTCCGTGGCGGCGTGGGCCAGCGCGACAAAGCCTGACAACAAAAATGGAACGGATGCCATCGCGAGCGCACGGCGCGCCGCTGTAGGAACGGAATGAGACATGGAAGAGCACTCCTGATCGAAAACGCCAGAGGCCGCACGTCGAGTGCGGCTCCATCAAGTCGGGGAAGACTCAGCGTGCGACGGGAGGTGCCCGGGAGCGGAAGGCGAGGTAGGTGCGATGATCGAGAAACGACGCGGGCGGCGCGGGCGGCGGCGGGCTCCGGGTGAGCTGCAGCGCGAAGGCCAGCACCGACGGTGTCCCCGCCGCCGAGAGCAGCGGGGCAAAATTCAAGCACTCGCCGCAGTACTCGGGGCTGTTCGAGGTCGGCCGGTGGACGGAGACCTTGTCGGCGGCGGGCTGGTGGGCGGCGGCCTGGTTGGCCGCGCCCGGCTGGTGAGTGTAGGTGTGCGCTATCGCGCCGAATTGAGCGATGAACAGCGCCAGCACGGCGAGAGCCGTGATGCGAAATTCCCGGCGATGAGACCGCTCGAGCAAGGGTCGGGCCCTGAGGTCAACTCGCAAGTGCGAAGCCGCGATCCTAGCATCGTCTGCGCCGACGATGCACCTGCCGGATGAAAATCATCCGCAGCTCCGCATCCCTAGTGAGGGAATCGCTTCACATATTAATGATTATCTTTAGGGACTCCCGTGGCCCCGGAAGGTTAAGCTCGAACGGCATCGTGATGACGATGCCCGGTAAATTCGAGATATCGGCGGCCATCCGCCGCAAGACACGGGAGATCGAGATGCGCGAATCCTGCGGCCTGTTATTGGCCGCCATCTCATGCGGCTTGAGCGTGGCGCCGCGCGCGTGGAGCGACAGCTCCTCGGAGCTGTCGACCATCGTCGTCACGGCGACGCGCATCCCGGAGGACAGCAAGGACCTGCCGGTCTCGATCGACCGCGTGGATCAACGCACCCTCCAGAGCGGACAGCTCGAGGTGAATCTCTCGGAATCGCTGGACACGGTGCCGGGCATTTCGGTGCAGAGCCGGCAGAATTACGCGCAGGACCTGCAGCTTTCCATCCGCGGCTTCGGCGCGCGCTCCAGTTTCGGAGTCCGGGGCGTGCGGCTCTACTCGGACGGCATTCCGGGCACCATGCCGGACGGCCAAGGGCAGTTCTCGCAGTTCGACCTCGGATCCGCCGACCACATCGAAGTGCTGCGCGGGCCGTTCTCCGCGCTGTACGGGAACTCATCGGGCGGCGTGATCGCGATCTTCACCGAGGACGCGAAGCCCGGGCATCTGATCGACGGCGGCGTGGAGTACGGCACGTTCGACACGCAGCGCTATCAGCTCAAGACCGAGGGCGATGACGGCGTCGTGAACTACGTGCTCGACGCGGCCCACTTCCAGACCGACGGCTATCGCTTCCACAGCGACGCGGAGCGCAACAACTTCAACGGCAAGCTCAAGTTCGCCGCGGGCGACACCGGCAAGGTCACCTTCATCGCCAACGTGATCGATACGCCGTTCGTGCAGGATCCGCTCGGCCTCACGCGCGCGCAGCTCGGCCTGGACCCGCGCCAGGCGGGCGTCGGCGCCATCCCGTTCAACACCCGCAAGAATCTTGCCCAGCAGCAGATCGGAGCGATCTACGAGGACACGCTCGGCGCGCACGACGATTGGACCACGACGCTCTACACCGGCCATCGGGCGACCACGCAATTCCAGGCGATCCCGGTCGCGACCCAGGCGAACGCGCCGCTCTATCCGGGCGGGGTCATCGACCTGGACCGTGCCTACTGGGGGGTCGACTCGCACGTGACGGATTCGCGCGAGCTCGACGGCACGCCGCTCGAGATCACCGGCGGCATCGCCTACGACGACCTCCAGGAGGCGCGCAAGGGTTATCTGAACTACGAAGGCACGCAGACCGGCGTCGAGGGTGCGTTACGGCGCAACGAGGCGAATCACGTGTACGACTTCGACCAGTACCTGCAGGCGCAATGGGACCCGGCGGCGGCGTGGCGCCTGATGGCAGGCGTGCGCAACAACGCGGTGGAGGTCACCTCGCACGGCCACATCCAGGTGCTCGACGGTGCGGACTCGAGCGTGCGTTATTCCGCCGTCAACCCGGTCGCCGGCGTCACGTTCCGCGCCACCTCGAATGCAAACCTCTACGCGTCCTTCGGCAAGGGATTCGAGACGCCGACCCTGAACGATCTGGCGTATCGTTCCGTCGACGGGAGCCTGCCGGGACTGAACCTGGGATTGAAGCCGGCGCGCAGCGACAACTACGAGGCGGGAATCAAGGCCGGTGCGGGCAGCGTGCGTGGAACGCTCGCCGCGTTCTACACCAAGACGCAGGACGAGCTCGCCGTGCTGCAGAATTCCGGCGGCCGCACCGTCGATCAAAACATCGGCGAGACCACCCGCCACGGGCTCGAGCTCGAGGTGAATGCCGACCTCGCGGGCGGCTTCAGCGGCGAGCTCGCCTACACCTACATTCGCGCGGTGGTCGGGCAGTCATACTTCGAGTGCGTCGCGGCGCCGTGCAATCCGCTCGCCAATCCGGGCGGCCCGCTGCCCGCGAACTACAAGACCGTCGGTGCGGGCAGCCACCTGCCGGCGGTCCCGGAAAACGCGCTGTACGCGGACCTCACCTGGCGCAACGTGCCGACGGGCTTCTCCGCAACGCTCGAGACCTTGGGACGCGCGCGCATCTACGCCGATGACCGCAATTCCGATTCCGCCGCCGGCTACTGGGTCGCCAACGTGCGCGCCGGATTCGAGCAGACGACCGCGCACTGGCGACTGACGGAGTTCGCCCGCCTTGACAACCTCGCCAATCGATCCTATGTCGGAACGGTGATCGTGAATGAAACCAATTCGCGCTTCTTCGAGCCGGCGCCCGGCCGCACCGCCTACATTATGTTTAATGCTGCGATGCGGAATTAGCCCTGCGAGCGCGGAGCGGACGCTCGTCGCGGCGATCCGGGCATCGAGCGGGAGAGCGGCGTGCTACTTTGATGATGTGCACCAAAGCTCCTGAACCGCGTTGTATACATTAGGGGTCTAACAGGTGAGATGGCCGCATGAAGGCGGCTCTCGAAAGGTGAAGACAATGAACATTCGTTCCAAGGGCTTGATACTCGCCACCGGCGTCTTGAGCGCAATGCTCGGCGCGGGCAGCGCGGTGGCACAGGCGCATGGAGGCGGGGGTCATGCCGGCGGCGGCGGAGGCCACTTCGGCGGCGGCGCTCATTTTGGCGGCGGCCATCCGGCGGCCGGCCACTTTGGCGGGGGCGCGCACTTCGCGCCCGGCGGACATGTCGGCGCCTACCGCGGCGCGGCGGGTGCGGGCTACGCGCGTACTTACCCGGGCGGCTATCACGGCGCGGCCATAGGGCACGGCGCGTATGGACGGCCGGGCGGCTACTACTACGGGCACGGTTATTCCACGGGCGCCTATTGGCGCGGAGGCTACTGGCATGGCGGGTGGTGGCCGCGGGCCTACTACGGTCCTGGCTTTGCCTGGTTCCTGCCGATCCTGCCGCTGGCCTACGCGACGTACTGGTGGGGCGGAGTTCCGTACTATTACGCCAACGACGTGTACTACACCTACAACCAGGACTACGACGGTTACGTGGCGACCGATCCGCCGCCGGCGGCCGGCGACTCCGACGGCGGCGCTCCGAACGCCGGCGCGCCCGCGGCGCCTCAGCCCGACGGGGCTGCGATCCCCGGCCAGATCTTCATGTACCCGAAGAATGGCCAGTCTCAGCAGCAGCAGGCGCAAGACAAGGCGGAGTGCCAGCAGTGGGCTGGACAGCAGGCGGGTCAGGTCGCGCAGAACAGCCCGGACTATCGCCGCGCGATGACCGCATGCGCCGAAGGGCGCGGCTACAGCACGCAGTAACGGCTCGTGTCCCGACGATCGGAGTCGCGCTCGCGGTAGGTCGCGCGCGGCGTGCCGCGAGCAGCCCCGCGACGCCAGGCAGACGTTGAGCCAGCTGTCGGGCCAGTGCCACGCGGCTGCTGAGCGCAGGCAGCCCCGCCGTGCACGCAGCCTCTGAGCGCAGCCGCTGGTCAGTGCCAGCAGGTCTGGGTGCTGTCGGCGCCGCCTGCGGTGCTCGCGCCCTGCACACCCAACGAGTTGACCGTGAACGAGGCGCAGTTCGTGTCCTTCACCTGGTCGCCGACGGGCGTGGCGGTGAAAGAGTAGAACGCCGGAGTGCCGGCGGGGGATGAGGCGCTGGGCGCAAGGGCCGTCACGACGCTCGGCGTGGCCACCTGGTAGTAGCCGTTGCCGACCTGCGCCGGCCACGCTGCATAGCCGAGGTCGCCCGGCGTGCCGGAGTACGTGTTCTGGGTGCTGAAGTAGCGTTCCTCGAGGCCGGCGAGATCCAGGAGCGCGGACTTGGCCTCGCCTCTGCGCGACTGGCGCACGTAGTTCGAGTAGGCGGGAATCGCGATCGCCGCCAGTATCGACAACACCAGCACGGCGATCATGAGCTCGATGAGCGAAAAGCCCCGGCTCCGACGCGGCGGGGAGATGGCCGCGGTCGAGGTGATGCAGCCGGGCTGCGTGGGCCCGGCGGCGGAATCGGTGCGCGAATGACTGCTCATGTTTCTGCCTCTGCCCCTTGTCAACGCTTCTCGATCCAGGTCAAGCGCTTGCCCGAGGTGGCGTTTTGCGGATTGATGTTGAGGGTGACGGGCGTACCGGGTGCCGTCTGCATGGCGAGGCCGTACTGAGTGCCGGACTGATACATGTACGGCGTACCGGTGCCGGCCAGCGCGACCCCGCTCACCCCCTCCTGGCCGGAGCCGCCGGGAACGCCCGTGGTGAGGAAGTTCCCCTGGCTATCGGCGAAGAAGGCGGTGTTGAAGGCCCCGCCGGTTGCGGGGTCGATCGCCATGGTCCATCCGGACTCGGCGCTCGAGAAGCACATCGTGGACGCGCTCGCCGCCGGGATGGTCGTGTTGACGATGAATGCGCCCGCCTCGACGATGGGATTGAAGATCACCTGCTCGTAGACCATGGGGTTGGTCGACGTTGAGCTCGTCGGCGTCGCCGGATCCGTAGGATTGGCGTAACCCGAGACGAGGTTCATGTACCAGCCGAACTGCGAGCAGCCGCTCACGTCCGCGTAGCACACGGCGTTCTGGCTCACCGTGCGGTAGTTGGTGCCGGTGCCGATGGCCGTGGCCACCGTCGTCGAGGTGATCGTCTGTACCTGGATCGCGCTCGTGCCGGAGATCGATGAGTGCGAGCTCAGCGCGGCGTATTTGGTCGATGACTCCGTGTTCCATGTCGCGAGGTTCCAGTCCCAGATGCCGTACAGCGCCTGCGCGGCGGTCGCGAACGTCGCGGACGAGTAGTTGGTCATGGGGACCTGCTGCCCCGTGCCGAATTCGACCAGCACGTGCGGATTCGCCGATCCGGTGCTGGACGCTGCGATCACGCTGACCTTGCTCGTTATGGGCTGGCTGCCCGGGGTGGTGTAGACCAAGGCCGGCGCCGTGATCGTCCAGTTGTTCGGGTTGGTGCTCGTGAGATCGAATCGCCACACGTGGCCCTGGATGTCGCCGGCGTACACGTAATCGGTGATGTGGTCGCCGTCGAGGTCGGCGGCGGTCACGTAGGCAATGCCGTTCGGGTTGTTGGCGGTACCGGTGCCGCTCGAGCCGGCACCGACGTAGTAGAACGTGATGGCGCCCGATGAGGGATCGACCAGCATCACGAAGATGCCGGCATCCGCGGTCTGGCTGTACAGGCCGTTGCCGAACACCGCGCCCCAGCTGCCGTTGTGAAAGCGGCGAATCTGCGGGATACCGTAGGTATTGCCAAGATGATTGCCGCAGGGCGTCGCTCCATCGCCGACGCAATTCATCGTGGTCGAAGTAACCGTCCGGGTGGTGTTGCCGCCGCTCACCGTCGTCGCGACGTAAGTGCCCCACTCACCCCTGACCACCGCCGTCGGGCCCGCGTTGGAGCCGCTCGACTCCGTAAACAGCGCGGCCGGGTCGGTGACGTCGAGCGCGTAGATGGCATTGCCGCCGGGCCCGAGTCCGCCGACCAGCCACGTATGCCACACGCCGTTGTAGAACAGATCGCCGGTGCCCGGCGAGGCATCGACATCGTACTTGTGGCCGTATTGCGGATCCGAATAGTTGTTGACGACGCTGCTGCTCTGGATCGTGTTGACGATGTAGGCGGGGACGTACGCGAGCACCTCGTGGCCGTCGTTGGTCGCGTTCTGAAACGCGGTGCCGTTGAACGATCCCGAGCGGAAGCCGTGCAGCATGCCGTCGTTGGCGCCGGCGTACACCACGTTGAGACGCTGCGCCTCATGGTTGTTGGCCGCCGTTCCGCTGGTGTAGCTCGAGGTGCCGCTCGAGGAGAACACCGTGTATGCCTGGCCGGAATTCTCCGACAGCACGTCATTGACCGCCTGCGAGGTGCCGGCCCAGAGCGCGTCGACCCAGGTTCCCGGGAAGGTCGCGTTGGGCGGACCGACCCAGACCGGGCTCGAATCGATGATGTCCCCGAGCACGCTGGCGCGGTCGCGATACAGGCCGTTGAACTGGGTCGGGTTCGTGGTCGACGGGGTCTGTTCCTGGGTGCGGTCGCCGCGCAGATAGGCAAGGCGGTACGCCGCCTGCGGCAGCGTGGTGCTCGTGGAGTCGTTGGTGTCGAGCGCCGGCTGCTCGGCGCTGGTGAGACTCGCCCACTGGAATGGGATGCCGGTGCCGGGTCCCGGCGCGGAAGAGGTGCTCGCAGTCGAGCTCGGTGCGAAGGAGAGGATCACGCGGCTCGCCGAGCCCTGCGCCGGTGTGGGGCCGGCAGGGCCGCCGCCGCTGGCGCCGCTCGCGGGCGGATCGCACTGGCTGCCGGTGACGCCGGTCAGCACGCAGGAAGCGTCCCAATTGATGGTCGGGCTAATGGTGACCAGATTGGGATTGGCGACGCTCTGCACCAGGTTCTCGGCCGTCACGGATCCGGCCAGGGTCGCCGGATTGTAAAAGGCGAAGTACAACTGGGTGCCGGCCTGCACCTGCGCCGTCTGCTTCTGGTTCAAGGTGGCGGAGCTCTGTGCCGTGACCGACGGGGTCGCCTGGAAGCACATGACCTCGTGGGTGTTGCGGCTGCCGCCGGTCGATCCGGCGAAGCCGAAGCGGATGGTGGCCGGCAGGGGATTGGCGCCCGCCGAGGTGATGTCGACGCCCGAGATCACCGTCTGCAGCGCACCGCCGTTGTAGCTGTAGGTCAGGCTGAGCAGGCCCGCGCTGGTGATCTTCAGGTTGTAGGTGATCGGGGTTCCCTGCGAGCGCGTGGTGGCCGATTCATTGGCGATCGGCTCGCTCGCCGGCAGCGCCTGCCAGGCGTTGGGGATGGCGGTGTAGTTCGGCGCCGTCGCCGAAGTCTGCGCCGGCGTCGACAGCGAGTAGTCCCATATGTGGCCCGTCGAACAGGTGCTCTGCACGGCCTGCGCGCGCGTCGCGTTGCTCAACGAGGAAGGGTATAGGGTGGGGTAGGTGGCATTCAAAGAGCTCCACGTCGTGCTGCCCGGCCCGCGCATGCCGATGCGCCCGGGCTGATACTGGCCGCTGGCGCCCGATGCGTACGGACCCCCGCTGGTCGGTATGGGATCGCCGCTCGAGGTGTTGTCCGGGGAGTTCAAGAAGTTGCCGTACTCGTCGATGCCCAAGCCGACGTAGCCGCCGGCAAGACCGTCGAAGCCGCGCGGCTGGCCGCTCGGGCGCAGCGTAGCGTCGTTGTTGGTGTTCGAGCAGGTGTAACCCAAGCTGCCGCCGAACGCGCCCACATCCGCGGCGGAGGTCGCATTCTGCAGGAAGAAGCTGATGCCGTCGGCGCCGTCCCCGCCGCCGCCGCCCGAGTCGCCTTCGTAGGTCACGGTCGTGAACGACACCGCGAGGCCGGTCGAGCTCAACGGGAAGTTGAAGTTCGAGAGGATGGCGCCGTTCTCGTTGAACCAGTTGGTGAAGCGCAACGCGCCGCCGCCGCTCGCCGCGGTGTCGGGCAGCGTGCCCGTGTCGCCGCCGATCAGCGTGTCGCCCTTGTTGGTATAGTACGTGCTGCCGACGCAGGCGGGATTCGCGGCGGTCGAGGTGGCGCCCGTACCGGCCGTCAAGCACGCGCCGTTGATGAAGTACCACGAGTTCGTGGTCGAGGATCCGGTGAAGTTCTCGCTGTAGGTCGTGGTGGTCTGCGCCCGTGCGGCGCTGCCGGCCAGGAGGCCGAGGGCGAGCGCAAGCGCACCGAGCCTGCCGGCCGGCAAATTAGAGGTCATGATCGATCTCCCGTAGATCATTGCGTCTCTCCCAGATTCTTGGTCGCCGTTTGCGTTTGATAGGTCGCTTCGACGACGGCCGTCGTGTTCGCGCTGCCGCCGTAGGCGACCGCGTCGATCTGATAGATGTTGGTGATCATTCCGTTCGAGGTGCCCGTGCTCAGGAAGCCGATGTAGAACACCGGTGTCTGCGAGTACGTGTTCGAGCCGCCCGCGGTCTGTTGACCGCTCGCGTTCACCGGCAGCGCGACCGGGCCGGCCGGCGCGTAGGTCACGCCTACGGGTGCGCCGCTGATGGTCCAGGGCAGACTGGCGGGATTGACCCCCTGCGCCTGGAGCGTGAGGGTGCACACCTGCGGCGTGACGTAGTTCGTCAGCGCGGTGCAAGCCGCCGCCGAAGCGGCGTTGCCGGACGACAGGTAGCTCTCGGCATACTGTTCCGCGGCCTCGGCGACATTGAGCGCACGCTGCTTGTCGCGCACATTGCCCGCAATCTGCTCCTGCAGGCCGAAGCTGCGGAACATCCCGATGGCGAGAATGGTGACCACGACGAGCAGCAGCAGGCTCGTGATCAGCACGAGGCCGCGCTGGAGGCGGCCTCCCGGTCGTCGCCCCGGACGGTCGAGGAGAGCGCTCACGAGTTGACTCCCGTCTTGTTCATGAGGGTGATGACCCGCGTGAAACCAATGGTCGACAGGGTCGGCTGCCCGGGCTGCCCGGCGAGCGGGTTCACGAAATTCAAAGTGACCTTCACCGTCAGCACCTTGGTCCAATCGGTGACGTTCGCCGCGGTCACGTACGCATCGACCGAGTTGTTGGTCGAGCCCGGCTTGCTCTGCACGCCGTACCAGATCTGCATGCTCGAGATGCCGCTCACCAGCTGGACGGTGGTCGCGGTCGTGCCATTGTTGAGCGTGCATTGAAGGTAACCGTTGACCACGCTCAAGGTGCTGGCCAGGGTGAACTGCGCCCCCGCGCTGTAGGTGTTGCCCATGCAGTCGATCACGTAGTCGGTGCCGTTGGTCGCGTAGCGCACGTAGAGCGTGTCGCTGGTGGCGTCCAATCCGCTGATGAATTGACCGGCTGCGTACGGGCTGACGGCCGTGAAGAGGGTGGTCGGCGAGTTGGTGACCGGATTCGGGTAATAGCCCGCGGTCTGCACCATGTCGGTGATCAGGCTCATCGCGATGCGCTCGTTCTCCTGCAGCGTCGAGAGCCCGGTCTGCGTCGTCGAAGTGCGACGCATGGCGCCGAGCAGCGTGAGGATGCCGATGGTCACGAGCAAGCCGATGGACAGCGCGACCATGAGCTCGACCAAGGTAAAGCCTCGGCTCGGGAGCGGGCGCCGCCCGCGGATCCAAGCACCGGCGTTTGTCGTGGAATTCGTCGTCATGGCTGCACGTAGACCTTGTAGGTCGGAATCATCAGCGACTGCTGATTGGTGAAGCTTTGCTGCTGGCCGGCCACCGCCGAGCCGTTGTTCGACACCACGTTCTCGGTCCACTGGATCACGATGAGGCAGTTGACCGGAAAATTGATCGTGGTGCAGGTGATGTTCGCCGTGTAGGACTTGGTCAATGCCTGCATCGCGATCTGCCACTGTTGCAGATCGTAGAACGCCATCTGCTGCGGGTTGCAGGCCGAGCTGCCCGCCGTGGTGCAGGCCGCGGCGGTGGACCAGGTATTGTTGACGGGATCGACGGTGTACGGGACGTTGGCATCGCCCGATGCCCAGAAGCCCCGGTTGGCGTGCATCGAGGCCGCCAGGCTCGATGCCTGGATGGCGATGAGAGAGCGCAGGCTCGCGACGCCGGTGCTCGAGAGCGCGAGCGATTCCATCTTGGCGAGCCCGAGCAGGCCGATGGCGACCACGATGACCGCCACCAGCACCTCGATCAGGCTGAAGCCGCGCGAGCGGCGCGCGCCACCGACATTCAATCGAGGCCGCCGGGTGCCGTTGGGAGCCAGCCGGATGCCGTCGGGAGCTGACGATGTGCCGTCGGGAGCCAGCCGGATGCCGTCGGGAGCTACTGGCATGACGGCGTGCTCCCTTGTCCGTAGGTCATCATCGCGAGCCCGCCGACGGGGGTCACCTGCAGGCAGCGAGTCCAGCTGTTGTTCGTCGGGGTGCTGTGCAGCTGCATGTAAGCGACCGCGTTCGCGCCCGTCGAGGCGTAGCCCTCGCGATTGAACATGATCGCCGTCATGGTGGAGCTGGTCGAAGCCAGCGTATCGGTGCTGTTGTTGGCGCTGAACGCCGGCCGCTTGCGCAGCAGGGTGTCATTGGCGGATTCGAACGTCTTGTTGGCGTTGCCATCGGCGAACACGATCCAGCCGGTTTCCCAGGTATCGCTGCCGGAGCAGGTCTGCTGATCACTCGAGGCGCACACGGTGACGAAATTGCCTTCCTTGATCGCCTCGGAGCGGGCGTATTGGAGGTCGCCCACCAGCAGGTTCAGCTCCGCGGCGATGCGGTTGGAGCTGCTCACGTACTTGAAGCTCGGGATGCCGATGCCCATCATGATGGCCACCACGACCATGACCATGAGCAGCTCGAACAGGGTGAACCCTGCGGTGCGGTTGCGGCTTGGCATGACGCTCATGGCCGGCAAGCTTAGGAAAGGAAACTTGCTCGAAACTGACAAGGGAGCCTCCCTGCTGCTGATTTGCGACATGTTTCGCATAAACCCTCCGCCCTCATGCCTGGTTCACGCTTTTCGGGCCGCGAACGCCACCTGGACCCGGGTGCCTCGGCCGTTCGCCCCCGGGGCGATCGACACCGTCGCCCCGTAGAGGCCGGCGATCTCCTCCACGATGGCAAGGCCGAGGCCGCTGCCATGACCTGGAGAATTCGGCATGCGGTAGAACCGCTGCCGCACCCGCTGGCGCTCGGACTCCGGAATGCCGATGCCGGTGTCCTCGACCGCGAGGAACGGCCTGCCGTCGACCATTCCGGAGCTGGCGGTGACGCTGCCGCCCGCCGGGGTGTATTTGAGCGCATTGTCGACCAGATTGCCGAGCAAATCGTCGAGGAGCGCGGGATCGGCATCCGCCGCGGCCGGCGCGGCCTCGGCGCCGAGATCGATGTTCGACTGGATGGCGCGGTCGAAGAACTTCGCCGCCACCTCGGCGACGATGCTCTCGAGCTGCACGGATTGCGTCTTCGCGCTGATGTTGGCGGCCGGATCGGCCCGCGCGAGCGTGAGCAACTGGTTGGCGGAGTGCGACAGGTGCCGGATGCTCTCCTGCAGCAGCAGCAATCGCGCCCGGATCGGCTGCGCGGCGGGCTCCGCGGCGAGCAGATCGAGCTGTGCCTGCATGCCGGTGATCGGCGTGCGCAGCTGGTGGGCGGTGTTCGCAATGAATTGCTGCTGGGACTGGACCGAGGCGCGGAGCATGCCGAACAGCCGGTTGAGCGTCACCACCACCGGCGCGATCTCGCGCGGCACGGAGGTCTCGACGATCGGGCGCAGGTCCTGCGCCGAGCGCTGCGCGATATCGTCGCGCAGCTTCCTGACCGGGCGCAGGCCCAGCCGGATGCCGAGCCACACGAGCACCAGGGTCACGTCGAGCTGCACGAAGTCCCAGAGCAGCGTGCTCATGAGCCCGAAGCGGGCGGCCCGCACGTCCGGTGGCCGCAGATCCGCCACGGCCACGGTCACCACCCCGGCACGGGTGTCGAAGCGCGTGGTGAGGATGCGCACGATGCGGTGGTCGATCTGCGCCATGGAGAATTGCTGCGCGCTCGAATCGTTGATCGGTACGGGGGGGAGACGCGCATCCCCGGCGAGCAGGCGGCCGCGCGCGTCGCGCAGCGAATACAGCATGGAGTCCGCGGGGGGCAGGGGCGGCCCCGCCGCGCGAGTGTCGAGCGTCACTCCGTCGGGGTCCGGGCGGACGCGCGCCATGAGCGAGTTCGCGGCCTGCCGCAGGCGCTGGTCGATGCTGATCACGCCCGGGGCGACGTTGTTCAGGTAATGCACGAGCGCGCCGCAGAGCGCGAGCAGCATGAGCGGCACCGCCAGCCAAAAGATCAACCGGCGGCTGATCGAAGGGGTCACCGCGCGCGCCTGCCGGCATCCGATCGCCGGCCATGCCGCGCGCCGGCGCCGCTCAGGGGCATGGCCTCACGCCCTCCCTTCTTCGAGCCGGTAGCCGAGGCCGCGCAGGCTCCGGACCACGGCCGCGCTGCCGAGCTTGGTCCGCAATCGCGAGACCTGGACCTCGACCGCGTTCGGCGTGATGTCCTGGCCCAGCTCCGACACCGCCTGTTGGAGGCGCTCCTTGGGGACGATCATGCCGATGCGCGTCACCAGGCACTCGAGCACCAGCCACTCCCGCGCGGTGAGCTCGACCGGGACATCGTCGATCAGGAGCTGCCGGCCCGGCAGGTCGACGCTCATGCGGCTCAGCCGGATCACGCCCGAGCGCTCGCCGCTCGCCCGGCGCATGAGCGCACGGCATCGCGCCGCGAGCTCCGCCGGCTCGAAAGGCTTGGAGAGAAAATCGTCGGCACCGAGATCGAGCGCCTTGACCTTGTCGTTCAAGGTGCAGCGGGCGGTGAGGATCAGCGTGGGCATGGGCTTTCCCGCCGCGCGCAGCCGTCTCACCAGGGACAGGCCGTCGGCGCCGGGCAACCCCACGTCGATCACCGCCATCGCGAAGTCTTCGCCGGTCAACGCGGCCTGCGCGGCCTCCGCGCTGGTCACGCGCAGCACGGAGTAGTTCGCGACGGTCAGTCCGCGCGTGATGGCGTCGGCGACGATGTCATCGTCTTCCACGACGAGGAGCCGCACGCCGCAGGCTACCGTTGCGCGGCCGGCCCGGGCGGTGCGCGATGCGTTTCGCTCACTGATCGCCCACGGCGTGCTCGGGAGGGTCGAGGGCCTCGTTCCGGTCGGCGCCGAAGCCGCCGCGGCGCGGCGGAACCAGCGTCCGCAGCTTGGCCTCGTAGGTCTTGGCGAACGCCTCGATGAACACGTGCGGGAAACCGTCGTCCGGCCGCTGGGCGAGCCCAGGGAACATCTCGCGATAGAGGTCCCAGTACTTGGACTTGTTCTGCGAGCCGAACATTCCGCGCTTGGCGGCGCGCTCGAATCGCTCCTCGAGCTCCGTGGGATCGACCCGCGTCAGGAATTCCTCGAACGCCGCGCGCGTGGCGGTGAGCGATGCGGCGGTCTGTGCCTTGAGCTCGCGGAAGTTCTGGCGCACCGCGTCGACCGAGCCCGCGCGCGCCGACAGGGTGTTCAGCAGGCGCACCAGCGCCTCGTCGACGCCCCGCGACAGGTTGAGCGCGGACTCCGGCGCATCGCTCGGCGGCGGGGCGATCCGGAAGCGGTTGCGGAAGTCGTTGCGGCCCTGATTGAGATCCATGAGCCCGAGCACCGACTCCCTCAGCAGCTGGCCGGCGAGCTGCAGCGCCGCGGAGCGCGCCTCGGGGGTGATGTTGCGCGGATCGACGCCGGCGCCGCGGCAAAACGCAGTGAGGCCCGGCTCGAAATCGCTGTCGTAGAGCAGGGGAGCTGGCGCGCGCGGCGGTGCGGGTCCGGCGGCGGCATCGGCCTTGGCCGCGTCCGCCCTCGAAGCGTCCGCCTTCGAAGCATCCGCCTTGGGGTCGCCCTTCGGGCTCTCGACCTTGAACGGGCGCGTCATCATGTGCCAGGGTGTTCCCGAGGCGTCCTCGGGCTCGAGCGAGGAGGCGGGCTCCCGGCCGGACATGGATTGCCCGTAGGCATCCCGCGGCCGCACGCCCGAGTCGCTCTCCAAGAGCGAATTGCGCTCGCTCGAGGCGCTTTGCTCCGTGGAGGATTCGCGCTCGGCCAGGGAGTCGGAGGGCTCGAGCAGCTGGCTCAAGTCGAGGTCCTCGCCGAGATCGTTGGAAGTCGACTTGCGCGCGGCGCCCGAGGGCGAGCGCCCGTCGTACGCGACGATCGCGCCTTCCTCGGGCGGGAAATCGTTGCTCTTGTCGATGCTGACCAAGAGCTCGTACTCGCCGAGCCGGATGTAGTCGCCGTCCTTCAGCAGGTAGTCATGGTACTTGCCCAACGGCACGTGGGAGCCGTTGATGTAGGTGCCGTTCGAGCTGGTATCGACCAGGACGTACGTTCCCGCGCGAAAATCGACGCGCAGATGTTTGCCCGAGAGGTAGCGCTCCGGGTCGGGTAGAATCCATTCGTTGGCAGTCGAACGCCCAATGGTGCCGCCATGCACACCGAAGACCTTGGTGCCATTCTCGCCGAGGCGTTTTGCATGCTCGCTGACGACGCGCAAGCGCAAGGCCATACTCAATCCCTCCCACGGGGCCACCGGGCTGCGCTAAGTGTCCGTATAATATGACGAAATACTAGCAATGGTCGGAGTCCCCTAAATGGCCGCGAGTCACATTTTCAAGGTTCAGTTCGTAAATCAAGGCAAGGTCTACGAGATTTACGCGCGCAAGGTGAGTCACGGCAGTCTATTCGGGTTCATCGAGGTCGAGGAGCTGGTGTTCGGCGAGCGCTCTACGGTGGTGGTCGACCCGGGCGAGGAAAAGATAAAGGCCGAGTTCAACGATGTAAAGCGCACTTACCTCCCGATGCACTCGGTCCTCAGGATCGACGAGGTGAAGAAGCAGGGCGTGAGCAAGGTGGTCGCGCTGGAGGGGTCGAACGTCGCGCAATTCCCCGTTCCCATCTACACCCCCGGCGGAGACTCCAACGCCCGAAAGTAGCCCCATTTCCGCGAAGTCGACCATGTTCAGTCTCCTCGGCGCCCCCGCGCTGTCGCAATTCCGGTTGGATCATCTGCTGCGAGGATTGCAGACCCGGGATGCGCGCATCTCGACCCTAGGGGCGCGCTTCGTGCACTTCGTCGATGCCGCGCGCCCGCTCGAGGCGGCGGAGCGGGCCGTTCTCGAGAAGCTTCTGACCTATGGTCCGCGCGATCTGCCGGCGGCGCCGGCCGGTCAGCCGGTGCTGGTGACGCCGCGGGTGGGGACCGAGTCGCCCTGGTCGAGCAAGGCCACCGACATCGCCCACGTCTGCGGGCTGACCGTGATCAGGCGGATCGAGCGCGGTACGGCGTATTTCTTCGGCTCCGAGACGCGGCTGCCGGCCGCGGCGCTCGAGGGGTCGTCGGCGTTGCTGCACGACCGCATGACCGAGTCGGTGTGGATCGACTCGCTCGAGCCGCACGGCCTGTTCCACGACGCCGCGGCCCGGCCGCTGCGCAGCATCACGCTGGGCCCGGATGGGCGTGCCGCGCTGACCCGCGCCAATCTCGAGCTCGGCCTCGCGCTGTCGGACGACGAGATCGGGTACCTGGCCGAGGCGTTCGTCCGGCTCGGGCGAGATCCCACCGACGTCGAGCTGATGATGTTCGCCCAGGCCAATTCGGAACATTGCCGGCACAAGATCTTCAACGCCGAGTTCGTCATCGACGGTGTCGCGCAGCGCGATTCGCTGTTCGCCATGATCCGGGCCACCTACGCGAGCAATTCCGCCGGTGTGCTGTCCGCCTACCGCGACAATGCGGCGGTCATCGCCGGGGGGCAGGCCACGCGCTTCTTTCCGGACCCCGGGACGCGGCGGTACCAGGGCGTGCGCGAGAGCGCGGACATCCTCATGAAGGTGGAGACGCACAATCATCCGACCGCGATCTCGCCGTTTCCCGGCGCCGCCACGGGTGCCGGCGGCGAGATTCGCGACGAGGGCGCGACCGGAACGGGTGCCAGGCCGAAGGCCGGCCTCACCGGCTATTCGGTGTCGAACCTGAGGATTCCGGGAATGATCCAGCCTTGGGAGATCGATTCGGGCAAGCCCGACCGCATCGTCTCGGCGCTCGACATCATGATTGCCGCACCGCTCGGCGCCGCGGCGTTCAACAACGAATTCGGGCGTCCCAACACCTGCGGCTATTTCCGCACGCTCGAGCAGGAGGTCGACGCCGGCGGCCGGATGCTGGTGCGCGGCTATCACAAGCCGATCATGATCGCGGGCGGGCTGGGCAACGTGCGCCGCGGCCACGTGGAGAAGAAGACCGTCACGGTGGGCGCGCCGCTCGTGGTGCTCGGCGGCCCGTCCATGCTCATCGGGCTCGGCGGCGGAGCCGCCTCGTCCGTGGGCAGCGGTCAAAGCTCCTCGGAGCTCGATTTCGCCTCGGTCCAGCGCGGCAATCCGGAGATGCAGCGGCGCGCGCAGGAGGTCATCGACCGCTGCGCCGCCCTGGGCGACGACAATCCCATCCTGTTGATACACGACGTGGGTGCCGGGGGTCTGTCGAACGCCATCCCGGAGGCGATCGCGCACAGCCACCGGGGCGGCCGCATCGACCTCTCGACCATACCGAGCGCGGACTCGGAGCTCTCGCCCATGGAGATCTGGTGCAACGAGGCGCAGGAGCGATACGTGCTCGCGCTCGTGCCGGGCAGCGTGGCGCGATTCGCGGCGCTCTGCGAGCGCGAGCGCTGTCCCTTCGCGGTGGTCGGCGAGATCACCGACGACGGCCGGCTGCTCGTCACCGATGCGCCGTCGCCGCCCGCGGTCGACATGCCGATCGAGGTGCTGCTCGGCAAGCCGCCGCGCATGACCCGAAACGTGCGCACCGCCGCGAAGCGCGTGACGGCGTTGCGGACGGACGGGATCGGCATCGGCGATTCGCTGGAGCGGCTGCTCGCGCTCCCGGCGATCGCCGACAAGTCCTTCCTCATCAACATCGGCGACCGCACGGTCGGCGGCATGGTGAGCCGCGATCAGATGGTGGGGCCGTGGCAGGTGCCGGTCGCGGATGCGTCCGTGACCTTGAACAGCTTCGATGGCCATGCCGGCGAGGCGATGGCCATGGGCGAGCGCACGCCGGCGGCCATCCTCGACCCGCCCGCCTCGGGACGCCTGGCGGTCGGCGAGGCGATCACCAATATCGCGTGCGCGGACATCGCCGAGCTCACGGACGTCCGGCTCTCCGCGAACTGGATGGCGGCGTGCGGAGAGCCGGGGGAGGACGCCGACCTCTATGCCACGGTACGCGCCGTCGGCGCCGAGCTCTGTGCCGAGCTCGGCCTCACCATTCCGGTCGGCAAGGACTCCTTGTCCATGCGCACGGTGTGGCGGGACGAGCACGCAGAGCACAAGGTGCTCGCCCCCGTGTCGCTGATCGTGTCGGCCTTCGCGCCGGTGCGCGACGTGCGCAAGACGCTGACGCCGGAGCTCGTGCTCGGGCGGCCTAGCACCTTGGTGCTCGTCGACCTCGGCGGCGGCAAGAACCGTCTCGGCGGCAGCGCCTGGGCCCAGGTTCAAGGGCTGAGCGGCGGCGAGAGCCCCGATCTCGACAGCCCCGACGTGCTGCGCCGGTTCTTTGCCGCGTTGCGCGAGCTCAAGGACACGGGCCGCGTGCTCGCCTACCACGATCGGTCGGACGGCGGTCTCGTGATCGCGGCGCTGGAGATGGCCTTCGCCGCGCGCTGCGGTCTCGACCTCGATCTCGGCCCCGCCTCCGACGAGATCGCCGCGTGCTTCTCCGAGGAGCTCGGCGCCGTGCTGCAGATCGCCGCGGAGGAGTCGACCCGGGTGCTCGCGGTCCTGGCGAGCCACGGTTTCGGCGGTTGCTCACGGGAAGTCGGCCGGCCGCTCGCGGGCGACGAGGTGCGCGTGCGCATCAACGGGCGGGTGGCTTTCCAGGGATCGCGCGAGCGGCTGCGGCGGCGCTGGAGCGAAGTGTCGTTCCGCATCCAGGAAATGCGCGACAACCCGGAATGCGCCCGGGAGGAGTACGCGCGGCTCGCGGACGCCGATGATCCGGGGCTGCATGCGCGCCTGTCCTACGATCCGGGCGATGACGTGGCCGCGCCTTACGTCGCCCGCGGCGCGCGGCCCGCGGTCGCCATCCTGCGCGAGCAGGGAGTCAACAGCCAGACCGAGATGGCGGCGGCGTTCACCCGCGCCGGCTTCGATGCCTACGACGTGCACATGACCGACATTCTCAACGCCCGCACCCGTCTCGGCCGATTCCATGGGCTCGTGGCGTGCGGCGGATTCTCCTACGGCGACGTGCTCGGCGCCGGCGAAGGCTGGGCCAAGTCCATCCTGTTCCATGCGCGGGCCCGGGACGAATTCGCCGGATTCTTCTCGCGGGCGGACACCTTCACCCTCGGCGTGTGCAACGGTTGCCAGATGCTGTCGGCGCTGAAGGAGCTCATCCCCGGCACCGAAGGCTGGCCGCGCTTCGTGCGCAATGCCTCGGAGCAGTACGAGGCCCGGGTCGCGCTGGTGCGGGTACCGCGCTCGAGCTCGGCGCTGTTCGCCGGAATGCACGGCTCGGTGCTGCCGATCGCGGTGGCGCACGGCGAGGGGCGGGCGGAGTTCGACGCGCTGGAGCTCGGAGAGAAGGGCGCGGCCGGGGCAGGCGTCACGGCGGCCGTGCGATCGAGCGCAGCCGGGACAGATGTCATTGCGGCCGCACGATCGCGCGCGGCGGTGCTGCTGGACCGAGGCCTTGCCGTCCTGCAATACGTGGATACTCGGGAGCAGCCGACCGAGCGGTACCCCTACAATCCGAACGGCTCCCCGCTCGGCCTCGCGGGCCTGACGAGCGCGGATGGCCGAGTCACCTCCGTGATGCCGCACCCGGAGCGCGTCTTCCGTACGGTGCAGAATTCGTGGGCTCCCCGGGATTGGCCCGAGGATGGCGGCTGGATGCGGATCTTCCGCAACGCCCGGGTGCTCCTCGGCTGAGGCCCGGGCGGTATCAGGCCGAGCCGGTCTCGGCCTGCGGGGTCACGAAGCGGCGGAAGGTCATGGCTTGCATCAGCCGCGCCTTGCGCACGAAGGTCTGATACAGGAGGTCGCGCATCACCTCGAGCAGCACGCCGGCACGCTCCGAGTTGAGATCGGGCTGGTGCGGCCAGGGATCCGAGTCGCTGCCGAACAGCACCGCGCGCAGCGCCGCGAAGGTGTCGTCATCGAGCTCGGCGAGGGTGCGGATCTCCTGCAGGCTGTCGAACATCTCGAGCTTGCCGCGCTCGCCCAGCTCGCGAAACAACGATTGCGCCGTACGCCGGCACATGGCGCCGAATGCATTGAAACAGTTCGCGCTGTAGCAATTGAGCCCTTCCTTGAACAGCTGCTCGGCTTCCTCGGGCAGGTACGTGAGCGGGAAGGTCTCGCGCGCCCGCTCGATCTCGACGTAGTTGGACGACAGCTCGACGCGCAGCGCCGTGTAGGCCTTGGCCAGGAACTTGAGGAATACGGGCTCGCCGCACGCATCGCAGCGGAACACCGCGCCGATGTGCTTCGGCTTGCGCCGCGACAGCTCCTCGAAATTCGGTACCGCCACGGCGGTCAGGTGCGTGAGCGTCTGGCAGTGCGGACACGTGAGCGCAATGCCCTGATACTCGACGTGCAATTCATCCTGCGGAGAGATGTAGGTGGTCATGGCGTCAACCCGTCAGTGGCTTGTAGCGGATTCGGTGTGGCTGCTCGGCGTCCTCGCCCTTGCGTTTCTTGTAGTCCTCGACGTATTCCTGATAGTTCCCCTCGAACCACTGCACGTGGGAATCGCCCTCGAAGGCGAGTATGTGCGTCGCAATGCGATCCAGGAACCACCGGTCGTGGGAGATGACGACCGCGCAGCCGGGGAACGCGACCAGCGCTTCCTCGAGGGCGCGCAGCGTCTCGATGTCCAGGTCATTGGTGGGCTCGTCGAGCAGGAGCACGTTGCCGCCGGATTTCAGGACTTTCGCGAGGTGCACCCTGTTGCGCTCGCCGCCGGAGAGCTCGCCGATGACCTGCTGCTGCTGTACACCCTTGAAGTTGAAGCGCCCGACGTAGCCGCGCGAGGAGGTTTCGTAGTTGCCGACCTTGATGAGGTCGAGGCCGCC
Organism: Steroidobacteraceae bacterium; assembly: GCA_036272295.1. Classification (GTDB taxonomy): domain Bacteria; phylum Pseudomonadota; class Gammaproteobacteria; order Steroidobacterales; family Steroidobacteraceae; genus Bog-1198. Next base: position 63,871 of record DATAYZ010000151.1, read on the forward strand.
CGAGATCTCCTGCCAGACGGTGTTCTTGTCGTTGAGCGTCTGGCGTGATTGGTCGACGTACGCGAGCTTGACCGTGGGGCCGAACCGGATCTCGCCGCCTTCGGCCTTTTCGACGCCGGAGAGCATGCGAAACAAGGTGGTCTTGCCGGCGCCGTTCGGGCCGATGATGCCGACGATGCCGCCGGCGGGCAGACTGAAGCTCAGGTCGTCGATGAGCAGCCGGTCGCCGTAGCCCTTGCGCAGGCTCTTGACCTCGATCACGAGCTCGCCGAGCCGCTCACCGGGCGGGATGTAGATCTCGTTGGTCTCGTTGCGCTTCTGGAATTCCTGGGAGGCGAGCTCTTCGTAGCGCTGCAGGCGCGCCTTGGACTTCGCCTGGCGCGCCTTCGGGTTCGCGCGCACCCACTCCAGCTCGCGCTTCAGCGTCTTGGTAAGCGCGTCCTGGTGGCGCTGCTCCTGCTCGAGCCGCTGCTCCTTCTGCTCGAGCCAGGAGGAGTAATTGCCCTGCCAGGGAATTCCGTGGCCGCGATCGAGCTCGAGGATCCACTTGGCGACGTTGTCGAGGAAGTAGCGGTCGTGCGTCACGGCGACCACGGTGCTGGGATATTCCTCGAGGAAGCGCTCGAGCCAGGCCACGGACTCGGCGTCCAGATGGTTGGTGGGCTCGTCGAGCAGCAGCATGTCGGGCTTGGAGAGCAGCAGCCGGCAGAGCGCGACGCGCCGCTTCTCGCCGCCCGAGAGCTTGCCGACGACCGCGTCCCAGGGCGGCAGGCGCAGCGAGTCCGCGGCGATCTCGAGCCTGCGCTCGAGCTCCCAGCCGCCGACGGCGTCGATCCGGTCCTGGAGCTTCGCCTGCTCCTCGAGCAGCCGGTTCATCTCGTCGTCGGACATCGGCTCGGCGAACTTGTCGCTGACCTCATTGAAGCGGTCGATGAGCTTCTGGACGTCGCCGACACCCTCGCCGACGACCTGGCGTACCGTCTTCGACTCGTCGAGCACGGGCTCCTGGGGCAGATAGCCGACCTTGATTCCGGTCTGGGCACGCGCCTCTCCTTCGATGTCCTGGTCGACTCCGGCCATGATCTTGATCAGCGTGGACTTGCCCGACCCGTTCAAGCCGAGGACGCCGATCTTGGCTCCCGGAAAGAAGCTCAAGGAGATGTCGCGCAGGATGATGCGCTTGGGCGGCACGACCTTGCCTACCCGGTTCATGGTGTAGATGAACTGAGCCATATGATTCGCTCGAGTGGCGCATGGGATAGCGCGAGGAGGGCGGATTATCTGTGAGGCAGCGGCTACTTGTCACGCAGATATATCAGCTATACTTGAGAGCTGACATTGGGAGATGCGTGCATGTTCACGTCACAAATGACGATCGCCGGATTCGACCCGGAGCTGGCCAAGGCGATCGCGGACGAGCGCAACCGGCAGGAAGACCACCTGGAGCTCATCGCCTCGGAGAACTACACCAGCCCGCGCGTGCTCGAAGCGCAAGGGTCCGTTCTCACCAACAAGTACGCGGAAGGATACCCGGGCAAGCGCTACTACGGCGGCTGCGAGTTCGTCGACGTCGCGGAGTCGCTGGCGATCGAGCGCGCGAAGCGCTTGTTCGGCGCTGCGTATGCCAACGTCCAGCCGCACTCCGGCAGCCAGGCCAATGCCGCGGTGTATCTCGCGCTGCTCGCCCCCGGCGACACCATCCTCGGCATGAGCCTCGACCACGGCGGGCACCTGACCCATGGCGCCAAGGTGAATTTCTCCGGCAAGCTGTTCAAGGCGGTGCAGTACGGCATCAAGCCTGCCACCGGCGAGATCGACTACGACTCGGTCGAGGCGCTCGCCAGGGAGCACCGCCCCAAGATGATCGTGGCGGGATTCTCGGCGTATTCGCGCATCATCGATTGGGGGCGCTTTCGCAAGATCGCGGATTCGACGGGGGCGCTCCTGTTCGTCGACATGGCGCACGTGGCGGGTCTCGTGGCCGCCGGCGTGTACCCGAACCCGGTGCCGCACGCGGACGTGGTCACGACCACGACGCACAAGACGCTGCGCGGGCCGCGCGGCGGCCTGATCCTGGCGCGAGACAACCCGGACCTGCACAAGAAGCTCAGCTCGATGGTGTTTCCGGGCACCCAGGGAGGGCCGCTGATGCACGTGATCGCCGCCAAGGCGGTGGCGTTTCTCGAGGCGCTGCAGCCCGATTTCAAGGACTATTCGCGCCAGGTGGTGAAGAACGCGCAGCTGATGACCCAGGTGCTGAAGGAGCGGGGCTACAAGATCGTCTCCGGCGGCACCGACAATCACCTGTTCCTGCTCGACCTCATCGACAAGAACATCACCGGCAAGGACGCCGATGCCGCGCTCGGCCGCGCGCACATGACGGTCAACAAGAACGCCGTGCCCAACGATCCCCGGCCGCCCGCCATCTCCAGCGGTCTTCGCATCGGCACGCCGGCGATCACCACCCGCGGTTTCAAGGAGGACGAGACGCGGCAGCTCTCGGGCTGGATCGCCGACGTCCTCGATCACATGGGCGATGAGTCGGTGGTGGAGGGTGCGCGCGGCAAGGTCGAGGAGATATGCCGGCGGTTCCCGGTGTATGGCTGATCGGGAACGGACGCGCGAGCGGCGTTCCCGGGAAAGCCCGCGCAGCCTCCTGAGTCCGGCCTCGGGTCATCCGCATGCACTGTCCCTTCTGCGGCCATACGGAGACTAAGGTCATCGATTCCCGCCTCGCCGGCGAGGGGCGCCAGATCCGCAGGCGCCGCGAATGCCTCGCCTGCACGGAGCGGTTCACGACTTTCGAGTCGGCGGAGCTCCTCATGCCGACCGTCGTCAAGGGAGACCGCAGCCGCGAGCCCTTCGATGAGAACAAGCTGCTCGCCGGCATGCAGAAGGCGCTCGAGAAGCGTCCCGTCAGCCGTGAGGCGATCGAGGCCGCGGTGGCGCGCATCTGCCACAAGCTGCGCAGCCTGGGCGAGAAGGAGATCGCGTCGCGCAGCATCGGTGAGATGGTCATGGAGGAGCTTCGCCACCTCGACGAGGTGGGCTACGTGCGCTTCGCCTCCGTGTATCGCAGCTTCCAGGACATCGAGGCGTTCCGCACCGAGATCGACCAGCTGCGCCGCCACCGGCGCAAACGCGAGCCGAGCAAGGATCAATTGCCGTTGCTGCCGGGCGAGAGCCGCGACGAGGAGGAGCCGTGAGCGACGTGGCGCACATGCGCCGGGCGCTCGAGCTCGCCGAGCGCGGACTTTACACCACCGATCCGAACCCGCGCGTCGGATGCGTGATCGTGCGCGACGGCACCGCGGTCGGCGAGGGGTGGCACGTGCGCGCGGGAGAGCCCCATGCCGAGGTGCTGGCGCTGCGCGCGGCGGGACCGCTCGCGCGGGGCGCCACGGTCTACGTCAACCTGGAGCCCTGCAGTCACACGGGCCGCACGCCGCCGTGCGCGGATGCGTTGATCGAGGCGGGGGTTGCGCGCGTGGTCGCGGCCGCGGTCGATCCCAATCCGCGGGTCGCCGGCGCCGGGCTCGAGCGGCTGCGCGCCGCCGGGATCGAGGTGTCGAGCGGCGTGTGCGAAGCGGAGGCGCGCGCGCTCAACGCCGGGTTTTTCTCGCGCTTCGAGCGCGGGCGGCCCCATGTGCGGCTCAAGCTGGCCATGAGCCTGGACGCGCGAACTGCGCCTGCGTCCGGGAAGCGGCAGTGGATCAGCGGCGAGGCGTCGCGCGCCGACGTGCAAGCCTGGCGCGCACGCTCGGGTGCCGTGCTGACCGGTGCGGGCACCGTTCGCGCGGACGATCCGCGTCTCGACGTGAGGCTCGCCTACGGGTCGTGGGTGCGCCAGCCGCTCCGCGTCCTGCTCGATCCTCTGCTGTCCTGCCCCTCGGGGGCCAAAATATTCGAGGCTCACGGCGCGCTGGTGCTCGCCGCGCCCGACGCACCCGCACGAACGCACGCGGGCGCCCGGATAGAGCGGCTGCCGCGCGCGGCCGGCGGCATCGACCTGCAAGCCGCGGTGCGCCGGCTCGCCGAGCTCGAGGTCAACGAGCTGCTGGTCGAGTGCGGCGCACGGTTGGGCGCGTCCTTCGTTTCGGCGGGCCTCGTGGATGAGTTGATCCTGTATGTGGCTCCGGGGCTGCTGGGAACCGAGGCGGCGCCGCTGCTCGCCTTGAGCGGTCTCGCACCGGCGGTGCTGCCGAGATTCGAGTATCGTGACGTCCGGCGCATCGGAGACGACTTGCGCCTCGTGCTGACGCCGCGATCGACGCTGAAGCAATGACGCCGATCCGCTTGATGCCGACCTGAATGGTGCCGAATCACTGACGCCGAGAGCCAGGACCAAAGACACACTGATCATGTTCACAGGAATCATCATTGCGACGGGCAGGATCTCCTCGATGGCGGAGAAGGGCGGTGATATCGAGCTCGGCATCGACGCGCCGGAGCTCGATGCCGCGCGCACGGCGCTCGGCGACAGCATCAGCGTGCAGGGCGTGTGCCTCACGGTCACTCGAAAGGAGGGCTCGCGCTTCTTCGCGGACGTGTCGCGCGAGACTCTGGCGAAGACCACGCTGGGCAAGCTGGCACCCGGCTCGAGCGTGAATCTCGAGCCCGCATTGCGTGCGGGCGATGCGCTGGGCGGCCATATGGTGAGCGGCCACGTCGATGCGGTGGGAATGCTCGTGACGCTCGCTCAGGACGCCCGCTCTTGGCGGATGGAGTTCGAGCTGCCTGCCCCGCTCATTCGCTTCGTCGCTTCCAAGGGGTCGATCTGCCTGAATGGGGTCAGCTTGACCGTCAATCAGGTGCGGGACCGCTGCTTCGACGTCAACATCATCCCTCATACGCTCGCGGTGACGACGCTGGGCGAGCTCGAGGCGGGCGACGGGGTGAACGTCGAGATCGACTTGATCGCGCGCTACCTGGATAGGCTGTTGGAGCCGACCGCCCCCATGTGCTCGTCGCCGAGCAAGGTGTAGCTCAATCTCACCGTCCCGAGCGTCTGGTGTGAGCTCGGCAGCGTCGCGTAGCGGCCGTTGCGGACCGATTCGGTGTACTCGAGCGTGACCGCATGCAGCCCGAAGATGCGCACGGTCACCCCGGTCTCGGCACGCGTGATGTCTTCGGTGCCCGTGCTCTCGCTCGCCGCGACCTTGCTGATGTAATAGGAGCGCAGGCTCGAATCGACGGCCACGCGGTCCCAGAGCATCAATCGGGCCGCGAACAGCCCCTGCGGCGTCAATCCGTAGTGGTAGTCCCGCTGGCCGTCGCCGAACGGGCTCGCGCGCGTGACGCCGGCGCCGTGGAGCACGCCGCCGCCGCCGTAACCGATGCCGCCGAGCACCGATCCCTGCAAGGCGATCTTTGGCGCCAGCCACCACTCGAATGTCGTGCCGAGCGATCCCGAAGTGGTCGACACCCGGAACACCTGCGGCGCCACGTAGTCGTACGACCCGTACAGCCCCCAGATGCCGTGGAGGTTCGGGCCGCACGCGTAATCCGTGCCAACCAGCAGCCCGCGGCTGAATACCGTTTCGATCGCGTTGATCGTGTCGGCGGCCACCTCGAAGTCGAAGTAATCGAACGGCCGGTCATAGCTGTAGTCCGGCTTGCCCGGCAGGCCGTAAGCCATTTTGAACGCGGCGCTTGCGCTGTTGCGCCGGTATTGCTGCTCGCTGGGCGGCGCGGACAGGTCGGCATTGACGTTCACGTTGGAGGTGAAATGCGTGCTCAGGCTGGCGCCGAGGTCGACCGTGGTGAACACCGCGGGATCATTGCTCGGGAAGACGCCGTCGAAGCGCGACCCGTGGAGCAGCCGATTCGCACCGGTCGCCGGCGAGATCAGGGCCGCCCCGGCCTCGCGCCAGAATCCCGGCGGACCCGGGCCGCCGCTCTCCAGGAGGAGGCTCGCCATGCGGAACAAAGGCTCGCCGAGGAGACTGCCCGAGATGCCGCTTGCGACCTGATCGTTGATCGAGGGACGGGTGGTCTCACCCGCCATCTCCCACAAGAGGCTCCCGGCGAAGGTGTAGGCCGAGGACTGCCAGAAGTCGAGGCCCGCGGATCGCGCCAGGTTTTGGTAGACCGCGCCTTGATACGGATGCAGGAACTGGTTCGTGGCGAACGCGTCGTTGTCGATGACCCATTTGCGATGCGTGTTGGCCTTGAAGTCCGAGATCGGGGACTCGTACCCATGGGCGTCGATGAGATAGTGGTCGAAGCGGTTGAGCGCGAGCTCGAAGCCGGGGATCTCGTACGCCGGAGCGAGGTAGCTCTTTCCGTCGCCGCCGCCCCATCGCGAATCGGGCGAGGGAGGGGGTGCGTCGAACGCCGTGGGTGCGGGCGAGGGCGGCGCGAGACCGCTGCCGATATCGGCGGCTCGAGCGGCGCCCCATGCACCCGCCGAGGCGGCGAGCAGCGTCAGCACCCGGCCCCCAACCGCGAGCGTCCCTGCGGCGTGACCCATGACGGACGTCGTGGCAAGCGCGCGAGAGAGGAACCCCATCCCTACAATTTTCGCGAACGACCGCCGCAGACGATGTCAACGATAGTCGCTCAACTCTGTAGGACAAAGCGAATGCACAACGATGGGGGCGGCCCGGGCAGCGGCGGGTCCGCCCGCTGGCGGTACCGCCTGCCATTGGTACCGCCGCCATTGGTACCGCAGCGCTTGGTGCCGCCCGCCGCCCGCGGCACCGCTCCCGCCGCCATCGGTCCCGGCGGCCGCCCTGTCCGGCTGATTCCGCCTCAATGAGGGCTGTTTCCCGGTGGAACCCTTTGCCGATTCGACGGTACCCACTCTGCGGATACAATGGGATGGCGTGATAGATCGGGATATCCAAATATATCATTCGGAATCAACAGGTTATGTCTAAAAAACTCTCTCTCGTCCCCTCGAAAGAGGAGAAAGCCAGGTCGGACATGCCGCCGCTCAACACCATCGACGAGATCCTCGAGGACCTCAAGCAGGGGAAGATGGCGGTCATCATGGATGATGAGGATCGCGAGAACGAGGGCGATCTCATCATGGCCGCGGACAGGGTCACGCCGCAAGACGTCAATTTCATGGCGCGCTACGGCCGGGGCCTCATCTGCCTCACGCTGATGCGCGAGCGCTGCCGCCAGCTGCGACTGCCTCTGATGGTGAACGACACCGATTCGACCCATCGCACCAACTTCACCTTGTCGATCGAGGCCGCCGAAGGCGTGACCACCGGCATCTCGGCGCACGACCGGGCACACACGGTGAAGACGGCCGTCGCGCCGAATGCGCGGCCGGAGGATCTGCGCCAACCGGGGCACGTATTCCCGCTCATGGCGCAGCCGGGCGGGGTGCTCACGCGCGCCGGGCACACCGAGGCGGGTTGCGACCTCGCGCGGCTCGCTGGATTTTCGCCGGCCGCCATGATCGTCGAGATCCTGAACGATGACGGCACCATGGCGCGCAGGCCGGATCTCGAGAAATTCGCGCAGGCGCACGGCCTCAAGCTCGGCACCATCGCCGACCTGATCCGCTATCGGCTGAAGAACGAACGCTCGGTGGAGCGCATCTACGAGCAGCCGGTGGAGACCGAGTACGGCGCCTTCAAGATGTACTGCTACGAGGATCACGTCAACAAAACGGTGCACATCGCCCTGGTCAAGGGGGACCTCAACTCCACGCTGCCGCCACTGGTGCGCGTGCACATCATGGAGACCCTGCGCGACGCGGCCGGCGTGCACAGCGAGCGGTTGGGGTGGCCCTTGCGTGCCGCCATGCGCCGCGTGGCGAGCGAACCCTCCGGCGTGGTCGTCATCCTGAGGCCCGAGGAGACCGCACGGCACTTCATGGACGTCGTGCGCCTGCTGGATGCGAAGCCCCAGGCGGTGCGCAGCCCCGGTGCGACGGTGGTGCGGACCTACGGCATCGGCGCACAGATCCTGCAGGACCTCGGACTCAAGCGCATGCGCGTGCTGAGCTCGCCCAAGCAGCTGCAGGGCCTGTCGGCCTTCGACCTCGAGGTCACGAGCTACGTGGACGGCGGAGAATGATCCCGGCGCCGCGCCGACGGTATACTGCGCGCCGGTGAGCCCGCGCGAGGCGGGCGGAACGAGGATGAGTCAGTGCCGAACGATCAGCCGAAGATAATCGAGGGCGAGCTCCAGGCGCGCGACGTGCGCCTAGGGATCATCGCCGCGCGGTTCAACGAGTTCGTGGTGGAACCTCTGCTGCGCGGCGCATTGGACGCCCTGAGGCGCCACGGCGTCGTGGAGAAGCAGATCGAGATCGTGCGCGTGCCCGGCGCCTTCGACATTCCCATCGTCGCGCGCAAGCTCGCGCTCTCGCGCCGCTACGAGGCGCTGATCGCGCTCGGTGCCGTGATCCGCGGCCAGACTCCGCATTTCGACTACGTCGCAGGCGAGTGCGCCGGCGGCATCGCGCGCGTCGCGCTCGAGAGCGGCGTGCCGATCGCGTTCGGCGTGCTGACCACGGACACCGCCGAGCATGCGGTGGATCGCGCCGGCGGCAAGGCCGGCAACAAGGGCGCGGACGCCGCGCTGGTGGCTCTCGAGATGGCGAACCTGTTGCGCCGCCTGGAAACCTGATAGTGCCCGAAAAACGCGTGCGCTCGGGACGAGGCGCCCCCGGTCACCGCTCCCGGAGCCTCGCACGGCGGCTCGCGCTGCAAGCGCTCTACCAGCTGCAGATCAACCCGCGCTCCTGGACCGACGTGCGGCGCCAATACGCCGAGGATCCGGAGGCGCAAAGCGTCGACATCGAGTACTTCGATGCCCTGCTCGAGGCGGTCGCGCCGAGCGGCGCCGCTCTCGACGCCGAGCTCGCGCGCTGGAGCGAGATCGCGCCGGCCGCCCTCGATCCGATCGAGCACGCGGTGCTTTGGCTCGGCCTGCACGAGCTGCGAGCCTGTCCCGAGATTCCGTATCGCGTGGCGCTTGCCGAGGCCGTGCAGCTCGCCAAGCAATTCGGCGGCACGGACGGCCACAAATTCGTCAACGCCGTGCTCGACAAGGCCGCGCGCGAGCTGCGTGCGGACGAGTATGGCCGAAAGTGATGGGCCTGCCCCGGGACTCGGCGAGTTCGAGCTGATCGAGCGATACTTCGCGCGGCCGGCCGCCCATCCGCGGCCTGAGGTTGGCGCAGCCCCCGCCGGCGCACGGCCAGGGCGCGGCCCGGCCCCGGCCGGCGCGAGGCCGGAGCTCGTCGCGGCGCCAGCCGCTGCCTCCGCAGACCCTGCGGCCATCGCCGCGGGAGTCGCGCTCGGGATCGGCGACGATGCCGCGCTGCTGAACGTGCCGCAGCGCACGGAGCTCGTGGTTTCGGTCGACACGCTCGTGTGCGGCCGTCATTTCCCCGCGGACACGGATCCGCGCTCCATCGGGCACCGCGCTCTTGCGGTGAATCTCAGCGACATGGCGGCGATGGGCGCCAAGCCCGCATGGGCCACGCTCGCGCTCACCATGCCGGGCGCGGAAAGCTCCTGGCTGGAGCGGTTCTCGAACGGCTTCCTCGCGCTCGCCGCCGCACACGGAGTGGCGCTGGTCGGTGGCGACACGACCCGGGGACCGCTGAGCGTGACGGTGCAGATCATGGGCCACGTGCCGCGCGGCACGGCCCTGCTTCGCAGCGGCGCGCGCGCGGGCGACCTGATCGCGGTGACCGGCACGCTCGGCGATGCCGGCGCCGGTCTCGCCATCCGCAGCGGACGGCTGTCGCCGCCGCCCGCGGCGCGAGCGGAGTTGATCCGGCGCTTCGATTATCCGGAGCCGCGCGTGGCGTTCGGGCTCGCGGCCCGCGGAATCGCGACCGCCGCGATGGACGTCTCCGACGGCCTTGCCGGCGATCTTCCGAAGCTTGCCGCGGCGAGCGCCGTCGCGGCGCGCGTCGACCTCGAGCGGCTGCCGCTCTCGGCGGCGTTGCGCGCTTCGGTCGACGCCGAGCGCGCGCTCCAGTGGGCGCTGGCGGCGGGGGATGATTATGAAATATTGCTCGCCGTCCCTGCCGCCCGATTCGCGGAGCTCGAAGCGCACGCCGTGCGATTGAACTTAATGCTGACCTCGATCGGTCAATTCGCCGCCGGCAGCGCCGTCACGTGGCTGCAGCACGGCTCCGGCGTCGACATCGAGCCCGCGGGCTTCGATCACTTCGCGTAAGCCTCGACTCAAATCACAGTCTCGTTCGAGGCGGCTCAGTATCCTTTTGCTCAACGAATCGAGCGGACGCTGCGCAGCGAAAACCACCTTGAGCAACAACGGCGTCAACAGTCAAGCGAAGTCCCAGAACGGCCGCGTCACCGCGCCCGAGAAGATCGGCAAGTACGTCATCATCAACGAGGTGGGGCAGGGAAGCACGGGCGTCGTCTATCTGTCGCACGACCCGTATTACGGACGCGACGTAGCCATCAAGGTCTACAACGTCGATGCCAGCGGCGATGAGAGCCGCATGCGCATCGCGCGCAAGATGTTCCTCTCCGAGGCGCACATGGTCGGCATGCTGCAGCATCCGAACATCCTGCCTATCTACGATGCCGGAGAGGAAAACGGCCATTGCTACATCGTGACCGAGCACGTGCACGGCGCGCGCACCCTGGCCGCCTACTGCCGTCCCGACAACCTGCTGCGCATCGACGACGTGGTCGAGCTCGTATACAAGGCTGCGCGCGCGCTGCACTACGCGCACAGCCGCGGTGTGATCCACCGCGACATCAAGCCCTCGAACATCATGCTCACGCTCGACAGCGACGTGCGCATCATCGACTTCGGAATCGCCCTGGTGGCCGATTCGGAGATCTCGCGCATCGAGGGGATCGCCGGCAGCCCCTCCTACATGTCGCCGGAACAGGTTCAATCCATCGAGCTGACCAACCGCTCGGATCTCTATTCGCTGGGCGCGGTCATGTACGAGCTGCTGACCGGGACGCGCCCGTTCCGCGCGGGCAATCTGCAGAAACTCCTGCACCAGATCGTGTTCGCGACGCCGCCGCCCATCCATACGCTGCGCCCGGAGGTCCCGGAGGAGCTGGAGATGGTCACCGCGGTCGCGCTGCAGAAGGACCCCGAGAAGCGCTACAAGACGGGACTGGACTTTGCCGCGGAGCTGACGCGCGTGCACCAGAAGCTGCGCGCGCAATACAACCGGATCGACCAGCAGGAGCAATTCAGCCTGCTGCGGCGCCTGAAATTCTTCCACGAGTTCTCGCACGAGGACATCTGGGAGGTGCTGCGCGCAAGCAGCTGGCAGGACTACGCGGATGCGGAGGAGATCGTCAAGGAAGGCGAGATGGACGACCGCTTCTACATCATCGTGCAGGGGCGTGTGAGCGTGCAGCGGCTCGGCCGTGCGCTCGGCTACCTCGATGTCGGCGACTGCTTCGGCGAGACGAGCTACGTGCGCGGCGCGAAGCGCACCGCGACCATCAATGCGTCGGGACCGGTCACCGTGATGAAGGTGAGCTCCACGCTGCTCGAGCAGGTCTCCGCGGAGTGCCAGCTCCGCTTCAACCAGGTGTTCCTGCGCTCGCTCATCGGACGGCTGCAGAACGCCGAGCGCGGTGCCTCGGAGCGCCTCGTCTCCTAAGCCGGGCGAGGAGGAGGCCCCGGTTCCCTTCGCCCTCCGCTCGGGCGTCCCGCCCCGTCTGGGTCAGAGCTACGCGGGCACTGCTACCCGTTACATGTTCCGACGTCCACCTGGGGGCCGCCTGATGAGCAGCGGTCTAGCCGCGGCCTAGAGACCCACCTACGGGGAGCAGTGCCCGCGTAGCTCTGACCCAGACGGGGCGGGACGCCCGAGCGGAGGGCGAAGGGAAACTGGAGTCTCCTCCTCGCCCGGCCTAGGCGGCTTCCTTGTCGTGCTCGATCATCGCGTAGGCCGAGTGGTTGTGGATCGACTCGAAATTCTCGGCTTCCACCACGTACGCGCGCACGCGCTTGTCGCGATTCAGGGCCATCGCCACGTCGCGTACCGTGTCCTCGACGAACTTCGGGTTGTCATAGGCCCGTTCGGTGACGAATTTCTCGTCCGGACGCTTCAAGATGCCGTAGACCTCGCATGAGGCCTCGTGCTCGGCAACCTCGATCAACTCCTCGAGCCACATGTGCTCGACCAGCCGGGCCGTGATGGTGATGTGCGACCGCTGATTGTGGGCGCCATAGTCCGAGATCTTCTTCGAGCAGGGGCACAGGCTCGTGGTCGGCACCACCACCTTGAGCCAGACCTCGGTCTTGCCGTCGCGGTGCTCCCCGAAGATCGTGGCCTGGTAGTTCATCAGGCTTTCCACCCCGGACACCGGGGCCTTTTTCATGACGAAGTACGGGAAGGTCATCTCGATGTGACCGGCGCTCGCATCCAGGTGTCCGGTCATCTCGGACAGCATCTTGCCGAAGGAGTCGACCGAGATCTCGCGCTCGTGCCGGTGCAGGATCTCGACGAACCGGGACATGTGCGTGCCCTTGAAGTTGTGCGGCAGGTTCACGTACATGTTGAAGTTGGCGACCGTGTGCTGCTCGCCGTTCGCCCGATCCCTGACCTTGACCGGATGGAAAATGTCCTTGATACCGACCCGGTTGATGGGGATCTGGCGGGTATCGGCGTGGCCCTGCACGTCCTCCACGCTCTTGACGCTCGGCTTCTTGACTGGGGAGGCAACTGTCATATTCTAAAATCCTGTGCGCGGCTCTAGCCTCGAACCTCGGGTGAGTACCCCCGCCAAGGGTCCGGGGATGCCTCGATCAGCTCCGATCTGGAGCTAAAACCGCAGATTCCAAGAATTTTAGACGATTTCGGGCCCGATTGGCTCGAGGCAGGCCCGGATGCCCGGGGGCGCCCTCCCGGCCGGGCCGCTCAGCCCGCCTTCTCGTCGTCTACGAAGGCCTCGACCGCGGGCTCGCCGGCCCGCTTCAGCAGGATCTCGACCTTCTGCTCCGCCTCTTTCAAGGCGGATTGGCACGCCCGGGTGAGCTTGACGCCGCGCTCGAATTCCGCCAGCGATTGCTCGAGCGGCAGGTCCCCCTGCTCGAGACGCTCGACCAGCGCTTCGAGGTCGCGCATGGCGGTCTCGAAGTCCAGTTTCGTGTCTTCGGCGGTCTTGGCGGTCGGCATGGGGGCGAACGGTACACAGGCGTGGCGGCGTGGTCAAACCAGCGGCCGGTAGCGTCGGTTTGCAAAGTCGTGAGGCGCGTCACGCGTGCGGCGACCGTGCATCGGCGGCTTTTCGGTACCATGGTTGCGCGGATTGGATGGTGCTCCGCGCCGTCCCGCAGGAGAGGATGTGAACAGGGCCCGAACGTTGCTCGCGCGTGCATGCTGCTGCTCCTTGGCGCTGGCGGCGTCGGCCTGCGCTCCCAAGCAGGAGTCGGTGATGACGGTCAGCGATCTCATGGAGGATCGGGTCGCGCTGGACGGGCTCCTGATGAAGTGCAGCCAGCCGCAGGGCGGGGCCCAGGATGTCTCCTGCGCCAATGCACGCGCCGCCAGCGCGGAGCTAGCCCGCCGCAGCGAGGCCGCCCAGGAGGCGAAACGCGCCGAAGAATTCGAGCGAAATCGCCAGAAACTGCGCGATGCGGATGACCAGCGGCGCCGGGAGGCGGAAGCAAAGCAGGTCGATGCGTATCACCTGCCGGTCGTCCCGGTCGATCCGCCGCCGGCATCCGGCGCCGCGGCCAAGTCTCACTGAGAAGAGTCTACCCGGCCGGCGATACGCTGTTGCGGCGGGCCGCCAGCCATTGCTCGGCGACCACGAACGCGCGCGGCTCGACCTGGCACATGCGGACGCGCCCCTCCTTGTGGGTGCGGATGACCCCGCATTCCTCCAGAACCTGGATGTGCTGGACCACCGCCGCGAGGGAGATGCCGAGCGGCTTGGCGACGGCGCTGACTGACGCCTGTTTGCGGCTCAACTGCTTGACGATGGCCCGGCGCATCGGGTCGGACAGTGCGCGAAACACACTCTCCACGGACGCTGGATAACTCTGCATGGATTCTGGGTATCCCTTCACTACTCTTATGCACGCACAGCGTGCTTACTTTGCGCCGCAAACGTCCGAGTGGGCAATCGGTTGACACGAATACGCAAAATTCAACTCGCCACGGAGCACCGTGAGGCCCACGGCGCCCCCCACCCGCACTGCAACAGCTCGGGGCAGGTCATGTGTGACCGGGTTCACCCATCGCGGCGCCCAGGGATTTTCCCGTGTGATTCCTTCGATTACATCCAGAAATCAGGCCTTCGGGCACGCTAATGTCGCCTCGAGTAAGGAAATGCCATCTCGTCACGCCATTGTCACGTGTCGCCCGCAGGGCGTCGGGGCCGGGCTGCACCCATGAATGCAGCTCTCAATGACCCTCGCGCCGAGGGGCAGGCCAGCTCACGCCGCTCGGTCTTGATCGTCGACGACGACCCCGTGTTTGCGCTGCTCGCCAGCGAGACGCTGCAGCAGGCCGGCTACGAGGCGCGCATCGCCGGGACCGCGACCGATGCCCTGGAGTCTTTCGAGCGGGAGCGGCCGGATCTGATCCTGCTCGATGTGGACCTCCCCGGCCCGAACGGTTTCGAGCTCTGCTCCACGCTGCGTGCCCTGAGCGCCGGGGCCGAGGTGCCGGTCGTCATGGTGACGGGTCACGATGACACCGGGTCGATCGCGAAAGCCTACGAGGCCGGGGCGACCGATTTCATCCACAAGCCGGTGCTTTGGCCGACCCTTCCTCACCGGGTCGGGTTCATCCTTCGGGCCCTCGACAACATCGGTGCGCTCAAGGTCAGCGAGCAGAAGAACCGCGCCCTCCTGCAGGCATTGCCCGATACGATTTTCGTGGTCGGCGACGATGGAGTGCTGCTGGAGCACGTCACCGGCAGCCAAACCCAGGGGCACGAGTCCCAGCGCGGCAGGGCGCTCGAGGAGGTGTTTCCGCCCCACATCGCGCGCGAGGCGCGCCTGGCCCTGCGGGGCGAGGGGACGAGACGCCTCACCACCCATGAATTCGACACCGGGATGGGCGAGGATCGGCGCTGGTTCGAGGTGCGTCTCCAGCCGCAGCCCGACGGACCCCTGCTCATGGTGTCCCGCGACACCACGGAGCGCCGCCGGGCGGAGGCCCGGGTCGAGTATCTCGCCTATTATGACGTGCTGACGCGGCTGCCGAACCGGCTGCTGTTCATGCGCAAGGCGGCGCGCGCCATCAAGGAGGCCAAGCAATCCGGCGGCATGCTGGCCTTTCTCTACCTCGACCTGGACCGCTTCAAGCGAATCAACGACAACCTCGGCCACTCCGTCGGGGACGCGCTGCTGCAGCAGGTGGCGCGCCGCTTGGAGGACAGCGTGCGCAGCACCGACCTCGTCGCGCAGCAGGGAGAGCGGCGCCGGGAGAAAACGCGCGTGGCGCGCCTGGGCGGCGACGAGTTCGTGGTGCTCCTGACCGGGATCACCGGCGAGGACCAGACGGTGCCGGTCGCGGAACGTATTCAGAAGGCGCTCTCCGAGCCGTTCGAGTGCGAAGGGCACCGCTTCGTGGTGACGCCGAGCATCGGCATCGCGCTCTATCCCAAGGATGCCACGGATGTCGAGGACCTCCTGGTCAAGGCGGACATGGCGATGTATCAGGCCAAGGACCAGGGCCGCAACGGCCATGCGTTCTACGGCCAGTCGATGGCCGTCCGCTCGCTCGGGCGCCTGGAGCTCGAGAACGACCTGAGGCGCGCCTTCGAGAACCGTGATTTCGAGCTCTACTATCAACCCAAGCTGGATCTCGCCGGCGGCGACATCATCGGCGTCGAGGCGCTGCTGCGGTGGCGCCATGAGACGCGCGGTTTCATACCGCCCGACACCTTCATTCCCGTCGCGGAGGAGACCGGGCTGATCTCGGCACTCGGAGACTGGGTCATCGAGCAGGCGTGCGAACAGCTCGAGCGCTGGGCGAAGCAGGGACTCGGCAACCTTTCCATCGCCGTGAACGTGTCGGTACAGCAGTTCGCGCGCGAAGACTTCGTGGACTCCGTGCTGGCGACGTTGCAGCGCCACGGCGTCAAGCCGCAGTCGCTCGAACTCGAGATCACCGAGAGCCTGCTGATGCGCAACGTCGCCGATACCAGCGCCTGCCTCAAGCGCTTCCGCGCGGCCGGCGTGGCCTTGTCCATCGACGACTTCGGCACCGGCTATTCGTCGCTCGGATATCTGCGCCAGTTCCCCGTCGATGCGCTGAAGATCGACCGCTCCTTCGTCGAGGAATTGCACACGAACGACGATGACGCGGCCATCTGCGCCGCCATCATCGCCATGGCGCGCGAGCTCAAGCTGAAGGTGATCGCCGAAGGCGTCGAGAACGCGGAGCAGCTCGAGTTCCTCAGGAAGCATCGCTGCAACCAGGTCCAGGGCCATCTCATCAGCAAGCCGATCCCGATCGGGGCGCTGCACGAGCTGCTCGAGACCAAGCGGCGGCGCGGCGGCGGCACGCAACGGATGTCCATTCTCAAATGGTGAGTTGGATCCGCAATCTGTCGTTCGCAGGCAAGTTGCGCGTGATGATCTTCCATGCGGTGACGGGCGCGCTGCTCCTCTCGTTCGTGCTCTACGCGCTCACGCAATCGCTGGCAGCGCGCCGCGACGCACTGCGGCACCTGCAGACGCTGGCCGACGCGGTCGGCGAGAACGCCGCGCTGGCCCTGGCCCGTGCCGACCGTGCCCAGGCGCTGAGCGCGCTGCGCTCGCTGCACGCCGATCCCCTGGTGCGCAGGGCGGCGCTCTACGATACGGCGACCGCCCAGCTGCTCGCGGACGTGGACTTTCCCGCGCCCGGCGCGGCGGCGGGACGCATGACCCGCGCTCATCTGCAAAGACCGGTGCTGCTCGGCGAGCACCCCGTGGGTGCGATCGAGCTGGATGCGGATCTGGCGCCGGTCTACGCCCAGGTCGGCAGATCGCTCGAATCGGTGCTCGCCGCGCTGGCGCTGGTCGGTTTCGGCGCCTATTTCTGGTCGAGCCGGCTGCGCCGCTTCATCACCGTGCCGGTGGAGGATCTGGTCAAGGTCACGCGCGACGTGTTCGAGAACAAGAACTTCGCAATCCGGGCGCAGCGAGGTGCGCACGACGAGTTCGGCGTGCTCGTCGACGGCTTCAACAGGATGTTGGCGGAGCTCGAGAGGCGCGACCGGAACCTGCTCGTCTATCAAAACCAGCTCGAGCGGCTGGTGGGCGAGCGTACGGTGGACCTGGACCGGGCGGTCTCCGACGCGCAGAAGGCGGCCAAGCGGGCGGAGGAGGCGAGCCGCGCGAAGAGCGACTTTCTCGCGCGCATGAGCCACGAGATCCGCACGCCCATGAACGGCGTGCTCGGCATGGCGGAGCTCCTCAGCCATTCGCCGAAGCTCGATGAGCGGCAGCGCCGCTATGTCATGACCATCCGGCAATCGGGCGGCTCCCTGCTCGAGATCATCAACGACATCCTGGACTTCTCCAAGATCGAGGCCGGCAAGCTGGTGCTCGACCACACGGGCTTCTGTCTGCGCGACGTCGTCGAGGAGGCGGCCGAGATTCTGGCGGAGCGCGCCTCCACCAAGGGCCTGGAGCTGATCTGCGACATCCCGCCCGCCATGGAGACGGCGGTGCTCGGCGATCGCGTGCGCCTGCGCCAGGTGATCATCAACCTGATCAGCAACGCGGTGAAGTTCACCGAGCGCGGCGAGATCAAGGTGAAGGTGCGGCAGATCGATCCGAATCTCAGCAACTCGGTGTTCCGCTTCGAGATCGAGGACACCGGCATCGGCATCCGCCCGGAGAATTGCGCGACGATCTTCGAGTCGTTCGCGCAGGAGGACATCTCGACGACGCGGCAGTATGGCGGCACGGGACTCGGGCTCGCCATCTGCAAGCAGCTCGTGGACGCCATGGGCGGCGAGATCGGCGTGGAGAGCGTGCCGGGCAAGGGATCGATTTTCTCCTTCACGCTGCCGCTCGGGCCGGACCCGGCCGCCGCTCCGCCCCGGGCTTGGACCGTGCTGCGCGGGGCGCACGTGCTGCTGGTCGACGACAACACCACGAGCCGGCGCATCCTCGGGCGGCATCTCGCGGCATGGGGAAGCAGCGTGGTCGAGGCGGCCTCGAGCCGCGAGGCGCTGGCGATCCTGGACAAAGCGCTCGACGGGGAGTTCGGCGTCATGATCATCGACAGCCAGATGCCGGAAATGAGCGGCACGGCGCTGGCCGAGCGGATCAGGGCGCTCGCCAGATTCGCCTCCGTGCCCCTGGTGATGATGCAGTCGGAGGCCGTCTCGAACGGCGCCCGCGATCTCGGCCGCGGCCCGGTCGCCTGGATGAGCAAGCCGGTGCGCCAGGCGCAGCTGCACGACCGGCTGTGCGAGCTGCTGGCGGACGACGGCGAGGGCACCCGCAAGATGAAATTCGCCTTCAACGGCGGCAAGACTCCCTCGATCGCCCTGCAGGGGTCGGGCGACTTCAAGCGCAAAGTGCTGCTGGTGGAAGACAACCCCGTCAACGCGGAGGTGGCGCTCGCCATGCTGCGCGAGCTCGCCGTCGATGCGGACAGCGTGTCGAGCGGCGAGACTGCCCTCGAAAGGCTGGCCCTCTCACGCTACGACGCCGTGCTCATGGACTGCCAGATGCCGAAGCTCGACGGCTACGAGGCGACGCGGCGCTTCCGCGATTGGGAGCAGCTGGAAGGAAACGGCCGCACCCCGATCATTGCGCTCACCGCCAATGCTCTCGACGGCGACGCGGAGAAGTGTTACGCCGCCGGCATGGATCGATACCTCAGCAAGCCTTTTACTCTCGAGCAGCTGCGCGACGTGCTCGGCGGCTGCTGGCCCGAGCCCGCCGCGGCGCAGCTCGTCCGAACGGGCGCTCCTCACGATTCCGACGCCGCGGCAGGTGCCGGCGCCGATTCCGCGGCCCTCGACGCGATCCCGGCCGGGACTTCGGATGAGGCCGCCGACGAGGTCTCCGAGAGTGCCGGGGTGATCTTGGATCACACCGCGCTCGAGCGCATCAAGGCCATGCATCGCCCCGGCCGGACCGACCTCCTGACCAAGGTGATCGGTCTCTACGCGAGCAACTCGACCGGCCTGGCGGACGCCTTGCGGACGTCGGCGCTCTCCGGCGATGCCAATGGACTGATGCGCGCGGCGCATGCGCTCAAGTCGAGCAGCGCCAACGTCGGCGCGGTCGCCCTCGCCGAGCTTTGCAGGAGCATCGAGGCGGCGGCCGCGGAAGGACGCATCGACCTCGCAGGCATGCTGGTCGAGCGCTTTCTCCATGAGCATCGCCGGGTGCTGCAGGCGCTCGATCAGGAGATCATGGCGGCCTGAGCCGGGACGGTCGACGGCTCAGCCGACCCGCGGCCCGCGAGCGGGTGGAATATCCCATCCCGCCCCAGGCTGAAGAACAAGCGCCCGCAGAACATGATCTGCGCGAAGCCGAACGCGAAGATCGACAGGCCCTCGCGGAAATAGAACCGGTGGGCTCTCGGTGCGGCGGATGCCAGCACCGCTCGATGCCGGTCCACGTCATCCGCGACGGGTACGATCTCCACTGCGTTCAAGTGCGC
The DNA here is from genome assembly GCA_036272295.1 of Steroidobacteraceae bacterium. Classification (GTDB taxonomy): domain Bacteria; phylum Pseudomonadota; class Gammaproteobacteria; order Steroidobacterales; family Steroidobacteraceae; genus Bog-1198. The sequence goes on from DATAYZ010000151.1 coordinate 83,426, forward strand.
TCCCCGGCTCAGTCGCCGCCCGCCGGTTGCCGGCGGCAATGATTGTGCCACGCGGATCGGTAGGCCGTCTCGATGGCGGCCGCGAAACGTGCGCCATCCATGAGCGTCGAATGCTCCAGCCGCCTCCGCAGCCCGCCGCGCAGCGCCGCGAGGCGCTGCAGGTCATGCGCGACTCCGGTCGCGGCGAGCACGAATCCTTCGTCCGACTCCGCGGCGAGATCGGTGAGCCCGAGCTGATGAAGCTGGCTGAGCCCGGCCCGGCCGGCACAAGTGCGGCCCACGCGCGTGACGACCGGAATGCCCATCCACAGGGCGTCCAGGGTCGTGGTGTGGCCGTTGTAGGGAAAGGTATCCAGGCCGAGATCGATGTCATGGTACGAGCGCAGATACTCGGCGCGGGGCCGGTAGGCCTGAAATTCCAGGCGCCCGCGATCCACGCCTTCCGCCTCGAAGCGCCGTTGCAGGCGGCCGCGGTTCGACTCGGCAGGCGCGAGCAAGCGCATTCGCGCCGCCGGCAGGGCGCGCAAGACGCCGCCCCATAACCGCAGGGTGTGGTCGGTGATCTTGCAAGGGTTGTTGAGGCAACCCAAGGTCAGGTGGCCGCGCTGCGGCGCCGGCAGCGCGTTGACCGCCGGCTCGGCCGCCAGCGGGGAGTAGCACCAGAACGAGTCGGGCAACCGCAGGGTGCGCTCGCTGTAGACATGCTCCGAGCCGGGAGGATCGAGGCGCGGGTCGCTGAGGCGATAATCCATCGCATCCATGCCCGTGGTCCCCGGATAGGCGAGCCAGGCGATCTGCACCGGGGCGGGGCGCCGCGCGAATACCAGCGGCCTCCCTTTGGCCATGTGCATGGTCAGATCGACCAGGATATCGATCCCATCGGCGCGGATGAGCTCCGACAGGGAGGCGTCATCCAGCGCGCGCGCGTCCCGCCAGACGTCGGTGAGCCCGGCCAGGCGCCGGGTCCGCTCATCGCTTCGGCCGCCGCTCGGGTAGCCGAAGATCTCGAACCGATCGTGGTCGTGATGCTCGAGCAGCGGCGTCATGAACAATGCCTGGCAATGGTCGCGGAAATCCGCCGAGACGTATCCCACCCGCAGCTTCCGGCCGGGGCGCGGATCGCCGGCGGGCGAGGGGGCGCGGGGGTGCAGCGGCGCCGCGTGACACGCGTTCCAGCGGCGGCACTCCGCCAGGATCTCTGCGCCGTCCTCGCACACGAAGCTGAGCGAGTAGGCGAGATTGCCGTGAATCGCGGCATCGCCGGGGTCGAGCTCGAGCGCCTTGCGGAATTGCGCCAGTGCCGACTCGATGTCACCCGCATCCTTCAGCACGTTGCCGAGCGTGTCGTGCACCACGGCATTGCCGGCATCGACGCTCAGTGCCCGGCGCAGCAGCGCCTCGGCCTCGTCCAAACGGCCGAGCAGGCGCAGCATTCCGCCGAGGTTGTTGAGGGCGCCGACCGAGCCGGGCTGCAACTCCAGCGCCGCCCGGTAGGCCGCCATGGCCTCCGACGGCTCGCCGAGCTCGCGCAGCGCGTTCCCGAGATTGATGTGCGCATCGGCCCGGCCGGGCTCGAGCGCGATCAGCGCCCGGTATCGATCGGCGGCCCGGCCCGGTTGCCCGAGCCCTTCGAGCGCAATGCCGAGGTTGAACAGCGCCTCGGCGCAC
>DATAYZ010000152.1:0-3334 GCA_036272295.1 Steroidobacteraceae bacterium
ACCGGTAGCAGTCACCGAATAGCTCTTACAGCCGCGGGCGGGTCGGCCGGAGGGGGGCCCCCGAGACGGCGGTGGCGGGGATCAGATGGTGGGGAACGCTATTTGCCGATCGTGAAGACTTGTTGCGTCGTGATGCTTCGCGTCGAGCCTTCTTTGTAGGCGCGGGCGCGCAGGACCACGGTGCCGTCGAGCTTGATCGGACCTTGGTACCGGGGGTCCGATTTGCCGGGGACGCTGCCGTCGAGCGTGTAGTGGATGTCGGCGCCGGGCACGCGCTCGCTGAGGGTGACCTCGACCGGTGCTGCGAACGAGCCGCCGGCGGGGGAGATGGCCGGCGGGTCGACAACGTCGCGGCCGGGCATGCTCTCGATCCACTCGCGCAGCAGCGCGACCCCGCGCGTGTCGACCGTCTCGCGCGCGATCGGCGGCATGCGGATCTCGTCGTTGGTGCTGACGCGCATGTACATGATGGAGCGCCAGATGTCGTGGGGTGAGATCACGCGCGGCTTGTCGATGCCCTCGTCGATGAGCACCGCGCCGTCGACGATCTCCTGCTTGTCGAGCGGCGTGTCGTAGCGCGCATCGAAATAGGCCACCGTTCCGTGCGGTCGATGGCAATGCGAGCAGTTCGCGTCGAGATAGGAGCGCGCGCGGTCCTCGAGGCTGCGCGCCTTGTCGTCGGCCGCGGCGAGCGTGGGGAGCGAGGCGAGGTCGGCGTCGCGCACCTCGGGCGAGAACAAACCGAGATGATTCCAGGCTCGCATCTCGTTGTCGGTGGCGCCCGACGGATAGGCGTAGCTGCGGTTCATCTGCCGCGCCTTGACGCCGAGCACCCCGCTGGTGTTCGAGTTGTGGCAGGTCATGCAGTCCTTGCGGCTCGGGTAGTACCAGGTCTGCTCATGGAGCTTGCCGTCGGCGGATCTCATGCGAATAGGCTCGAGGCGCCCGTCGGCGAGCAGGTCGGCGTCGGAGAGGTCGGCGCGCCATTTGTAGAGCACGCCATACACGCCGCCCGCGCTGTCGCACACCAGGAGCCGCGTCTCCAGCCGGCGGCGGACACCGGGGTCCGACGCATCCGTCGGCAGCTCGAAGGTCTTGACGAACACGGTTCCCTTCGGGAACACCCAGTCGCCCGTGGGCGAGTAGCGGATCTTCCCCGCGGGAATCGACACCCAGCGCTGCTTTTGCGCTCCGTCGGACCAGAAGGCCACGACGATGTCGTAAGGAATGAGTCCCGGCGAGGGCGTGAGCCGGCGTGTGTCGGCAAAGGCACCGGTCTGCGACAGGAGCGCGGGCATCTTGCCGTCGGGGCGCTCCGGCATGTTGAGGTAAGGCTTGGGCGCGACGCGGGCGGCAATTCCGTAGTCCGCTACGCCGGATGTTGCGCCTGCCGTTGCGCAGATCGTAACGCACGCCGCGACCCAGGCAATGATCGATCGAAGGGGGGTGATGAGCACGATTGCATGATACCAGCGTGCATGGCCGTCGAATCGGGGCGGGAAATTTTCCCGACGCGGGCTCGGCGGGCCGATGCGGCGGCGATCACCGCTTGCGGGTGCCGAAGGGCGAGAACGACTGGGCCGAGGTGCTGAACGGATCGCGCGTCGTCACCGCGAGCAGCCGGCGCTCGCCGCTGCGGGCCAGAAAGGTGAAGCCGAACGCTCCCGGGCTCTGCGCGAGCCATCCGTCGCGTGCCCACACGGCGATCGTCCGGTCGAATTCCGTGCGTGGATCCACGGCGGGCTCGAGGCGCCGGCAGTCGATCACCCGCCAGTGCAGGTCCCAGACGACCACGTAGCGCGGAGCGCGTGCCGGCGCGAAGACGCTGTGATGAGCGCGGCCCATGGCCGCATTTTCGGATCGCGCGCGATCGCACGTCCATCCAGTAGCGCGCGGCGCGGGCTACTGTATACGGCGCGGGCTCCCGCCGCCGCGTGCTCGGGCGCGACGTTCCCGGTGGCGCACCTTGATCACCACGTCCTCGATCTTGCGCAGCACGCAGTGCACCTCGACGCGGCGGGCGCAGTCCTCGACCTCCACCCGGGTGAAAGTGACGCGCGCAGCCTTGCCGTCGGCCGCCACGTCGATGATGACCATTCCCGGCACGTCGCGGACGCATTGCGAAGAGGTATCGCCGAGCCGCAGATCCTTGACGCCGAGCACGGCGAGCCGCGACTCGATGGCAATGCGGATGTTGCGCAGGCCCGCCGCGAACGCGCCGTCGCCGGGCAGGGAAGGGGGCGCTTGCGTCGAACGGATGTCGGTCGAAGCCATGAGCCACCCTCGCATGCGGCGGGCGGATTCTCCGTGAAGCCCTTGGCAGTTCCAATCGGTCCGCGCGAGCCCGAGAGGCAGAGTCGAGGATCACATTACTTATTGCTGCAGCGATTGAGAACTGCTTGGTGCCGCGGGCCACGGCGCGCCGGCCGCGAACGGCCGGAGGAATGCCCTCCTGTAGACTGGCTTCCTATCAGCCGGATTTCCCCGAGATATGAGCCGCGACGACGAAGACCGAATACTGCATGGCCTCTACTACCATCGGCAGAGCATCGACGACGAGGTGAAGGTCACGGGAGCCCAGCTTCTCTGGCTCACCATGCATCCGCTGCCGGAAGGCGAGGCCTGGGGCGCGGACGGCAAGCTGCAGAGCGTCGATGCGTCGGAATTCCCGAGCGAGATCCAGCTCACGCTGCTGACCGCCAAGCTCGAGCTGCCGCTGCGCTACCTGCAATACCGGCGGCTGATCCGTTTCACCGATCGCGGCGACGATGAGTTCTCGGTGGCGGTCACGTTCGCCGGCGCCGATCGTGCCATCCGGCTTCATACTTGGCGCGGCCGCATGGACATCTGGTATCGCGAGCACAAGGACGGGGTGCTCGGCCTGGCCGTGACCGCGCTCGTCGCGATGCTCACCGCGCTGCTCACGGTCGCGCTGGTCAAATAAACAATTGTCTAGACAAATGGGTGCCCCCGTGCTCAGATTGGAGCATGGCGGCAGATCCTAGCTTGGCTGCCGGGGCGGCACCCGGCCACACGGCGGCACCCGGCCACGCGGTAGCACCCGGCTACGCGGAGGCACGCAGCTATGCCGTGGACCCGGAGGCCGTGCAGGCGTTCCGGCGCGACGGGGCGGTGTGCCTGCGCGGGCTGTTCTCCGCGAGCGAGCTCGAAGCGGTCGCCGCCGGCATCGAGCGCAACATCCGGGAGCCGAGCGCCAACGCCAAGGTGGCGAGCAGGCCGGACGATCCCGGATTCTTCTTCCAAGACTACTGCAACTGGCAGCGCATCCCCGAATACCGCGAGCTCATCTTCGGCTCGTCGGCCGCAGCTGCGG
>DATAYZ010000153.1:0-23063 GCA_036272295.1 Steroidobacteraceae bacterium
GCCATCGTCAAGCAGCTCGCCGACATGCATGGCGGCTCGGTGAGCGCCGAGAGTCCCGGCCTCGGCAAGGGCGCGGTGTTCACCCTGAGAATTCCGCTGTCGCACAACAAGGTGGCCATCGCCCCGGACGCCGGCAAATCCGCGGGCGTGGATTTCGCCGGGCTGGTGGCGCTGGTCGTCGAGGACGATGCGGACGCGCGCGCCCTCACCCGGCGGATACTCATGGATGCGGGCGCCGCGGTCGTCGAGGCGTCGAGCGCGGAGGAAGCGCTCGCCCGCGTGGCCGAGGTCAAGCCGGATATCTTGATCAGCGACATCGGCATGCCGCACGAGGATGGCTATCAGCTGGTGCGCCGGCTGCGAACCGCCGGATATCCGCCGGAGGTCCTGCCCGCGATCGCCTTGACCGCGTTCGCCCGCATGGAAGACCGCATCGAGGCGCTGGCCGCGGGCTATCAGGAGCATCTGATCAAGCCGCTCGACGCCCCGACCCTGGTGTCGCGCGTCGCGTCCCTGTGCCGCAGGACCGAGGGCGGATCGCCCTAGAAGTGTGGTCGCCAGGCAGGAGGCCCCCGTTCCCGTCAACCGACCTCCGCTCGGGCGTCCCGCCCCGTTTGGGTAAGAGCTATGCGGGCACTGCTACCGGCAGATGGGTATCGAGGCCGCGGCTAGATCGATGCTCATCAGGCGGCCCCAGGGTGGACGTCGGAAAATGTTACGGGTAGCAGTGCCCGCATAGCTCTTACCCAAACGGGGCGGGACGCCCGAGCGGAGATCGACGGGAACGGGGGCCTCCTGCCTGGCGCTCACACGCCTAGAGCGGTATGTTGTCCGCGCTGGCTTGCGCGCAGAGTAGCCATCGTCCTACTGACCCCGGGCAACGGAGCGCGCCAAAGTACCAAGACAGCCAGGAGTGCCGTATGAAGACCAATTCGAAGTTGATCCACCTCGTCGATGAAGTCGAGGAGCTCTTGGCGGAGCTCAAGGAGGAGCACGGGCCGGAGATCAACGACCTGCGCACTCAGGTCGAGGGCGCGATCGCGTCGGTGCGCCGCGCGATCCGCCGAAACGGCGGGTCGGCCGCCGCGCGCGTCGGCCGATACGCGCGCACCGCGGATGCCTACATCAACGAGTATCCGCGCCTGGCATTCGCCACCGGGGCGGTGGTGGCGGGCGGGCTTGGATATCTCGTCGGACTCGCCGCGAGCAGTCGCCGCGAGTAGCGGATGGATCGCCGACGGCGAGGTGCCGGCGAATTTCTGATTCTTGGACCCTAATGTCCCCGCGTGACGCTCGACCCGCGGGCCGCGGGCGTCGCGTGCGGTTGCACGTGATGGCGTGGCGGCGGACGGTGCGAATGCCGGGCCGGTCGGCGTAGAACCCCGTAATAGCCGATGGGCGCGCCCGAGACCCCGGCGGTATCCCCATCCTGCTCGGCGCCGTAGTCTTCGGCATATCCTTCGTCCGGGTAATACGCGGGCGGCGGCATGCCTACGGGCCGCTGCGGCGGCAGCGCAGGAGTGGACATCGTGTTGAGCGCGCTCAACTGGCGGATCGAGGCATCCGGCCCGCAACGCTTGTCCGAGAACACGTGCTGGCCGTTGCGGACGCACGCCCACACCTGGCCCGGCGGCAATGCGTCGGCGGCCGGCGCTGCGGCGGGTGAGGCCGCGGCCGTTCGCGAGGGCGGCGGGGCGGTCTGCGGAGGGGCAGATGCAGTCGATGTCGGGGATGCGGCCGAGGCGGGCGGCGCCGCGAGCGCGAGACCCGATGCGGCCATCAGGAGCCCGCCGACAACGATGGATGAAAATGCGCTGCGGGCCTGCACGAGCGTACCCTCCCGCCGAGAATCGGCGAGCGCCATTATCCTCCTAAATCGCCGCCCGGAGAGAGCTTTGACGTAATGGGTGGCGGAGCGAGACGCCGAGCACAGTCCGGCAGGGGGTGCTCACCGAGCCATCGGGATGGAAGGACCGTGTCGGCCGGAACCATAGGGTGCGGCCGGCCGCGCGCCGCGCTTTCCCGACGCGGCCTTGCGGCACGGCCAGGGACGAACGCGTCGGTGGGCGGGACGAGTGCGTCGCAGTGCCGCGGACCCGCGGCCTGGTCGCGTGTCTGATAGGGGTCGTCACCACGATGACCCGTCATGCGCCTACTCGACCGTATCGCCCGCTCGAAGACACCCCTGATCCTGGGCCTCGATTCACATCCCGGCCGGCCCTTCGACGTGACCGCCCCGAGCCACTATGCCGCCCAGCTGGCCCAGTGTCCGCTGCGCTACGTTCTCGGCGATGACCTGACCCGGGCGTGCGCCGAGCTCGCGTTCGCGGACGGCGCGCGCCTCGCCGGGTGTCTCGACCTCCTGCGCATGCCCGCGCCGGAGGTATGGGTCGAGTGGAACGATGAGATCCATCAGCGCGTCATCCACGAGACGCAGCTGTCCGCGCGTTTCGACGGCGCGGCGGTGGGCCGGCGCGTCGGGGTCTATCTCAAGACCTCGATCGACGGTTGCTGCGCGGTCGCGCGCACCTTCTGGGCGGAGGGCCTCGATGAGCCGGCGGAGGTCGTCCTGTCGCCGCTCGAATCGTACATCGACCTGCGCGGCGATCTGCCGGACCCCGCCGACATACCCGGCGTCATGGCCGGGGAGTTCGCCGGCGTCTGCCATCATCCCGACGCCGCCGTGAGCTCGTTGCTCGGCCACGTGCGGTTCCGGTTCGACGATGCCTGGTCACTCTATTACCGCGCGGCTTCGACCGATGCCGGCGCGGGACGCCAAGTGGTGCTCGACTCGCTCGCGGGCGTGGCCCGCGATGTCCCATTGCTGCTGGCGTTCTTTTTATTGCTGTCGGCCAAGGACGCCACGCGCTCCCTGGTCATCTCGCGCGCCGCGATCAATCGCAAGCGCCTCGCCCGGGGGCGGCCGCCCCTGCTCGATCACATCGAGGTGAGCGCGTCGCTCGACCGCGCCTACGCCGGCGACTCGGCGGGCGCCGACTACGGCGCCCGACAGTCGCCGCGCCTGCACCATGTGCGCGGACACCTGGTGCGCCGCGACAACCGTGTGTTCTGGCGTGTCCCGCACCTGCGCGGCAGCGCCGTGCGGGGCATGGTGCGATCGAGGACGGTGTGCTTGTCGTTTGCTCAGCCGCGAGCCTCGGAGGGACGGGCGGCGCACGCGGAGCCGATCCGCCTGCAGTAGGGGCCGGCGGCCGCAGCGGCCGCCGGCGTCAGCGAGCGTCGTGCGAGCGCAGCTCGAGCTCTCCTGCCGCGGTGAGGGACGCACGCGCGCCGCCCGCGAGCGATGCCTGCATTTCTGCCGGCAGGCGAAAGATGCCGGGGGTCTCCCAGGCCATTTCCGCGGCGACCAGCACGCCGAGCGCGAGGATGGCGTCCGGCGCCGCGAGCACGATGGCACAGGGGGCACGCTGCCGGTAGATGAGCTCGAGCAGCACCGCGCTCGCCGACGACGACCCGCGCAGCTCACGAATCACGAGCACCGTCCCCGCGATGCTCTCGCCGTGCTGGGTAGATCGCGGATCGGACAACGAGCCGTCCGCGGGCGACACGCCTCCCCAGAAGCTGATCGGGTCGGCGAGGCAGAGCAGCCGTCCCTCGACCGTGCGGCTCGGCGCCGGCGGGATCAGCGTCTCCAGCCTCACGAGCCGGGCTCCGCAGCGAGGCAGAGAGCACCGGCGACGGCGCTCTCCACGCAGTCCTCGAGGCTCGCGAAGATGACGTCGTAGCCGGTGTTGGCCGGCGTGTAGTGCGCGAACTTGCCCGAGTTCGTGACCAGCACGCCGTGTCCTTCCGGCAGTATGGGCGTGACGACGATGCACGTGTCGGCGATGCAGCGCACGCCGCGGCGGGTGAGCGCGTCCTCGATGCCGTCGGCCGCGACGGCGGCGAGCGCGTGGCGGCTCGCGCAGGCGTACAGCGGCGCGCGGCAGCGGCGTGCGCCGAGCAGGCGGTCGAGCGCGCGCAGCTCGTCCTCGGACAGGTGCGGGCTGCCGATCGCGACCGCGTCGATGGCGTCCCCCGCGGACAGCCGCGCGGTCGAGAGCGCGGCGCGCGTCGAGCGCAGCGCCGGGTAGTCGAGCTCGATGATCCGCTCGGGCGCGCGTCCCCCGAAGGCGGCGTCCTGCGTCGGCGCCTCGGGCGTCACACCGATCACGTGAAAGAGGCCGACCGCTCCGCTCGAGGCGGCGGCGGCACCGAGCGCCTTCAACTGATCCTCGCCCGCACCCTCGAGCCCCGCGAACGCCGCGATGGCGGAGCCCACCGCGCGGCCGAGCCAGGCGCCGAGGATGGGGTAGGCGATCGAGTCGCGCAGGAAGGAGCGCGGCAGGCGCGAAGCGTCGACGAGAATCGTGGCACGGCGATTGGCCGGCAGGTGCAATCCCATGCGCGGGGCGCGCCCGGTGATCGCGGCGCAGATGTCGAGGAAGTCGCCGTAGCGGTTGGTGCGCGCGCCCAGCACCGAATTGCAGAAAGCCACCGCATTGCTCTCGCCCCAGGCCACGTCGGTGCCCTGCGCGGGACGATGGCCCGCCTGGTACGGCGCGCAGGTCCAGGTCGGCTGGCAGCCCATCGCGACATAGGCCGACATCATGCGCCTCGCCATGTCGCGAGGCCCCGGCTCGAGCCGGACATGGGAGCCGTGCACGAGGTCCAGCGCGCCGACGTTGAGCGTCGAGCGCACGCGGACGCGCGCGCCGAGGGACACCAGCTTCTCGGCGAACAGGGTGCCGCTGTCGCCGTGGTAGAGGCAGCCGTCGATGTGCGCGGAAGCGATGTCGAGCAGCTCGTCCGCGCCGAGCATGCGCGCGGTGCCGACCAGGATGCGCATGGCGAGCGCGGTACCTTCCCCCGCGGCGCCGGAGAGCAGCTCGTGGTCGGAGGGGGTGAGGTTCAGATTTGCTTCTAGGTCTTGGGCGCCATGATCGCGCTCAAGAGATCCGGCTTTGACGAGTCGCGCTCGAGCGCGGGATAGCGCGCTTTGCCGACGTAGTGCACGGGGACCGTGCTGTAGTCGTCGTCCTTGAGCAGCAGGAGCTGCAGCGGATGCGATTCATCGCGTCCCGCGGCGAGGTCGTCGCTCAGGACGTCCTTTGAATACTTGCGCCCGTTGATGGCGATAAGGTTCGAGCCGGGCGTGATGCCAGCGACATCCGCGGGCGTGCCGGGCACGATGTCGGTGATCACGGCGCCCTCGTCCTTGAGCGTGAACCCGAGCGAGTACTTCAGGTCCGTCGACTTGTAGAAAGCGGCATCGCCGCGCTGCGCGGGCGCGGGCTGGTCGGCGAAGGTTAGCCGCCACCCGCCGTTCTCGAGCCCCGCGAGCGGAGCCTTTGGCTGGACGCGGTAAACGCGCTCGGTCCAGAACCCGCGCCAGTCGTAGGGCAGCACGGTGTTGAGCGCCTTGATCACGTCGTCGAAGCCGTAAGGAACGACCTTGGGCGCCGTGCTCGGCGCTCCGTAGAACAGCTTGCAGAAGTCATCCAGGCTCTTGGCGCCGCTCGTCCTGCTGCGGATCAGCGTGTCGGCCTCGAGCCAGAGGAGCGCGGACTCGTCGTAGAAGTCCGTGCCGCGGGTCCGCGACACCCATTCCGTGGCCTGGGTGTAGCCGATCTGCGCGGCGATGGCGGTGTCGACCAGCGGACGCCACTCGCGGCCCTTGTGGCTCTGCGCCCAGCCGGCGACGTCGGCCCACTCCGTGCGTGCATTGTCGGGCGATGCGAGGCCGCTGCGCGCGCTCAGCACGTAGCCGAGATACTCGGTCAGGCCCTCGTACACCCAGAGGAGCTCGCCGCGCATGGGCGCGTCGTAGTTGCCGGTGGCGAGACCGGCGGGACGCCGATACTTGCCGTTCCAGGAGTGGACGTATTCGTGCGACAGCAGCGAGTTGTTGCTGCTGTTGCGCAGATCCTCGTCGATCAGCGAGCGCTCGGCGCTGCGGTTGTCGCTCGATTGATGGTGCTCGATGCCCTCGACCCCGATGAGGTCGCTCAGGGTCCAGAGGAAGTGATACTCGCCGTAGTGCGTTGCGCCGAACAGCGCGGTGGCCTCCTTCACCAGCTTGCGATAATGCTCGAGCGTCTCCGGCGGCATCGCGAGCGCAGCCTGGCTGTCGGCGGCGAGGTGCATGTACACCGCCGGCGTCCCGCCGAGCTCCAGCGTCCGGAAGTACCGTCCGGTCAATACGGGCGAATCGATCAGCGTCGTCAGCGAAACCTCGGCGAACTGCGTGGTGTCGCCCGAGCTGCCGCCCGCCTTGGGGAGGGCGGTTCCCGAGCCCCAGCCCGCCGGCAAGCGCAGGCGGGCAGCGATCCTAAGATCGTCGGACTTCGTGCCCGCCGGATACATGACCAGCTGATTCCAGAGAACGATCGCCAGATTGTCGGTGCTGGTGCGAGGGGTGTTGAGGTCGACGGCTCCCATGACCGCAGTCACCTCGAAGGACACCTCGAGCGAGGCCGCTCCCGACGGCACGGAGAGGTGAAACGCGTACATGTTGTCCGCGTCGCGCTGCCAGTCGAGGGCATGGCCGCTGCTCGTGAACTTGAGCGCGGACAAGCCGCCCACGGGGCCGTCGGGAGAATGCTCGCCCGGCAGCCACTCGGGGTATAGCAGGGTGAGCTTGCCGGGCTTCACGGGCAGCGTCAGATGAACACGCTCGATGCCGCGCGGAGCGTCGCGCGCATCGACGTCGACGGCGGCCGCAGGTGCCGCGCCGTGCGCGGAGAGGGAAAAAAGAGTCCAGCCGGCGCCGATGGCGGCGCCCCAAAAATTAACCCGTTTCATGGAATGTCCTGCGATCTCGAGGCCGGCATCGCGCCGAGTGCCCGCCATGATACCCGGATCGATGACGCGGTGCCGCAGGGCGGGCGCGGCCCGGGTCCGGGAGCGGACGGGATTGGCGCCCTGCGGCGCCGGCGCGCGGCGCGGCTCGCGGGCGCGCGGGCGCGGACTCGCAGGCGCGGGCTCGCGGGTCAGCTCGCGGCGCGCTCGACCTTGATGTGCGCGATGGGCGCGCGCTCGACGAAATGCATGGATCGATACAGCGCCCGGCCCGCAATGTTGCCTTCGCTCGTGTGCAGGAAGGAGCCGGTGCCGCGGCGGCGCTGGTGGACCATGACGGCGAGCGTCAAGCGGCGCGCGTGGCCGCGGCGGGCGAAGTCCGGGTGCGTGCAGACGGCGCTCACCTCCTGCCACCCGGGAATGGCGATGCGCTCGCCGGCCATGGCGATCAGCCGCCTGCCCTCGAAGACGCCGACATAGGTGCCGAGCTCGGCGGTGCGCTCGCGAAAGTAGTCGGGGAACGCCGCCTGCATGAGCGAGCGCATCGCGGGGCGGTGGGTCTCTTCGAGGACGACGCCTGCCTCCTCGGCCTCGGCCCAGGTGGCCTCGGTGGGAAAGAGCTGCAGGATGAAGGAGTAAGCCGTGACCCGCCAGCCGCGCGGCAGCTCCCTCGGCAGCACGCCGACGAAGTACGCCTGCGTCCCCATGCCGCGCTCACGGGCCTCGTCGAGATGCGGAACCACGTCGTGATGCGGGATGGCCACGAAGGGCGCGACCGCACCCGGGTACCAGGCCGTGTCGCTGAAGCGGCCGGCCCAGTCGCGATGCGGCCCGGCGGTGAGGGCGGACCACACTGGATTTTCGAATGCGGAGAGGTCTTCCGGCCACGCTTGAATGATCGTTGCTCCCGCCGCCATTCCGCCACTTGCGATCACAGCGATGTTATACCGAGGCGCGGGATGCTGCGACCACAACGCCTTTCTGTGTAAACGCAGCAGTTACGATCGTTTTCATGGGCGACCGCGATCGTCAGAATGCCTCTCACGCGACACGGTCTCGATTCAATCCTCATTCACCGACAAGGAGCAGTCATGAACAGCTTTACCGTATTTGCAGTCGGCAATCTCGCGCGCGACCCCGAGACGGCCACCAAGGGCGATGTGTCCTATACCCGATTTTGCCTGGTGGGCAATGACTATGCGGGCAAAGACGAGGACGGCAATGCGCGGGAGGTGGTCACGAGCTTGTGGTTCGTCGCCTTCGACGTCATGGGTGAGGCTATCGCCGGAAATGCGCGCAAGGGCGACCAATTGATCGTTCAAGCGCGCATCCGCGCCGACAACTGGACCGACAAGGAGGGCGAGAAGCAGTACGACCACTCGTACGTCCTGCAGAATTTCCGCTTCGGGGCGCCGGGGAAAATCAAGCGCGAAGAGCTCGCCGCAAGGCGCGAGGAACAGCATGAGGCCGTCGAGACGGAGTCGTAGACGGTCCATGCGACCGAAGAGGTAGGAGACCGTACCAGGCTAACGGACAAGGAGGTCCACCATGTGCCCACGGCATTCGCTCATCATCCGGCCGATCCGCTTGCCCAGCCATCTCGGGCTGGCCTTGCTCGTTTGCGCCGCACCGCTGCCCGTCTGGGGTCAGGCATCACCCTTCATGACGGGCGCGACGGCGCTGCAGACGAACCTTCTCGCCTGGCTGACGCCGATCGCCATCATTCTGGTGATGATTCTCGGCGGAATGGCGATGGCAAATCGAATGTCGTGGGGATGGTGTCTGGGCGCAATCATTGGAATCGCCATCGGATTCGGAGCGCCGCAGATAGTCAGCTGGGTCCGCGGCATGTTCGGCGTGTAGGAGGCTCGGATGTCGCCGGCAGACGAGCCCCTCTACGCCGATCCGCTCTTCGTGGGAGCGACGCGGCCGCCGATGCGTTGGGGGGTGGCCTATTCGGCACTCCTCTTCAATTTGGTGCTCGTGATGCAGGTTTTCCTATTGACCAAAAATCTCCTTGCCCTTTTGCTCTGCCTGCCGATTCACGGCGTCTTCGCCTTGCTATGTGCGCGCGACCCGCGAATCTTCGATCTGCTGCTGCTTTGGGGCAGGACTGGGCTCGCGAGCTCATTCGCCAACCGCCGCATCTGGAATGCCAGCTCCTATTCCCCGCTGCGGCTGGATCTGCCGCGCAGGTCGGGCCGTCGTCGGCGCGGTCCGGCCCGCTCGGGGGTCGAGTCGTGAGACTCGCCGTTGACCGGAGCGCTCCGCGCAGCGGCGCCCTCAGCCGCGAATTTTCGATGGCGGAGCGAATCCCTTTCACCTCGCACGTCGCCCCGAACGTGGTGCGGACCGCGTTCGGGGACTACGTGCAAGTCTTCAAGCTGCAGGGAGCGAGCTTCGAGACTGCCGACGCGGAGCAGTTGAACAACTGGCACGAGCGGCTCAATGTCCTCTGGCGCAACATCGGGACGCCGCACGTCGCAGCATGGACTCACGTCGTGCGACGTCGGGCCGGACTGCCGCGCTCCGCGCGGCAGGAGGATTTGCCCGGCGAGAACGGCGGCTTCGCCGACTCGCTGCGCGCGAAATACATGCGGCGCCTCGAGCTCGAGACGCTGATGATTGCGCAGGTTTCCTCGATTTACGGGCAAGGCGAGGCGCAGACCCTCGTGGAAAATTGCAGCACGACCTTGATCCTGCGTTGCTCAGGCAGCGAAAACGGCGGGACATCGCAATTCGCGTCGCGGCTGATCGGAGACCGCGAGGTGGCGAGAAAACAGGTGACGCGGGGGAGCGACCGCGGCGCCCAGCTCTTCTCGCGAGGGAATCGGAGCTCCCGCAGCGTTTGCGACCAGTTCGTCACCGAGGCGGCCGTGCTGCCGTCCGAGCTGGAGCAGCTCCCCGATCTATGCGGCTACCTCAAGGGCGCTTCGAGCCCGCGCTGGCTCAAGGTGATCTTCCGGGGACCGCGCGATGCGGCGCGATCCACCCATCCGATGCGGCGCTTCATCGCACCCTGAGCCCGATGCGCACGTCGCCCTCATCCGACGCCAATGTGAGATCGAGCGCGTACTGCGTCGCCCATACGCTCATCGAGTGCTGGCACTGCGGGCGGATCACGCCGGTCGTCGCGCTGGCGGTTCCGTCCGGGCACGAGACCCGCGGCGAGTCCGACGAGGGCGAAATGCCGGCGGCGGCAGGCTCGCCGGCCGCAGCAGGCCCGCAGGTCGCGGCCGGGCCGCCGGTCGGGGCGGGCTCCGGAACGGAGACGTGGGATCGCATCGACGCGTGCGCGCTCCTGTTCATGGTCCGCGAAATATCCGACCGGGTCGGGGCTGAGCTGCAGCGCCTTGCGCCGGCCTTTCGCAGATCGGATGGCCCATCGAGCTTCGAATCCCGCTGGGCGAACCATTGCGACCGGTGCGGCCGCGCCCTCGAGGATCAAGTGCTCCATGGCGAGCCCGACGTCGCGTTCGTGCCCACCTCGGCCGGGCGGGCGCGAAGCATCGTCATCGAAACCGTCCGTGAGCCCTTCGAGGCGGGCATCGACGGGTATTCGCTCGATCCGCTGTTCCTCGACGTGCCGTAGGCCGTCCAATGGCAATCTATTTCCTGAACATCAAGACGTTTGGGCGCTCGACCGGAAGCAGCGCTCCGGGCGCCGCGGCGTATCGGGCGGGCGAGCGCATACGCGACGACCGGACCGGCAGGATCCACGATCATTCGCAGCGCTCCGATGTCCTGCACAAGGAGATCCTGCTCCCGTCGAGGCTCGCGGCCGACGACGTTGGGTGGGCGAGGGATCGCTCGGCGCTTTGGAACACGGCCGAGAGCGCGGAGACGCGCAGCAATGCGCGGGTGGCCCGGGAGTACCTCGTGGCATTGCCCATCGAGCTCTCGGCCGGCGAAAGGCTCAGGTTGGTCCAGGGATTTTCGCGGGAGTTGACCGAGCGATATGGATTCGCGCTGGATTTGACCGTTCACGCGCCGCGGACCTTTCCCGGCAGCGATGCCCGCAATTTCCATGCGCACCTGCTCGCGACGACCCGTCAGGCCGGGATCGAAGGGCTCGGGCCCAAGACGGCGCTCGAGTTGAACGATGCCGCCCGTCGCAGTCTGGGTCTCGAGCCCGTGATCCAGGAGCTGGTGTTCGCGCGGGAGCGCTGGGCGACGATGAGCAACGAGGCGCTGCGCGAAGCCCGCGTGTCGGCCCGGATCGATCACCGCAGCCTGGCGGAGCAGGGGATCGATCGTGAGCCGCGACCTCAGATACCGCGCGCCGCCTTCGAGATGGAGCGGCACGGCTATCGCAGCGTGGTGGCGCAGAGGATGCGCGAGGCGTTCGAGGAGCGATCCCGTGAGCGCCTGCAGCGGGACGCCGAGCCAGTCCCCCCCGGGAAGCCACGGTCGCTCGAGGAGATCAGGCGCGAGGCGCGTGAGAACTGGCTACGGATGCGAAGCGGACTGGAGCCGGAGAAGCCACGCGATTCGAGCAGGGAGAACGCGGATGACCTCTCGCGTGACGCTGGCGAATGAACGGCATCATCGAGCGGGTCGGCTACGCATCGTGCTACGTCTATTCACCGGCCGGGGCGGATCGCGTGTCGGAGCGGTCGAGAGCTCTCTGTGCAGCGCTCAAATCCGGCGACGAGCGGTGCATCCGCCGGTGCGCGGCGCGAGTACGCCAGCAATCGCTCGATCTCCGGCGATTTGCCGGCTACTTCGATCGTGGCGGCATCCTCGTCCCGGTGCCGGGCTCGACGCAGCGCACCGGCCCGCGTTGGCTTGCCGAGCGCATTGCTGAGGCCCTGATCGAGGAGGGCTTGGGCGACGCCGCATGGTCCGTGCTGCGCCGCGCGAGCGCCGTGCGGAAGTCCGCGACGGCCATTTGGGGCACCCGGCCGTCGGTTCGGGCCCACTACGGATCATTCGTGGTCACGCGATCGGGCGAGCGACCGCAGCGGGTCATTCTCATCGACGATGTGGTGACCCGCGGCCGAACCTTGCTCGCGGCCGCGGCGCGAATCCGCGAGGCATTTCCGCGCGCGGAAATTCGCGCGTTTGCCCTGATGCGGACAATCGGTTTAATGTCGCGGCTTTCCCGGGTGATGGACCCGTGCACGGGGGAGATCGGCTGGCGGCGCGGGGATGCGTGCCGATGCCCGTGATTACGAATACCCATGTCGCTCGTCGGATCCAAGGCATCGCCTGCCGCCCGCCCGCTCGCCGGGCTGTCGCGCGCCGATCTATCCAGGCACTTCGAGCAGGCGCTGCTGAAGACGGACGGCTTGCTCGGCGCGCACTGCGTGCACGAGCTGTGGATGCGGGGCGAGATCGCGCTGAACGTGGAGCGGGCGTTGGCAGTGCTTTGGGAGCGCGCGACGCCCTCGATACCGGAGTGGCTGCCCATGCGCTACGTGGAATGGCTGCCGGCAGCCTACGAGGTTGCGCTCGGCTTCAAGGCCGCCGCCACGGGCCGGTCGAACATTTACCTGGTGCTGCTCGACTACCGCGATCGCGACGCGGAATATGGCGTCTACGTCGGCATGAGCAAGTACGCTCCCGCGCAGCGCTTCGATCAGCACAAGGCGGGCATTCGCGCGGCGGGCAGCGTGTTGAAGCGCGGGGTGGAGGTGTTGACGGGGCCGACCTTGCACCTGCAGTACATCCGGCGCGGAGAGGCGGCCCGCATCGAGGAGGAGCTTGCCGCCGCGCTGGGGGATGCCGGCATCTTGGTCAAGGGCGGCCACTAGGCGGGCGTACCGTGGGCGGGTGGTCAGTGGGAAGCGCGGCCTTCCCAGGCGTGCATCGGGCTGACGAGCGCCGTCGATTTTCCCCATGCAATTCGGGTTGCATTCCCGCGGGACGGGCCGAAAATGATGCGCAGGGCGGTTGGTGCTCCGCGCTGCGGTGCCGCGCGTCCGTGGGAGAGCTGCGTTGGTCTTGATCGGTATGTTCGATTCGCCCTTCGTGCGCCGTGTCGCGGTGAGCATGAACGTGCTCGGGATTGCGTTCGAGCATCGCAACTGGTCCGTCGGCCAGGATTTCAATCTGGTCCGGCAATTCAACCCGGTGGGGCGCGTCCCCACACTGGTCCTCGCGGACGGCGAGGCGCTGGTGGAGTCGTCGGCCATTCTCGATTTCCTCGACGAGTACTCCGGGGCTGCGGCGCCGTTGCTGCCGAAGTCGGGCAAGGATCGGCGCGACGCGCTGCGCATCATGGCGCTGGCCATCGGCGCCGCGGAGAAGGGCGTCGCGCAGCTCTACGAGACGGCGTTTCGTCCGCCCGAAAAGCGCCATCCCCCGTGGACGGACCGCTGCCGCACGCAAATGCAATCGGCGCTCGCGGAAGCGGACCGGATCGCGCAATCGCGGACCGGCGAATGGCTCATCGGCAACCGCCTGAGCCAGGCGGACATCACCGCAACGTGCGTGTTCACCTTTTTGTCCGAGGCTCTGGAGGTGAATCGCAACGAGCTCTATCCGGGGCTGGCCTCCATCGCCGCGCGTTGCGAGGCGCGGCCGGCGTTCAGCGCGTCGAAGGCGCCGTTTTTTCCGCCGGGGCAGGGGGGCTAGAAGAAGCCACAACGCGCTTTCGCGCAACGTTCGCGTCGCGGCTGACGGCGCCAAACGCTCGCTGCGAATCGACACAAAGAGAACGGATTTGGGAATTGGCGCGGCGAGCACGGGGGCTAAGGTACCCGCTGGGCTCACTCGGGAAGGTTCAACTTCTTGAGGAGCGCGGTCCAGCGCGGGTCCTTGTGCAGCCCATCCAGGGTTCGGTCGGGGAGAATCGCGATCACGCCCGATTCCCGAGCTGCGGCCGCCTTGTCGAACCACGCGAACGCCTGGTCCGCTTCCCCGAACCACGCGTAAACGCCTGCGATGTTCGTGAGATTGCCGCCCGTTCCGGTCTTGAGCAGATCGGCGAGCGCCAGGTCCGCCTCGGCGCGGCTTCCGAGCGAGTGCTGGGCACGCGCCACGCATGCAAGCCGCGTTCGCTCATCGGCGATCTTCGGACACTCGCGCAGCGAGTCGGCGTAGCGGCCCTGCAGCAGGCGCAGGACCGACTCAGTGCTCGCGGTCACATCCGATTGCGGGTCGATCTCGGCCATGCGGCTTATGCTTTGCGACGCCGCCGCGTAGTCGCGCAGCGCCATCTGGGCGGCCGACAAGTTACCGAGGTACGCGACGTTGAGGCCATCGAGCGCGATGGACTTTTGCGCGGTCGTGATTGCTTCGCCGAATCGGCCGAGCCCTTGCAGTTGGATCGACTCGTCGAAATAGGCATCGGCATCGGTGGGATCGAGCGCGAGCGCCTTCTCATAGTCGGCCTCCGCGCCGGACCAATTCCAATTCCAGCTCGACCGTATGTCGGCCCGGATGCGGTAACTCGGCCCGTGATCGGGGTGTGCCAGCGG
The DNA here is from genome assembly GCA_036272295.1 of Steroidobacteraceae bacterium. Lineage (GTDB taxonomy): Bacteria > Pseudomonadota > Gammaproteobacteria > Steroidobacterales > Steroidobacteraceae > Bog-1198. The sequence goes on from DATAYZ010000153.1 coordinate 14,226, forward strand.
CAGATGCTCGGCGGCCGCGATCGCGCGCTGCAGGGCCGCCGAGTCGCCTGTGAAATCTGCAAGATACGCGTCTGCCAGGACCAGTTTGGCGCTCGCATCCGCATAGGCCGGGTCGAGCGCCAGGGCCTTGCGCAGCGCCTCGCCCGCGCGCCGATAGATGTCTGCCGAGGGCAACTCCCGCATCAGATGATTGGCGATCAGGAGCTGGTTATAAGCCTCGGGATTCACGGTGCCCCGCACCTTGGTGTTGGTTCCGGCGGCGACCAGCTTGAGCTTCAGAGCCGCGACGACGGCGGCCGAGATCTCGTCCTGCACCTTGAAGATGTCCTTCGCATCCCGGTCGTAGGTCTCCGACCAGGCATGAAAGCCGGTGTCGACGCGGATGAGCTCTGCGGACACCCTGAGTCGATTGCCGGCCTTGCGCACGGTGCCCTCGAGGACATGACTCACGTGCAGCTTCGAGCCGATCGCCGACAATTCCTCGTTCTTGCCCTTGAAGAAGAACGACGAGCTGCGCGCCGGCACCCGCAGGTCCGGCACCTTCGACAGCAGGTCGATCATCGTGTCGGTCAGGCCGTCCGCAAAGTATTCCTGCTCCTTGTCGGAGGACTCGTTGACGAACGGCAACACCGCGACGGATTGCTCGGCAGCGGCCGGGGCCGTCGTCGTCGCGGCGGAGGGCGTCGCCGGTGTGACGGCTGCGGCAACCTCAGGCCGGCGGGTCCTGAACTGCTGCCAGGTAATGTAGCCGATCGCGAGGGCGGCGATGATGACCGCTGCAAGCAGGGCCGGCGAAAATCTGCGGGGTGCTGCCGACGCCACCGGTGCGGACACGGACGGTGAGGAAGAGGGTGGGGATGCAACTGGTGGGGGCGCTGCGGGCGGCACGGCCGGGGCGGATGAGGAGGACGGGGTGCCGATGGGCCGGGTCGAGTCGATGCGGGCACTCTTGGCATCGAGCAGACCGCGCACGCGCTCCACGAACGCGGGAGGGGTCTCGCCGTTCGGCAAGCGGGTCCATTGAACGTTGCGGAACTCGTCGGGAACCTCCGCGTCGCGCTCGTTCGTCGCGTCGATGACGACCGGAAGCAGAAAGGCCGCGCGACCCGCCATGTCGTGCGTGCGATCGACCGCCTGTTTCCACTCGCGACGAAAATATCCTTCGTCGCGTTCCTGGGTCGTCGTCGAGATGATGGGGAGGAACAGCGCACAGTCCCGTATCTGCTTCTTGATCTTCTGGTCCCAGGCATCCCCGCCGCGCAGCTCCGTCGTGTCGAGCCATACCTCGACGCCCCCGGCACGCAGTGCCTCCGCGATCCGGCGGGAGGCGGCGCTGTCCTGCGAGGCATAGCTCAAGAAAACGGCTTGCGACGGCGCAGTCATCGCCCTTGGATGTCCCTGACTTTGCGTAAGCGACCCCGTTGCGGGTGCGCCACTGTTGTTCCCGAACCGCAGCTTATATGATTTTGGAGACCCATCTACGGATCGATCGTAATGGGCCGATGGCGCCAGCGGGTCTCACTGGCCCGCCGGCGGCTGCCACAACTCGACCTTGTTGCCTTCCGGGTCGATGACCCAGGCAAATTTGCCGTACTCGGAGTCATCGATCTTGTCGAGGACGTTGCAGCCTTCTGCTTTGAGCGCGGCGACCAGAGCGTGCAGCTCTTCCACCCGGTAGTTGACCATGAACGAAGCCTGGCTCGGGGCGAACTGGTCGCTCTCCTGCGAAGCAACGGACCAGACGGTCGTTCCGTCTGTGGGCTTGCCATCCGAATCGGCCCAGGCGAACGAGGTACCGCCCCACCCCTGGACGTCGATGCCGAGATGACGCTTGTACCAGGCCCGCAGCGCAGGTGCGTCCTTCGCCTTGAAAAAGATGCCGCCGATGCCAGTGACTCGCTTCATCATGAACCTCGATTTGCGGCAATCCGTGGCCTACCGGTTGCCACGCGCTCCCATTGCCGACGCATTTTATCAGTCAAGCAACGCCGAAGCGGCAATTGCGATCTCCGGCCTGACCGTCACCTGCAAGCTGTACGACGCGACATTATTCCGGCAGGTTCATCTTGCGCAGGAACGTCTTGTAACGCGGATCACCGAACAGCGGCCGAATCAGCGGATCGAGCTTGATCGAGGACAGGCCACCATCCCGCTGCACGTAAGCCCGATCCAGCCACTCGAATGCCTTGTCCTTCTCGCCGCGCCACGCGTAGACCTCGGCGATCTGATAGGCCGCTTCCCTGGCGCCCTTCGCGATCAGCTCATCCATGGCCCGCTGCGATGCCTTCGGATCTCCGAGCGTGTGCTCGGCCATCGCGATGCCGTAGAGGCGAAAAACCTCAAGCCCGCTCCTGCCGAACGTCGCGAGGGCATCCGGAGCCTTCCCCTCGATGAGTTGCAGCGTGCCGAGATCGATCAGTGCGAAGTCCGCTTCCGGGCTGATCTCGAGCGCACGACGATTCGCCTCGTGCGCGCCGGCGAGGTCACCGGTGAAGAGAAGGAAACCGGTGAGGTTCTCCCACGAGCCGGACCTCAACGGGTCGAGCTCGATCGCCTTTTTGACCGCCGCAATCGCTTCGGGCATCCGACCGAGGGTCGCGAGCAAGGTCGAGTAGCGCGCCTCGAATCGAGGGTCGCCCGGATCGAGCGCGATCGCCTTCTCGTAATCCGCCTGCGCGCCGGCCCAGTCCCAGGTGATGGAGTATCGAATGAACCCGCGCGCCGAGTAGGCATCCGGATCATCCGGCCCGAGCTCCACCGCCCTTGCCGCGGCCCCTTGCGCCCGCTGGTAGCCGGCGGCATCGGCGGTCTGATCCGCGACGAAGAACTCCGCCATCGCGAGGCCGCCATAAGGCGCGACATAGTCGGGGTCGAGCGCGATCGCCTTGCGATAGGCCTCGACCGCGTGCTTCGCACCGTCGAGGCTCGAGCGGTTGGCGAACTCCTGGCCGAGCAGGTACTCGTTGTAGGCCTCGACGTTCGAGGTGCGATGCGCGACGGAGGGCGGAGCGGGGGCGAGCTTGAGCTTCAGCTGCCCCACGACCGCGGCGGCGATCTCATCCTGCACCGCGAAGACGTCCTTGAGCTCCCGGTCGTAGGTCTCGGACCACAGCTGCTCGCCGCTGCTCGCACGGATGAGCTGCGTCGTCACCCGCAGGCGGTTGCCGGACTTGCGGACGCTGCCCTCGAGAATGTTCGCGACGTTGAGCTTTCTCCCGATCGTCGGGATGTCATCGGACTTGCCCTTGAAGGAGAACGAGGAGGTGCGCGCGATGACGTGCAGCCCCGGGGTCTTGGCCAGCAGATCGAGCAGCTCCTCGGCGAGGCCGTCGGAGAAATACTCCTGCTCCTTGTCCGAGCTCATGTTCTCGAACGGCAGCACGGCGATGGACTTCCCGTTGATCGGGATCGCTCCCGGCTCGCCGGACGATGAGGCGGTGGACGCCGCCGGCGGACGCTTCGACAGCACGAGCTTGTCCAGCGCGAACCAGGCGACGCCGAGGAGAACGACGGCCGTGATCACGAGCGCCACGAGCCTCGGCTGGCGTGATGCCGGAGCAGAGGGGGCGGACGGCGCGGCCGGGGCAGACGCGCGGACGGGAGGAGCGGAGCCGGCTGCCGGGCGGCCTGGCGCCGGCGCTTGGGGCTGGCTCGGGGACAGAAGCTGCGAGATGCGAGCGACGAAAGCCGGTGTCGTTTCTCCGGCAGGCAGCCGCGTCCACTGAATGGCCCGAAAGGCCTCGGGCACATCCGCTTCCGCGTCGCCGGTGTCGTCGATGACCACCGGCACCAGGAAGGCCACGCGCTCGGACATGTCGTGGGTGTGATCGACGGCGAGCTTCCATTCGCGCCTGAAGTAGCCTTGCACGCGTCCCTGCGTCGTCGCCGAGATGATGGGAATGAACAGCGCGCAGTCGTGGATTTGCTTGCGGATCTGCCGGTCCCAGGCATCCCCTCCCCGCAGCTCGCTCTGATCGAACCAGACCTCGATGCCGGCGGCCCGAAGCGCCTCGCAAATACGCCTGGCCGCCTCGGCATCCTGCGAGGCGTAGCTCAAAAAGGCGGCTCTCGACGGCTCAGTCATCGATGCGGGGCATCCCCTGCCTCGTATTCCGCGGCCCCGGTAGAGTGCCGCTGTCGTTGCTCCGAGCGACAGATTATATGATTTTGAACGCCCGCTTAAGGATCAATCGAACGGCGGCCTGAAGGCCATGCGGGCCGGCCGGCCTCCTCGCGGGCGACGCTCCGTGGGCTGCGATGGCGTCCGTCGCGGGGGTCGACTAACGCGTCTTGGCGCTGATGGCGCCGAAGCGCCGCTGGCGGCTGCCGAAGTCCTCGAGCGCGAGCTGGAAGTGCTGCTCGCTGAAATCCGGCCAGAGGCAGTCGCTGAAGTGCAGCTCGGCGAACGCGCACTCCCAGAGCAGGAAATCGCTCAGGCGCCGCTCGTTGCCGGTGCGGATCAGAAGGTCGACCTCGCCCGCGGGCTGCGTACAGTGATCGACCTCGTTGAGGAGCCGCTGAAAGTCCTGCACGGCGACCTCGCCGCCCCGCGCGAGGCGCGCGGCCTGCGCGATGCTGTGCTGGGAGGAGTAGTCGACGGCGATGCGCAGGAGCATGCCGGAGCCCGCTGCACTGGCGCGCTCGCTCTGCTCGATGGAGCGCAGCAGATTGTCGCTCAAGCGGTCGCGGCGGCCGATCACGTTCAGCCGGATCGACTGCTCGATGCAGCGCCGTGTCTCGGCGAAGAGGTACTGCCCGAAGAGGTGCATCAGCGCGGAGATCTCGGCGGGCGGGCGCCGCCAGTTGGCGGAGGAAAAGGCGTAGAGGGTGAGCGTGTCGATGCCGCAACGCGCGGCGGTCTCGACGGTGGCGCGCACGGCCTTCGCTCCCTCGACGTGGCCGGCGCTGCGCGGCAGCCCGCGTTGCGTGGCCCACCGGCCGTTCCCGTCCATGATGATGGCGACGTGCATGCGCTTGACCTAGGAGTGCCGGGTGGCCTTGATGACCGCTTCGATGTGCTCGAGATAGCGTAACAGCGCCCTTTTGCCCACCGGCGTGATCCGGTACACGGATTTCGGCCGGCGCGCCTCGAACGATTTGGTGCATGCGACGTAGCCCGCTTCCTCGAGCTTGCGCGCGTGTGCGCTGAGGTTGCCGTCGCTCACGTCGAACAGCGTTTTGAGCTCGTTGAAGGTGAGCTGCTCGTTCATCGCGAGCGCGCTCATGATGCCGAGGCGCACCCGCTCGTAGATGAGGCGATCGAGGCCCGCGTCCTCATTGCCGGCGTGCGTGCGCAGCGGGACCGGCTTGACGGCGGCCGGCGCGGATTCGACCGGCGCGGGCTTCCCCGGTGCACGGCCGGAGCCGAGCGCTTCGCCGCGCTTGACCGCGCTCGACTTACCGGCCATGGGAGTGGCGCCGGATCAGGAGCCCGAACAGCAGATGCAGGCCGCCGAATCCGAGCCCGAGCGTCGCGGTGTGCGCGATGACCGGCAGGGCGAATGCGACGCAGCCGAGGACGACGAACAACGCGCCCATCGTGCAGACGAGGCGGCTGACCGCGGCGTTGATGACGGTGCTGGCCGAGAGCACCGCGCAACCATAGAGCAACAGCCAGGTGCCGGGGATCACGCGGATCGCGCCCGCGTTCCACAGAACCCCGGTGAGCACGGCGCCCGCGCCGAGCGCAGGGCAGAGGCAGAGCACGAAGCGGCGCACCGGCCCCAGGAATCCGGGCCGGCCCTGCACCGCGACCTGGCGCGCGACCAGGATTCCGCCGAAGAGCAGCGCGACGACGGCGGCGCTCAGCCAGATGCCGAGCCAGTGCGGCGCGAGCAGCGGCGTGGCGACCAGGACGGAGGCGAGGAGCCCGACGAGCCCCATGACGATGCCCGCCATGCCGGGTACGTCCATCGAGCCCGAGGATTCGATCGAGGCGCGGATGAAGGCGAGCGTGCCGAGTGCGCGGCTCTCGATGCGTGCGGGCGCATCGGTCTGGAGGAGGGCGCTCGGCCTTTGCATGGGCCGGCACTCTAGGGCCATGCACTGTGTCGCGTCAAGTACTCTGAAACGCAGAGTTAACATAACGCCTGAAGGCTGACGAGACTGGCTTTGGCTTACTCGAACAGCGGCTTCATGCGCGGATCGCGCGCGATCCCGCCGTACAGATCCAGGCAGCGCTCGATCCAGCCGCGCAGGGAGTCGTCGTGCGCGAGCAGCGGCAGGGTGGCGACGCTCGAGACCCACAGGAACGGTCCGATCGCCACGTAGTCGGCATAGCTCGGCGCGGCGCCACCGACGAATGGGAAGCGCGCGACGTGGGCCCGCAGCGGAGCCAGCGAGTCGCGCACCAGGTGCACGCGCGCCTCGCGGCCGGCCGTGAACTCCTCGAGGGTCATGCCGTTCACGCGCTGCTCGCGGGTGCGGCGAAAGTACGCGCGATCCTCGGAGCGCGCGGCATCGTGCACGTCCAGCACGTAGATCCCGGCCAGCTTGCGGACGACTTCCGCCATGAGCCAGGCCTCGATCAGCCGCGCGTGAGCGTTCTCGGCCGGCGTCGCGAACAGCGGCGGTCGGTCGAGGTGGGCGCGATCCAGATATTCGGCGATGTCCCAGCTCTCGGACATCACGGTGGCGCCGTCCTCGATGATGGGCACGGTCTTGAAGCGGCCGCCGTGGATGCCGGGAATGTCCGTGAAGCCGACCGCGACCGGATCGCAGGCGATACCCTTGTGCGCGAGGGCGTAGCGCGTGCGCCAGACGTAGGGACTCGCCGACCGGCCGTTGGCGAGCACGAGCTCGTAGAGGCGGATCGGGTGGCTTGTTGCGGTCATGCTGAGCTCACGATGAGTCGGGTGTATGGCTGCGCCTTGGGGCGGCGTTGCTTTGCGGTGGTGGAGCACCAAGAATAGCGCGTGACGCGCCCGGGGTGTGGCCGCGAGGGAGAATCATGAGACACGCATTGATCCTGCTGCTCTCGCTGGCGGCGTTGCCTGCGCCTGCTTCAGCGGTGCCGCCGCCCCTGTTGCCGGAGCCGGCCGTCGCCGCGCTCACCGATGAGCTGAGCGGTGAGACCGCCAAGCGGAATCTCGAAGGCCTGGCACGGCTGCATCGTCAGCGGGGCTCGACCGGCTTCGATGCGGCGGCGGAGCTGGTGGCGGAGCGGGCGCGTGCCTATGGTCTGTCGGGCGTCGAGATCCTGAAATTTCCCGCCGACGGCAAGGTCTTCTACGGCACGCAGCGCTCGCGTCCGGGCTGGGATGCGCGGGAGGGCGACCTGTTCGAGGTGAAGGACGGCAGATCGGTCACGCTGGCGAGCTACGCCGCCGAGCCCGTCGTGCTGGCCGAGGACAGCGAGTCCGCGGATGTCACGGCGGAGCTCGTCGATGTCGGCGACGGCGCACGGGAATCCGACTATGCGGGCAAGAGCGTCGCCGGCAAGATCGTGCTAGCCGGCGCCCAGCCGGGTGACGTGCAGGAGCTCGCGGTCGGGAAGCTCGGTGCCGCGGGCATCGTGAGCTACGCCCAGAACCAGCCGACGGCGTGGCGGGGCGCGGACGATCGGCTGATCCGCTGGGGGCACCTCGAGACGTTCTCGGAGCATCCCACCTTTGCTTTCATGGTGTCGCTGCGAACGGCACGCGAGCTGCGCGAGCGGCTGCGCGAGGGCGGGACCATCCGCCTGCACGCGAAGGTGGACGCGGGACAGCATCCGAGCGTGTACGAGATCGTCACGGCGGTGATTCCAGGCGCGGATCCGCGTTACGCGAATCGTGAGATCGCCTTCTCCTGCCATCTCGACCACCAGCGTCCGGGCGCCAACGACAATGCCAGCGGCTGCGTGACCATTCTCGAGGCGGCGCGCACGCTCCAGAAGCTGATCGGCGCCGGCCGGCTCGAGCGGCCGAGGCGCACGCTGCGATTCATCTGGCCGCCGGAGATCGAAGGCACCCTGACCCTGCTCAACGGCCGGCCGGAATTCGCGCAGCGAATCCAGGCGGTGGTGCACATGGACATGGTGGGCGGCGGTCCGATGACCAAGGCCGTGTTCCACATCACGCGCGGACCTTTGAGCTTGCCGTCGTTCGTGCACGACGTGGCGTGGGCGTTTGCCGGCTGGGCCAACGAGCAGTCCTATCGATTCGCCGCCACCGGCGCCGCGGACTATCCGCTGGTGGCGCCGGAGGGCGGCAGCGAGCCGCTGCGGGCGGAGTACTCGGCCTACACCATGGGCAGCGATCATGACGTCTATCAGGACTCGTCGTTCGCGATCCCGTCGATCTACATGAACGACTGGCCCGACCGCTACATTCACACCAATTTCGACACGGCTGCGAACATCGATCCGACCAAGCTGAAGCGGGCGGCCTTCATCGGCGCGGCGAGCGGCTACTATCTCGCCAATTTCAGCGCGGCCGACGCGGCGGGTGCGTTGTGCGCGGCGGACCTGGGGCAGCTCGTGAGGGCCGCGAGCTTCGCGGCGCGCGGCACGCCCCGCGAGGTGTCCGACCGATACGAGCGCGCGGTGCGGGATTCGATCAAGGCGTTCGCCGCTGCCCCGGCGCCGCCGCAAACCGCCCGTACCGGCGCTGCCAAGCCGGGCAGCGCCAAGCCCGAGGCAGCCTCCGCCGCGGTGGTGTACCGTCGCGCGAGCGCGCCGCGCGGGCCGCTCATGGTGTTCGGCTATGACTACCTGGGCGATCACCTGAAGGGCACGGGAGTCGGGAGTCCCAAGCTCGAGGAGTACGAGGGCGCCTGGGCCGGCGGCGAGGAATACTGCTACGAGGCGCTGAACCTCGCCGACGGCAAGCGCAGCGCGCGGCAGATCGCGGACGATCT
>DATAYZ010000154.1:0-9708 GCA_036272295.1 Steroidobacteraceae bacterium
GCGATGATGGTGTAGATCGGCAAGAGCCAGAGGAGGTAGGGCGTCCAGTCGACGGCCCATCCGGCCCTCGGGAGCACCTCGCCCACGTCGAGCATCAGGGACACGACGGTCATGACCGAGAAAAAGAATGCGTGGACATGCAAAAAAAACAGCAGATGCTCGACGTAACGGTGGCGCGGCCGCCAATACATGAGCATGTGCAGCAATGCGATCAACGGCACGAATATGAACATCGCCTTGGGGGCGTCCGACACCACGAAGTGCCAGAGCCGCTCACCGTTGTCGCGCTTCATCTCCGTGCACATGTGAGCGATGCGCGGACCCCAGCCGCGCCCGCGCATCACCATCTCGACCTGCTTGCAGTCGACCTGCCGGCCGCGCGGGTCCATCACCAAGATATGGTTGCGCGACGGCGAGAGCGACGCGGTCACGAAAAAGACCACGCTGAGCACCAGATAGAGGCGAAAAGGCGGCAGATAGGCCGTGCGCCGGCCGGCGATGAACTCCTGCGTCAGCTTGCCGGGACTGAACCAGAGCAGCCTCAGCGTGCGCCACAGGCGGGAATCGGAGTGCGTGATTCCCTCGAGCGCCTCGAGGACCAGCTCACGCGAAGTAGGCACGTGCACGTCGGCGGCCTGCCCGCAGCTCGCGCAGAAGCGCCCGGACAAGAGCGTGCCGCAATTCAGGCAGCTCCTCGCGGGTTCGTGCGCGGGCCCCGCCCGGACGCCGCAGGCGCCGGTGGCGCCCGCCGAAGCGCCCTCGCCGGCGGCTGAAGCGTCCGCGCCGGCGGCTGAAGCGTCCGCGCCGCCAGGCCCCTCCCCCGCGTCGCTCATGGGGTGGTGCCGGTGCCCGCCGCCAGCTCCCCGGGCGCGAAGTCGTCGACCCGGATGAGGTGCGACACCTTGGCGTCGTAGTCCCGCAGCGCCGCCGCCTCCGCGTCGCTCAGCAAGCCCTGCTCGAGCGCCTGCGAGATCTGTCCGGGCAGATCGAGCGCGGTGACCTTGCCGGTCTTCACCCCCTCGACGCGCACGCGCTTCTCGAGGGGCTCCGCCAGGGTGGCGAGCACCAAGGCCTCCTGCAAGAGGCCGATGGGGTTGCCCGATTGCTGTGTCTTGTACACATGCTTGCTCAGGCGCTCGCGAGCCGCCGTGGGATTCATCACGAGATCGACGACGGCACGGCCCAGACGGTCGCTCGGTGCGAAGTAGGTGAGTCCGCGCGGAAAGATCAGGAGGCGCATGATCGCGGCCAGCCAGCGGACGGGGAAGTTGCGCAGGAAGCCGTGCAGCTGCTCCTGCGCCTGGTAGAGGAGGCTCCGGCACGCCCACTCGACCAGCGGCAGGTCCGCGGGCTCGGCGCCTTGATTCCGATGGTGCTTCAGCACCATCGATGCCAGATACATCGAGGACAGCACGTCGCCGAGCCGCGCCGAGAGCGTCTCCTTTTTCTTGAGGTAGCCGCCGAGGGCGAGCATGGCGACATCCGTCGCCAGCGCGAAGGAGGCGCTGAAGCGGTTGACCTGCTGAAAAAAGCGTGAGGTCGCGCCGCCCTCGGGCACGCGCGTGAAGCGGGCGAGCGTCAGGCCGAGAACGAGCGAGCGCGCCGCGTTGGAGAGGGCGAAGCCGATGTGGCCGAAGAGCGCGCGGTCGAAATCCCTGAGGCCCTCGGCCCGGTCGGGATTGCGCGCGGCATTCATCTCCTTGAGCACGAACGGATGGCAGCGTACCGCGCCTTGTCCGAAGATGATGAGGCTGCGCGTCAGGATGTTCGCGCCTTCCACCGTGATGCCCACGGGCACGAGCTCGTAGCCGCGGGCGAGATAATTGCTCGGCCCGAGGCAGATGCCCTTGCCGCCGTGCACGTCCATGGCATCGTTGGCGACCATGCGGCCGAGCTCGGTGACGTGGTACTTCAACATGGCCGACGGCACCGAAGGCTTCTCCCCGCCGTCGATGGCGCCGGCGGTGACCGAGCGCGCCGCGTCCATGGTGTACACGCGGGCGGCCATGCGGGCGAGCACCTGCTGGACGCCCTCGAAGCGGCCGACCGGCATGTTGAACTGGCGGCGGATGCGGGTGTAGGCCCCCGAGGCGTAGACCGCGGCGGCGGCGGCGCCGGTTGCGTTCGACGGCAGCGAGATGCAGCGGCCGACGGACAGCTGCTCCACCAGCATGCGCCAGCCCTGCCCCGCCAGCCCCATGCCGCCGATGATGGCATCGAGCGGCACGAACACGTCCTCGCCCACGATGGGGCCGTTTTGGAACGGCACGTTCATCGGGAAGTGGCGGCGGCCGATGGCGACCCCGGGAGTGTCGCGCGGGATGAGCGCGCAGGTGATCCCGAGGTCCACCTTGTCTCCCATGAGACGGTCGGGATCGAAGAGTCGAAACGCCAGGCCGATGACCGTCGCGATGGGCGCGAGGGTGATGTAGCGCTTCGAGAAGTTCAGGCGGATGCCGATGACCTCCGCCCCTTGCCACTCACCCTTGCAGATGACGCCGGTGTCGGGAATCGACGCGGCATCCGATCCGGCGCGGGGACCCGTGAGAGCGAAGCAGGGAACCTCCTCGCCCCGCGCGAGGCGCGGCAGGTAATGATTCTTTTGCGCCTCGGTTCCATAGTGCAGCAGCAGCTCGGCCGGTCCCAGCGAGTTGGGTACTGCGATCGTGGAGGAGGCGGTGCCGCAGCGCGATGCGATCTTGAGCAGCACGCAGGAATGCGCATACGCGGAGAACTCGAGGCCGCCGTAGCGCCGGGGGATGATCATGGCGAAGAAGCCCTTGGCCTTGATGAAGGACCAGACCTCGGGAGGCAGGTCCGCGCGCCGGTGCGTAACGTCCCAGTCATCGAGCATGCCGCAGAGCTCCTCGCACGGACCATCGAGGAACGCCTGCTCCTCCGCAGACAGTGCGGGAGCTTTCGCGGACATGAGCTTGTGCCAATCGGGCCCGCCGGTGAACAGCTCACCGTCCCACCACACGGTGCCGGCATCGAGGGCTTCGCGCTCGGTGGCCGACATCGACGGCAGCAGCCGGCGATAGCTGCGCAGGAAAGGCCGGGTGATCGCGCCGCGCCTGAGCGGCTTCACGTTGAGGAGCACGAGCAGCGCGTAGGGGACGCAGAGCGTGATCTTCCACCATTCGGGTCCCGAGCCGGCCGCCCAATAAGCGCCGAGCAGGAGTCCCAGCACCACCGAGCTCACGCCGAGGCTCGCGCGGCGGTAGGTGAGGATCAGCACGACGCCTGCGAGCAATACCGCCCAAACCGCGAACATGCCGACCTCCGCGTTAGCAGGCCCGGGCTGCATCCGAGGTCCGCGCGAGTCGCGGGGACCCCGGACGATCCGGGTCCTAGATCAAGTCTTTGACACCGTCCCGCTCTTCCAGCAACTCGCGATGAGTGGCCTGCATCTTCTCGCGGCTGAAATCGTCGATGGCGAGTCCCTGCACGATGCCGTACTCGCCGTTCTTGCACGTCACCGGTTGGGAGTAGATCAAGCCCTCCGGAATCCCGTAGCTGCCGTCCGAGGGAACCCCCATGCTCACCCAGTCACCCGGCGCCGTGCCCAGCATCCAATCATGCACGTGGTCGAGGGCGGCCGAGGCGGCGGAAGCGGCCGAGGAGGAGCCGCGCGCCTTGATCACCGCCGCGCCGCGCTGCTGCACGGTCGGAATATACGTGTCCTTGAACCATGCAGGGTCGACCACCGACAGCGCCGCCTTGCCCGCCACGGTTGCATGGTGCAGGTCCGGATACTGCGTCGCCGAGTGATTGCCCCAGATGATGATTTTCTTGATGGCGCTCTGTGCAGCGCCGGTCTTCTCCATGAGCTGCGCGATGCCGCGGTTGTGATCGAGGCGGGTCATCGCGGTGAAGCGGTGCGCGGGTATCGATGGGGCATTGCGCTGCGCGATCAGCGCGTTGGTGTTCGCGGGATTTCCCACCACGAGCACGCGCAGGTCGCGGCTCGCGACCGCGTCGAGCGCCTTGCCCTGCGCGGAGAAGATCTTCGCATTCTCGAGCAGCAGGTCCTTGCGCTCCATGCCGGGCCCGCGCGGCCGTGCGCCGACCAGCATCGCGAAGCTGCAGTCCTTGAAGCCGACCATGGGGTCGCTCGCGGCGGTCACCTTGTTCAGCGTGGGGAATGCGCAGTCGTTCAGCTCCATCACGACGCCCGCCACGGCGGCCGCGGCCGCGGGGATCTCCAGCAGATTGAGATTTACCGGCTGATCTGCCCCGAGCATCTGTCCGGATGCGACTCGAAACGCGAGCGCGTATCCGATATTACCGGCCGCGCCGGTGATGGTGACCGTGACTGGCTTCTTCATGGCTTGCTCCCGCACAAATGCTACATTTTAGCCGAATTTCGCCGGGGAGGCCGCTGCGCCGATGCGGCGGCGTGCGACCTTCAGCGCGCGGCGCGCAGGCGCCAGGCGGGGTAGGCGGCGACGAACCGGCGGTACTCGGCATCCGCCTCCTCGTCGCGTCCTGCACGGCGCAGGGCATCGATGTCCCGCAGCCACGCCTGCGGCTGGCGCAGGTGCCGCGGATCGCTCGAATACAGCTTGAATGGCGCATCGACGCGCATCGCCGTGCGCACGAGGCGGGGTGGCTCCTCGCGGCGGCGCGCGCTCTCCGGTCCGAACAAGAGGGCGGTCACCATGGCGACCGATAGCAGCACGCACGCGGCAAACGCCAAAGGCGCGAGGCAGGGCGCCCTGGCCCGGGCGCTGCGAAGCGACTCGCGCGCCGGCGCTTCGGTCGGAAGGACCCTGGAGAGCGCGAGCACGCGGCGGTCGAGCGCGTGCGCCGGCGTCGCGCCGCCTTCGCGTTGATACTGGAGCGACAGCGGACTTCCGCCGCGGAGGTACTCCTCCAGCTCTCCGTCAGGCGGGCGCATCGGCGCGAGCCGGTTTCATGCGCCGCGCGGAGAGCGGCTCGGTGCCCTCGGCGGGGATCAGCGATTTCTTCAGCTTGCGAATTGCGTAACGCAGCCGGCTCTTTGCGGTCTCGAGCCCGACGTCGGTGATACGTGCGATCTCCTCGATGGTGAGGCCCGTCTCCTCGTGCAGCAGGAACGCCTCGCGCTGCTCGTGCGGCAACGCGCCGAGTGCTGAGAGCAGGGCGGACTCCTGCTCGGCGAACTCCACGATCGCATCGGGCCGCTCGTGGTCGGGCACCTGCGGCTCATCGACCGCATCGTATTCACCGCGCGCGGCCGGCCGGGCGTGGAGATTGCGCCGGAAAAAATCGACCGCGCAATTATGTGCAATGTGGAACAAATAGGTCGCGAACTTCGCGCGGGCCTCGTAGCGAAGGCGATTCGCGATCAAGCGCGACCAGACCTCCTGAAACAGATCGGCCGCGGCTCCGGCGTTGCGAACCTGACGCAGGAGATAGCGATAGAGGGGTGTCTTGTGCCGCGCGTAGAGGGCCGCAAACGCCGCAGGATCGCCGTCGCGGTATCGGAGCATCAGCCTCGCATCGTCGTCGCCTGACTCCATGGGCCGAGCATACGCGGCTTTTGTCGCGGGGACCGCCGCGACGACAGGCTCGGAGGGGTCCATTGCCATGCAGCATCCCTGCCGAGGCGGCTTTCTCGTGGCTCGCAAAGATTTTCGTTAGGGTGCTTGCATGTATCAGTGTTATATGTAACTATATCACCAGGTCACTGATACACCTCAGCGGCCGCTAACCGGAACCTCAAGGAGACTTCATGAACACGCAAATCTCGACCAAGCTCGTCGCCCTCGCCGTTGCCCTGATGATGAACGGCTTCATCCTCGGCGGAGTCGCCTATTTGTTCAACGCCCAGGGCAGCCAGCACCTCGTCCTGTCGTTGGCCGAAGTCCCGACCGTGGTCAGCGCCCAGGCCGCCTAAGGACCCCGAAAGCGGCGTTGCCTTAGACTACCGTGCTATACAGGCAACACAGCGGGACTATCGAGTCGGGAATGGACCCAAATTGGAATGACAACCAACCCATCTATCGCCAGCTGCGCGATCGAATGGTGGCCCTCATCCTCGAGGGCGCGCTGAAGGAGGGCGATCCGCTGCCCTCCGTGCGTACCGTTGCCGCCGACTACCGGCTCAACCCGCTGACGGTCCTCAAGGGCTACCAACAGCTCGTCGATGAGCACCTGGTCGAAAAGCGCCGCGGCCGCGGGATGTACGTCAGCGACGGTGCTCGACGCCTGCTGCTGGCCGGAGAGCGCGAGAGGTTCCTGAACGAAGAGTGGCCCCAGATATTGGCCGTCATTCACCGGCTGGGATTCTCCGCCCAGGAGCTGTTCGCCCAGACCCCCGCCGCCACCCACCCGGCCCCGCCGCCCCGCGGCAGCTCGTCCACCGAAGAATGAGGGTCGCCATGCCTCCTCTCATCGAAGCAAAAGGCCTCACCAAGCGCTACGGGCCGCGCGTCGCGCTCGACCACGTCGACTTCCAGGTCGAAGCCGGGCGCATCGTCGGTCTCATCGGACCCAATGGCGCCGGCAAGACCAGCGCGCTTCGCGCCATCCTCGGCCTCGCCTCCTATGAAGGGCAGCTCTTGGTTCTCGGCCGCGAGCCGAGCTCCCAGCGTGCCCAGCTCATGCGTGACGCGAGCTTCATCGCCGATGTCGCGGTGCTGCCCGGCTGGCTGCGCGTGGACCGGGCCATCGATTTCGTCGCCGGCATTCACCCGCGATTTCGCCGCGACCGCGCGATCGCGCTGCTCGCGAAGACCCAGGTCACCGGCGGCCAAAAGATACGCGAGCTGTCCAAGGGCATGAAGACGCAGGTTCACCTGGCGCTGACCATGGCGATCGATGCCCGGCTCCTGGTGCTCGACGAGCCGACCTTGGGTCTGGACATCCTGGCCCGCAGCGCCTTTTACGACGCGCTGGTCAACGACTACATGGACGAGACGCGCACCATCCTGATCACGACCCATCAGGTCGAGGAAGTGGAGAACCTGCTTACCGACGTGATGTTCATCGACCGGGGCCGCATCGTGCTCAACTCGCCGCTCGAGGACATCGCGGCGCGCTACGCCGCCGTCGGCGTGTCGCCGGACGCGCTCGAAGCCGCGCGCGCGGAGCGGCCGTTCTTCGAGCGGCGCATGCTGGGCAAAACCGTGTGCTACTACGAGAATCCCGATCTCGACAAGCTGGGCGCGCTCGGCGAGACGCACACTCCAAGCGTCGCCGACCTGTTCGTCGCCAAGCTCTCCCGAGGTGACGCATGAAGACCTATCGCTGGCTGCTGCGCCGGGAGCTCTGGGAGAATCGCGCCATCTGGTTGATCCCGGTCGTGATCGCCGTCGCCCTGGTATTCGCCGCGCTGTTCGGCCGCGTGGATGTCATGGAGGACGTTCCCAGCCGTACTTTCGGCGGCATGTTGCTGCTGCTGGTCGGAATCCTGTATTTCCTGGTCTTCGGCGTCTATTCATCCTGGTATCTGCTCGACTGCCTGTATTCCGACCGCAGGGACAAGAGCGTGCTCTTCTGGAAATCGCTGCCGATCTCCGATTCCGCGACGGTGCTGTCCAAGCTCGCGATGGCGCTCCTCGTGATCCCCGTCGTGTATTTCGTCGTCTCGGACGTATCGGTGCTGCTCACCGCTTTCATCGTCTCGGTCCGTGCGCACTCCATCCTCGGCGGCGCGCTCTGGAGCCCGGATCTGTGGCTGCAGCTGCAGGTTCTGTGGATCTACCTGATCGTGGTGAGCGCGATCTGGTTCCTGCCGCTGGCCGGTTATCTGCTGCTGATCTCCGCGTCGGCGCGACGCGCGGTCATGCTCTGGTCGATACTGCCGCCGCTCGCGCTCGGGCTCATCGAGCGCTGGTTCTTCGGCACGCACGTGATCTTTCGAGAGGTCTCGGTCCGGCTGGCCGGATTCCCGGCCGTCGCCTTCCGCCCCGATCCCAATGCACCCTGGACCGGGGGCGGCGAGGACCTCGGGCGCGCGCTACCGAGCGTCTGGAACATGATCGACCTGCAAGGATTCTTCTCGAGCCCGCAGACCCTGGTCGGCGTCGCGGTGGGCGCCGGCCTCATCTTCTGCGCCATTCAGGTGCGCTCGCGGCGCGCCGAGATCTGATGCGGGACACGACACCCGGTGCCCGTCCGAGCCGTGCGCCCAACCGGCCGATGTGACCGGGCCGCCCGGCTTCGGCATCTGCGCGCCGCGCTGATCGCCGCGGCGCTGGGGCTCGCCGCGTGCGGCCAGGCGCGCGCCGACGACTTCTTCGCGGTGCGCGACCAGAACCCGCTGCTGCGCGGCTTCTATCTGCCGCTGCCCTCGGACTCGCCCGCGGATGCGCCGGTCCGAGCCGCGGCGGCGCTCCTCGTCAGCAACACCCTGAACGTGGAGCACCGCGGCCAGGAGAGCCTGCTGGTCGACGGCGAAAGCGCCGTGCTCGACCTCTCCCTCGACAGCGCCATCGCGCCGGGATGGCGCTATCGATTGTCGTTGCCCTTGATCCACGACGGGGGCGGCGCGCTCGATACCGCGATCGATGACTGGCACCGCTTGTTCGGCTTCTCGCGCGGGTATCGTCCTTACTATCCCAAAGGACAGACCGAGTACTACTACTCGGGGGCGAGCGCTCTCGTGAATCGCTCGGCGAACGGCATCGGAGATGCGGCGGCCGACGTGGGCTGGTATCCGCTCGACAATGCGGCACGGACGCTCTCCTTCTGGGCGGGTCTCAAGGCGCCGACCGGAAGCCGGGCCAGCTTCGCGAGCGATGGCGCATGGGACGGAGCTGCCTGGACGAATTTCGCGGTGGGCTTGGGACGGTGGCGCCTGGCCGCCGAGCTCGGCGTATTACAGCCTTTCGGTGACGAGCTCTTCGGCGGCGCGGCGCATCGCACCGCCGGCTTTGCGCGGCTGGCCGCGAGCCGGTCGATGGGGAATCGCTGGACGCTGCGTGCTCAGATCGACGCCGAGAGCAGCCGGGTTGCCGACACGCAGCTGCGCTTCATCGGCCGGAGCTTGCAGCTCTCGCTGGGCGCCGACGCGCGCCTGTACCGCCGTTGGCGCCTGCAGATGGGATTCAGCGAGGACGCCGCGGTCAATACCGCACCCGACATCACGTTTTTCCTCGGGATTCACGATTAGGTCGCGCCAGGGCAGAATAGCGCTCCAAAACCCCGCCACGAAGGAGCGCCTCATGTACAAGACCAAGATCGACCTGTCGGAGAAGATCCGTCGCAACGTCGCCGTGATTCTCAACGAGCGGCTGGCCGACGCCATCGACCTTCAGAGTCAGGTCAAGCAGGCGCACTGGAACGTGAAGGGCCCGAACTTCATCGCCCTCCACGAGCTCTTCGACAAGATCTCGGACGAGGTGCTGGAGCAGATCGACGAGATCGCCGAGCGCGTGACCACCCTGGGTGGAACCGCCGAGGGCACGGTGGCGGTCGCCGCGAAGCGCAGCAAGCTGAAGAACTATCCGCTCAGCATCACGGCCGGCAAGGACCACCTCTACTACCTGTCGACGCAGCTCGCGGCCTGGGGTAAGGCGGTGCGCCAGGCGATCGAGGACACCGGCAAGCTCGGTGACGCGGACACCGCGGATCTGTTCACCGGCATCTCCCGCACCGTCGACAAGTACCTCTGGTTCGTAGAGTCGCACCTCCAGGACAAGGCCTAGCCCGTCTCAATCAAGCTCCCCCGGCGCAGCATCCCGGCGGCCGCGGCCTTTCTGAGGCGCCGCCCGTCCGGGT
>DATAYZ010000155.1:0-27398 GCA_036272295.1 Steroidobacteraceae bacterium
GAGGATTCCGAACGCGGCTATCGTGACACCCGGCTTTGAGAGGGCAAACGACAGGGCGTTGCGATAGCTCTCGCGGAACCGCTCGAAGCCTCGTTCAAAGCGCTGCTGCACGCGTTTGAACGGATTGCGTGACGCCACAACCGCCGCAGGTCTTTGGGCGGGCGCGGCATCTTGGGCAGACGCGGCATGCTCCGCCGCGGACCTACTCATCAATTTGCTGAACAGCACGGGCACCATTGTGAAGGAGAGCAGCAGGCTCGCGAGGAGTGCCCCGATCACCGACAACGATAGCGGCGAGAACAGATACTTGGCGGTCCCTTGCAGCAGGAAGATCGGCACGAACACGATGCAGATGCAGAGCGTCGACAGGAAGGTCGGAATGGCCACTTCGTTGGCGCCCCGCACGATCGCTTCGCGCAATGGCTCGCGCAACGCCACATGCCGCTCGATGTTCTCGATGACCACCGTGCCGTTGTCGACCAGGATTCCGATGGCGAGCGCGAATCCCCCGAGCGTCATGGTATTCACCGTCTGCCCGGCCAGATCGATGAACAGCAGCGCGCTGATGATGGACAGCGGGATGGCCGCGAGGATGATCAACGACAGGCGCACGTTGCCCAGGAACATGATGATGACCAGCGCCGTCAGACCCGCCGCCAGGCAGGCGCTCATCAGCACGCTGTTGAGCGCCGCCTTGACGAACACCGACTGATCGAACAGCGGCTTGATGTCGACGTCCTTCGGCAGCACGTGCTTGATGTCCTTGAGCGCCGCGCGCACGCCGTCGATCACGGCGAGCGTCGACACGCCGCCGGTCTTGCGGATGGTCATCAGGGCGCCCGGGGTGCCGTTCACCGAGACGGAGTTGGTCTGCACCTGGAAGCCGTCGTGCACGTGGGCCACGTCGCGCATGAACACCGTGCGGCCGTCCACCTGCTTGATCGGGAACGAATTGATCGACTCGATGACGTCCGGCGAGTTGTTCATCGCCAGGCTGTAGTCCTGGTCGCCGATCTTGACGTCCCCCGCCGGAAGAATCACGTTCTGCTTTTGCAGGGCCGAGCTCACGTCCGCCGGGGACAGGCCGCGCGCCTGCAGCGCCTGCGAATCGAGATCGGCCATGATCACGCGGGGCTTGCCGCCGTAGGGGTACGGCACCTCGGCGCCGTGCACCACGGCGAGCGCCGGGCGGATGATGTTCTGGCCGAGATCGTTGAGCTTGGTGTCGGGCAGCGAGCGGCTGGAGAGGCTCAGCTGGATGATCGGCACGTCGGTCGCCCCGTAGCGGATCACGAGCGGCGGCGTGATGTTCGGCGGCATGTACTTGAGCACCACCAGCGCGCTGCTCGCGAGCTGCGACACCGCCCGCGACACGTCCGCGCCTTCGTGCAGGTAGACCCTCTCGACGCCCACACCCTGATAGCTGACGGCCTCGATGCGCGAGATGTCGTCCACCAGCGAGGCAAGCTGCCGCTCGTGCATGGTCAGGATGCGGTTCTGGATGTCCTGCGCGCTCATGCCCGCATAGGTCCACACCACCGCCACCACCGGGATGTCGATTTCCGGAAAGATGTCCACCGGCATGCGCAGCGCCGCGCCGATCCCCATCAGGGCGACCAGGATCAGCGACGCGGCGACGGTATAGGGGCGCTTTAGTGCGCCTTCTACGACGGACATGGTCGGCGGGTCACCGTGGACATGAGCTCAATCTAGCCGCGCCGCCTCCCCGGGACAGGAGCCGAAAGTCACGACCTCGAGTGACTTTGGTCACTTTCGTGAAGCGGGACCGCTCGCTTACTTTTGTGAAGCGGGGGTCACGGACGGCCCGTTCACTTTCGCGAAGCGGCCCGCACCGCGAGCTCGGTCCGGGTGTTCGCGTGCAGCTTTTCCATGATGCGGCTGACGTAGTTCTTGATGGTGCCCTCGGCCAGGAACACGGTCTGCGCGATCTGGCGGTTGCTCATGCCTTCGGCGATGAGGGCGAGGATCTTCTCTTCCTTCTCGTTCAGCGCCTCCGCGGCGAACGCCGGCCGCGCGAAGGCCGGGGTGCCCCGAGCCTCGGGTGCGCTCGCCGCGGGCGGCCCCGCCGTCGTCTGCGCAAGACGGCTGAACTGATCCATGACCTTGCGCGCGATTTGCGGCGTCAAGCGCGACTCTCCGCGCCGCAAAGCCCGGATGGTCTCCAGCAATTCGTCCTCCGCCACGTCCTTGAGCAGATAGGCGTGGGCGCCGGCCCGCACCGCCTCGAACACGGTCTCGTCGTCGTCCAGCGTGGTGAGCACCAGGATCTGGGTCGAAGGCAGATCCCGCGTGATCTCGCGCGTCGCCGCGACCCCGCCCTTCACGGGCATGTGCAGGTCCATGAGCACCACGTCCGGCCGCAGGAGCTGCGCGAGCTCCACCGCCTCGACGCCGTTGCACGCCTGCCCGACCACCTCCATGTCCGGCTCCATCGACAAGAGCAGTGCCGCACCCCGCCGCACCAAGGCCTGGTCCTCGGCGATGACGATGCGGATGACCGACGGGCCGTGGCCCGGTACTCCGTGCTGCTCTTGTCCCATGAGGCGACTCCGATTGTCCCGTGCTGAAGCTCGGGAGACCCTGCAGAGCTTCCAGGGCATCATGCGTCGCCGGCCACGGCGTTTGGAAGTGACTTTCGTCACCTGTTAACGTGCGCCATGGGGTGCCGCGTCGGGGCGGCAGCAGGAGGCGCGTTGTCGGCAATTGGGGCGGCGAACCGGGGCTGGAGCATCGATCCGCGGCGGAGCCTGGCCGCGGGCGCGCTCTGGCTGATCGTCGCGCTCGCAGTCGCCTTCTCGGCGGCCGCCGGTCTCTGGGTCGGCCGGATTGCGCGCGACAACGTCGTGGAGCAGCACGTCCGGCGCCTGTCGCTCGAGACCGATCAGCTGAGCTCCGATCTCGGCCAGGCGCTCGCCTCGCGTCTGGGGGCGGTTCGCACCGCCCAGTTCCTGCTCGGAGCGCCGGGCGACCTGCGCACGGCGTTCGACGATCTGGTCGCCGCCTACCCCGACCTCGACTGGATCGCGGTCGCCGACGCCGGCGGCACCGTGGTCGCGGCCCGTGAGGTCTACCGGCCCGGAGCGCGCGTGGCGGCGGTGGACTGGTTCACCGCGGGGCTCTCGAAACCCTGGGTCGGCGTCATCGACGGGCAGTCGGCATCCAGCACCGACGTGGCCTCCGCGACCGCCATCGATACCGCGATGGGCGAGGTGTCCATTCCCGTGCGCGATCGCGGCGGCGCGGTGGTCGGCGTGATCGCCGCGCACCTGCGTTGGCGGCACGTGCGCAATCCGTCTCTGCGCCTGACCGACGAGAGCGGACCGCGCGGCGCGGCGCAGGCATTCGTCCTCGATCGAGACCTCCGTGTCCTCATCGGGCCCCGTGCGCTGCGCGGCAGGCGCTGGGACGGCACCTCGATCCCCGACGCCCGCGCGGCCGGAATCCCGCCGCTGGAGTCGGCGGTGGAATCGCTCGGATTCGAGCGGACGCCCGCCGGCGAGCAGGTGCTGGTTTGCCGCGCTCCGATCGAGACCGGCGCGGCGGCCGAGCTCGGGTGGCAGGTGCTGCTTCGCGAGCCGCGGGAGCGCGTGTTCCAGCGTGCCGACGCGATCGCCCTGCGTATCCTGCAGGTCTCCCTCTGCCTCGGCGCGGCAACCTGCGTGCTCGGAGCGCTCGGTGCCATGCACCTGACGCGCCGCTTGAAGCGGCTGACCGAATCCGTGACGGCGGCGGGCCGCGACGCGGACGCGCGCATCGAGCTGCCGGGTGGGCAGGACGAGGTCGCGAGGCTCGCCATGGCGTTCGACCAGGTCCATTCCGACCTGCAGCGCGAGCGCCGCGTGCTCAAGGCCCTCTCCAGCGAGCTCGAGCGGCGCGTCGCGGTGCGCACGCTCGAGGTCGAGCGGCTCGCGGAGGACTCGCGTTACGCCGCCATCGTGCGCGAACGGCTGAAGATCGCGCGTGACCTTCATGACACCCTGGCGCACTCGATGATGGCGATGCTGAGCGAGGTGCGCTTCCTGCGCAAGCTCCAGGTCCGCGATCCGGCCGCCATGGGCAAGGAGCTCGCGCACGCCGAGGAGGTGGCGCACGAAGGATTGAACGAGGCGCGCGCCGCGATCACGCAGATGCGTGCGAGCACCGTCCGCGAGAGCGGCTTGGGGCCCGCCCTCGCTGCCCTGTTCGAGCGCTTCATCGACCGCACCGGGATTTCCGGCGGGTACTCGGCGGACAGCGAGGCGGCGCGCTTCGGCGATGAGCGTGCCGAGACCTTGCTGCGCATGGCCCAGGAGGCATTGCGCAACGTCGAGCGCCACGCTCGCGCGACGCGCGCCGCGCTCGAGCTGCGCGTGATCGACGGCAACCGGCTCGAGCTCCGCGTCGAGGACAACGGCGTGGGATTCGATACGCGCACCCCGAGCCCCGGCCATTTCGGCCTCCTGGGGCTGCGCGAGCAGGCCGATGTCATCGGCGCCGAGCTCGGCATCGCCAGCCGTCCGGGCGAGGGCACCGTCGTCACGGTGTCGGTCGGGCTCTCGCCCATCGCATTCCCCGAACGACCGGAGGCCTTGCATGACGCGCAGCCATGATCTGCGGGCGACGCGGCGGCTGCGCTCATGACCCGCCATCGCGATGAGCGGGTGACGCGGCGGCGATTCGGCGAGATGCTGCTCGCCGGCGCCGGCCTCGGAGCCCTGGCGCGGGCCGCCGCGCCTGCCCCGCCGCCGACGGTGGTGCTGCGCGACCTCGCGGTCCGGGTGCGCGACGGCATCCATCTCGCCACCGACGTGTACTTGCCGGCCGCGGCGCACGGCGGCGGCATGCGGGTTCCGGCGATCCTCGAGCGAACGCCTTACGACAAGAGCGCCGACAGCCGCTCGGAGAGAACACCCGCGGACCCGAAGCCGAAATCGCGCGCCGAGGTCGCGGAGTTCTTCGTCCGCCGCGGATATGCGGTGGTCTATCAGGACTGCCGGGGGCGCTACCGATCCGAAGGCACGTTCGTGAAGTACCTGAGCGACGGCTATGACGGCTACGACACGTGCGCCTGGATCCTCGCGCAGCCCTGGTCCGATGGCCGCATCGGCACGATGGGCCTCTCCTATGCCGCTCACACCCAGGGCGCGCTCGGCAGCGCGAACGCGCCCGGCGTCAAGGCGATGTTCCTCGACTCCGGCGGCTTCGCCAACGCGTATCAGGGCGGAATCAGGCAGGGGGGCGCGTTCGAGCTCAAGCAGGCGACGTGGGCCTACGGCGAGGCCTTGCAGAGCCCGGCGGTGCGCGCGGACCCCGCGCGCCGCGCGATCCTCGAATCCGTCGACCTGAAACGCTGGTTTCACCGCTTTCCGTGGCATCGGGGCGATTCGCCCTTGTCGGCGGCTCCGGACTACGAAAGCTACCTCTTCGACCAGTGGGAGCACGGCAACTTCGACGCCTACTGGAAGCAGCTCGGCCTCTACGCCGAAGGGTTCTACGACGCCTACTGTGATGCGGCGATGGTCCACATGTCCTCGTGGTTCGACCCGTATCCGCGCACCGCCACCCAGAACTACATGGGACTGTCGCGGCGCAAGCGCGGGCCGGTGCGCCTGATCCTCGGCCCGTGGACTCACGGCGACCGGCAGCTCACGTACGCGGGGGACGTGGACTTCGGCGCGGCGGCGACCGTCGACGGCAATCTCGCCGCGGACTTCCTCACGCTGCGCGCGCGCTGGTTCGACCGCTGGCTGAAAGGCACCGACAACGGAGTCGACGCGGAGCCCGCGGTGCGGCTTTTCATCATGGGCGGAGGCAGCGGGCGCAAGACCGCGCAGGGCCGGCTCGACCACGGCGGCCGATGGCGCGCCGAGCGCGACTGGCCGATTCCCGATGCGAAATGGACCCGGCTTCACCTGCATCGCGACGGTATGCTGGCCGGGCGTGCGCCATCCGAGCACCGCGCTTTCCGGCAATATCGCTACGACCCGAGGCACCCCGTTCCGACCCTCGGCGGCACGGTGACGTCCGGCAAGCCCATCATGGTGGGCGGCGCATTCGACCAGCGCGAGGCCCCGGCCTTCTACGGCTCCGAGCCGCCCTACCCCGCGCTCGCGGCACGGCCGGACGTGCTCGTGTTCCAGACGCCGCCGCTCGAGGACGATCTCGAGGTCACGGGGCCGGTGTCGGCGGTGCTGTGGATCTCCTCGGACTGCCCGGACACCGACTTCACCGTGAAGCTGATCGATGTGTACCCTCCCAACGCCGATTACCCGGCCGGCTATGCCATGAATCTCACCGACGGCATCCTGCGGGTGCGCTATCGCGACTCGTGGGAGCAGCCGCGCCTCATGACGCCGGGAGAGGTCTATCGCATCGCCATCGACGCGTTTCCCACCGGCAATCTGTTCAAGCGCGGCCACCGGCTGCGGGTCGACGTCTCGAGCAGTAATTTTCCGCACTTCGACCTGAACCCGAACAGCGGCGAGGCCGAAGGCCGCATGGAGACCATCCGCGTCGCGCAGAATCGCGTGTACCTGGATCGTGCGCGTCCGTCGCACGTCCTGCTGCCCGTGATTCCGCTGCGCGGATGAGGGCGCGAAACTTCGCACCCCGGGCGGCGGTCCAACCGTGCGTGCCGAAAGCTTCGCCCCACTTGCCGCCTGCCGCCCGAGGCAAGCTCCGCGGCGCCCGCCTCGCGCTCGCGATTGCCCTCATGGCGTCCCTCACGACGGGCTGCGCCGTCTACGAGAAGTGCGGCTTGCGCGGCTGCCCCGGCGACGCCGGGATCACCGCCGCCGTGCAGGCGAGCTTCGCGCGCCACGACGCTCTCATGCCGCCGAATACGGTGGAGGTCCGGTGTCTGGACGGGGTCGCCTATCTCACCGGCCTGGTCGCGACCGACCTGCAGCGCCAGCTGGCGGAGTCCGTCGCCCTGTCGACCCCGGGGGTCAAGCGCGTGGTCAACTCGATCGGGTTGACCAACAACAGCGGCGACTGAAGGGTTGGCGGCCGGCTCGGCATCGGCCGCACAGCCCCGCCCATGCGGCGCCGGTGCCGGCCTTCGCTCAGCCGAGCATGAGCTCCAGCACGCGCCGATAGACGCGCTGCAGCCGATCGATGTCATCGATCCGAACGCACTCGTTCACCTTGTGGATGGTGGCGTTGACCACGCCGAGCTCGATCACCTGCGCACCGAGCGGCGCGATGAAACGGCCGTCGGACGTGCCGCCGCCGGTCGACAGCTTCGGCGTGCGACCGAGCTGCTCCTCGATCGCGCGCGCGGCGGCCCGCGACAGCTCGCCCGGAACGGTCAGGAACGGCAATCCCGAGATGAACCAGTCGAGGGTGTGCTTGACGCCGTGCCGGCGCAGCAGCTCCTCCACCGTGGCCTTCAGCGAGTCGACGGTCTGCTCCGTCGAGAACCGCACGTTGAAGCGTGCCTTGAGCTCGCCGGGGATGACGTTGGGCGCTCCGGTGCCGGCCGCGATGTTGGAGACCTGGAACGAGGTCGGCTGGAAATGCTCGTTGCCGTGGTCCCACACACGGGTGGCGAGCTCCGCGATCGCCGGGGCGACCGCGTGAACGGGATTGTCGGCGAGCTGGGGATACGCGATGTGGCCTTGAACACCATGGACGGTGAGCCGGCCCGAGAGGCTGCCGCGGCGGCCGATCTTGAGCGTGTCGCCGAGCTCGCTCTCGCTCGACGGCTCGCCGACCACGCACCAGTCGATCGACTGGCCGCGCCCGCGCAACGTCTCGACCACGCGCCGGGTGCCGTCGACCGAGGGCCCTTCTTCGTCGCTGGTGATCAGGAAGGCGATCGTGCCGCCATGCGCCGCGTGCGTGCCGATGAAGTCCTCGCAGGCCGTCACCATGGCGGCAAGACCGCTCTTCATGTCGGCGGCGCCGCGGCCATAGAGCATGCCGTCCCTCACGGAGGGACGAAAGGGGTCGCTCTGCCACTGCTCAGCCGGTCCGGACGGCACGACGTCGGTGTGACCGGCGAAGCAGAACACGGGTCCCCCGCTGCCGTGCGTCGCCCAGAAATTCTCGACCGGTCCGAAGGGCATGCGCTCGATCGCAAAGCCCAGCGCCTCGAGCCGCTCGATCATGAGCGCCTGGCAGCCCCCGTCCTCCGGGCTCACGGAGGCTCGCGCGATGAGCTCCTCGGTCAATCGCAACGTGGCGGACGGCGCGCCGGCGGGAGCCGCCTGCGCCGCGGCAGGGGGCCGCGCGGTCGGCGTGGGCTCTCCCATCAGAAGCGCAAGACGGGGGCGCGGCGCCGCAGGTTGACCCACGCGCCATAGCCGCCGAGCGCGAGCGCCGCGATGAGCACCCAGCCCGGCATCGACAGGCCGAGGAAGCTCCAGGTCACCTTGGCGCACTCGCCCGAGCCGGTCAGCACCTTGACCAGCACCTGGCTCAGCGAGAACACCTTGAGCATGAAATCCAGGGAAGCGCCGCATGCGGGAACGCTTCCCTCCGGCAGGCTCTGGACGTAGAGGTGCCGCAGGGCGACGCCGGCGGTCGCCAGCGCCGCGAGCACGATCAGCGACGCATAGCTCCGGCGCGCCCAGAGGCCGCCGTCATGGAGCGCGGCGGCAAGGAAGAAGACGCCCAGGAAGAACGTGCCGACCCGCTGGAAGATGCACAGCGGACAGGGCTCCAGGTGCATGACGAACTGCGCGTAGTAGGCATAGGCGATGAGGCCGGCGCACACCGCGAAGCCGACGAGATTCCCCTGACGCGCCGACATCAGCGGCGGGCGGTCGCGTGCGCTGCATCGATCTGCTTGGCCACGTCCTCGAGCGAGGTATGCCGGATGTCCTTGCCGTGCACCATGTAGATCACGTATTCGCAGATGTTCTTGGCGTGGTCCCCGATCCGCTCCAGCGCCCGCACGATCCACATGATCTCGAGCGCGCGGCGGATCGTGCGCGGGTCCTCCATCATGAACGTGATGCACTGGCGGTGGATCGACTCGTACTCCTCGTCGACCATCTTGTCCTCTTGCGCCGTACGTACCGCGGCCTGGGAATCCATGCGCGCGAACGCATCGAGGGCATCGTGGACCATCTGCGCCACCTGGCGCCCGAGATGCTTCACCTCGCGGTACTTGTCGGCCGGCCGCTCCATGGTGGCCAGGCGCGAGGCGATGTAGCCGATCTTCTCGCCCTCATCGCCGATGCGCTCGAGGTCGGTGATGGTCTTGATGATCGCCACGATGACCCGCAGGTCGCCGGCCGCGGGTGCGCGCAGCGCGAGGATGCGGCTGCACTCCTCGTCGATCGACAGCTCCATGCCGTTGACCTTGTAGTCCTCCGTGGCCACCGACTCGCCGAGCTGGCTGTCGCCGTCGACCAGGGCGGTGATCGCCTTGTGCAGCTGCTGCTCCACGAACCCGCCCATCTGCATGACCTGGTTGCGGACCTTCTCCAGGTCCTCGTTGAAGCGGCGGGAGATGTGGTGACTGAGATCGGCGGTTTCCATGTGCTCTACTCAAAGCGCGAGTTCGGATTTCGTTTACATCCGATTGCGCCCCGCGTCAACAGTTCGCGAATTATTTGTGACACGCCGCTCTCGCAGCCGGGCCGCCGGCTCCCGCGCTCGCGGCCGCCGCATCACACGCTTGCGCCCGCCGCATCACGCGCTCGCGACCGCGCGCTCGATCTGCTCGCAGACCCGCGGCTTCGGAAAATGGCAGGTGAACGTGCTGCCCTTGCCCTCGGTGCTCTGGACGTCGAGCCACGCGCCGTGGCGCTGCAGCGCGTGCTTGACGATGGCCAGGCCCAGTCCCGAGCCTCCCTGGCCGCGCGAGCGGCCGGCGTCGACGCGGTAAAAGCGCTCGGTGAGCCGCGGAATGTGCTCCGCCGGAATGCCTATCCCCGCATCGATGACCGAGAAATACGCGCCCTCCTCGTCGACCCACCAGCGCATGCGCACCGCGCCCTCCGCGGGCGTGTACTTGAGCGCATTCACCAGCAGATTGGTGAACGCCGATTCGAGCTCGTAGGCCGATCCGTACAGGCCATCCTCGGTCTCGAGCTCTAGCGTCACGTGCCGCGCCCGATCGCTGCCCGCCAGCGCATCGCGCTGCATGCGCTCGAGCATCACGGGCACGTCGATCATGTCGCGCGGCGCCTCCCCTTCCGTCGACTCGAGGCGCGACAGCACCAGGAGGTCCGCGATGATGGCGTTCATGCGCTGCGCCTGGGCGCGCATGTCGCGGATCGGGCCGTTCCACGCCGGGTCGATCGACGGATCGTCGGCGAGGGTGTCGAGATAGCCCGATATCACGGTCAGAGGCGTGCGCAGCTCGTGCGAGGCGTTGGCCACGAAGTCCTTGCGCATGGCCTCGAGGCGCATCTGCCGGGTCACGTCCCTGACCAGGAGGAGCGACTGTCCGCCGCCGTACGGCACGACCTGCAGCGCGAGGTACATGTCCTGCTGCACCGGCGGCCGGATCACCAGCGGCATCGCGAAATCCTCGCCGTGCAGGTAGTGCACGAACTCGGGCGAGCGAATCAGGTTGTCGATCCGCAGGCCGATGTCGAGCGGCCGCTTGAGTCCCAGCAGGCGCGCGGCCTGCCGGTTGAACCAGACGATCTCGCGCTGCGGGCTCAAGATGATGACCCCGTCGGGAAGCGCGGCCGTGGAGCGGCGCAGCTCGCGGAACAGCTGCACCAAACGCTGCTTGTGAAACTGCTTGCGCCGATGCAGGCGCACCACCTGGGCGATGATGTCGCCCCAGATGCCGCCGAGGTTGGGCGGCACGATCCGCGAGCGCAGCCGCAGCCAGCGGTCGAGGCGATAGAGATTGAAGAGCTGCCAGGCGAGGAACAGGCAGGCTGCGCCGAGAACCCAAACCCATACGGGACCGATCACCAGGCCGAAGACGAGCCCGAGTGCCAAGATGCCCGCGAGGCGCGCGAGCGCGAAAGTCCACATCGCTGCCATTGGCTTTAGGTCGCGAGCCCTCCGTCAGCTGCCGCTCCTCAGGACTCCCGGGTGGAGAACCGATAGCCGGCGCCCCGCACGGTCTGGACCAATCGCTCGAGCTGGTAAGGCTCGAGCGCCTTGCGCAATCGGCGGATGTGCACGTCCACCGTGCGCTCCTCCACGTACGTATTGCCGCCCCAGACGCGGTCGAGAAGCTGTCCCCGCGAGAATACCCTCTCCGGGTGCGTCATGAAGAAGTGCAGGAGCCGGTACTCGGTGGGTCCGAGCGCGATCTCCCGATCGCCGGCGCTCACTCGATGACTGGAGTCATCGAGCCTCAATCCGTCGGCCTCGACCACGTCCGACGCGCCGGCGGGGGCCGTCCGGCGCAACACCGCCTGGATGCGCGCGAGCAGCTCGCGGGGTGAGAACGGCTTGGTGATGTAATCATCGGCTCCGCCCTCGAGACCGCCCACCTTGTCCTGCTCCTCGGCGCGCGCCGTGAGCATGATCACCGGAATCTCCTCGGTATCCTTGGCGCGCTTCAAGGAACGGGTGAGCTCCAGGCCGCTCATGTCGGGCAACATCCAGTCGACCAGCATGAGGTCGGGGCGGGTATCGACGATCCGGGCGCGGGCCTCGCGGCAATCCTCGGCTTCTCGAACTTCGTATCCCGCCCGTCGCAGACCGAAGGCGACCATGTCACGTATCGCCTTTTCGTCTTCGACTATGAGGATGCGCTTGGCGGTCATATTGTCTAGTCCCTTGATTCCGTTGACGTACCATTACAACGGCAGCTCGTGACGTTTCGATGACAAGCGCTATTTTCCCGCACGCTCCGCCTCGGTGAAAGCGACTTTGTCGCGTAAATACACCGGGCTCAAATCGGCCGGGTCGATCGCCTCTCCGGCGGCGGCGCGGAGCGCCGCGAGCGCGGCGAGGTCGGCCGCGTGCGGCAGACGCAGGGCATCCTCGGCCTGCAGCTGGACGCCGGGGATTCGGGCGAGCTCCGGGTAGACCGAAAAGCCGCGGCCGATGGCGCGGTAGCGACGGCCGTCGCGCGCCGACGCCACGAGCGCGGCCGGAGACGGCTCCCCGGTCGCAGAGGGTGCAGGTGCCCCAGCCGCGGCAGACCCGTGGGCCGCGGGCAGCGCGACCGTCGCGGGTTGCCCCACGGCCGCGCGCCCTTCCAGGCACACCCCTCGCCGCGCATCGGCCGCGAAGCAGCCCCAATAGACCTCTCCCATCCGGGCATCGAGGCACGGGAGCGCATACCGCACGCCGGCGCCGGCCGGGGCCGTGCCCCCGGCAGATCCCGCGGCCAGCTGCTCGGCCAGTGCGTGATAGGCCAGGGTCTCCAGCGTCATGACCGGCACGACCGGCAGGTCGGCGCCGAATGCGAGACCCTGGGCCACCGCGACGCTCACACGCACGCCGGTGAACGCGCCCGGGCCGACGCTCGCCGCGATCGCATCCAGCTCGGCGAGCGCGGTGCCGGACTCGGCGAGCAACGCCCGCACCCACGCCAGGAGGCCCTCGGCTTGGGATCGCCCCGAGTCCTGCATGCGGAAGATCACCTCGGTGCCGTTCATGAGAGCGACCGAGCTCGCCTCGGTGGATGCCTCGATGGCGAGTATCCGCATCGTCGCTAGCGCCTCTGCATGACGTTGGGGCTCTTCACGACGGCCCCGCGCTAGCTCGCGGTCGACGCGAGCGCAGCCGCCGGATGCGGGGTGCCCAGCCGCTCCGCGAGGAAGGCGGCGGCGAGGTCGCCGTCCGCGAGCACGGGGCTCGGCGGAAGCGCATCCAGGAACACGCGCCCGTACGCCTTGGTCCTGACGCGCGGGTCGCCGATCACGATGACGCCGAAGTCGTCGAAGTCGCGGATCAGGCGCCCCACCCCCTGTTTCAACGCCAGCACGGCTTGCGGCAATTGATACTCGAAAAACGGATTGCCGCCCCGCCGGCGGATGCCCTCGAGACGAGCCTTGAGCAGAGGATCGTCGGGCGCGGCGAAGGGCAGCTTGTCGATCGCGACGATGCAGAGCGCCTCGCCCTTCACATCGACGCCCTCCCAGAAGCTGCCGGTGCCGAGCAGCACCGCGTTGCCGAGCGCGCGGAACTGCGTCAGCAGCGACTCGCGCGGCGCCTCACCCTGCACGAGCACGGGAAACGGGGGCTGCGGAAATCGGGCCCTCAGGGCGCGCACGCCCTCGGCCAGTCCGCGGTAGCTCGTATAGAGCAGGAAGGCCCGCCCGCCGGCCGCCGCCAGCAGCGGCGCACACGCCTCGATGAAGCGGGCGCCATGATCCGCGCTCTGGGGATCGGGCATGCGCGGCGGCAGGAACAGTCGCGCCTGCTCGCGGTAGTCGAACGGGCTGTCGATGCGCAGCGTGCGCGCGTCGGGGAGCCCGATCCGCGTCGAGAAGTGCGAGAAGTCCTCGCCGATCGCCAGCGTCGCCGAAGTGAAGATCCACGCGCATGGCCGCGCCTCCACGTACTGGCGCAGCCGCTCCGCGATCTCGAAGGGCGTGTACTGCAGCAGCAGGCCGCCGGCGCCCACGTCCGCCCAACGCAAGCCGGAGTCGTCGGACAGCTCGCGAAACGAGGCGAGCGCGCCCGCCAACGCCGCGGCACGGCGCCCGCAATTCGCGATGCCGGGCCCGCCGCCGAGCGACTCGAGCTCCCGCGCGCTCTGCGCGAGCGCGCTCTCGATGTCGCCGAGATCGTCGAGGAACCCATCCGACAGCGTCGACCACTCGTAGCGGCCGGCGCCGTGAAGCGCACGCCGCAACCCGTCCAGGCGCTCCGCCAGCACCTCGAGGGCGGCCTGCAGATCCGACGCGCGCACGCCGGCGTGGGTCAGCTCCGCGGCGATGTCGCGCAGCAGCAGCTGCGCCTGCCGCGCCGACCAGGTGTGCCCGAAGAATTGCGCCGCGACGTCGGGGATCTGATGGGCCTCGTCGAGGATGACGGCCTCGGCTCCGGGAAGGAGGTCACCGAAACCCTCGTCCTTGAGCGCGAGATCGGCCAGCAGCAGGTGGTGGTTCACCACGATGAGATCCGCCGCCTGCGCCTTGCGGCGCGCTTCGACGACGTGGCACTTGGCAAAGTAGGAACACTCCTGGCCGAGGCAGTTCTCCCGCGTCGAGGTCACCTGGGGCCATACGGGAGATTGCTCCGGCAGGTCGGTGAGCTCGGCAAGATCGCCGCTCTTGGTCGTCGCAGCCCAGCGCGAGATCCGTCCGAGCGCGCGCGCGCCCCCGCGCTCCCCGCCGAGCAGCGAGCCCTGCTGGGTCGCAAGCTCCAGGCGGTGCCGGCAGAGGTAATTGGCCCGCCCCTTGAGGAGCGCGATCTTGACCGGCAGACCGAGCGCGCGCGCGAGCAGCGGGATGTCGCGATGGAACAGCTGATCCTGCAGCGTGCGCGTGCCCGTCGAGATGATCACGCTGCGGCCCGAGGTCAGGGCCGGCACGAGGTAAGCGAAGGTCTTTCCCGTGCCGGTGCCGGCCTCCACGATGAGCGGCTCGAGCCGCGCGAGCGCCCCGCCCACGGCCCGCGCCATCGCGGCCTGCTCCGGCCGGTACGCATAGCCCGGCAACACCCGCCCCAACGGTCCCTCGCTCCCGAACACATCGCCATAGTCGGTCGTCATGGCGAGAGCGTACGACGTTTTTCCATCGCCTATTTGACCACCACGCGAAAACGCACGAACGCGGTCGAGTTCGCGGCGAGCGGATTCTTGAGCTGCCAGCGGATGTGGGTGTAATCGGCGCCGACCGCGGGGCGCGTCTGCCCGCCCGTGAGAGACGACACGAGAGCGCGGGGGCGATCGAAGTGATGTCCGCCATCCACCGAGAAGCTCACCTCGGCGCCGGGTCCCACGGCCGAGTCGTCGACGTAGCGCGTGTGCTCCGGCACCGCCTGGACCACGACCGGCGCCTGCACCGCGTCTGCTCCGGTGTTGTGCACCTCCAGTGTGTAGAGCACCCGATCGCCCGGCACCACGCGATCTGCCGCGACCAGCTTCACGTGCCCGTCGTTGCGGGAGCGCGATTCCACCTCCGCAATTGCGTGCACGCTCAACGTCGCCGAGGTCGCCGCGAGGGGAGCCTCGGCGCGCAGCAGGCTCGGTGTCGAGACGGCGCCAAGCACCACCGTCAGCGCGACCATGGCGCCGCTGACGTAATGATATTTCATAAGATTGTAAGCCATGTGAAATCAGCCGCTTATGTTGACTATCAAATGTATTGCCACACGTCCCGCGCGGACCTTTGGCCGACCCGAAAACGACAGCGCTGTCGCATGGTGACCCGGTGGCAGCCCCGCGGGCCATCTGTCATCCTGTTGCGATTAATAACGCACGCTTTTGAAGGACTGCTCATGGCCACCGCTGCCCAGCTCGTTACCTCTCTTGCCTCGATGAACAGCGCTGTGGCGGCTTGGGTCAACGAGGTGTCGAAGCTGACGCGGCCCGAGCGCATCCATTGGTGCGACGGCAGTCCCTCCGAGTTCCAGGCGCTGCAGCGGGAGCTGATCGCCTCCAAGGAGCTCCTGCCGCTCAATCCCCAGCATTTCCCGGGATGCGTGCTGTCGCGCTCGGCCCCGTCCGACGTGGCGCGGGTAGAGCACCTGACCTTCGTTTGCACCCGCTCCCGCGAGGATGCCGGCCCCAACAATCACTGGCTCGACCCCAAGCAAGCGCACGCCCGCATGGATGCCCTGTTCGAGGGCTGCATGAAAGGCCGCACCCTCTATGTCGTGCCCTACTGCATGGGGCCCATCGACTCGCCCTATTCCCGCTGCGGCGTCGAGATCACCGACAGCGCGTACGTCGTGCTCAACATGCAGATCATGACGCGCATGGGCCGCGCCGCCCTCGAGCGGATCACCCGCGACGGGACCTTCGTGCGCGGGCTGCACTCGATCGGCGAGCTGAATCCGGAGCGGCGCTTCATCATGCATTTTCCCGAGGAGCTGTCGATCAAGAGCTTCGGGTCGGGCTACGGCGGCAATGCCCTGCTCGGCAAGAAATGTCATGCTCTGCGCATCGCGAGCTGGCAGGCGCGTACCGAGGGGTGGCTGGCGGAGCACATGCTCATCGTCGGCATCGAGAACCCCCAGGGCGAGATTCACTACCTGGCTTGTGCGTTTCCGTCCGCCTGCGGCAAGACCAATCTTGCCATGTTGATCCCGCCCGCCAAGTACCAGGGCTGGAAGGTCTGGACCGTCGGCGACGACATTGCATGGCTCCACCCCGGCAAGGACGGCCGCCTCTATGCCATCAACCCGGAAAGCGGCTACTTCGGCGTCGTTCCGGGCACGAATGCCAAAACCAACCGCAACGCCTACGAGATGATCCGCCGCGACACCATCTTCACCAATGTCGCGTTGACCGCGGACAACCAGCCCTGGTGGGAGGGCCTCACGGAGGGCGCGCCGGTGGTCGACTGGCAAGGCCGGCCTTACGATCCGTCCCGCGGCCCCGCCGCGCATCCGAACTCGCGCTTCACGGTGTCCGCCAGGCAGAATCCGAGCTACTCCAAGCTGTCGGATGCGCCGGGCGGCGTGCCGATTTCCGCGATCATTTTCGGCGGCCGCCGCCGCGCCGTGGCGCCGCTGGTCTACCAGGCTCGCAGCTGGCAGCACGGCGTGCTGGTCGGCGCGGGCGTCGCGTCGGAGACCACCGCGGCGGCCACCGATGCGGTCGGCGTCGTGCGCCGCGACCCGATGGCCATGAAGCCCTTTGCCGGCTACAACTTCGCGGACTACTGGTCTCATTGGATCAACGTCGGCGCCTCGCTCAAGTCCCCGCCGCAGATCTTCCACGTCAACTGGTTCCGCCAGGACGCCGCGGGCAAGTTCCTGTGGCCCGGCTTCGGCGAGAACCTGCGCGTCCTGCGCTGGATCATCGATCGGTGCAAGGGCACCGCCAAGGCGCGCGACACTGCGATCGGCCATCTGCCCAATGCCGCCGACCTCGACGTTGAGGGCCTGGACGTGGCGCCGCATGCGCTCGAGGAGCTCCTGGCCGTGCATCCCAAGCTCTGGCGGGATGAATTCGCCGCGATTCACAAGTACTTCGGAGAATTCGGCGCCCGCATCCCTGCCGCCCTCCAGAAGGAGCTCGACAGCGCCTCCGAGCGGGTGCAGAACGCGAACGAGCCTTAGCGCACACACGACCGCACCGGCGCGCGAGGTCTCACTCCTCGCAGGCGTAGCGGATCACTTGCGATGAGTTGCTGTCCGGCGCCTTGCCGAGGCCGATGAGCCCTTCGCCGCGGATCTGCATCGAGTCGCGGCGCACGAAGGCCTCTTCACCGTCCTTGCCGACCACGAAGGTGCCGTTGGTGCTCTGGTCGACCAGCATGAACTTGTTGCGGTTGATCTCCACGCGGGCGTGCAGGCGCGAGATCAAATTGCCCTTCACCACGAGGTCGTTCTCCTCCGCGCGGCCGATGGTGATGTTGGCGCGGCCGTCGTCGACCAGCACCTCCTGGCCCTGGTAGCGCAGGCGCAGGCGGTGCGATTTGTTGGCGCGATCCCGCTCGCGCGATGCCAGCGCGATGGCCGGCACCATGCTCGTCACATCCTCGGTCTGCCACAGCACCTCGAACAGCGCCACCTCGCTGCTGCGGCCCTTGATGCTCGCGATGTCGATCTGCCGCACCGAGGCGCGCCAGTCGCTCGACAGGTGCTCGACCATCGTCGCGGTGGTGATGATCTGTCCGGCCTTGGCCTGGCTGGTCATCCGGTTCGCGGTGTGCACCGCGGAGCCGAAGATGTCTTTGTTCTCCATGACCACCGGCCCGAAATTACAGCCGATGCGGATCGCGACCGTCTGCTCGTCGACCTGGAGCTGCGGATGGGTCACGATCTGTTTCTGCATCTGCGCCGCGGCGTTGAGGGCATCGTCGGCCGTGGGAAACGTGGCCATGACCTCATCGCCCATGGTCTTGATCACGGTGCCGTGGTTCTGGTCGGTGGCCGCCCGCATCACGTCGATGCAGATCCCCACCATGTCGCGCGCGCGCAGGTCGCCCAGGAGCTCGTATAGCTTGGTACTGCCCACCACGTCCGCAAATACGATGGCGACTTCTATTTCCTTGCCCATTCAGAGCCAATTATACTTAACGTGGCGTGCAGGCGCCTCTGCCGATTGGCAGATCGGCCCTATATATATCAATCCCCGGGTGCAATCGATGTCGGGCGGCCCCGGGTTTCCCTCAAGCGGCGACACCCTGACGCAGGATCGGCAGCGCGGAGTACAGGATCTCCGCGGGTGCCTCGGGCCGGCCCGCGACCTCGGACAGGAATCTGCGCCACGCGCGCGCCCCTTCCCGCCCGGCCATGAGACCGTGCAGGTGCCGGGTGACCGAGTGCAGCCGCACCCCGCGCTTGGCGCATTCCCGCGCATAAGCGACGACTCGCTCCACGATCTCCTCGAGCGTGGGCTCGCGCCACGCCGGGTCGAACAGCGCCCGCTCCAGCTCCGCCAGCAGCTGCGGCCGATGATAAGCCGCCCGCCCGAGCATGACGCCGTCGAGCCCGAGCTCGAGGTGCCGCGAGACCTCGGCGACGCTCGAGAGGCCGCCGTTCAGGACCACCGTCAGGCCCGGCCGCTCGCGCTTGAGCCGGTGCACGTGGGGGTACTTGAGCGGCGGGATCTCACGGTTCTCCTTCGGCGACAGCCCCCCGAGGATGGCGACCCGCGCGTGCACGATCAGCGCATCGACGCCCGCGCCCGCCACGCGATCGACGAACGCGTCCAGGAATTCGTAGTCGTCGCGGTGATCGATGCCGATGCGGCACTTGACCGTCACCGGCAGGGTCACCGCGTCCCGCAGGGCGCGCACGCAGTCCGCGACGAGCGCAGGATTCAGCATGAGACAGGCGCCGAACGCTCCATTGCGCACCCGATCGCTCGGACAGCCGACGTTGAGGTTGATCTCCGCCACGCCCGCGGCCGCGCCGATGCGGGCCGCCGCGGCCAGCTCGCGCGGATCGCAGCCGCCAAGCTGGAGCGCGAGCGGATGCTCGGCCGGATCGTGCTCGAGCAGCCGGCGCGCATCTCCGCGCACCAGCGCGGCGGCGACGATCATCTCCGTGTAGAGCAGCGCGTGCGGGGAGAACAGGCGGTGCACGTAGCGGCAATGGCTGTCGGTCCAGTCCATCATGGGAGCCACCGATACTCGTCTGTCTAACATATTGATTTTATGACGATAATTTTGAAAATACGAGGCGCGCCAGAGCTCGACCGCCGGTCTTTACGGGCGGCTCATGCTACCAAATCGCAGTCGTAGGTCGGCCATGAAGCGAAATTACCAATGGAGCTGATGGCCCGACGTAACGTCGAAACCTCGCTTCAGTGAGCCGAGGTCATGGCCCTTTGCCGGGCCGGTTGGGCCGGCGCACCACCCTGATCCTTCCGCTGCGGCCGCCGCCGCAGAAGAACCGGTCGCCGCCGTCGGACTCGAGCCCCGAGACACCGGTCCCCGCCGGCATGTCCACGGTCTCGAGGACGGCTCCGCTCCCGGGATCGATGCGTCGCAGGTCGCTCCGGTCCTCTTCCCACGTGCCGTGCCAGAGCTCGCCGTCGACCCAGCTCACCCCGGTGACGAAGCGCTTCGACTCGATCGTGCGCAGCACCGCACCGGTCTCCGGGTCGATCTGATGGATCTTGCGGCCCCGATGCTGCCCGACCCAGAGCGTCCCTTCGTGCCACGCGAGGCCGGAGTCGGAGCCGCCGCCCGGCGCGGGGATCGTCGCCAGCACCCGGCCGGTGCCCGGATCGATCTTCCTGATCTGGTTCTGGGCGATCTGGTAGAGATGCTCGCCGTCGAAGGCGGTTCCGGCGTGCGCGGCGACGTCGATCGAGCCCGCCAGCGCTCCGGTCTCGGGATCGAGGGATTTCAGCGTGTCGCCGGCGGCAAACCAGATCTGCCCGCCGTCGTAGGTGACGCCGGCCACCTGATCGACGCCCTCATAAGGTCCGTACTCGCGAATGACTTCGGCCGCCGACCGCTTCATGGCACCCTCCTGATCGCCGGTCATATCCTCGATCGCCCGTCCCGCCCGTCCGGCACATCGGCTCCGCC
Source organism: Steroidobacteraceae bacterium (assembly GCA_036272295.1). Lineage (GTDB taxonomy): Bacteria > Pseudomonadota > Gammaproteobacteria > Steroidobacterales > Steroidobacteraceae > Bog-1198. Next base: position 20,037 of record DATAYZ010000155.1, read on the forward strand.
ATGCTAATCGCCGGTCACCGGAACCGGGAGTAACAAAGGCGTCGTGATTCCGGACGGCAACGGCAACATCCACCGGCGCGCTCGTCCGCGGCCGATGCCCAGCACCTTGCCTGCTGCCGACAGCGACTCCAATGCCCGCTGCACCGTGCGCGGGCTCGATCCCAGTGCGAGCCCCAGGGCGGAGCTCGACCAGGACTCGCCGTCGGCGAGCAACGCGAGCACGGGTGCGTGCTCCTCCTCCATCGGCCGGGCAAGCACGGCGATCTCCGGCGCCCGGCGTGCCGACATCTTGAACCCTCGCGGGGTCGCGCGGATGTCCGCGACCGCGCCGACCGCCTTTCGAAGCCGGCCGATCTCGACGCGCAGCCGCGCGCGATAGGTCTCATCGATGCGTCCGGCGCGGAAGGCCCGCGCCGCCAGGGTCTCCCGCGTCACGTCATGCGGCCACGATTCCGCCAGCGCCCGGGCAAGGGTGAACAGCACCGGACGGCCGGCGAGCCCGATGACGGTGCCCGCCTCACGGATGCTGAAGCGGCAGGCGTCCACGACCAGAGCGCGCGACGAAAGCAACGCCTCGACCTCCTCCAGCCGCAGGTCCCGCTGAGTGCCGCGTACGAACGATCGCGCGGCAATCGCGTTCAGAGACTCGAGCGAGACCTCGACCTCGGCCGCCAACGCCGGAATTCCCGCGCGGCGCGCGGCCCGTGCGGCCCGCATGAGCGCCGCACGCGCTGCCGCGGCCCGTATCCGCCGCATCGCGACCGCCGCGACGACGAGCTCATGGGCGGCCAGGAGGAATGGCGGAAGCGCGCGCGGGTCGATCCGGCCGAGGGAGCTCTCCGCCTCCTCGAGGCGGCCGATCAGGACCAGACGCCGGATCTCGAGGTAGCGCGCGTGAGCCGCGTTGACGCGGTCGCCGTGCTCTTCGAGCGTGGCGCGCGCGGCGCCGAGAGCCTTGGCCGAGCCGCGCAGGTCCCGGGATGCGAGCGCTACCTCCGCCTCGGCGACTCTGCACCGCGCCCTTGACAATGCCTCGCGCGGACCGTAGCCGCGCGCCGCCCTGCGCAAAAGATCGCGGGCTCTGGCGAGGTCTCCGAGCTGCGCCATCGCGGTCCCGCGCAGCGCTAGAGCGGGCGGATCTTCCCGCAAGGAGATGAGCTTCAGTGCGCCCAACGAATCGCCGACCGCCAATGCGCGCGCGGCGGCGGTGATCAGCGAGTCCATCGAAATCGCGTCACACTTGTCACTCCCGCTCCGTTCCGCCCCGTGCCTAATCTAGCTCACCATCGAACCCCGGAGGTAACGAGCGATGACCACTCACAAGACCGGAACGCGAGAGGAATGGCGGGCCGAGCGCCTGAAGCTGTTGGAGGCGGAGAAGGACCTCACGCATCGCAGCGACGAGGCCGCACGACAGCGGCAGGCGCTGCCCTGGGTCCGCATCGAGAAGACCTACCTCTTCGAGACCGACGAGGGTAATGCGTCGCTCGCGGACCTGTTTCGAGGTCGATCGCAGCTCCTCATCTATCACTTCATGTTCGGGCCCGACTACACCGCCGGATGCCCGTCGTGCTCCATGATCGCCGACGGGTTCGAGGGTTTCACGACTCACCTGCGCCATCACGACGTGATGCTGTGGGCCGTCTCCCGGGCGCGCCTCCCGAAGCTGCAGGACTACAAGCAGCGCATGGGCTGGACCTTCCCGTGGGCCTCCTCGGCCGGGAGCGACTTCAACTCCGACTTCAGCGTGTCGTTCTCGGAGGACGAGCAGCGCGCCGGCGGCATCGAGTACAATTACCGACGCGCCAGCCATGTGATGGATGCCGGGAACGCGCCGGAGCCGGTACGCCAATTCGCCGTCATGTGCGGAACGGACGCGCCCACCTACACGCGCGATCGGCCGGGCATGAGCTCATTCGTTCTCGAGGACGGCGCCGTCCATCACACCTATTCCACCTATGCGCGCGGACTCGACGGGCTCTGGGGCGCGTATCAGTGGCTCGATCGTGCGCCGCTCGGCCGCAACGAGGCCGGGGTCTGGTGGCGCCGGCATGACGAGTACTGACATCATGTGTCCCGCATGCATCACCATGGCCGCGCTGTCGGCCGCGGGCGCGACATCGGGCGCCGGCGTGGTCGCGGTCTCTGCCCGCCGTTGGCGCTCCTTGTGTCGCCGGCTGCTTGCCTGGATATGCCGGTGACATCAGGGCACTTATCACTAGATCACCGCCCTGACGCCGGCGCAATCCGCCGCGATCCATGCCTACGTGATCGACGCGGGGCCTGGAAGGCGTACGACGCGCACCGGCTGCACGTCGTCCCCGGATCGGCTTCGTCTCAGCCGTGATGGGTGCCGCGGACGTGCGCAGCGGGCTTCTTGTCCGCGTCCGCGAGCGTGCGTCGCCCCAGTCCATTCAAGATGCCGCATTCCTTGTCCGCGTGCGCCGTCCCGCATTGCCGGCGCAAACCCTTCAATTGCTTCTCCAGGAGCTGTAGCTCCGCGACCCGCGTGGCCACGTGCGCGATGTGCTCATCGAGCAGCCGGTGCGCGGCATCGCAGTTCTCGTCCGGGATGTCGCGCACGCGCAGCAGTTGCCGGACTTCCCTCAAGGTCATGTCGAGCGAGCGGCAGTTGCGGATGAAAGCGAGCTGCTCGACGTGCTCGCTCCCATAGACACGATAGTTGCCGGCCGTCCGGGTCGGCTCCGGCAGCAGACCCTCCCGCTCGTAATAGCGGATGGTCTGCGCCGGGCAGCGGGTGCGGCGGGACAGATCCCCGATCTTCAGATTCAGGGCCACCATTCGCTTGACCTTGGAGTTGCTACAGAGTTTTAAATATACGCCGGCATACGCTACTTTCGCACCCACCCGGCTCGGGCTGTAACAGGATTGTCATGCAGATCCACGATCACGTCCCGAATGCTTGGGGCCGCACCTTCCTGTGGGCCGGCATCGTGCTCGGCGTGCTGGTCGTGGCCGCCGCCCTCACCCACGGATTTGGGCTGCTGACCGCACGGACCGCGGCGCCGCCACCGGAGATGCTCGAGCGGCGCGGGAACGAGATCTTCATTCCCGAGAGCTCGCCGCTGCGTCAACGGTTGGGGGTCGCGAAGGCAGAGGCGAGGCCGGTCAACCCCACGCTCACGCTGCCGGCGATCGTCGAGTCCGATCCCGCCCGCACCGCCGCAGTCCTCGCGCCCCTCGGCGGCCGCGTCACCGAGATCAAGGTCGCCCTCGGCGATCGGGTGCACAAGGGGCAGGTGCTGGCGATCATCGATTCGCCCGACTTGGGTCAGGCCTACGACGACGACGACAAGGCCGCCGACGCCGACCAGCTCGCGCAAAAGAACCTCGCGCGCCAGGAGGAGCAATTCAAGCTCGGCACCCTCTCGAGCCGCGATCTCGATCAGGCGCGCAGCGACGCCGCACAAGCCGCCGCCGAATATTCGCGCACCCAGGCGCGCCTCAAGATCATCGGAGTGCACGCCGGACGCCGCGCGCATTCGACGTCAACGTCGGCGTCGGCGTCGGCGTCGGCGTCGGCGTCAACGTCGACCTCGATGCCGATCGAGTCTCCGGTGTCCGGCAGCGTCACGTCGGTCGCCATCGCCGCCGGCAATATGATCAACGATCCGACGCAGCCGATCATGACGGTCGCCGATCTGTCCACGATATGGGTCACCGCGATGGCGGCCGAAAAGGACGTCGCGGTGATCGCCAAGGGCCAGGACGCGGAGGTCACCCTGCCCGCTTACCCGGGACGGGTCCTGCGGGGCAAGGTGCTGTTCGTCAGCGACGTGCTCGAGCCCGATTCACGGCGCGACAAGCTGCGCATCGCCTTTCCGAACCCGGACGTGAGCTTGAAACCCAACATGTTCGCCACGGTGAGGTTGTCCCGCGAGCCGGAGATGCGGGTGATGATCCCGACCTCCGCGCTGCTGATGAACAACGATCGGACCTCGGTGTTCGTCTCCACCGCACCCTGGACGTTCGAACGCCGCACGGTCACGGCGGAGCTGGAGGAAGGAGCGACCGTCGTGGTGGACTCGGGCGTGAAGCCGGGCGAGCAGGTCGTCGTCAAGGGCGGAATCCTGCTCAATGATTGACCAGCTGGTCGCGTTCTGCCTGAATCGACGCGTGGCGGTCATCGTGCTCGCCGCCCTGCTGCTCGGCTTCGGCGTGTACGCCTGGGAGACACTCTCCGTCGAGGCGTATCCCGAGCTCGGCGACGTTGCCGCCCAGGTGACCACGCAAATGCCCGGCCTCGCCGCCGAGGAGGTCGAGCAGCTCATCACCGTGCCGCTCGAGCGCGAGATCAACGGCACACCCGGGCTCTTTCTGATGCGCTCCACGAGCACCTTCGGACTGTCCCTGATCACCGTGCTGTTTCGCGACGGCTACGAGGACTACTGGGTGCGGCAGCGCCTGCTCGAGCGCATCAACCAGGCGGTCCTGCCGCCCGGCGCCGCTCCGTCGCTCGACCCGGTGGCCGGTCCAGGCGGGGAGATCTACCGCTATACGCTGGAATCGGATACCCGCAACCTCCAGGAGCTGTCCGAGATCCAGCGCTGGACCGTGATCCCGGCCCTGAAGTCGGTCCCCGGCGTCGTGGACGACACCAACTTCGGCGGCCTGACCACCGAATATCAGCTCGACCTCGATCCGCGTCAGCTCGAGCATTACGGCCTCGGGATCACCGACGTGATCAACGCCATCAATGCCAACAATACCAATGCCGGCGGCGGCCGGGTCTCGCGTGGAGACCAGAGCTACGTGATCCGCGGCGTGGGGCTGATCCACGACCTCGAGGACATCGGGTCGATCGTGGTCACCCAGGCGGGCGGGGTGCCGGTGCTCGTGCGCGATCTCGGCCGCACCACCCTGAGTCACCAGGAGCGGGAGGGCATTCTCGGCAAGGACGGCAATCCGGACACGCTCGAGGGCATCGTGCTGATGCTCAAGCATCAGAATCCCTCGCGGACCCTGCGCGGCGTCCACGCCAAGGTGGCGGAGCTCAATCGGGCGCTCGCCAAGCAGGACGTGCGCATCTTGCCCTACATCGATCGCGACAATCTCGTGCACGCGACCGTCAGCAAGGTCGGCCGCACCATCGCCGAGGGCATCGGTCTCGTCTTCATCGTGCTCATCGTGTTCCTCGGCAGCCCCCGCAGCGCATTCGTCGTTGCCGTCTCGATCCCCATGGCGCTGGTGTCGGTGTTCTCGTTCCTCAATCTCACCAAGGTGTCCGCGAATCTCCTGTCCCTGGGTGCGATCGACTTCGGCATCCTGGTGGACGGAGCGATCGTCGTCACCGAGGCCATCCTGCGCCGGCGCGAGGCCACGCCCGACGAGGAGCTGAGCGAGAGCGAGGTCAAGGCCGCGGCGGTCCAGGTCACGAGGCCGATCTTCTTCGCGAGCCTGATCATCATCACCACCTATCTGCCGCTGTTCTCGTTCGAGCGCGCGGAGGCGAAGCTGTTCACGCCGATGGCGTACACCATGGGCTACGCCTTGTTCGGCGCGCTCCTGACGACGCTGACACTGGTCCCGGGCCTCGCCTTCTACGCCTTCCGCAAGCCGGGTCGCGTGTACCACAACCGGTGGCTGGAGAAGCTCACCGCGGGCTACGAGTGGGTTCTCGCCCACTGCCTCGAGCAGCCGCGCATCATCTACGGCGTCGCGATCTTCGCGCTGCTTGCGGTCATCGGGCTCGGCGCCACGGTCGGACGCGAGTTCCTGCCGGACCTCGACGAGGGCTCGCTGTGGCTGCAGGTGCAGATGCCCACGGGCCTCGCGCTGAACCAGGCAAGCGACATGGCCAGCGAGCTCAGGCGCGCCGTGCGCAAGTACCCCGAGGTCTCCTACATCGTCACGCAGACGGGACGCAACGACGACGGCACCGACTCCTGGACGATGTCGCACATCGAGGCGCCGGTGGGATTGACGCCGTACGACACCTGGCCGGGCGGCGAGACCAAGAAGGAGTTCGTGAACAGGCTGGCGACCCACCTCAACAAGGATCTGCCGGGCTTCGACATCGGCATCAGCCAGCCGATCATCGACGGAGTCAACGACATGATCGGCGGCGCGCACAGTCCGCTCGTCATCAAGATCTACGGCGACGATCTCGCGATGCTGCGCAACGTCGGCCACGAGATCGTGGACGTGCTCTACAAGATCCCGGGCACCTCGAGCGCCTCCGTGTTCCAGGAGCCGCCCATCCCGCAGATCGAGATCAAGCTCGATCACGAGAAAGCGGCGCGCTACGGCATCAACATGACCGACGTGCAGAACGTGATCCAGACCGGCGTGGGGCAGGCCCCCGTCTCGACGGTCTATGTCGCAGAGCACATCTATCCGCTGACCGTGCGCTACGTCGCCGCGGCGCGCAACAACCCGGACGTGCTCGGCAACCTGTTGCTCCACACGGGCGGCGGAGCCCAGGTTCCGCTCTCCGACATCGCCACGATCCGCGTCCGCTCCGGCGAGAGCACGGTCACGCGCGAGAACGGACAGCGCAACCTCACCATCCGCATCGACAACCGCGATCCGGACCTCACGGCCTATCTCAAGGAGGCCCAGCGGCAGATCGCCGCGAACGTGCATTTCGATCCCGACCGCGTGCGCCTCGAGTGGGGAGGACAGTTCGAGAATCAGAGACGCGCCGAATCGCGTCTGCTCGTCATCCTCGGAATGGTGATGGGACTGATGCTGATACTCTTGACCGTGGGCACGCACTCGTTCCGGCAGGCGGCGCTCATCCTGGGCGTCGTGCCTCTCGCGACGCTCGGCGGCCTCATCTCGCTGCACGTCACCGGGCAGACGCTCAACGTGGCGAGCGGCGTCGGCTTCATCGCGCTGTTCGGCGTCGCCGTACAGAACGGCATCATCATGGTTGCGAACCTGAACCGCTTTCGCAAGGCGGGGTTCGACCTGCACGAGGCGGTCATGAAAGGCGCGACCGAGCGCCTGCGTCCGGTGCTGATGACTGCGACCGTCGCGACGCTGGGCATGCTGCCCGCCGCGCTCCACACGGGCGTCGGCAGCGACGTGCAGCGCGGGATCGCGACCGTCGTGGTCGGAGGGCTCGCGGTGGCGACCATCCTCACCCTGTTCGTGCTGCCCTCGATGTACCACGTGCTCGAGCACTGGGCCGAGGCGCGCACCGGCCGCACGGCGTGGCATCCCGCATGAAAGCGAACCCCGTTTCGTTGGGGCTGTCACCGGCAGCGGCAGCGGCAGCGGCAGCGGCAGCGGCAGCGGCAGCGGCAGCGGCAGCGGCAGCGGCAGCGGCAGCGGCAGCGGCAGCGGCAGCGGCAGCGGCAGCGGCAGCGGCAGCGGCACCGCGCGCCGCCGCCGGAT
>DATAYZ010000156.1:0-1554 GCA_036272295.1 Steroidobacteraceae bacterium
CACGCTCCTCGTCGCGGCCCGCTGCTGCCGCGATCGTCATGCGATGCTGATCGTGGACCCGCCGGCATCCTGGACTACGGCGCGTGCGGCCCTCGACGGCATGCGTACGTGGCCGTTCCGCAGCGACAACGCCGTCATGTACTACCCGCGGGTCCAGGCACTCGATCGTCTGCGCGGACGCCTCGAGACTTTCGCGCCCTGCGGCGCGGTTGCCGGAATGCTCGCGCGCTCCGACGAGATGAGTCCTTTGTGGTCGTCCGCCGCGAGCGAGGACGTGACCCTGCGCCCGGGGATGCAACCCGCGGCCCCGGTCTGCGACCCCGATCGCCTGCGGCTCGCTCAAGTTGGGATCAACACGCTGTTAGTGCCCCGCCAGACTTCCGCAGGCGGCGGGGTTCGAGTGGGTGCGCGTACGCTGGCGGCGGGTGGCAGCGGATTCCCCGATTGGAAGCACCTTGCGGCGCGACGTCTCGGCCTTTGGGTCGCGGCAAGTGTCGAGCGCGGTACGCGCTGGGTGCTGCTCGAGCAGAACGGGCCGGGAACCTGGGGCCGGGCACGCTCGCTGGTCGAGACGTTTCTGGAAGTGTTGGCGGAGCAGGGCGCGTTCGCGGGCGCCGATGCCGGCGATCGCTACTTCGTCATCTGTGATGAGCGGGTCAACCGCCCGGACACCATTGCCGACGGGCGTGTCAACCTGCTCTTTGGTTTCGCCACCACCCGGCCGGGCGAGTTCGACGCGTGGCTGGTGACCCATCACCCGGCGGCGAGCCGCGTTCGGCCCGTCAGTGTCAACCGTCTGGCCACATCCCGCCAGCGCGTCGGGTGGGAGATCGAGACCGCCATTCTGAAAAAAATGGATTACAAGTAAGGGCCCGGCGGACCCCGAGCCCGTGCCCCTAGCTTCGCCCTGGGTTTGCCTGCATGATTCGCTCGATGAGCCAGGGCGATGCCAATCCGCCTTCCGATCCGCAAGCCGCCGCCACCGGAGAGACCTTGGTGGCTGCCCGGCATGTGGTCTTCTCGCATGGCAAGGAGAGCGGACCGTGGGGACGCAAGATCTCCTCGCTTGCCGAAGTCGCCCGCAGCGAAGGCTACGAGGCGCACTCGGTCGATTACCGCGGCCTCGATGAGCCGCGGCAGCGGGTCACGCGGCTCGTGGAATTCTGCAAGGAGCTATCGGGCGAGCTGGTGCTCGTCGGCTCCAGTCTCGGCGGGTACGTCGCGGTAGCTTCGGCATCCCTGCTGCACGCGCGCGGTGTCTTTCTGATGGCGCCCGCCCTCTACATGCCGGGTCTGCCAGAGATGCGTCCGGGCGTCCTTGATTGTCCAACGACAGTGGTGCATGGATGGCGGGACGACGTCGTTCCCTTCGACCATAGCGTGCGTTTCGCGCAGAGCTATCGCGCTGCGCTTCATCTTCTGGAAAGCGACCACAACCTGCACAATCAGATCCGCGTCATCCAGTATCTCTTCGAGTACTTTCTGATCGCGCTGGACCTTCCGGCTCTGGCCTTCGAGTAGCAGTTACGGCGCAGGCGGCAAAAGTCGCGCCTT